>NZ_LZKR01000054.1 GCF_001672915.1 Mycobacterium sp. 1245805.9 | reverse complement strand
CTTATCCACACCCGCCTGGCCGCCCTGTTCGACGAATACCACTGGGACACCGAAGGAGAGGACGCGAATGTCCACTGAATCAACCCGGGCCGAACTCCGGGCGGCCTGGGCGGACATGATCGACGCCCTCAACCGGGCCCGCGACGCCGTCGACTCCGAAGAGCTGCACGCGCCACCGCCGACCGAGCAGGGCCTGGCGGAGGGGCACCGCTACCTGCTCGGCTTCGTGTTCAGCGCCATCGAGCGGGCGTTCTTCGAGGATCCCGACTTCCCGTACTTCCGGCGCGCCATCCAACCGCTCGACAAGGCCACCATCGACAACGCCGACGCGCTGTACCTCTCGGCCGCGATCGACGGCGCCCGGGACTACCGGGTGCGCGGCCGGCTCGCCGCCGGGGAAGGCCGAAAGCCGCCGCAGTACATCATCTTTGAGGCCCACACCGTGTACACCGGGGACACCGGCAGCCTCGCCGAACTCGTCCCGGGCGGGCGCGCCGTCACCGGATCGTTGGATCTCGCCGACCTCGCCGTCGACGACGACGGCCGCTTCGAGATCCTGCTGGCTCCCCGGCGGCCGGCCGGCCACACCGGCAACTTCATCGCGACGGCCACCGAAGACGGCGCCCAAACGGCTCGATTCCTGATCGCGCGCATGCTCTTTCACGACTGGGCACGCGAGGAATCGCCCGAGCTGCACATCGTCCAGGTGGGCAAGGAGGGCGCCCGCCCGGCGCCGATCGACCCGGCCGCCGCGGCCGATCGCCTGCGTCGCGTCGGCACGATCGTCGAAAACCAGATGCGGTTCTGGAACGAGTTTTACGACGTGGTGTTGGAGGCGCACGGGGACAAAAACGGCGACGGGTTCACCCTCATGCCGCGCAACGCCCTCAACGAGCCGGCGCTCGCCAACCTCGCCATGGGCGGCGGCCAGAGCACCAACATCTACTCCGGCGGCGTGTTCGACCTCGAGCCCGGCGAGGCCCTGCTCATCGAGGTGGTCGTCCCGGTGGCACCGGCCTACATGGGCTTCCACCTGTCCAACCTGTGGGGCGAGTCGCTCGATTACGCCAACCACATCAGCAGCCTGAACGGGTTTCAGGCCGAGCCGGACCCGGACGGGACCGTCCGCTACGTGGTCGCCGAGACCGATCCCGGCGTGCCGAACTGGCTCGACACCGCCGGGCACCGCGGCGGGTTTCTGGCCCTGCGGTGGACGTACTCCACGCCACCGGACCAATTGCCGAAGGCGACGGTCACCAAGGTGCCGCTGGCCGACGTGCGGCAACACCTTCCGGCGACCACCCGCGCCGTCACCCCCGAGGAGCGCCGAGAGCAGATCAGGGTCCGCCAGGAACACGTCCAGCGAAGGTACCGGCAGTATTGACCCGGTAGCGTCGTGCGAGTGAGTCGCGCGGCGTTGGACAAGAACCCCCGGGACGTCGCGTCGATGTTCGACGGCGTCGCCCGCCGTTACGACGTGACCAACACGGTGCTGTCGCTGGGGCAGGACCGGTACTGGCGGCGGGCCACCCGTTCGGCGCTGCGGCTCGGCCCGGGCCAGCGGGTGCTGGACCTGGCCGCGGGCACCGCGGTGTCGACCGTGGAGCTGAGGAAATCCGGGGCGTGGTGCGTGGCTGCCGATTTCTCGGTCGGGATGCTCGCGGCGGGTGCGGGTCGCCAGGTGCCGAAGGTCGCCGGTGACGCCACCAAGCTGCCGTTCGGCGACGGGGTGTTCGACGCGGTCACCATCAGCTTCGGGTTGCGCAACGTGGCCGACCAGCAGGCGGCGCTGCGCGAGATGTTCCGCGTCACCCGGCCCGGCGGCCGGTTGGTGGTGTGCGAATTCTCCACGCCCACCAACGGGCTGTTCGCCACCGTCTACAAGGAGTACCTGATGCGGGCGCTGCCGAGGGTGGCGCGGGCGGTGTCGTCCAACCCCGACGCCTACGTGTACCTCGCGGAGTCGATCAGGGCCTGGCCCGATCAGCCGACGCTGGCGCACCGCATTTCAGCGGCCGGGTGGTCGGCGGTGCGCTGGCGCAATCTGACCGGCGGCATCGTGGCGCTGCACGCCGGCTACAAGCCGGCCTAGTGCCGAGACTTACTGGCCCGCCCGCTGGATGAAGCCCACCTGGTCGGGGCAGTAGTGGTCGATCGCGGCGCCCAGGAACTGGAACGCCTGGCCCTCGGTGGTGCCCCGGGGCAGGTTGTGCTGGACGAAGTTGGCGGACTTGTACGGGTCGCCGTCCACGCCCCGGCCGATCCGTTCACAACTGATCTTCGCCAACCAGGCGAGCTGGTCCTGCGGACCGTACACACCGAACCTGTTCACCGTGCTCTTGAACACGTAGTCGTAGTCATCGGCCTGCGCGGGCGCCGCCAGTGCGACAGCGGCGCCCGCCATGGCGATGAGAGAAGCCAGCCTCGAAGCCTTCATTAGCCGGACTATACACCTGGTTTGTTCTAGGAGCCCAGGTGCGCGGAGAGCAGCCAGGCCCCCACCGACTTGCGGCCGTCGGGCTCGTCGCGCACGTCGACGAACGGGATGCCCGGAATGTCCGCGGGCAGGTTGATCTTGGCGTAGATGCGCGCCGGCCTGATCTCGTCGACGACCCAGTACTTGGACACCACGTCGCGCAGCTCGTCGGCGGTGACGGCGTTGATCGGGCCCCCGGGCACCGCGGCCCTGTCGAAGACCAGGGCGAAGTAGGAGGCGCCGGGTGCGGCGGCCCGCTGGATCGACTCCTGGTAGCCCTCGCGTGCCTCGACCGGGATCGAGTGGAACAACGTCGAGTCGACGATGGTGCCGAACCGCCCGTCAAAACCGGTGAAGTCGCTGATGTCGGCCACCTGGAAGGTGACGTTGGTCAGCCCCCGCTTCGCGGCCTCGCGCCGGGCCAGGTCGATCGCGGTGGGCGACAGGTCCAGTCCCACCGTCGTGTATCCCCGCTCGGCCAGCGCCAGCGAGATCGCGGCCTCCCCGCAGCCCACGTCCAGCACGTCGCCGTGGAACTTGCCCTGCTCGATCAGGGCGGCCAGCTCGGGTTGCGGGGCGCCGATGCTCCACGGTGGGCGCGCGCCCTCGCCGAATTGGGCGGATTCACCGCGATAGGCGCTTTCGAATTCGAAATCCACTGGTTGAGTCATGTCCTTAGATATATCAAGCGCCCTGATACATGTCAATGGGATTGATACCGCGAGCAGACACAAAAGCCCCAATTCGGCTACGAAATAGGGGCTTTTGCGTTCCCCCGCAAGCGGGAGGTACCCCCAGTTCGCGAACGGAAGTCAGCTGAACGGCGTTCGGCGATCGATTAGCCGCGACAACCGCCCGCCGCCGCGCCAGGCCCGCGCCACCCAGTCGGCGTCGTCGTCGGTGACCAGGTTGGCCATCACCCGCACGGCGATGGTCATCAGCCGCGTCGAGCGCATCGCGATCGGCCCGGTGGTGGGCAGGAACCGCTGGAAGGTCAGCAGCAACGCCAGCCGGCGGGCGACCGAAAAGCCGCGGGCGTAGTGGTCCTGCAGCAGCGCCGGCCACACCCGCGACAGGTCGGGGCAGTCCAGCAGTTCGGCGGCCAGGCGCCCGGTCTCCAGGCCGTAGTCGATGCCCTCGCCGTTCAGCGGGTTGACGCAGGCCGCGGCGTCGCCGATCAGCATCCAGTTCGGCCCGGCCACGCCGGAGACCGCGCCACCCATCGGCAGCAGCGCCGACGACACCGCCCGCGGCTCGCCGGAAAAGCCCCACTCGTCACGGCGCAGGTCGGTGTAGTACGAGATCAGGGGCCGCAGCGCCAGATCCGCCGGGCGCTTCGAGGTCGACAACGCGCCGACGCCGATGTTCACCTCGCCGTTGCCCAGCGGGAAGATCCAGCCGTAGCCGGGCAGCACGGAGCCGTCGGGGGAGCGCAGTTCCAGGTGCGACGTCAGCCACGGGTCGTCGGCCCTCGGCGTGGTCAGGTACCCGCGCGCGGCCACGCCGTACACGGTCTCCTGGTGCCAGCGCCGGCCCAGCTTGCGGCCCAGCGACGAGCGCGCCCCGTCGGCGACGATCAACCGGCCGCACCCCACCTCCGTGCCGTCGGCCAGCTTCAGCGATACCACCCGCCTCGACGAGTCATGATGCGCGGCAACGGCTTTGGTCCCGAGCAGCATGCGCGCCCCGGAATCCTCGGCGCATTTGCGGATCCGGTCGTCCAGCTCGAGGCGCGCCACCGCGCTGCCGGTCGACGGGAACGACGGGCCCGGCCAGTCGACCTCGACCTCGCCGCCGAATCCGCTCATCCGTAAGCCGCGGTGCCGGATGCGGGTGTCGAGCCAGTCGCCCAGCCCCATGCGTTCGAGCTCCGCGACGGCGCGCGGGGTCAGGCCGTCGCCGCACGCCTTGTCGCGGGGAAAGGCGGCGGAATCGATGACCAGCACGTCGGTGCCGGCGCGGGCGGCCCAGGTGGCCGCGGCCGAACCGGCAGGTCCGGCGCCGACGACGACCAGGTCGGCTCCGACATTCACGCTCACCAGTATGTTGGTCGCGTGAGTACTCCGGCGACGGTGGTGGCGGGCATCGACTTCGGGGATGCCGCCTTTGCCGCGACCGTGCGGGACGGCGTCGGGCGGATCGAGCAGCTCATGGACACCGAGCTGCGCAGCGCGGACGCCGTGATGACCGACTCGCTGACCTACCTGTTCAAGGCCGGCGGCAAGCGGTTCCGGCCGCTGTTCACCGTGTTGTCGGCGCAGCTCGGGCCCAATCCGGACGCTATCGAGGTGACGATCGCCGGCGCGGTCATCGAGCTGGTGCACCTGGCCACGCTCTACCACGACGACGTGATGGACGAGGCGGAGGTCCGTCGCGGCACGCCCACCGCCAACGTGCGCTGGGGCAACAACGTCGCCATCCTGGCCGGCGACTACCTGTTCGCGACGGCGTCGCGCCTGGTGTCCCGGCTGGGCCCGGAGGCGGTGCGGCTGATCGCCGAGACGTTCGCCCAACTGGTCACCGGCCAGATGCGGGAGGGCCGCGGGGCGGCCCAGGGCGTGGATCCGGTCGAGCACTACCTGAAGGTGGTGTACGAGAAGACGGCGTGCCTGATCTCCGCGGCGGGGCAGTTCGGCGCGATGTTTTCCGGCGCCGACGCCGACCAGGTCGAGCGGCTGAGCCGCCTCGGCGGCGTCGTCGGCACCGCGTTCCAGATCTCCGACGACATCATCGACATCGACAGCGACTCTCACGAGTCCGGCAAGCTGCCGGGGACCGATGTCCGCGAAGGGGTGCACACCCTGCCGATGGTCTACGCGCTGCGCGAGCCGGGACCCGAGGCGGCGCCGCTGCGCGAGCTGCTGTCCGGCCCGGTCGAGGACGACGAGGCGGTGGCCGAGGCGCTGGCGCTGTTGCGGGCGTCACCCGGAATGGCCAAGGCCAAGGATTTTTTGGTGCAGTACGCGGCGCAGGCGCGCCAGGAGCTGGACCTTTTGCCGGATCTCCCCGGGCGGCGTGCTCTGCAGACGCTGGTCGATTACACGGTGAGCCGCCACGGTTAGCGCGTCACGGAACCTTGGCCGCCGTTTCAGGCGTTCAATTAGCGATAGTTGACGCTCCAAGGAGGACACCGATGACCTGGCATCCGCATGCCAACAGGTTGAAGACATTCGCCCTGTTGGTCGGAATGTCCGTGTTGATCGTGTTCGTCGGCTCACTGTTCGGCAGGACGGCGATGTTGATCGCGGTGCTGTTCGCGATCGGCATGAACATCTACACGTACTACAACAGCGACAAGCTGGCGCTGCGGGCCATGCACGCGCAGCCGGTTTCCGAGTTGCAGGCCCCGGTGATGTATCGGATCGTGCGCGAGCTGGCCACCTCCGCGCACCAGCCGATGCCGAGGCTGTACATCAGCGACACCAACGCGCCCAACGCGTTCGCGACGGGCCGCAACCCGCGTAACGCGGCGGTGTGCTGCACCACCGGAATCCTGGGGCTCCTCAACGAGCGCGAGCTGCGCGCTGTGTTGGGGCACGAGCTGTCGCACGTCTACAACCGCGACATCCTGATCTCCTGCATCGCCGGGGCGATGGCGTCGGTGATCACCGCGCTGGCCAACATGGCGTTGTGGGCCGGCATGTTCGGCGGCAACCGCGACGGCGAGAATCCCTTTGCGCTGCTGCTGGTTTCGTTGCTTGGCCCGATCGCCGCGACCGTGGTCCGGCTGGCCGTGTCCCGGTCGCGCGAGTACCAGGCCGACGAGTCGGGCGCCGTGCTCACGGGTGATCCGCTGGCGCTGGCGTCGGCCCTGCGCAAGATCTCGGGCGGGGTTCAGCTGGCGCCGCTGCCGCCGGAGCCGCAGCTGGCCAGCCAGGCGCACCTGATGATCGCCAACCCGTTCCGCGCGGGCGAGCGGATCGGATCAATGTTCTCGACGCACCCGCCGATCGAGGACCGCATCCGCCGGTTGGAGGCGATGGCGCGGGGGTAGCGCCTGCCGAAACTATAGGGATTTCCCTGATTCGCTTGGCGCCGCTCATCCCTAACCTCTGAGCTCACGGGGCTCGACTGGTCCCCAAGTGTCGGAGGGTAATGATGTCTTTGCTAGTGGCGATTCCGGAGATGTTGACCTCGGCGGCCGGGGATTTGGAAAACCTTGGCGCCACGCTGGACGCCGCGCATGCGGCCGCCGCCGCGCCGACTACGGGCATCCTCGCCGCCGGAGCTGACGAGGTCTCGGCGGCCGTGTCGTCGCTGTTCGGCGAATACGGGCGGGCCTATCAGGCGCTGGGCGCCCAGGCGGCGTCGTTTCATCAGCACTTCACTGCGCTGCTGAATGCCGGCGGCGCGCAATACGCCCTTGCCGAGGCGGCCAACACCAGCCCGCTGCAGATCCTCGAGCAAGACATCCTCGCCGTGATCAACGCCCCCAGCCAGCTGCTCACCGGGCGCCCGCTGATCGGCAACGGCGCCAACGGCGCACCGGGCTCGGGGGCGAACGGTGGCAATGGCGGGTGGCTGATCGGTAACGGCGGGGCGGGCGGAGCCGGCTCGGGCGGCCACAACGGCGGCAACGGGGGCGCGGGCGGTTTGTTCGGTGGCGCCGGCGGCGCCGGAGGGACCGGCGGGGCCTCAAGCGCAATCAACCCCGCCGGCAACGGTGGCAACGGCGGGGCGGGCGGATTGCTCGGTGGCGTTGGCGGCGCCGGGGGAACCGGCGGTCTCGGCGCGCCGCTCAGCGGCGGCAACGGCGGAGCCGGGGGCGCCGGCGGGCTGTTCGCCGCCGGCGGTGCCGGCGGGGCCGGCGGTGCCACGAATGGGAATACGTCCCAAGCAGGTAGCGGTGGCCAGGGCGGGGCCGGCGGACTGTTTGCCCACGGCGGAGCGGGAGGCGCCGGCGGCTTCGGACGTGGCCTCGGCGGGGCCGGCGGCACCGGAGGGGCAGGAGGACTGTTTGGCGCCGGCGGGGCCGGGGGTACCGGCGGCTCGATCGCCGGTGATGCAGGCGGAGGCGGAACGGCCGGAGCGGGAGGAACCGGCGGCAGCGGCGGGCTCTTCGCGCGCGGCGGCGACGGCGGTGCCGGCGGTGCGGGTGTGCTGACCTCCGCCGGCGAAACCGAAGGCGGTCACGGGGGCACCGGCGGCAGAGGCGGCCTGTTGAGCGGAGGCGGCACTGGCGGAACCGGCGGGATGGGCGGCGACGGTGGCAGCGCCTCGACGACGAATGGAACTCTCCAGGCTTTCGCCATCGGCGGGGACGGTGGCAGCGGCGGCGCCGGGGCGACCGGCGGCGGCGCAGGTGGCGCCGGCGGAGCCGGCGGCGGGGGCGCCACCGCACAACTGAGTGCGGCCGCGGGCGGGGGCGGCGGCGGAGGCGGCGGCGCCGCGGTTGCGGGCGGTCAGGGCGGCGCTGGCGGCGCTGGGAGCCTCGCGTCCAACGCCACGATCTTCGCCGCCGGAGGCGTCCCGGGGACCGGTGCGCCCGTCGGCACCGGCAACGGCGGTGGAAGCGGCGCCGTCGTCAACGCGAACTCCTACCACGGCAACGCCGGGACCGGCGCGACGGGCGGCACCGGCGCCAATGGCGGCGCTTTCCCGACGAACGGAGGCGACGGAGGCGGCGTCGGCGCCGGCGGCTCCGGCGGGCTCGGCCTGGGTGCTTCCGTCAGTAATGGCGGCAACGGGCAGCCCTGACAAGCGCCGCTAGCTTGCGGCCGTCCACTCCAGCAGCTTGTCGGCCGGCCAGGTGTTGACGATCCGGTCGGCGGGCACGCCGGTATCCAGCGCCCGCTGGGCGCCGTAGCCGAGGAAGTCGAGCTGACCGGGCGCGTGCGCGTCGGTGTCGATGCTGAACAGGCAGCCGATCTCCAGCGCCTGCTTGAGCAGCCGGGTCGGCGGGTCGCGGCGCTCGGGGCGGGAGTTGATCTCGACCGCGGTCCCGTGGTCGCGGCAGGCGGTGAACACCGCCTCGGCGTCGAACTTCGACTCGGGACGGATGCCGCGGTTGCCGGAGACCAGCCGCCCGGTGCAGTGGCCCAGCACGTCGGTGTGCGGGTTGGAGACGGCGCGCAGCATGCGGCGAGTCATCGCCGGCGCGTCCATCGACAACTTCGAATGGACGCTCGCCACGACGACGTCGAGGCGCTCGAGCAGCTCGGGTTCCTGGTCCAGGCTGCCGTCCTCGAGGATGTCGACCTCGATGCCGGTCAGAATGCGCATCGGGGCGAACTGGTCGCGCAACCCGTCGATGACGTCGAGCTGCTTGCGCAGCCGCTCCGGCGACAACCCGTTGGCGATGGTCAGCCGCGGCGAGTGGTCGGTCAGCGCGCAGTATTCGTGGCCCAGCGCCGACGCGGTGGCCATCATCTCCTCGATCGGGGCCGACCCGTCCGACCAGTTCGAATGCAGGTGCAGGTCGCCGCGCAGCGCGGCGCGCAGGTCGCCGCCGCCGAGATCCTGAACCGCCGAGCGCAATTCGACGAGGAGATCCGGTTCGCGGCCGGACCAGGCCTGGTCGATCACCTTCGCGGTCTTGGGCCCGATGCCCGGCAGCGTCTGCCAGCTGTTGGCCTGGCCGTGCCGCTCCCGTGCGGCGTCGTCGAGACCCTCGATGATGTCGGCGGCGTTGCGGTAGGCCATCACGCGCCGCGGGTCGTGGCGGCTCCGGTCCTTGTAATAGGCGATCTGCCGCAGGGCAACTACCGGGTCCATGTCTCCAGTGTGCCCCGCCCGATCACAGCAATTGGCCGGCGACGAACCCGGCCAGCAGCACCACGAAGCCGCCGATCTCGCCGGCGATGAGCAGCACCATCGTCACTTCCAGGCCGCGGCCGGGGTTTTCGAACTGGTTGACGGTGCCGCGCCGCGCGCCGTGAGCGATGTAGCCGAGGATGGCGGCGACGAAAAAGAAGACGACGACGCCCGCCGCGGTCAGGTTGACCCACGCCGGCCACGCGCTGAGTTCGACGAAGACCGCCAGCAGCAGCGTCGCGAACGAATAGAGCAGCGCCGCCCGATGCGCGATGTCGACGTAGGGATGGGCGCGATGGTCGTCGGCCGTCATGATCTGGCGGTACTTCCAGACTCCCAGGGCGAGCGCCAGCAGGAAGATCAGCCCGGCCGCCAGCAGGGTGAGCTTGGTGTCGATCCCGAGCGCGCCGGTCATCGTCCCGCTGAGTTTAGTTGCGCTTCATAAAGATCGACTAACGTCGGTTCCATGCGATTCGCGTTCAAAACCTCACCCCAAAACACCACCTGGGCCGACATGCTCGCCGTCTGGCAGGCCGCCGACGATATCGAGGTCTACGAGTCCGGCTGGACCTTCGACCACTTCTATCCGATCTTCTCCGACAGCAATGGACCCTGCCTCGAGGGGTGGACGACGCTGACCGCGCTGGCGCAGGCGACCAAGCGGCTGCGGCTGGGCACCCTCGTCACCGGCATCCACTACCGCCACCCCGCGGTGCTGGCGAACATGGCCGCCGCGCTGGACATCATCTCCAACGGGCGCCTCGAGCTCGGGATCGGTGCCGGCTGGAACGAGGAGGAGTCGGGCGCCTACGGCATCGAGTTGGGCTCCATTCGGGAACGCTTCGACCGGTTCGAGGAAGCCTGCCAGGTGCTGATCAGCCTGCTGAGCGAGGAGACCACCGACTTCGCCGGCAAGTACTACCAACTCAAGGGCGCCCGCAACGAACCCAAGGGCGTGCAGCGCCCACACCCGCCGATCTGCATCGGCGGCAGCGGCGAAAAGCGCACCCTGCCGATCACCGCCCGCTACGCCCAGCACTGGAACTTCGCCGGCGGTCCACCGGAATTGTTCGCGCAGAAGCGCGACGTGCTGGCCGCGCGGTGCGCCGACATCGGGCGCGACCCGAAGGAGATCACCCTGTCGGCGCACCTGCGCCTGGAGCCGGATCTCAACTACGGCAAGGTCATCGAGGACGCGGCCGCGCTGGGCGCCGAGGGGCTCGACCTCGGCATCGTCTACCTTCCGCCGCCGCACGACCCGGCCGTGCTGGAGCCATTGGCGGAGGCGATTCGGGATTCCGGACTGCTGGATAAGTGAAGGGGTGAGTGAGGTCGCTTTGCCGGCCTCACGCCGAGCAAACTAAGTTATGCGCCGCCGGCGCGTGAAACTGGTGCTTACACCCCGAACAGCATCAGTTCTTCGGCGGTGATCAGACGCTCATGCTTTGCGGGGAACTCGCGGCTCTTCACCGGGTGACGCAACCATGACCAGGCTATTCGCCCCATCCGCGACCGGGGCATTGGGTTGACATGCACAGTGACCACTCCTGCGATCGGTCCGTTCCTGCGGGACACCCCCCGTGACTGCTACCCGATGAGGCCCACAGAGAACCATTAGACATCAATCGTCTGGCAAACGTGAGCAGAAACGCCGAATTGAATTCTTCTGTTTCTGGTGTGACAGATGTGACTACTGCAGCGGCGCCGCGGTCGGCTTGATCGGCGCCGGAAGCGCCGTCGAACCCATCAGGAACCGGTCCACCCCCGCCGCGGCAGCCCTGCCCTCAGCTATCGCCCAGACGATCAAGGACTGGCCGCGGCCCATGTCGCCGGCAACGAAGACCCCGGGAACCGAGGTGTCGAAGTCGGCGCCCCGCGCGACGTTGCCGCGCTCGGTGAGCTTCACGCCGAGATCGGTGAGGAGGCCCTCCTTCTCGGGGCCGACGAATCCCATCGCCAGCAACACCAGATCGGCCTCGAGCTCGAAGTCAGAGCCGTCCACCTTGACGAACTTGCCGTCCTGCATCGTCACCTCGTGAGCCTTGAGGCCGGTCACCTGCCCGTCCTTGCCCACGAACTCCTCGGTGTTGACCGAGAACACGCGCTCGCCGCCCTCTTCGTGCGCCGACGACACCCGGTACATCAGCGGGTAGGTCGGCCACGGGGTCGACTCGGCGCGCGCGTCCGGCGGGCGCGGCATGATCTCGAACTGGTGCACCGCGACCGCGCCCTGGCGGTGGACCGTGCCCAAGCAGTCGGCGCCGGTGTCGCCGCCGCCGATGATGATGACCTTCTTGCCCTTGGCGGTGATCGGCGGTTCCCCGTCGGGACCCAGGACGTCGTCACCCTCCTGCACACGGTTGCCCCACGGCAGGAATTCCATCGCCTGATGGATGCCGTCCAGCTCCCGGCCCGGGATGGGCAGGTCGCGCCAGGCGGTGGCCCCGCCGGCCAGCACCACCGCGTCGAAGTCGCCGCGCAGCTGTTCGACGGTCATGTCGACGCCGACGTTGACGCCGGCCCGAAACTCGGTGCCCTCGGCCCGCATCTGGTCCAGCCGCCGGTCCAGGACGCGCTTTTCCATCTTGAATTCCGGGATGCCGTAGCGCAGCAGCCCGCCGATGCGGTCGTCGCGCTCGAAGACCGTCACGCTGTGGCCGGCGCGGGTCAGTTGCTGGGCGGCGGCCAGGCCCGCGGGGCCGGAACCCACCACCGCGACGGTCTTTCCGGTCAGCTTGTCCGGGGGCAGCGGCACCACAAAGCCTTCGTCGAAGGCGTGGTCGATGATCTCCAGCTCGATCTGCTTGATCGTCACCGGATCCTGGTTGATGCCCAGGACGCACGCCGGCTCGCACGGGGCCGGGCACAGCCGCCCGGTGAAGTCCGGGAAGTTGTTGGTGGCGTGCAGCCGTTCGATCGCGTCGCGCCAACGGCCCCGGCGCACCAGGTCGTTCCATTCCGGGATCAGGTTGCCCAGCGGACATCCGTTGTGGCAGAACGGAATACCGCAGTCCATGCAACGGGTTGCCTGGTGGCGCAGGGTCTCGTCGTCGAAGTCCTCGTAGACCTCGTTCCAGTCGCGCAGTCGCAGCGGGACAGGCCGGCGCTTCGGCAATTCCCGTTGTGTGTATTTCAGGAAGCCGGTGGGATCAGCCATGCGCGGCCGCCATGATCGCCTTGTCGACGTCGATGCCGTCGCGCTCCGCCTCGGCGATCGCCTGCAGCACGCGCTTGTAGTCGCGCGGCATCACCTTGGCGAAGTGCCGGTGCTGGCCCGGCCAGTCGGCGAGGATGCGCTGGCCGACAGCGGAATCCGTGGCATCGACGTGCGCCTGGATGGTGCCCCGCAGGTACTCCAGGTCGTCCTCGTCGAGCGCCTCGAGCTCCACCATCTCGGCGTTGAGGTTGTTCGGCAATTCGCCCTCCGGGTCGTAGACATAGGCCACGCCGCCGGACATGCCCGCCGCGAAGTTGCGGCCGGTGCGGCCAAGAATGACGACCTTGCCTCCGGTCATGTATTCGCAACCGTGGTCGCCGACGCCCTCGACCACCGCGTGGGCGCCGGAGTTGCGTACCGCGAAACGTTCGCCGACGACGCCGCGCAGGTAGACCTCCCCGCTGGTGGCGCCGAACAGGATCACGTTGCCGCCGATGATGTTGTCCTCGGCGACGTAGTCGGCGGGCGCGTTGTCCGACGGCCGCACCACGATCCGCCCGCCGGACAGGCCCTTGCCGACGTAGTCGTTGGCATCACCGTAGACGCGCAGCGTAATCCCCCTCGGCACGAAGGCACCGAAGCTGTTGCCGGCCGACCCGTCGAAGGTGATGTCGATGGTTCCGTCCGGTAAGCCCTCGGCGCCATAGGCTTTCGTCAGCTCGTGGCCGAGCATGGTGCCGACCGTGCGGTTGACGTTGCTGATCGTGGTGGAGAACCGGACCGGCTTGCCGGAGTCCAGCGCCTCGCGGCTCATCACGATCAGCTGCTGGTCGAGCGCCTTGTCCAGGCCGTGGTCCTGCCGCGAGCTGCAGTACAGGTCCTGGTTCATGAACGCCGACTCGGGCTCGTGCAGCACCGGCGCCAGGTCCAGCTTGTGGGCCTTCCAGTGCGCCCGCGCCAGCGTGGTGTCCAGCGACCCCACCTGCCCGACGGCCTCGTTGAAGGTGCGGAAGCCCAACTGCGCCATGTACTCGCGCACCTCTTCGGCGATGAACATGAAGAAGTTCTCGACGAATTCCGGCTTGCCGGTGAACCGCTCGCGCAGCACCGGGTTCTGGGTGGCGACGCCGACCGGGCACGTGTCGAGGTGACACACCCGCATCATGATGCAGCCGGCCACCACCAGCGGGGCGGTGGCGAAGCCGAATTCCTCGGCGCCGAGCAGCGCCCCGATCATCACGTCGCGCCCGGTCTTGAGCTGCCCGTCCACCTGGACCACGATCCGGTCACGTAACCCGTTGAGCAGCAAGGTCTGCTGCGTCTCGGCCAGTCCCAGCTCCCACGGGGCGCCCGCGTGCTTCTGCGACGTCAGCGGCGTCGCACCGGTGCCGCCGTCGTGCCCGGAGATCAGCACCACATCGGCGTGCGCCTTGGAAACTCCGGCGGCGACGGTGCCGACCCCGTTTTCGGAGACCAGCTTGACGTGCACGCGCGCGGCCGGGTTGGCGTTCTTCAGGTCGTGGATGAGCTGCGCCAGGTCCTCGATCGAGTAGATGTCGTGGTGCGGCGGCGGTGAGATCAGTCCGACGCCGGGCGTGGAGTGCCGCACCTCGGCCACCCACGGGTACACCTTGTGGCCCGGAAGCTGGCCGCCCTCACCGGGTTTCGCGCCCTGGGCCATCTTGATCTGGATGTCGGTGCAGTTGGTCAGGTAGTGCGACGTCACGCCGAAGCGGGCGGAGGCGACCTGCTTAATCGCGCTGCGGCGCCAGTCGCCGTTGGGGTCGCGGTCGAATCGCTTGACGTCCTCGCCGCCCTCGCCGCTGTTGGACCGGCCGCCAAGGCGGTTCATCGCGATGGCCAACGTCTCGTGCGCCTCGGCGGAGATCGAGCCGTAGCTCATCGCGCCGGTGGAGAAACGCTTGACGATCTCGCTGGCGGGTTCGACCTCTTCCAGCGGAACGGGGGGCCGCACGTCGCCGCGGAACTTCAGCAGCCCCCGCAGCGACGCCAGCCGCTCGCTCTGGTCGTCGACGAGGCGGGTGTATTCCTTGAAGATCTTGTACTGCCCGGTGCGGGTGGCGTGCTGCAGCTTGAACACGGTCTCCGGGTTGAAGAGGTGGTACTCACCCTCCCGGCGCCACTGGTACTCGCCGCCGACCTCGAGCTCGCGGTGGGCGCGCTCGTCGGGCCGGTCAAAGAAGGCCAGCTTGTGGCGGGCGGCGACGTCGGCGGCGATGTCCTCCAGGGTGATCCCGCCGGTCGGGCAGGAAAGCCCGGTGAAGTACTCGTCGAGCACGTCCTCGGAAATGCCGACGGCCTGGAACAGCTGCGCGCCGGTGTAGGAGGCCAGCGTCGAAATGCCCATCTTGGACATGACTTTCAGCACGCCCTTGCCGGCGGCCTTGACGTAGTTGTTCAGTGCCTTGTCGCGGTCGATCCCGTCGATGACGCCGCGGTCGAGCATGTCCTCGATCGACTCGAACACCAGGTACGGGTTGATGGCGGCCGCGCCGAAGCCGACCAGCGCCGCCATGTGGTGAACCTCGCGGGCGTCGCCGGTCTCGACCACCAGGCCGACGTGGGTCCGTGTCCGGTCGCGCACCAAGTGGTGGTGCACCGCCGCCACCGCGAGCAGCGACGGGATCGGCGCCAGCTGCTCGTCGGAGCCGCGGTCGGACAGGATGATGACCCGGGCGCCGTCGGCGATCGCCGCCGACGCCTGCGCACGCACCTCCTCGAGCGCGGCGGTCAGCCCGACGCCGCCTTCGGCGACGGGGTACAGGCAGGGAATCACCTTGGACCGCATGCCATGTGGGCGGCCGTTGACCTCGTCGTCCGGGTTGAGGTTGACCAGCTTGGCCAGCTCGTGGTTACGCAGGATCGGCTGCTGCAGCACGATCTGGTGACAGGAGAACTCGTCGGGGTTGAGCAGGTCGCGCTCGCCGCCGGTGGTGCCCTGCAGGCTGGTCACCACCTCCTCGCGGATGGCGTCCAGCGGCGGGTTGGTCACCTGGGCGAACAGCTGCTGGAAGTAGTCGTAGAGCATGCGCGGGCGCTGGGACAGCACGGCGACCGGGGTGTCGGTGCCCATCGAGCCGATCGGCTCGGCGCCGGAGCGCACCATCGGCGTCACCAACAGGTTGAGTTCCTCGTACGTGTAGCCAAAGGTCAACTGGCGCTTGACGAGTCGCTCGTGAGGCATCCGGACATACTCGCCCTGCGGCAGGTCGTCGAGCGGAACCAAGCCGTTGTCCAGCCACTCCTGGTAGGGAAGCTCGGCCGCCAGTTCCGCCTTGATCTCCTCGTCGGCGACGATGCGGCCTTGCGCGGTGTCCACCAAAAACATCCGGCCGGGCTGCAGCCGCATCCGGCGGACCACCCTGGCCGGGTCCAGGTCGAGCACGCCGGCCTCGGAAGCCATCACCACCAGGCCGTCGTCGGTGACCCAGATCCGTGAGGGGCGCAAGCCATTTCGGTCCAGCACGGCGCCGATGATGGTGCCGTCGGTGAACGTTATCGACGCGGGGCCGTCCCACGGCTCCATCAGCGAAGCGTGGTACTGATAGAAAGCCCGCCGCGCGGGGTCCATCGACTCGTTGCGCTCCCACGCCTCGGGAATCATCATCAGCACCGCGTGCGCCAGGCTGCGGCCGCCCAGGTGCAGCAGCTCGAGCGCCTCGTCGAAGCGCGCCGTGTCGGACGCGCCCGGGGTGCAGATCGGGAACAGCTTCTCCACGTCGTCGCCGAAGAGGTCGGTCTCGATCAACGCCTCGCGGGCCCGCATCCAGTTCTCGTTGCCGGTGACGGTGTTGATCTCGCCGTTGTGGGCGACGCGCCGGAACGGATGCGCCAGCGGCCACGACGGGAAGGTGTTGGTGGAGAAGCGGGAGTGCACGATACCCAGGGCGCTGGTCAACCGATCGTCTTGCAGGTCAAGGTAAAACGCCTTCAGCTGCGGCGTGGTCAACATGCCCTTGTAGACGAAAGTGCGGCCGGAAAGGCTTGGGAAATAGACGGTTTCGCGCCCCGGGCCATCCTGACCGGGGCCCTTGGTGCCGAGTTCGTGCTCGGCGCGCTTGCGGACTACGTAGCAGCGGCGCTCCAGCGTCATGTCCGACGCCCCCGCCAGGAAGATCTGCCGGAAGGTCGGCATCGCGTCGCGGGACAGCGCGCCCAGCGACGAGTCGTCGGTAGGGACGTTTCGCCAACCCAGCACCTGCAGGCCCTCGGATTCGGCGATCTTCTCGACCGCGGCGCACGCGGCGGCGGCGTCCTTGGACGACTGCGGCAGGAACGCGATGCCGGTGGCGTAGCTGCCCGCGGGGGGCAACTCGAAATCCACGACTTCGCGCAGGAACGCATCCGGGACCTGAATCAGGATGCCGGCGCCATCACCGCTGCGCGGTTCGGCGCCCTGGGCGCCCCGGTGTTCGAGGTTGAGCAGCGCGGTAATCGCCTTGTCGACGATGTCGCGGCTGCGGCGGCCGTGCATATCGACGACCATGGCTACCCCGCACGAATCGTGCTCGAACGCGGGGTTGTATAACCCGACGCGCTTGGGCGTCATATGCACCTGACCCTTCACCAAACGTTCTTCGCTGCCGTTACGAGCGGCTCCGGTGGGGCCGCAACCCGGAAGGGTTGCGGGTCTCGGACCCGTTAGCCCCTTCGGTCTTGCCGATAGGCTGTGCCCCAGGCGGGATGATCCGTTGTTGGAGATTCGTCCGTGCAGCGTTGAACGGTGGCCTGAAGCTGGTTTCGACAAGTCGTAAAACGATATGACAATACCCGCCTGACATGCCAACTTCGTTAAGTCTAACCGGCAACCGGCGGCGGCGTAAATTCGCTGCGGCGGGCGGTCGACGACGGCGCCGACATGGGAGTTTCGGGCTGCAATTGTCCCGACCCCGGCTTCGATCCTAGCGGACCGGCGGGGGTGATCACCAATTCGGCTAAGTTTGCTGTGACCGCGCCCACGTGCAGCAAGGTCCCCGCCGGCCCCACCCACGAGCGTGCTCAGCGGACGGCAGGCGGAGTCGCGGCCGGTCGAGGGCCGATCGGGTCGAAGTTTGCGCGCACCGGG
>NZ_LZKR01000053.1 GCF_001672915.1 Mycobacterium sp. 1245805.9 | reverse complement strand
GGCGCCGCCACCGCCGGTCGCGCTGCAGGTCGCCCCGGCGTTCCCCCCCCCCCCCCCCGCCCCCCCCCCCCCCCCCCCCCCCCCCCCCCCGCCCCCCCCGCCGGCCCCCCAGGACCCCCCCCCGGCCCCGCCCCCCCCCCCCCCCCCCCCCCCCCCCCCCCCCCCCCCCCCCCGGCCCCCCCCCCCCCCCCCCCCCCCCGCCCGCCCCGCCGGTGCCGCCGGTCCCGGTGATGACGGCAGTCGGCCCGCCGGCGCCGCCGCTGCCGGGGTGGCCCCACAACAGCCCGGCCGCCCCGCCGTTACCGCCGGTGCCGCCGTTGATGGCGGGGCCTGAGGGCGGCGCGCCGGATCCGCCGTTTCCGCCGTTGCCGATCAGCCAGCCGCCGGCCCCGCCGTTTTGCCCGGTCCCCGGCGCGCCGTTGGCGCCGTTGCCGATCAACGGGCGCCCCGTGAGCGTCAGGAAGGGTGTGTTGATGACACCCAGCACCTCTTGCTCGAGGACCTGCAGCGGGGAGGCGCTGGCGGCTTCGGTGGCCGCGTAAGCGCCCGCGCCCGCGGTCAACGAGCGGACGAACTGCTGATGAAACAGCGCCGCCAGGGCGCCCTGCTGCTGATAGGCCTGGGCGTGCGCCCCGAACAACCCCGCGATGGCCGCTGACACCTCGTCGGCGGCGGCGGCCTCGATCGCGGTGGTCAGGGGCGCCGCGGACAAATTCGCCGCACTGATCGAGGACCCGATTCCGGCCAAATCCGTTGCCGCGGCGGCCAACTCGTCGGGCACAGTGAGTAGATACGACATTTGGGCACCTCCACTTCACGTGGCCCCCCGCTCAGCCCCCGCCCAGCAGCAAACAGCCGCGATACAGCGAAAGCTAGCACTCCCCCGGGCCGCTGGCGCGGCATTCGCCGCACCGATCGCGATCGGCGGTACGCGGACCGCGGATCGGGTACCCGACACCCATGCGAGAAACCACCAGCGTCAACGAGATCCGCACCGCGATCCGCGAGCTCTCGGTCCGCGCCGAACTCGCGCACAAAGAAGGCAGGCACGAAGATGCCGCCGAAATCGAGCGACGCGTTGCCGGCTATCGGGAGGAGCTCAGTCGCCGCCCGTAGCCGGGCCACGGTTCACTGCGCCGAGCCTGCGCTCAGAGCGCCGAATTCGCTCATTCGGTAGCGCTGAGCGCAGTTTCGATGTGAGTGGCCGCGGCCTAGGCGCCGAGCCCGCTAGGCGCCGAGGCGGCGGAACGTGCTGCGGTGGAACACGATGGGCGCGACGTCGGCGTCGACCGTCACCTCGTTGACCCGCAGCACGACGATGGTGTGGTCGCCCGCCGGGATCAGCTGCTCGATCGCGCTCTCCAGCCACAGCCCGGTGCCCTTGATGAAGACGGCGCCGCTGGTACGCGACACCGTCTCCAGCCCGGCGAAGCGGTCCCCGGTCTTGGCGGCCAGGGCACGCGCGGCCTCGTCATGGACCTCGCCGAGCACGCTGATGCCCAGCATCGGTACGCCCTTGAGCTTGGGCCATGTCGTCGAGGTGTTCTGCACGCAGAACGACACCAGCGGCGGCTCGAGCGAGACGGGGACGAAGGTGCTGGCGGCCAAGCCTTCTCGGATCCCCTCGACTTCCGCGGCGATGGCCACCACGCCGGACGGAAAGTGGCCGAAGGCCTCACGAAGTGTGGACGGTGTCAGGTTCTTGTTCGAGTTCACCGCGGTCATTCGCCCCTTGCGCCGAGAACGGAATTCTCGTCCCCGACCCTACCTGCCGAATAACCGTGGGCTGAAGCCACATCCGGATGCGCCCGCAGCCTGCTCTTCCACGCGTTGCGGCCATAGACCGAGAAGATCGGGTCCGACGGGTCGTCCCTGGTGGCGGCGAGTGCGCTCAATTCCTCGGGCAGCTCCAGCACCGGGATCCGCGCGTCCAGTCGCGGGTTGAAGAAGTACGGCACCGAAATGCGCTCCTCGGCGGGGCCGCCCAGGTGCACCCGGTGCTCGGTGGCACGCAGGTAACCGCCCGTCGCCACCTCGAGCAGCTCGCCGATGTTGACGATGAATGCCCCGTCCACCGGCGGCACGTCGATCCAGCCGGGGTTGCCCCTGGCCGGTCGCACCTGCAGGCCGCGGCTGCCCGGCTCCGCCAGCAGCAGGGTCAGCACCCCGGCGTCGCGGTGCGCCCCCACGCCCTGGGGACTGGCCGCGCGGGCGGGGTAACGGATGATCTTGATCAGCGTCGCGGGCGCGTCGGCGAAGGCGGCGTCGAACGCATCCGGCGGGTTGCCCAGCGAGGCCGCCCAGTGGCGCAGCAGGGTGCGGGCCACCGCGGACAGCGCGGCATCCCACTCGGCGATGATCCCGGGCAGTTCGGGCAGCGCCTCCGGCCACTGGTTCGGGCCCTGCAGCCACAGGTAGTCCGGCCTGCCGGGGCCACCGATCGGGGGGCGTTCGGGTCCGAGGTCGATCTGCTCGCGCCAGTCCACCCGGCCCCGCGTCAGCTCGCCGCCCAGGCGGGTGTAGCCGCGGAAATGCGGGCTGCGCACCATCGCGATCGCGTCCTTGTCGGCCTCCGGCAGCTGGAACAACCGGCGCGCCGCGTCGAGCACCCGTGCGGCGAGGTCGTCGGGCACCTCGTGGCCGACCAGATAGAAGAACCCGACCTCGTGGGCGGCCTCGCGGAGGCCCTCCCGCAGGGCTTCCGGGGCGGCCCCAAGGTCCACCACGGGCAGCGCTGTGACGCGCCTCACGTCCGTCATGGCTACATCATCTCCGCAGGTAGGGCGCGAAAAGAAGGACTGCCCAACCGGTTGGTTAGTTAGACGGTGGAATCTAGCTCACACTCGCTTGCGTCGCCGACAATAACGGCTATATTTTAGGGCAGTTACTGGTGGGTAACTTAGACCTAGTACCCAACCACAAGTGGCATTCTCAACGAGGAGGAACGTAGTGAGCCACTACAAGAGCAACGTCCGTGACCAGGTATTCAACCTGTTCGAAGTCTTCGGCGTTGACAAAGCATTGGGCCAGGGCGAGTACAGCGACCTCGACGTCGACACCGCCCAGGAAATGCTGTCCGAGATCAGCCGCCTGGCCGAGGGACCGGTCGCGGAGTCGTTCGTCGAGGGCGACCGCAACCCGCCGGTTTTCGACCCCGAGACCCATTCGGTGACGCTGCCGGAGTCCTTCAAGGAGTCCGTCCGCGCCGTCACCGAGGCTGGCTGGGACAAGGCCGGCATCGACGAGGCGCTCGGCGGCATGCCGATGCCCAAGGCGCTGCTGTGGGCGCTGCACGAGCACATCCTGGGCGCCAACCCCGCCGTGTGGATGTACGGCGGCGGCGCCGGGTTCGCCAATATCCTGTACCACCTCGGCACCGAGGAGCAGAAGAAGTGGGCCGTGCTGGCCGCCGAGCGCGGCTGGGGCTCGACCATGGTGCTGACCGAGCCGGACGCCGGTTCGGACGTGGGCGCCGGGCGCACCAAGGCGGTCCAGCAGGAGGACGGCTCCTGGCACATCGACGGTGTGAAGCGCTTCATCACCTCGGGTGACTCCGGCGACCTGTTCGAGAACATCTTCCACCTGGTGCTGGCCCGCCCCGAGGGCGCCGGCCCGGGCACCAAGGGGTTGTCGCTGTTCTTCGTGCCCAAGTTCCTGTTCGACTTCGAGACCGGCGAGCTGGGCGAGCGCAACGGCGTGTTCGTCACCAACGTCGAGCACAAGATGGGCCTCAAGGTCTCGGCGACCTGTGAGCTCTCGCTCGGCCAGCACGGCGTGCCCGCCAAGGGCTGGCTGGTCGGCGAGGTGCACAACGGCATCGCGCAGATGTTCGAGGTCATCGAGCAGGCCCGCATGATGGTCGGCACCAAGGCGATCGCCACCCTGTCCACCGGCTATCTGAACGCGTTGGAGTACGCCAAGTCCCGGGTGCAGGGTGCCGACATGACCCAGATGACCGACAAGACCGCGCCGCGGGTGACCATCACGCACCACCCCGACGTGCGCCGCTCGCTGATGACCCAGAAGGCCTACGCCGAGGGTCTGCGCGCGCTGTACCTGTTCACCGCGACCTACCAGGACGCGGCGGTCGCCGAGGCGCTGCACGGTGTGGACGCCGAGCTGGCGGTCAAGGTCAACGACCTGATGCTGCCGGTGGTCAAGGGTGTGGGCTCCGAGCAGGCGTACGCCAAGCTCACCGAGAGCCTGCAGACCTTCGGTGGGTCCGGCTTCCTGCAGGACTACCCGATCGAGCAGTACATCCGTGACGCCAAGATCGACTCGCTCTACGAGGGCACCACGGCCATCCAGGCGCAGGACTTCTTCTTCCGCAAGATCGTCCGCGACAAGGGTGTGGCCCTGGCCCACGTGTCGGGGGAGATCCAGAAGTTCGTCGACAGCGAGTCGGGCAACGGCCGGCTCAAGACCGAGCGCGAGCTGCTCGGCAAGGCGCTGACCGACGTGCAGGCCATGGCGGCCACCCTGACCGGCTACCTGATGGCCGCGCAGGAGGACGTCACCAGCCTCTACAAGGTGGGCCTGGGTTCGGTGCGCTTCCTGATGAGCGTCGGCGACCTGGTCATCGGCTGGTTGCTGCAGCGTCAGGCCGCGGTCGCGGTGGCGGCGCTGGACGCCGGCGCCAGCGGCGCCGAGCGGTCCTTCTACGAGGGCAAGATCGCGGTGGCATCGTTCTTCGCGAAGAACTTCCTGCCCCTGCTGGCCAGCACCCGCGAGGTCATCGAGACGCTGGACAACGAGATCATGGAGCTCGACGAGGCTGCGTTCTAGGCCTGAGTCTCTGCGAAAACCCCGCTTCCGGCCGGAGGCGGGGTTTTTGTTTGCAAGCAAAAAAGACCGCCGCTGGATCCCCTCACTCCAGCGGCGGCCCTTTTCGCCCCCCCGTCGCTGACCGGCGGTCGATTAGGGGACGCCCCGTATTGCCGTCGGGGTCGGGGGGTCAGACCACAACACGGGGCTATCCGGACGGTGGGATACCCAGGTGCCCGGGTTCGTAACCGACTGTGACCGATTTCATTCCTGCCCGATGTTTGAGGCGGGCGGTCAGACCTCCAGGATCGCGGCCACGCCCTGGCCACCGGCGGCGCAGATGGAGACCAGCGCCCGAAGGGTGCCCCCGCCCTTCTGCTCGGCTTTCTTCTCGGCCAGCTGCTTGGCGGCCTGCGCCAGGATCCGCCCGCCGGTGGCCGCGAAGGGATGGCCGGCGGCCAACGACGACCCGTTGACGTTGAGCTTGGATCGATCGATGGACCCGAGCGCGGCGTCGAGCCCCAGCCGCTCCTTGCAGTACTCCTCGGATTCCCACGCCTGCAGGTGCGCCAGCACCACCGACGCGAACGCCTCGTGGATCTCGTAGAAATCGAAGTCCTGCAGGCTAAGTCCGTTTCGCGCCAGCAGGCGGGGCACCGCGTACGTCGGCGCCATCAGCAGCCCGTCGCGCCCGTTGACGTAGTCCACGGCGGCGGTCTCGGCGTCCACCAGGTAGGCCAGCGGCGTCAACGAGTGGGCGGCCGCCCATTCCTCGCTGGCCAGCAGCGCGACCGATGCGCCGTCGGTCAGCGGGGTGGAATTGCCGGCCGTCATCGTCGCGTCGCCGTTCTTCACCCCGAAGACGGGGCGCAGGGTCGCCAGCTTTTCGGTGCTGGCGTTGGCCCGCAGGTTGTCGTCCCGGTACAGGCCCAGGAACGGCGTGACGAGGTCGTCGAAGAAGCCCCGGTCGTAGGCGGCGGCCATGTTGCGGTGGCTGGCGACGGCCAGCGCGTCCTGATCGACGCGTTTGATGCCCATCTGCTTGGCGGTGATGGCGGCGTGCTCGCCCATCGACAGGCCGGTGCGCGGCTCGCTGTTGGCCGGAATCTCGATCCCCAGCGTGGCGGGCAGCGTGCCCACCAGCTTGAGCCGTTGCAGGTTCGACTTGGACCTGCGCAGCTTGAGCAGCTGGCGGCGCAGGTTGTCGCCCAGGCCGATCGGCGGGTCGGAGGTGGTGTCCACCCCACCGGCCGCGGCCACCTCGTAGCGGCCGGAGGCGACGCCGTCGGCCGCGGCGATCGCGGCCTGCAGCCCCGTCCCGCACGCCTGCTGGACGTCGAACGCGGGCGTGTACGACGACAGCTCGGAGCCCAGCACGCATTCGCGGGTCAGGTTGAAGTCGCGGCTGTGCTTGAGCACGGCGCCGCCGACGACGACGCCCAGCCGCTCGCCGGCCAGCCCGAACCGGTCCACCAGCCCGTCCAGGGCCGCGGTGAACATGTCCTGGTTGGAGGCGTCGGCGTACGCGCCGTCCGATCGCGCGAACGGGATCCGATTGCCGCCCAGTACCGCGACTGGTCGCCTGGTCTTAGAACTCGCTGGGGCCACTTTTCTCTCCGTGCATCTCCGGGTACATCACTTTTGAACCGGCCGTTGTTCGCCATAGTACCCACTGTTCTTACTCTGAAGTAAGTTCGTCTGGATACGGTTGGCGGATGACCCGCCCGAACGAACCCGAATGAAGATGGAAGGTAGCTCAGTGGCTCCCAAAGGCTCGTCCGATCTGTTCTCGCAGGTGGTCAACTCCGGCCCCGGATCGTTTCTGGCTAAGCAACTCGGCATCCCGCAGCCCGAGACGCTGCGCCGGTACCGGCCCGGCGAACCGCCGCTGGCGGGGTCGCTGCTGATCGGCGGGGAGGGCAGGGTGGTCGAGCCGCTGCGCGCCGCCCTGGACTCCGACTACGACGTGGTGGGCGCCAACCTGGGCGGCCGCTGGGCCGACAAGTTCGCCGGGCTGGTGTTCGACGCCACCGGGATCACGACGCCGGCCGGGCTGAAGGGCCTCTACGAGTTCTTCACCCCCGTCCTGCGCAACCTGGGCCACAACGCGCGCGTCGTGGTCGTCGGCACCACGCCCGACGCCGCCGCCGGCACCGACGAGCGCATCGCGCAGCGCGCGCTGGAGGGCTTCACCCGCTCGCTGGGCAAGGAGCTGCGCAACGGGTCCACCGCGCAGCTGGTGTACCTGTCGCCACACGCGAAACCCGCCGCCACCGGCCTGGAATCCACGATGCGGTTCATCCTGTCCGGCAAGTCCGCCTACGTCGACGGCCAGGTCTTCTACGTCGGCGAGGCCGACTCCACCCCGCCGGCCGACTGGGAACGGCCGCTGGACGGCAAGGTGGCCATCGTGACCGGTGCCGCCCGCGGCATCGGCGCCTGCATCGCCGAGGTGTTCGCCCGCGACGGCGCCCGCGTCGTCGCCATCGACGTGGAGTCGGCCGCCGAGGCCCTGGCCGAGACCGCCAGCCGGGTCGGGGGCACCCCGTTGTGGCTGGACGTCACCGCCGACGACGCCGTCGACAAGATCACCGAGCACCTGAACGACCACTACGCCGGGCACGCCGACGTCCTGGTCAACAACGCCGGCATCACCCGCGACAAGCTGCTGGTGAACATGGACGAAGCGCGCTGGGACGCCGTGCTCGCGGTCAATCTGCTTGCCCCGCAACGGCTCACCGAGGGCCTGGTCGGCAACGGCAGCATCGGCGCGGGGGGCCGGGTGATCGGCCTGTCGTCGATGGCCGGCATCGCGGGCAACCGCGGGCAGACCAACTACGCCACCACCAAGGCCGGCATGATCGGCCTGACCCAGGCGCTGGCGCCGGGACTCTACGAGAAGGGCATCACGATCAACGCGGTCGCGCCGGGATTCATCGAAACCCAGATGACCGCCGCCATCCCGCTGGCCACCCGCGAGGTCGGCCGCCGGATGAACTCGCTGCTGCAGGGCGGGCAGCCAGTCGACGTCGCCGAGACGATCGCCTACTTCGCCAGCCCGGCGTCAAACGCGGTGACCGGCAACGTCATTCGCGTCTGCGGCCAGGCGATGTTGGGGGCATGATGAACCAGCCCAGCGGTTTGCGAAACATGCTGCGCGCCGCGGCCGGGGCGCTGCCCCTGCTGCCCCGCTCCGACCAGCTGCCCAGCCGCACGGTGACCGTCGAGGAACTGCCCATCGACCAGGCGAACGTGGCCGAGTACGCGGACGTCACCGGCCTGCGCTACGACAACCACGTGCCGCTGACCTACCCGTTCGCGTTGACCTTTCCCGCCATGATGTCACTGGTCACCGGCTTCGACTTTCCTTTTGCCGCAATGGGATCGGTGCACACCGAGAACCGCATCACGCAGTACCGCCCGATCGCGGTGACCGACACAGTCGGCGTGCGCGTGCACGCCGAGAACCTGCGCGAACACCGCAAGGGCCTGCTGGTGGACCTGGTCACCGACGTCAGCGTCGGTAACGACCTCGCGTGGCACCAGGTGACCACCTTCCTGCACCAGCAGCGCACCAGCCTGTCCGACGAACCCAAACCGCCGCCGCAGAAGCAGCCGAAACTGCCCCCGCCGAGCACCGTGCTGCGCGTCAGCCCCGGCCAGATCCGCCGCTACGCCGCCGGCGGCGGCGACCACAACCCCATCCACACCAACCCCATCGCGGCCAAGCTGTTCGGGTTCCCGAGCGTCATCGCGCACGGGATGTTCAGCGCCGCAGCGGTTCTGGCCAACATCGAGGCCCGAATTCCCGACGAGGCGCAGTACTCGGTGCGGTTCGGCAAGCCACTGGTGCTGCCCGGCACCGCGGGGCTGTACATCGACCAGGGCGACGACGGCGGCTGGGACCTTTCGCTGCGCAACATCGCGAAGGGATACCCCTACCTGACCGGCAGCGTCCGCGCGCTCTAGCCCGTTCGGGCCGGCCTGCGGCCGACCGCGAGGACCTTCAATCCGTATGCGCCGCAGGCGGTCAGCAGGAACACCCCGAACAGCCACAGCGGCGGGTGGGCCAGCTCCCAGACGAAGATCGCCGCCCAGATCGGCGAGCCCTGGGTCACCGCGAGCACCCCGGCCGCCCCGGCCAGCGAGACCGCCGGCGTGTGCAGGTGGGTCCCGGCGGCCCAATTGACGGCGAGCACCAGGGCCGATCCCGCGGCCGCGCCGGTGGCCAGCGAGGGCGTCAGCATTCCGCCCGCTCCGCCGGCGCGCAGGAACAGCGCCGTCAGCAGCGGTTTCAGCACCAGGATGACCAGGGCCGCCGACAGGGTCATGCGGCTGGCGAGGCTGACGGTCAGGATGCTGCGGCCGTTGCCGGGCAGCTCCGGCCACCAGTGCGAGCAGATGCCCATCACCAGGCCGGCGCCGGCCAGCGCCGGGATCAGCGCCCACGATCGCATCACCCGGGCCGGCCGCGCCGCCGCCATCAGCCACTTGAACGCCAGCCCCACGGCCAGGGTGACCGGCGCCAGGATAAGCCCGTGTGCGGTCAGCAGATACGACGATTCGGCGCTGGGCCAGGCCAGGCTCGGCTGATCGTGGGTTTCGGCCGAGCAGATCGCGACGGCCAGGCTGGACGTGAGGAACGCCGCGCCGACCGCGCGCGGGTGCCAGGTGTTGAGCATGATCCGCACGGCGAACAGCGCGCCGGCCAACGGGACGGCGTAGACGGCGCCCAGGCCCGCCCCGGCCGCGCAGGCCAACAGGACCTCGCGGTCGTGGCTGGACAGCCGCCTCAGCCACGCGGTGGCGAAATCGCCTAGGGCCGCGGCGAATTGGCGTGGCGCGCCCTCGCGGCCCAGGGAGGCGCCGGAGCCGACCAGCAGCACCTGCAGCACGGCGTCGACGCTCCACGCCAGCCGCGGGATCGGCTCGCGGCGCGCGATGGTCTGGGCCAGCGGCGGCACCGGGGTGCGGCGCCGCAGGATCCACCAGCCCAGCCCCGCCAGCGCGCCGCCGATCACCGGCCCCAGCGCCCGGCGGACCGGGCTGCTGCCGGTGATCCCGGTGAGCAGCGTGCCGAAACTGTAGTGGTAGGTGACGTGCTCGACGAACCGCAGCACCTCCGTCGTCGCCAGCCCGGCGACGCCGGCCAGCAACCCGACGATGACTACGGCGCAAAAGAAGTCGAGGTTGCGGCGGGGCGCCGCCGATGAGGCCACCCCACGAATGTAGGGCTAGCTAGCCCGCCGCGGCGGCTTCCCGGTCCTCTGGCGTGCCCCGCAGGCCGTGCCAGAACAGGTCGATCATCAGCTCGGCCGCCTCGTCGACGCCGATGTCGCCGGTGGACAGCCGGTTGGCCATGGCCTCGCCGCCGCCGACCAGCGCCACCGCCATCATCTGATACTCGGCGTCCGAGCGCGGGGTGCGGCTGCCCGCCCGCATCAGCTCGGCCACCAATTCGATGATCTGCTCGCGTCCCTCGCGCACGGTGTGCGCGAACGCCTGCGAGCTGATGGCCTGGGTGTACATCACGATCCAGGACGCGCGGTTGGCGTCGATGTAGCGCATGAACGACCCGATGGCGTTGCGCAGCAGGTCCTTTGGGCTTTGGTCGAAGTTGATGTCGGCGCGCACCGCGTCGACGAACCGGCCCAGCTCGCGGTCCAGGCAGGCGCCGAACAGGTCCTCCTTGGAGCCGTAGTACAGGTACAGCATCGGCTTGGAGATCTGCGCCTCGGCGGCGATCGCGTCCATCGACGTCTCGTGATAGCCGTTGACGGAGAACATCTGCACGGCGGCGTCGAGCATCTGCTGTTCGCGCACAGCGCGCGGTAATCGCTTGGTACCACCCGCCATCGCTGTGCCCTTTCACGCCCCTCAGGGCCCGCCAATCTGACTACAGGGTAACGAGGATGCGGCGCATTAGTGGGTACATGTTCGATTGACGCCCTTCATCGTCGCCACCCGCACCAGCGACGCGTCGACCGCCGGCATCGGCAGCTCGCCCGCGGCCACCGCCTTTTCCAGCCGGTCCAGGACGGCGGGCGCCTCTTCGATGCTGACCCACAGCGCGATGTCGGTGCCCGCCTGCAGCGCGCGCAGCACCGCCTCGGACACGCCGTACCGGTCGGAGATCGCGGCCATGCTGGACAGGTCGTCGCTGAACACCGGGCCGTTGAAGGGCGGGGCGCCGTAGCCGGTGCCGTCGCGCAGCAATTGCACCGCGGCCCGGCTCAGGCTGGCGGGGTCGTCGCCGGTCAGCCCGGGGACTTGCAGGTGGCCGATCATGACCGCGACCGGGAGCTGGGTCACCAGCGTCCGATAGGGCACGAGGTCGCTGGTCTGTAGGTCGCTCAGCGGCGGCGTGACGACGCCGCCCTTGTGCGAATCGCCCGAGCCGTGTCCGTGGCCGGGGAAGTGCTTGAGCACCGGCAGCAGCCCGGCGTCGCGCAGGCCCTGCGCGTAGGCCCCGGCGTAGGCGGTGACGGTGTTCGGGTCCGCGCCGAACGAGCGGTCACCGATCACGCCGTCCGGGGCATCGGTGACGTCCACCACCGGGGCGAAGTCGACGGTGATGCCCAGGTCGCGCATCTTCTTGCCGCGCTCCACTTCGAGGTCGTGGACCTGCTGGGGCGTCTGGGTCTGCGCCAGGTGCCGGGGCGACGGGGCCACCCCGATCAGCGACTTCAGCCGCGAGACCCGGCCGCCTTCCTCGTCGACGCCGACCGCGAGCGGGAGGGGCCCCGCGTTGTGGGCGACCTCGGCGAGCCCGCCCTTGAAAATCGAGAGGTCCGTCCAGCCGCCGATGATGATCCCGCCGACGTGGGACTCGTTGACGACGGTTCGGGCTTCGTCGGCGTTCCGCACGCCCACCATCAGCAGTTGCGCCAGCTTGTCGCGGGTCGACAGCGCGGCCGGGACGGCCGTCGGATCGGCGCACACGGGGGGCGCGGGGGCGGCGGCCGGCTTGCTGGACGAGGCCGACGGGGGACGCGCGCCGTGGTGGCCGCAGCCGGCGACCATCGCGGCTGCGACGACGAGCGCGGCCAGGGTGCGGGGGAAGGGCATCGGGCCATGTTGTCACGGCGGGCGTTTCGTCCGGGCCGCCAGGGGGCGCCGGCGGTAGGTTGACAACGAGCTTTTGACTGGCAGGGAGGGGAGCCAGCGATGGCCGGGTTTTCGCGGGCGGCGGCGGCAAGCATCGCGGCAGGGCTGATGATCGGCGCCGCGGCGACCGTCGGCGTCACTCTCGAGGTCGAAGACCACAAGGCGATGCCGGCGCAGACCGCACCGCAGCACCCCGCCGGGCCGTACCTGGTGAGTTACGGCTCCCGCTGTTGGCGTGGTCACTGCATTCCGTGGCCGTGACTTCGCCGGCCCGGCCGGCGAGCGCCGTTCTGCTAGGTTGGCGCTAGTCCCCGAGAAACTCCAGGAGCCGTTTCATGAACCGGATCATCGCGCCCGCCGCCGCGAGCGTCGTGGTTGGTCTGTTGCTGGGCGCGGCCGCGATCTTCGGGATCACCTTGATGGTGCAGCAGGACACGAAGCCGCCACTCCCCGGGGGCGATCCGCAGTCGTCAGTGCTCAACCGGGTCGAGTACGGCAACCGTAGCTAGCCGCGCCGCAGGGCCGACGCTGGGCGAGCCGGCGGCGCCGGCCCCAGCCGCGCCGCTCTCCCGCCGGTGGTTGCTGTTGGTGGGCGCCGTCGCGCTGGCGCTGACGTTCGCGCAGTCGCCCGGGCAGGTCTCCCCCGACACCAAGCTCGACCTCACCGCCAACCCGCTGCGCTTCCTGGCCCGCGCGACCAACCTGTGGAACAGCGAGCTGCCGTTCGGCCAGGCGCAGAACCAGGCCTACGGCTACCTGTTTCCGCACGGCACCTTCTTTCTGGTGGGCCACGCGCTCGGGGTGCCGGGCTGGGTGACCCAGCGGCTGTGGTGGGCGCTGCTGCTCACGGTCGGGTTCTGGGGGCTGCTGCGGGTGGCCGAGGCGCTGGGCATCGGCAGCCCGACGTCGCGGCTGATCGGCGCGGCGGCGTTCGCGCTGTCGCCGCGGGTGTTGACCACGCTGGGCTCGATCTCGTCGGAGACGTTGCCGATGATGCTGGCGCCGTGGGTACTGTTGCCGACGATCCTGGCCCTGCGGGCGGCCGGCGACCGGTCGGTGCGGGCGTTGGCCTTGCAGGCCGGGCTGGCGGTCGCGCTGATGGGCGCGGTCAACGCCATCGCGACGCTGGCCGGTTGCCTGCCCGCGGTGATCTGGTGGGCGTGCCACCGGCCGAACCGGTTGTGGTGGCGCTACACGGCGTGGTGGGCGCTCGCCCTGTTGTTGGCCACGCTGTGGTGGGTGGTGGCGCTGGTCTGCCTGCGCCACGTCAGCCCCCCGTTCCTGGACTTCATCGAATCCTCCGGCGTGACGACGCAGTGGTCGTCGCTGACCGAAATCCTGCGCGGCACCGACAGCTGGACCCCCTTCGTGGCGCCGACAGCCACCGCGGGTGCGCCCCTGGTCACCGGGTCGGCGGCCGTGCTGGCCACCTGCCTGGTCGCGGCGGCCGGGCTGGCCGGGCTGGCGAGCCCGGGGATGCCGGCGCGGGGGCGGCTGGTGACGATGCTGCTGGTCGCCGTGGTCTTGATGGCCGTCGGCTACAGCGGCGGGCTGGGGTCGCCGTTCGCCCACGAGGTGCAGTCGTTCATGGACGCGGCCGGCGCGCCACTGCGCAACGTGCACAAGCTGGGGCCGGTGATCCGCATCCCGGTGGCGCTGGGCGTCGCGCAGCTGCTGGGCCGGGTGGCGCTGCCGGGCAGCGCGCCGCGCGCGGCGTGGCTGCGCGCCTTCGCGCACCCCGAGCGCGACAAGCGGACCGCCGTGGCGGCCGTGGTCCTGACCGCGCTGATGGTCAGCACCTCGCTGGCGTGGACCGGGCGGCTCGCCCCGCCGGGCACCTTCGGGGCGATCCCGGCCTACTGGCATCAGGCGGCCGCCTGGCTCGACGAACACAACGCTTCTGGCACACCGGTTTCCGGGCGGGTGCTGGTGGTCCCGGGGACGCCGTTCGCCACCCAGTCGTGGGGGACCACCCACGACGAGCCGCTGCAGGTGCTCGGCAGCAGCCCGTGGGGGGTGCGCGACTCCATTCCGTTGACCCCGCCGCAGACCATCCGGGCGCTGGATTCGGTGCAACGCCTGTTCGCCGCCGGGCAGCCCTCGGTCGGCCTGGCCGATACCCTTGCCCGGCAAGGCATTTCGTACGTCGTGCTGCGCAACGACCTGGATCCGGAGACGTCGCGCTCGGCGCGCCCCATCCTGGTGCACCGCGCCGTCGAGGGCTCGCCGGGGCTGCAGAAGGTGGCGCAGTTCGGCGCTCCCGTCGGGCCCGGCACGCTGGCGGGCTTCGTCGCCGACGGCGGCCTGCGGCCGCGCTACCCGGCGGTCGAGATCTTCCGGGTGGCCGTTGCCGGTGATCCCGGCGCGCCCTACTTCGTCGACGCCGACCAGTTGGCCCGGGTCGCCGGCGGGCCGGAGGTGCTGCTGCGCCTGGACGAGCGGCGACGGCTGCTGGGCCAGCCGCCGCTGGGCCCGGTGCTGATGGGCGCCGACGCCCGCGCCGCCGGCCTGCCCGCGCCCCTCGTGACGGTCACCGACACGCCGGTGGCCCGCGAGACCGACTACGGCCGCGTCGACCAGCACTCGTCGGCCGTCCGGGCGGCCGGTGACGCCCGGCACACCTTCAATCGCGTGCCCGACTATCCGGTCCCGGGCGCCGACCCGGTGTTCGGGGCCTGGAACAGCGGCCGCATCACCGTGTCGAGCTCGTCGTCCGACTCCACCGCCATGCCCGACGTTGCACCGGCGACCTCGCCCGCCGCGGCGATCGACGGCGACTCGGGCACCGCGTGGGTGTCCAACGCGCTGCAGGCCGCCGTCGGGCAGTGGCTGCGGGTGGACTTCGACCACCCGGTGACCAACGGGGCGCTCACCATCACGCCGAGCGCCACCGCCGTCGGCGCCCAGGTCCGCCGCGTCCTGATCGAGACGGCCAACGGCAGCACCACGCTGCGGTTCGACGAGCCCGGCAAGCCGCTCGCGGTGGCGCTGCCGTACGGCGAAACGCCGTGGGTGCAGGTCACCGCCGCCGGCACCGACGACGGCTCCCCCGGCGTGCAGTTCGGCATCACCGACCTGTCCATCACCCAGTACGACGCGTCCGGGTTCGCGCACCCGGTCAGCCTGCGGCACACCGTGCGGGTGCCCGGGCCGCCGCCGGGCGCGGCCGTGGCGGCGTGGGACCTGGGATCGGAACTGCTCGGCCGGCCAGGCTGCGCGGCGGCGCCCGGCGGCGTGCGCTGCGCAGCGTCGATGGCGCTGGCTCCCGAAGAGCCGGTCAACTTCAGCCGCACCCTGACCGTCGCGGAACCGGTGTCGGTGACGCCGACGCTGTGGGTGCGGCCACGGCAAGGGCCCAAGCTGGCCGACCTGGTCGCCGAGCCGAATACCACTCGGGCCCAGGGCGATTCGGACGTGGTGGACATCCTGGGGTCCGCGTTCGCGGCGACCGACGGCGACCCCGCCACCGCGTGGACCGCGCCGCAGCGGGTGGTGCAGCACAGGTCCCCGCCGACGCTGACCCTCACCCTGCCGCGGGCCACCGAGGTCACCGGGCTGCGCGTGGCGCCAAGCTCGTCGACGCTGCCGGCGCACCCGACGCTGGTGGCCGTCAACCTGGGTGACGGTCCGCAGGTCCGCGAGCTCAAACCGGGTGAGCCGCAAACACTTTCGCTCACGCCGCGGGTGACCGACACCGTCGGCATCAGCCTGCTCGACTGGAAAGACGTGATCGACCGCAACGCCCTGGGCTTCGACCAGCTCAAGCCGCCGGGCCTGGCCGAGGTCGCGGCGCTGGGCGCCGACGGCAACCCGATCGCGCCCGCCGACGCCGCCCGCAACCGGTCGCGGGAGATCACCGTCGGCTGCGATCAGGGGCCGGTCATCGCGGTCGCGGGCCGGTTCGTGCACACCTCGATCCGCACCACCGCCGGCGCGTTGCTGGACGGCGCACCGGTCGCGGCGCAGCCCTGCGAAACCGCGCCAATCGCGCTGCCGACCGGTCAGCAGGAGCTGTTGATCAGCCCCGGCGCCCAGTTCGTCGTGGACGGGGCCCGGCTGTCGACCCCGGCCGCCGCCGAAATACCCAGCGCCACATTAGTTCCCGCTCACACTGGGGCGTGGGGTCCGAGCCGCCGCGAGGTGCGGGCCCCCGCTTCGCCCACCGAGCGGCTGCTGGTGATCCCAGAGAGCATCAACCCCGGCTGGGTGGCGCGCACCGCCGCCGGGGCGCGGTTGACGCCGGTCGCGGTCAACGGGTGGCAGCAGGGCTGGGTGGTGCCGGCGGGGGATCCCGGAACCATCACGCTGAGCTTCGCCTCCAATTCGCTGTACCGAACCGGCCTGGCGGTGGGGCTGGCGCTGCTGCCGCTGCTGGCCGCTCTCGCCTTCTGGCGCACCCGGCGCGGGCGCAGCGACGACCCGCCCGCCCGGCCGTGGGCGCCGGGGACCTGGGCGGCGGTCGGTGTGCTGGCCGCCGGGACGGCGATCGCAGGCGCGGCCGGGTTGGCCGTCGCCGGTCTTGCGCTGGGTCTGCGATATGCCGTGCGGCGCCGCCGCTGGGGCAGCGCCCTGACCGTGGCGCTGAGCGCGAGCGGGCTGATCCTGGCCGGGGCGGCGCTGTCGCGGCATCCGTGGCGCTCGGTCGACGGTTACGCCGGGCACGCGGCGAACGTGCAACTGCTGGCGCTGATTTCGCTGGCGGTGTTGGCCTCGTCGGTGGTGGCGATGCCGGGCCGGGAGCCGCGGCCGCGCGACGAATGACTTTCGGCCGTTGGCTAGCGGTTTTGCTCCTGCTTGACTGGTAATACGTGACGACCATGGGTTGGTTCTCGGCACCCGAATACTGGCTGGGCCGGATGGTCCTGCAGCGGGGCGTCGCGGCCATCTACCTGATCGCGTTCCTCACGGCGGCGCTGCAATTCCGCGCGCTCATCGGCGCGCACGGCATGCTGCCGGTGCCGCGCTTTTTGGCCAGGCAGACGTTTTGGCGCGCGCCCAGCCTTTTCCACCTGCGCTATTCCGATCGGCTGTTCGCGGGGGTGGCCTGGCTGGGCGCGGCGCTGGCGGCGGCCGTCGTCGCCGGAGCGGCCGACCTGGCGCCGGTGTGGGCCGCGATGCTGGCGTGGCTGGCGCTGTGGGTGCTCTACCTGTCGATCGTCAACGTCGGCCAGACCTGGTACGGGTTCGGCTGGGAGTCGTTGCTGCTGGAGGCGGGGTTTCTGATGATCTTCCTCGGCAACGACCGGGTGGCGCCGCCGGTGCTGACGCTGTGGATGGCGCGGCTGCTGCTGTTTCGGGTCGAGTTCGGCGCCGGGCTGATCAAGATGCGCGGCGACCCGTGCTGGCGCGACCTGACGTGCCTGTACTACCACCACGAGACCCAGCCGATGCCGGGACCGTTGAGCTGGTTCTTCCACCACCTGCCCCGGCCGCTGCACCGCGTCGAGGTCGCCGGCAACCATTTCGCCCAGCTGATCGTGCCGTTCGGGTTGTTCGCGCCGCAGCCGGTGGCCAGCGTGGCCGGCGCGATCGTCCTCGTCACCCAGCTTTGGCTGGTGGCGTCGGGCAACTTCGCGTGGCTCAACTGGGTGACGATCATGTTGGCGTTCAGCGCTGTTGACGACTCCGCTTTCAGGGTGCTGTTTTCCGTGCCCGCGCACCCCGCCTGGCCGGCTCCGCCGCTGTGGTTCGCCGGCCTGGTGATCGCGTTCGCCGGCGCCGTGCTGTTCTTGACCTACTGGCCGGTGCGCAACATGCTGTCCTCGCGCCAGCGAATGAATATGTCCTTCAACCCCTTTCACCTGGTGAACACTTATGGCGCGTTCGGCAGCATCGGCCGGGTGCGACGCGAGGTGGTGATCGAAGGCACCGACGAGGAGGGGCCCACCCAGCACACGGCGTGGAAGGAGTACGAATTCAAGGGCAAACCTGGGGCCGTGGGCCGGCTGCCCCGCCAGTGGGCGCCGTACCACCTGCGCCTGGACTGGCTGATGTGGTTCGCCGCCATCTCGCCGGGTTACGCCCAGCCGTGGCTGAAGCCGTTCATGGAGCGGCTGCTGCGCAACGACCGGCCGACGCTGCGCCTGTTGCGGCGCAACCCCTTCCCGGACTCGCCGCCGCGGTACGTGCGCGCGCGGCTCTACGAGTACCGGTTCACGACGTTCGCCGAGCTGCGCCAAGATCGGGCGTGGTGGCATCGCGAGCTGGTGGGCACCTATGTCCGGCCCATGACGCTCGGAAAAGCGAAGTCCCCCTGGGGAGCTTAGCGACTTCAGAAGGGCGGTGGTTCGTCGTCGCCGTCGGCGGGTGGGGCGGGCAGGGTGTAGCTCCAGGCCTCGGTCCGGCGGGCGGTGCGGGCGTCGCGGTTGTGGCGGCGTTCGGTGGCGACCCGGTAGGCGCGGTCTTGGGCGCGGGTGCGCCGGCGTTTGGGCATCATCGCGGTCCGCTCGGCGCAGTAGTCGACGGGCGGTGGGTCGGCTTCCGGGGTGGGCATGCCGCCCACCGAATAACACAAGCTGGGGAACAGCAGCGCGCTGCCCGGGGTCGTTACGTAGGTTTGGCCCGCCGGGGAGGTCAGGATCAGGGTGCCATCGGCGAGTTGCTTTTCGGTCCAGCCCATAAACGTCTTGATCAAATGGTGGCACCGATTATGGAAAGTGCCGTCTAGAGACTCGCTCGTCCATCCACGTCAGAAGGGTGCTCAGGCCTCAAAACCCATTGCCATTCTTCTGTGAGTTATCTCATAGGCAGTCCGACCCTGTCGCGGACATGCTTCCCAGGGCGAATAGGTAGCCACACGCATACCCCAAGGCGTGGCATCGGTGTGGTCGACACCTGTGAATGGTTCCCACGCCGCAAAGGGAAAGGCATCCAGAAACTATGGACGCTCCCATGTGGTTCGCCATTACCGTCATCGCGGTACTGATGGTTGCCGGATACGTCGTTCACCGCACCGGCTCTACCCGGGGCCTGGTGGACATCGGCAAAATGGTTGCGGAGATCATCCGCGCCTTCATGGCCTGACGATGACCGCGGGTCTTTGGTGCCGCCTGCCAGGGCGGTCACCACCGGTAGCCGAAGCCCGGCGGGGCTAGTCCGCATCGCGGCGATTCGCCCAGTAATTCAGGGACACCGGAATCGTTCGGCGCCATTACGAGGCTTCCCTGGTGGCGTCGATGACCTCGCGGAGCACATCGAGCATCTCGACCTTCTCCACGGGGATCACGATCGGGGCGCCCTCGAACACGTCCCCGTAGCCCTGGGCCGTCGCCGTGTAGGTGACCGTCACATCGCTCATCTCGCGCTCGGGGTCGACCATGAGGACGATCTCGTCGCCGTATTCATCGCTGCGCCATTCAGGGTGTGGGCGCAACTGACGCAGGGTGATCGTGACTTGCAGGTCTCCGTCGTCGTCGTGCCGCCACTCGATCGGGTAGTCGGCGGGAGGAGCCAATCGGGGCACTGGCAAGGGGTAGTACATCGGGTTCCTGTCCGGCTCGTAGCTCGGGTCCTGCACCTTGAGCAGTTCGAAGTCGTCGCGATCCGCCCAGGCGACCCCTCGCGCGTCGTGGAAGGTCAGAATGACCTGCACGTCGTTCAGGAAGCTCTTCGCCAGATTCTTAATTCGGAACCGAAGCCCGGCCCAGGCGATGCCAGCCAGGTAGTCCATGCAGGACGGCCATCGAGCTGCCAGGGCCGCCCGATACTCCGCGACCTCGGTGGCGATCTGCTCCTCGGTCAGCGGCTCCGGTGGCGGCGGCGGCTCGCTCATGCCGGGGATCTTTGGCAGGAATTTCGTTGGCCCGTACTGGCTTGCGATGGAATCGAAGATCCCGCTGTCGGCGAGCACGTTGCGCATCCCGAGAGCAGCGTCCCATGGCCTCGCGGCAGCTTCCCGTTCTCGCTTCTCCCGTTCTGCGCGAACGCGTGCGTGCCCGGCGTCGGACCGCTTTCGGATCCGGTCTTCCTCGATGGACACGTAGCGCTCGAACACTTCGGCGTCATCATCGAAGGCATGGGCGGTGCCGACCACCGACGCGTCGATGAGCATCGGTGGCGGGCCGGCGACAATGTCGAGGAACTCTTCGCGGGTCTGCGCGTACTCCGGCTTGTTGAGCATCTCAGTGACCCGTAGCAGGTGGAAGATATCGACTTTCAATTCTGGGTCCAGTTGTTCCCAGGCCTCGCGAGCCGCCAGGGTGATCTCCTGGTTGGTGACGAACGCGATGCCAACGGCACCACGCTGTTTCGCGCCCTTGATGTCCTTCTCAAGCTTCCGCTTGATCGTGGCGGGGGTTTTTTGGCCCACGGGAAAGTAGGCGGCCATCACCCAGATTTCGCCATCCCGCTCACATTTGGCATCCCCGCCGCCGTCGGGGCCTCCATGCGGATGGGCCGGATCAATGCGCGTGTAGCCATCGGCGTCGATCACTTGCCATGCGAGCATCTCGGACTTCGCCTGGCCGCCGGTCCAATCACGCAATCGGTGCCAGGTCTCGTCATACCGATTCCTTCGAACAACAGACACATTTCCTTCGATCCCGGATGCGGTCGAATCGCCCGACTCGCCGTCGGGCTCCTTCTGCGGAGCCTGAGTGTCTGGTGCTACCGTCAACCTTGCATCGACCAAATGCGATTGACGTGAACCCCGACTGGCGGGCCGAACCCCCGGTCGGGGTTTCGTCACATCACAGACCAAACGCTACCGCCGCCCGCAGACGATGCCCGGTAAGCAACGGCCGCCATTCTCGGCGTGTCGCCGCCTAGTCTCGATGGAATGCAACACCGGCCCCAACAGCAACTTGGGCACCATACTTGGTCAGCGCTACGCTCGCACGAAAGGTTTTGGCCGGGTCCGGCGGGGAACTGATGTGAGCACGCGGCGGTGGCCAGGCAAGTCACTGGGGTATGCCTCCTTGGCGTTGGTCATCGGCCCCAATGAGCCCGCCTCGCAACAGCCCATGCGCGGGCACCAGCGTGCCGTAGAGGGCAACGCTGGGGGTTTGGGGCGCGGGTCACGCCACGCCACCGTCGGTCGATGCGTCTGCTGCTCGGCAGCATGATGGTCCCGATTGGGGTTAGCCGGCGCCACCAATGAGCTGCGAGTCAGCAACGTCCATGTCGCGCTTGGGGGGGTGAATTTCGCACCGGCGGCAGATGTCGCGATCTTCGTCACCGATGACGGCTGTTTGTTGTTTGCATTTCCGGCAATTGATCCAGCGCACAGGTGGCAATTCGCACGGGTCAGGCGTTACCTCCGACGCCGGATCAACTAACGGCCGGGTAGCGATGCATTCGCGCGGCTCCTCCGCCGGTTGCGGCGGATTGACCTTGATGCCGGGATTGAATGCCCCGTCGTGCCCGGTCAGATCGCGAAAGACGCGAAGGCCTTCAGCCTCAACTATGAGCGGGTGTCCCCGCAAGGTTTGGTGAAAGACATAGAACCCTTCGGCGGTCCCGACGAGGGCATCGTCGAGGGTGACGCCGATGACGAGTTCGTAGTCCGGATGCCAGTCATAGCAGAAGCCACCGGGCTTATTTAGGCAATGATCGAATGGGCCGGTAGGTGTACATGCCCCAGCGACTATCCGCCGGATGCTAGGGGTCGCGACGGTCATGGCTTTGGGAAGTGTTTCTTCCCAGTCGATCCCGCCACTGTTGGAGCGAGTGGTCGGTCGCAGGGTCGGCACCTTGTCCTCCCATGGGGCGTATGTATTGGGAAGCCACAGCGGCGTCGCACCTGCGCGATGCGATAACGTCGTGCGTCGCTTAGCTTCCCGTACCGTCAGCGGCGACACCTGGATCTCAACGCCATAGGTCTGCGGCCCTTGAACAAGAAGATCAAGGCGGGTACGACCGGCAACGTATTCGGGTGTTGCAGTGTGCCCAGCGGTTTCGACGGCGCGGGCGCTGTACTCCCTCATCCGCTGATGGGTGACACTCTCGGGTTGAACCCGCATGCTGCAGGAGGGATCACCCTCGCCGGGATAATGGGCTACCCACAGTTGATTACCGCGGACCTTCAAATACATGCGACCACCGTGCGGCTTGACACATCGCAACGGCATACGACGGCCGTTCCGATATGACCGGCGATCCTCGTACAGCCTCCATAAAGCGGCCATCTGTGCGGGGCTGACGGCTGAAAGGTCGATCTCCTCGTCGCCGAAGCGAACGAAACTGCTCATTGGCGCGGAGGGTCCTCCTTGGTGTCTCGTGGGCGCAATTGCTGAAAGTCTACCGTTGCCCCCCGACATAACCCCCGTGCCGAGATTTGCTGGACGGCGGGGGCCATGGGGTTCCGGCCAATCTGTAGCCAGCAGATTCCGCAGTCCCGTGCCGTCAGCCCTGGGAGATGCCCATCCGTGTTCTAGTCGGCGTCAGGGGGTCAAGTCGAGGCTGACCACACCCAACGGCGAGAACGCCGAAACCGCATACCGGCTCTCGGCCCTGGCGAACACCAGGTTCTGGAAAACGAATCGGCGGTGGCGTTTCCGACCATTGGATATCCACGCCGCGGGTATCGGTGTCCAGCGCGACGGCACCCTGGGCCAGAACCAGGCGGCTGGCCGCCAGCCCCTGGCTGATCCGCAACGCCGCCGTAATCTCGGCCGCAACCGCCTCCATGGTGTCTATCGCCCAATCCTCGGTCTCAGAACACCGCGACAACCGTTCTTCCAGCTCATCGACGACCACTCCCGCTACGCGGTCGCGTCCCACGTCGCCTCCAGCGAGACCGCCAAGGACGCAATCACGGTGGTGGACAAGGCCATCGCCGCCCACGGCGTGCCCCAACGCCTCTTGTCCGACAACGGGCTGGCGTTGAACCCTTCGCGGCGCGGCTACATCGGCCGACTCGTCGACCACGTCACGGCCCTGGGCGTCGAGGCGATTACCGGCAAGCCCTACAAGCCGACCACCCAGGGCAAGAACGAACGCTTCCACCAGACCCTGTTCCGCTACCTCGACAAGCAGCCGATCGCCGAGACGCTGGCCGAACTCCAAGCCCAAGTCGACGCCTTCGACCACATCTACAACACCGAACGCCCCCACCAAGGCCTGCCCGGACGCATCACGCCGCTGGCCGCGTGGGAAGCGATCCCCAAAGCGGATCCGCCCCGCCCGAAACTCGACCGGCCGGCCTATCGTGAGCCACTACCCGGCCGCTACCAGTTCCCGCGAGCCCAGCCACCCACCGATCTGCCCACCGACACCCATGTTCGAACGGTAACCACGGCGGGGACAATCGGACTGGACAAGGTCACCTACATGGTCGATGTGCAGCGCGCTTTTCAACAGGTCCTCGTCGTCCGCGCCGCAGAAAAAATCATCGTCACCGACCTGCAAGGCGAAGTCCTCGTCGAGCACACCCGACCCGCACCCGGCATCAGATACGTCGGCAACGGCCGACCCCGCGGCCCCCGCCGCCCCAACCCCGAGAAACCGTCACCAAAGTCCTGACACACCAACCGTCACCGAAGTCCTGATGCAGAACTGTCACCGACGTCCTGAGACATCACACGACGACAAGAGTCTGTCGGCGCCAGGCGACTACAGCGTCTCGTCCAGCTCACCAAGCCGGTCGGTCAGGCGCAGGTTCTCGGAGTAGTCGACGGGGCAGGAGATCAGCGACACCCCGTCGTCGGCCAGCGCGGCCTTCAAGGTCGGCAACAGTTCCGCGGCGCTGGTGATCCGATATCCCTTGGCGCCGAAGCTTTCCGCGTACTTCACGATGTCGGGGTTGCCGAACTTGACGTAGTAGTGCTCGCCGAGCTCGAGATCCATCTTCCACTCGATGAGGCCGTAACCGCCGTCCTCCCAGATCAGCACCACGAGCGGAATCCGCTCGCGCACCGCGGTCTCGATTTCCTGGGAGTTCATCAGGAAGGCGCCGTCGCCGGCAACGGCCAGCACCTTGGAGTCGGGCCGCGCCAGCTTGACGCCGAGGGCGCCCGGTAGCGCAAAGCTCATGGTCGACAGGCCGTTCGAGATCAGGCAGGTGTTCCGCTCGTAGGTCGGGTAGAGCCGGGCCATCCACATCTTGGTGGCGCCGGTGTCGACGAGGACCACGTCGCTGCGGCCCAGCGCCGCGCGGGTGTCGGCGACCACCCGCGCCGGCGCCAACGGGTAGCGCGAATCCTGTTGTCCGCGAGCAAATTCCTCGGCGAGCAGGCCACACCCGGGGACCTCGGCGGCGTGCTCGAAATGATGACCGGCCAGCGCGTCGGTGAGCGCGTTCAGCGAATCGCTGATGTCGCCGATGATCCCGACGTCGACCGAGTAGTGCGCATCGACCTCGGCCGGGAACCGATGGACGTGGATGATCCTCTTGTCGGCCTTCGGGTTGATCCGCACGGGATCGAACTCCTGCAGCTCGTAGCCGACGGCGATGACCGCGTCGGCGTTGTCGAAGCCGAAGTTGACGTAGTCGTGCCGCATGAACCCCAGCGTCCCGATGCTGTTGGGGTGGTCGTCGGGCATCACGCCCTTGCCGTGGAAGGTGTTGGCCACCTGGATGCCGAACTCCTCGGAGAACCGGACCAGGGCCTTGGTCGCGTCGGCGCGCGCGGCGCCGTGCCCGGCCAGCACCACCGGCCGCTTCGCCTTTCGCAGGATCTCCACGGCCCGTTCCACCTGGCGGGGCGCCGGGGCGTCGGGGCGAACGACGTTGCGGGGCAACGGGTTCAGGTCGTAGTCCGTTTCGTCCTCATCGATGTGCTCCGGCACGGCCAGGTAGACCGCGGCCGGGCGCTCGGCCTCGGCGACCTTGAACGCCTTGCGGACCATCTCGGGGATGGCGCGCGGGGTCGGGATGCCCGCGGCCCACCGCGTGATCGGGGCGAACATCGACACCAGGTCGACGTACTGGTGCGACTCCTTGTACTCGCGGTCCTGGCCCACCTGGGCGGAGATCGCCACCATCGGGGTGCTGTTGGTGGTGGCGTCCGCGACGCCGAGTTGCATGTTGATCGCGCCGGGGCCGAGGGTCGCCGACACCACCGCCGCCCGGCCGGTGACACGCCCGTACATCTCCGCCATGAACGACGCCGCCTGCTCGTGCCGGGTGAGCACGTACCGGATGCTCGAGGAGGCCAGCGCCTGCACGAAGCGGATGTTCTCCTCGCCGGGCACCCCGAAGACCACGGAAACGCCCTCGTTCTCCAGGCACTTCACCATCAGCTCCGCGGCTTTACTCATCCCGGCACCTCCCTGAGGGGAACGATAGTGGCAGGCTGGTTGTTGGACCTCTTACCAACTCCGAAGCGAAGGATCTCAGCGTGCCCATCGCCACGATCAACCCGGCTACCGGCGAGACAGTAAAAACCTTCACCCCCGCGACCGACGAGGAAGTCGACGCCGCCATCGCGCGCGCTTACGCCCGGTTCAAGGACTACCGCCATAACACCACCTTTGCCCAGCGCGCGGAGTGGGCAAACGCCACCGCCGATCTTCTCGAGAAGGAAGCCGACGAGGTCGGGGCCATGATGACCCTGGAGATGGGCAAGACCCTGAAGTCGGCCAAGGCCGAAGCGCTCAAGTGCGCCAAGGGTTTTCGCTACTACGCCGAGAACGCCGAGCAACTGCTGGCCGACGAGCCGGCCGACGCAAAGGCGGTGGGCGCGAAGCGGGCCTACACCCGGTGGCAGCCGCTCGGGGTGGTGCTGGCCGTCATGCCGTGGAACTTCCCGCTGTGGCAGGCCGTGCGCTTCGCCGCGCCGGCGCTGATGGCCGGCAACGTCGGTCTCCTCAAGCACGCCTCCAACGTGCCGCAATCGGCGCTGTACCTGGCCGACGTCATCGCCCGCGGCGGCTTCCCCGACGGGTGCTTCCAGACGCTGCTCGTCTCGTCCAGCGCCGTCGAACGCATCCTGCGTGACCCGCGGGTCGCCGCGGCCACCCTGACCGGCAGCGAACCGGCCGGCCAGTCCGTCGCCGCCATCGCCGGCGACGAGATCAAGCCCACCGTGATGGAGCTCGGCGGCAGCGACCCGTTCATCGTGATGCCGTCGGTCGACCTCGACGCGGCGGTCAAGACCGCGGTTACCGCCCGGGTGCAGAACAACGGCCAATCCTGTATCGCCGCGAAGCGGTTCATCGTCCACACCGACATCTACGACGCGTTCGTCGACAAGTTCGTCGAGCGGATGGCGGCCCTGAAGGTCGGCGACCCGACCGACCCGGACACCGACGTGGGCCCGCTGGCCACCGAGTCCGGCCGCGACGAGATCGCCAAGCAGGTCGACGACGCCGTCGGCGCGGGTGCCAAGGTCCGGCTCGGCGGCAAGACCCCCGACCAGCCGGGCTGGTTCTACCCGCCGACGGTGGTCACCGACATCACCAAGGACATGGCCCTTTACACCGAAGAGGTGTTCGGCCCGGTCGCCTCGATGTACCGGGCCGCCGATATCGACGAAGCGATCGAGATTGCCAACGCGACCACCTTTGGGCTGGGGTCCAACGCGTGGACCAACGACGAGGCCGAGCAACAGCGCTTCGTCGAGGACATCGAGGCCGGACAGGTCTTCATCAACGGGATGACGGTGTCCTACCCCGAACTCGGCTTCGGCGGGGTCAAGCGATCCGGCTACGGGCGCGAACTCGCGGGCCTGGGCATCCGCGCCTTCTGCAACGCCAAGACGGTCTGGGTCGGGTAGCCGCCGAAGGCTTCAGGCCGATGCCCCGGCCAGCGCCCTCTCGTCCTCGTCGGCGAAGGTGTCCTCCAACTGCACCGGTGAGTAGTCGAGGTCGATCTCGGCGACGGGGCGACCGCGCGCGCTGTTGATGGTGCCGAACCGCCGCATGCCCTTGTCGGCGGCGTAGCCCATGAACTCCTCCACCGAAAGGCCGAAGGGCATCGGGTCGTACAGCGAGAAGCCCTCTTCGATCAGGCGCAGCCCGAGCGGCATCAGCTCGTTCATGCGCGTTTCGAAGACGTCCCAGTTGGCGTCGTCGGCGGCGACGTGGCGCCGGCAGGTGAACGTGCCCCATGCCATGTGGCGCCGCTCGTCGTCGCCGATGCGCCGGACCAACTCCTGCATGCCGGGCAGGATGCCGCGCTCCAGGCAGATCTTGTGCCAGCCGAAGTACCCGGTCAGCGCCAGCATGCCCTCGACCATGTGGTTGTAGGTGACCGACGCCCGGACCTGTGCCGCGGGTGACGGATCGGTCGACAGGGCATTGAGGCAGGCCGGCAACTCCTCGTAGAAAATCGTTCGGTACGTGGGGATGTCGTCGAGGTACTCGTGCAGGTCGTCGCTGATGCCGACGGCGTCGAGCCACATGCGGAACACCTGCACGTGCTTGGCTTCCTCGAACGCGAACTGGGTCAGGTACATCTCGTCGCCGAGCCGGCCCTCGGCGCGCATCGCGGCCATGAACGGCTGAATATCCTCGGTTACCGCTTCCTCGCCGGCGATGAACTCGGCGCACAGCCTGGTGGCGTAGTGGCGCTCGTCGTCGGTCAGCCGCTCCCAGTCCGCGCGGTCACGGGAGAAGTCGATGTCGGCGGGATTCCAGAACTTCGCGTTGCCGCCGGCAAAGAGCCGCAACGGCAGGCTGTCCCAGTTGAGCCCCCCTTTGACCATCGAGCCCGAATGCGTGCGTGTCATGTGACCTCCTCGGATCGTTTCGGTTCGGGTGTGACGGCCGCGCTCGCCGAGAACGCCGCCGCCAGGACCGCGACCAGCCGGCGCACGGCCAGCCCGGGCTGCTCCGGCGTGGGCTCGTCGAGCCCGAGAACCGGGTCCAGCCCGCGCATGTAGGGCGCCAACGCCAGGTGCGGAAAGATCAAGAGCAGCAACGACAACAGCGCGTCGGTGTCCGAATCGGCGCGCAGGTCACCGCGCCGCTGCGCGTCGCGGACCAGTGGCCGCATCACTTGCAGGTAGTGGCGGTGAATGACGTTCTGCACGCTGACCCGGGCCTCGGTGTCGACTTCGAGAGTGGCCGCGGCGTGCAGCGCGCGCTCATGAGGGTGGTCGGCGAAGTAGGCGACCCACGCGTCGAGCCAGTCGGTCAAAAATTCGAAGAACGGCCGGCTCGGGTTCAGCTCGCGGATGCGGTCCTCCATGTAGGCGCGCACCCGTTGGCTGGCGACGTCGGCGACGTAGGCGTAGAGGTCACGCTTGTCCGCGAAGTACTGGAACAGGCTGCCCTTGGCGACGCCGGCCCGGCGGGCGATGACGTTCAGGCTGCCCCGGGAAAAGCCATGCGCGCCGAACTCGGACTCCGCGGCCTCGATCACCGCCGCGCGGCGGGCGGGGTCCACGCGCGCCCATGTCACCGTCGGCATTTCGGCCTCCTAGCGTCGATGACCACTGGTCATTCTACGGTGAGCTAGCTCACAGTCAAGGGGGGGCGAGCCTTGTCCACCGTGCGGCCAGCCGCACGCTCGGGCAAGAATGTGCGGCCAGCCGCACGCTCGGCGGGGCCGGGGACGTCACGGCCGCATCTGGTACGCGCCGCTGAGCGGCAGGACGTGTTCCTTCCATATCTGGTCGTAGCGCGCGGGGTCGTGCGCCGGGCGGCGGATCATCCGCATCGCGAACCGGGCCTGCGCGTCCGTCGTCGCGGGCTTGTCGCCGAGTTCCACCGCGTAGCCGTTGAAGTCGCGCACCAGCACGGCAAAGATCTCGTCGATCAGGGCCTCGTCGACTCCGGACAGCGGGGCTTCCTCGAGGATGAGCTGCGCGTAGGGAACCGTGGCGAACAGTTGGCCCACCCCGAAGGCGAAGTCAATGTCCTTCTGCTGCACCGCATCCGGTGTGGCGCTGGCCAGCATCTCGGCGAGCACGTCGACCTGCTCGCGCAGCAGCGCGACGTTGGGCAGATGCCGGAACGCGTCGAACGGCGTGCGCCAGTCGTGGAAGCGCACCTTGCCCAGGCCCCCCGTCGGCCCCTGGGCGAACAGGAACGTGTCGTCGACGGCGTCGTCGCGGCGGGAGATCGCGGGCAACTCGGCGCTCGGGGCGAACAGGAAGTTGGGCATGAACTTCGCGAGCAAGCCGATGTTGATGTGGACCGTGCCCTCCAGGCGCGGCAACAGGCCGATCTCGCGGGTGACGGCCTCGAAAAAGGTGTCCTTCTCAACGCCTTTGGCGGCGATGACGTCCCACATGGCGGTGATGACGCGCTCGCCCTCGCTGGTGATCTTCGCCTTGGTGAGCGGGCTGTAGAGCAGGTAGCGGCGGTCGGCCGCCGACGCGCTGCGCATGTAGTCGCAGGCGCGGGTGGCGACCAGCTTCATCGCAACCAGCCGCAGGTAGGCGTCGGTGAGCAGCCGCCGCACGTGGGTGAAGTCGGTGACGACGGTCCCGTACAGGACGCGGTTGGACGCGTGGGTGACCGCCTCGTACATGGCGTGGGTGCACATGCCGATGGCGCCCCAGCCCAGGTTGTACTTGCAGACGTTGACGGTGTTGAGGGCGGCGTGGAAGGCGTCGGGGCCGCGGTGCAACAGGTCGGCGTCGGTGACGGGGTAGTCGCGCAGCGCGTAGTTGGCGACGAAGTTCTGCGAGTTCACCACGTTCTTGATGAGCTCGTAGCGGTCGTGCTGGGAGTCGGCGGCGAAGAACACATACTCGTCCGTCCCGGCGATCTTGCCGAAGGTGGAGACCATGCGCGCCACGTTGGCGTTGCCGATGTAGTACTTCTCGCCGCTGGCGGTCCAGCCGTGCTCGGACGGTGTCAGGATCATGTCGGTCTGGTAGACGTCGGCTCCGTGGGTCCGCTCGGACAGCCCGAACGCGAACACCTCGCCGGCCTCCAACTGGGCGGCGGCCTTGCGCTTGGCGTCCTCGTTGTCGCTCATCCAGATTGGGCCCAGGCCCAGGGCGGTGACCTGGAAGGGATACCAGTAGCTCAGCCCGTAAAAGCCCACGATCTCGGCGAATTCGCTGATCCGGTAGGTGTCCCACCGGCAATCGGCCGCCCCGTATTCCGAGGGTGTGAGCAGCGAGGCGAAGATGCGCTCGCGCCCGATGTGGTCCAGAAAATCGGAGTACCAGACGCGGTTGTGGTCGTCGGACTTCAGCCGCGCCTTGCCGCGGGACTCGAAGAAGTCCACCGTCGCGGCCATGATCTCCCCCGAGCGGCGGTCCGGGTAGCGGCGTTGCAGGTGGTTGGGATTGAGCAACATGGCATTACTCCCGCGGGTCGCGATCAAGACGAGGGTGACGGTACTGCAATGGCGCCGGTGCGGGAACGCACCCGACAAAACGGCCTGTCGTTTTACCGCCGAGTCGACCTAGAGTCAGACGCGTGCCAGAACTCAATACCGCGCGCGGCGCCATCGATACCGCCGACCTCGGCGTGACGCTCATGCACGAGCACGTGTTCATCATGACCACCGAGATCGCCCTGAACTACCCCGAAGCGTGGGGCGACGAGGACCAGCGGGTGGCCGATGCGGTCAACCGGCTCAACGAGCTGAAGTCGCGCGGGGTGGACACCATCGTCGACCTCACAGTGATCGGGCTGGGCCGCTACATCCCGCGCATCGCGCGCGTCGCCGCGGCCACCGAGCTGAATATCGTTGTGGCGACCGGCCTTTACACCTACAACGACGTGCCGTTCCGGTTCCACTACCTGGGTCCGGGCACCGCGATGGACGGTCCGGAGATCATGACCGACATGTTCGTCCGCGACATCGAGGAGGGCATCGCCGACACCGGCATCAAGGCCGGCATCCTCAAATGCGCCACCGACGAGCCCGGCGTGACCCCCGGCGTCGACCGGGTACTGCGCGCGGTCGCCCAGGCCCACAAGCGCACGGGGGTGCCGATCTCCACCCACACGCACGCGGGGACGAAGCGCGGGCTGGAGCAGCAGCGCATCTTCGAAGAGGAGGGTGTGGACCTGAGCCGGGTGGTGATCGGGCATTCCGGCGACAGCACCGACCTCGACTACCTCGAGGAACTGATCGGCAACGGCTCCTATATCGGGATGGACCGGTTCGGCATCGACGTGTACCTGCCGTTCGAGGACCGGGTGAACACGGTGGCGCGGATGTGCGAGCGCGGCCACGCCGACAAGATGGTGCTGTCGCACGACGCCAACTGCTACTTCGACGCGCTGCCCGAGGAGCTGCTGCCGGTGGCCGCGCCCAATTGGCACTACCTGCACATCCACAACGACGTCATCCCCGCCCTCAAGGAGCGCGGCGTCACCGACGAGCAGCTGCACACCATGCTGGTGGACAACCCGCGCCGCATCTTCGAGAGGCAGGGCGCCTACTCGTGACCCAGCCGGTTCCCCCGATCGGCACCCAGATTTCGCAGGCCGCCCGGCTGGCTCCCGACGAGCCCGCCGTCACGTGTGACGGGCGGACCATCACCCGCGGCGAGCTCGACGCCTCGACGAACCGGTTGGCCCGCGCGTACGCCGAGCGCGGCGTCGGCGTCGGCGACTACGTGACGATCGTGCTGCCCAACTCGATCGAGTGGATCCAGGCCGCGGTGGCCTGCTGGAAGCTGGGCGCGGTGCCGCAACCGCTCTCGGCGCGGCTGCCGGACGCCGAGCTGCAGGGCCTGCTCGAGCTGCGGCCGCCCGCGCTGCTGGTGGGCCGCGACAGCACCGAAATACCAAGCGTGCCAGCCGGTTTCGTCCCCGACGCGGCGCTGGCCGACGCCGCGCTGCCGGAGGCCGTTTCGCCGGTGTGGAAGGCGATGGGCTCCGGCGGCAGCACCGGGCGGCCCAAGCTCATCGAGTCCGGCGGCGACAGCCGGATCCCGGCCGCCGTCGGCTACCCGCTCGGCGCGCAGGAGGGCGACACCACCCTGGTGCCGATCCCGTTGTCCCACAACACCGGCTTCACCACCGCCACGATCGCCTTGCTGATGCGCCACCACCTGGTGCTGATGAGCCGGTTCGAACCGCAGGGATTCCTGCGGCTGATCACCGACCATCGGGTCACCTTTTTGACCACGGTGCCGACGATCATGCAGCGGGCGCTGCCGGTCTACCTCGCCGACCCGGGCGCTTACGACCTGTCGTCGCTGCGGCGGTTCTGGCACATGGGGGCGCCCTGCCCGCCGGCCATCAAGCAGGCCTGGATCGACCTGCTGGGCCCGGAAGTCGTCTGGGAACTGTACGGCGGCACCGAATTACAGGCGCTCACGTTCATCAGCGGCGGCCAGTGGCTGACCCATCGCGGCTCGGTCGGCGTCGTGGTGGCCGGCGAGATGAAGGTGCTCGACGACGACGGCAACCCGTGCCCGCCCGGCGTGGTGGGCGAGATCTACATGCGCCCCGCGCCCGGCAGCGCGCCGACCTACCGCTACGTCGGCGTCACGCCGAAGTCCCAGGACGGCTGGGACTCGCTGGGCGATCTGGGCTACTTCGACGACGACGGGTTCCTGTACCTGTCGGATCGCCGGGTCGACATGTTCACCGTCGGGGGCCGCAACGTCTACCCCGCCGAGATCGAGAACGCGCTGTCGGCCCACCCCGAGGTGCTGTCCTGCCTCGTCGTCGGCGTGCCGCACGACGACTTGGGCCAGGTGCCGTACGCCCTGGTGCACGCGGCCGACGGGTCCGCGCTGGACGCCGACGGCGTGAAAGATTTTCTGCGCGAACGCATCTCGTCGTACAAGGTGCCTTATACGGTCGAGTTCGTCGGCGCTCCCCTGCGCGACGACGCCGGCAAGGCGCGCCGGTCGGCGGTGCGCGCCGAGGTCATCGCGCGCCTGCAGGCCGCCGAGCCCGCCTGACGGCTCCAAGAATCTTCCAAGCGCTGCGCCCCACCATGGGTGCGTCGATGACCGTTGTCCGGGAGAGGGGCCATGCAGATCGAGCCGTTGAGCACGGAGCTGATCGAACGTTATCTGCGATCGCGTCAGCTGCGGTTTTTCCGCAGCAGTGACGGCGAGGAATTCATGATGCTGTTGTCGAGCCACGAGCGCGGCAAGCTGCACGTGAACCTGCGGATCAACGGACTGCGGCGCGACGTTTTGGAGATCTCGATCAGCCCGGCCGTGTATTACCTTGCGACCGAACGCCCGCGCCTGATGGAACTGGTCAACGACTGGAATCGCGACACCCACTGGCCCAAGGCGTTTGTGCGCGAGACCGCCCAGCCGACCCGGCTGGCCATCGTCGCCGAGAACGCTTACCTGCTGACCGACGGCATCCACCTCGAGGCGCTGGGCAACTTCGTCCGATCCACCGTCGACTACGGGACCGACCTGTTCGACAAGATCGAGCGGGCCCTCTGCCTGCCGTCCGCCGATGCGCTGGAACAGTGGATGGATCGCTGAGTCAGGGGGCGATCGCGTCGGCCTCGGCGTCGGTGACCTGAGGCGCCGGCTCGTGGCGTTTCTCCCAGCGGCGCAAGGCTTCCCGGCACGGGGATTCGACCAGCGCGTAGCTGACGGCGGCGATCGCCCAACCGAAGATCAGGGTCAACGCCAGCACCGAGGGCATCCGGCCGGTGAACGGGAACGTCCCGAGCACCGGGAACACCATCGCCAGCGCGGCCAGGTGCCAGATGAACAGGCCGTAGGACCAGCGGCCCAACGTCACCATGGCCGTGCTGCCCAGCACCCGGTGCGGCGTGTCGACCCGGTCCAGCACCAACGGCGCGACCAACGCGAACGCCACCACGGAGCCCGCCGCCGTCTTCACCGCGAACTGCGCGGCGGTTCCGGGCACCAGGCCCTCGGGGCCGGCCAGCGGCGAGGCCGCCAGCAGGTAGGCCAGCAGCGCGACGACGGCCATCACGATCCGGTGCCGCGCAAACCGGTGCGGCACACCGATTCCGCTGTGCACCCATTCCGCCAGCAGCATGCCCGCGGCGAACCAGGAGAAGAAGGCCGGCGGCCAGTTCAGCGGATTGGTGCCGGCGCCGGGCTGGATGGGCACCCAGCCCCACGCCCAGCTGAGGGCCGCCAGCGCGGCGATCGCGGGCACCCGCGCGCCGACCGGGAGGCGGCGGGCCAGCAACGCCAGGACGGGCAGCGCCAGATAGAAGCTGACCTCGACGGAAAGGCTCCACATCTGCGTCAGGCCACCGGTCAGCGTGAGCGGCACGTAGATCTGGGTGAGCGTCAGGTTGGCCAGCCACACCGTCGGGCTGGCGTGATCCGCGTCGGGCAGCAGGGTCAGGATCACCACGACCGCCACGAGATACGCCGGCATGATGCGGACGGCCCGCGAGCGCAAGTAGTGGCCGGTGCGTGGCGGCGCCAATCCCCGCGCCGCCGCCGCGTGCCCGCGCCACAACAGGAACCCGGACAACGCGAAGAACACCGCGACGGCGAGGTCGAAGCGGCCGAACAGCCGGCCGGCGGCGCCGCTGGAGTGCCCCGTCTGGAACGCGACGTGCGTGACGACGACGCCCATGGCCGCGCAGGCGCGCATCCCCTCCACGGCGGGCAGGAAGCTGCGGACTCCGCCCACCTGTTGGCCGTCCGTCACGCCCACAAGTGTGCCCGTCGGTTGTCGTCCGACGAATCGGGTACGTAAGCCGGGGCCTTAAATTCTGCTGTTAGGGTCGAACGGGTTTGCCACGCTGACTGGGGCCAGCACGGACCACGAGGATCCACTAGGAGGAGCAGCGCGCATGAACCGCGCAGTCATGTTGCGTTTTGCCGCATGCGCGATCATCGGACTCGGGGCTGCGCTGCTGATCGCGGCGCTGCTGCTCTCGACGTACACCAGCAGCAGGATCGCCAAGATCCCGCTGAACATCGACGCCACGTTGATCAGCGACGGCAACGGGACCGCGCTCGACGCCGCGTCGCTGTCCACCGACCACCTCGTGGTCAACCAGAACGTGCCGCTGGCATCCCAGCAGCAGGTCAGCGTCGAATCCCCCGCCAACGCCGACGTCGTCACCCTGCAGGTCGGCACCTCGGTCCGGCGCACCGACAAGCAAAAGGACAGCGGCCTGCTGCTGGCCATCGTCGACACGGTCACCCTCAACCGCAAGACCGCGATGGCCGTCTCCGACGACACCCACCCCGGCGGCTCCGTGCAAAAGCCGCGCACCGTCAACGACGAGAGCCCGCCCACCGCGATGCCGCTCCGCCACGAGGGGCTGTCCTACCGGTTCCCGTTCCACACCGAGAAGAAGACGTATCCCTATTTCGATCCGATCGCGCAGAAGCCGTTCGACGTCAACTACGACAGCCAGGAAGACGTCAACGGGCTGACCACCTACAAGTTCACCCAGAACGTCGGCTACAACGCCGAGGGCAAGCTGGTGGCCCCGGTGGCCTACCCGACGCTCTACGCCGACCAGACGACGGACTCCAAGTTCACCGCCCCGGCGTCGATGTGGGGCGTCCAGGGCGGCGATCCCGCCGAGCAGATCACCATGACCCGCTTCTACGCGGCGCAGCGGACCTTCTGGGTGGACCCGGTGTCGGGGACCATCGTCAAGCAGACCGAGCACGCCAACCACTACTTCGCCCGTGACCCGCTCAAGCCGGAGCTGACGCTGGCCGATTACAAGGTCACCTCGAACGAGGACACCATCGAAGCCCAGGTCAACACGGCCCGCGACGAGCGGGACCGGCTGGCGCTGTGGTCGCGGGTGCTGCCCATCACGTTCACCGCGGTGGGGCTGATCGCGCTGATCGGCGGCGGCGTTCTGGCCTCCTTCAGCCTGCGGACCGAGAGCGCGCTGACCGACCCGGGCCTTGACCGGTCCGACGAGGAACTCTTCGGCCGCGGCCCGGAAGAACCCGTGCCCGGCGCCGAGGCCGAGACCGAGAAGCTGCCCACCCAGCGCCCCGCCGGGGGCGAGAATCCGGGCCCCGCCGCGGACGCACCGACGCCGGGCTCGGACGAGCCGCCCGAGCCGGGGCCACCCGACGCGGGACCGCCGGAGTCGCCGGGTCCCCCCGAACGGGCCTAGTTCCCCGACGTGCGCTGGACCCGGCCGGGGTACGCGCTGTTGCTGGCGCTCCTGGTGGCCGCGCCGCTGCTGGCGCCCGGGTACCTGCTGTTGCGCGACGCGGTGTCGACGCCCTGGTCGTATGTGTCCGACACCGCCCTGGGGTTGACGGCGGCGCCGCGGGCGACGCCACAGGATTTCGCGGTGGCGCTGGCCTCGCATCTGGTCGACGGCGGCGTCGTGGTCAAGGCGCTGCTGGTGGCGGGCCTGTGGCTAGCCGGGTGGGGCGCGGCGCGGCTGGCCGCGACCGTGCTGCCCGACGCGGGGGCGCCGGGCGAGTTCGTCGCCGCCACGCTGGCGATCTGGAATCCCTATGTCGCCGAACGGCTTCTGCAGGGCCACTGGAGCCTGCTGGTCGCGTACGGCTGCCTGCCGTGGGTGGCGACGGCGATGCTGCGGCTGCGGGCGGCTGGCGGCTGGTCTGCCTGGTTCGGCCTGGCGTTCTGGATGGCGCTGGCCGGGCTGACCCCGACGGGCCTGTTGCTGGCCGCGGCGGTGGCGCTGGTCTGCGTCGCGTGCCCTGGCGCGGGCCGGCCGCGCTGGCTGTGCTGCGCGGCGGCCTCGGGTGCCGCGCTGGTGGCGGCGGCGCCCTGGCTGACGGCGGCCGCGCTCGGCTCGTCGCTGAAGGCGCACTCCGCGGCGAACGCGCTCGGGGTGAACGCGTTCGCGCCGCGGGCCGAGCCCGGCCTGGGCACGCTGGCCAGCCTGGCCAGCCTCGGCGGGATCTGGAACGGCGAGGCCGTACCGGCCTCGCGGACAACGCTTTTCGCGCTTTCGTCCGCCGTGGTGCTGCTGGCGGTGGTGGCGGCCGGGTTGCCGGTGGTGGCGCGACGGCGCGCGGCGGTGCCGGTGCTGGCGCTGGCGGCGCTGTCCGTGCTGGCGCCGGCCGTGTTGGCGACGGGCCCGGGTCTGCACGCGTTGCGGGCGCTGGTGGACGCCGCGCCCGCGTTCGGGGTGCTGCGCGACGGGCAGAAGTGGGTGGCGCTGGCGGTGCCGGGCTACGCGCTGGCGGGCGCGGGCGCCGTGGTGACGCTGCGGCGGTGGTTGCGGCCGTCGGTGACGGCGTTGATGTGTTGCCTCGCGCTGATCCTGGTGCTGCCGGACCTGGCGTGGGGCGTGTGGGGCGCGGTCGCGCCGGTGCGCTACCCGCGGGGGTGGGCCGCGGTGGCGACGGCGATCAACGCCGATCCCCGGACGGTGGCGGTGCTGCCCGCGGGCACCATGCGGCGCTTCTCGTGGTCCGGGCCGGCGCCGGTGCTCGACCCGCTGCCCCGCTGGCTGCGCGCCGACGTGTTGAGCACCGGCGACCTGGCCATCTCGGGCGTCGTCATCCCCGGGGAGGGCGACCACGCCCGCGCCGTGCAGGACCTGCTGCTCTCGGGGCCCGACCCGGCCGCGTTGGCGACGGCCGGCGTCGGCTGGCTGGTCGTCGAATCGGACAGCGCCGGCGACATGGGCGCCGCGTCGCGCACCCTGGACGCGCTGACGCCGGTCTACCGCGACGACGAGTTCGCCCTGTACCGGATCGGCGGCGACACCGCCCGGGTCTCCCCCGGCCGGCGCACCGCGACGCTGGTGGCACACCTGGCGTGGCTGGCGATGCTGGCCGGGGGCGCGGTGGGCGCGGCGCTGGGCGCGCTTAGACGACGCCGCTGACGTACTCGCCGGCCCGGACGGCCCGGAGCACGACGGCGATCGCGTCGGCGCTTTGCGTCCAGGAGAATTCGCCGCTGCGGGCCTGCGCCTTGGCGCCCAGTTGGTCGCGCAGCACCGGGTCGCAGAGCAGCCGTTCGAGGCTGTCCACCAGCTCCTCGTGGCTGTCCACCAGGAGCCCGGTCACCCCGTCGACGATCGAGTCGGACAGCCCACCCGAGGAGCGGTAGCCGACGGTGGGCACCGCGTGCTGCGCCGCCTCGACGACCGCCAGGCCCCACCCCTCCTTGCGCGACGGCAGCACGTGCACCCAGGAGCTCTGCAGGACATGGTGTTTGGTCACGTCGTCGACGTGGCCGTGGAACGTCACCGCGCCGGACATGCCGAGGCGGCCGACGTGGTCGACGAGCCGCCGCCGCCACCAGCCGTCGCCGACGATGTCCAGGTGCAGCCCCGGTATGCGGGGCCGCAGCGCCGCGACGGCTTCGAGCGCGTCTTCGATGCGCTTGTGCGGCACCAGCCGCGACAGCACCACCACCCTCGGCGCGGCCGAGCGCGGGCCGCACAGCGATTGCGCCGGGGCCTCGTCGAGGCCGTTGCGCACCACGGCGATCCGCTCGTTGTCCACGCCGAGCGCGACCAGGTCGCGGGCCGACGGCAGCGACACCGTCACGTACTGATTGCGCCGGTTCAGCCGGGGCGACAGCCTCGACTCGACGAACCAGCCGATCCGGCCGAGCACCGGCCCGGCCACCGGCCACTGCTCGCGATGGCAGTGGTGCACCAGCACCACCACCCGCCGGCCGTACACCAGCCGGGCGAGGAAGGGCAGGCCGTTCTGGGTGTCGACGACCGCGTCGGGGCGCACGCGCCGCAGCGGTCCGAGGCCGATGCGCGCCGCGGCCATCGCCAGCAACGCCCACACGTAGACGGAGTACCGGCCGCCGGCCCGGTCGATCCGCACGCCGTCGACCACTTCGCGGCGCGGCGCGCCCGGATAGCGGGCGGTGCGCAGCGTGACGGCGATCCCCGACGCGGCCAGCTGCGCGCCGACGCGCTGCAAATAGGCTTCGCTGCCGCCGCCCTGCGGGTGCCCGGTGTCGCGCCAGCACAGCAGCAGGACGGAACGGAGAGCAGACATTACTGGTCAGCGTAGCGTGGCCCGCCCCTGCGCCGATTCCGGTCGCATCCGTCACAGTGGCCTCTGCCGGCCGGGGGCACCCGTTGCGCAGCGATGGATGTGACGACAGTGGTCGGAATCCTTCGACCGGCGCCCCAGCAAAATTCCCGCTTTGCAGTCGGATCCACTGGTGGGATCGTTTCGGGATGAGCATCGGCAATGAATCGGGTGCGTCGCGCAGGTTTGTGGCCAATCCCCCGTTTTGGGGCTCGAAGATGGCCTCGATAACAACGCCGGCATGGCAGAAAAGCCCCGGCAAGTCTTACCTGATCATGGTTGTCGGGATCCTCGCGTTTACCGCCGTCCTCGGCGGCCTGTACATGGCGGCGCAGGCGTGGGCCATGCAGGGGCCGGGCGGTTCACGGGATCTCGCGCGGCTCATGGACATGGTCGTCCGATACGGCTTTGTCGTCCTGCTCATCGGCGGCGTCGGCGGCTGGTACTGGTGGTCGCAACGGTCGGGCCACGGGAAGATCTTCATCGACGTCACGCGCGATGCCCTGACGGTCAGCAAGCGGCCCGGCGACGTTTATCCGTTCGCCGACGCGCAGCTGGGCGTGTGGGGGATATCGGGCGGCATGACGATGGGCACGACGCTGCATCTGCACTGTGGGGGACGGCGATTCATCCTCGGCGGGCGGGATTATCGCGTTGCCGCCGGAACACGACTCGAAGCGCCCGACGCCGGCTACGGCCTGCCGCTGGACATCGACGCCTGGGTGTCGGACTCGGACTTCGGTGAGATCCTCGCCATGTCCGGTCGCCAGGCTGCTCAGGCCGGGTCGGGTGCGAACTCACCGGCAGGACCGGTTCGTTGCCTCCTCTTCCCCAGCCCGTTGGCGATCCAGCAGATGGGGCCGTTCGCCGTCCGGCGGAAACAACAACTCCTGAACTCGGCCAACCACCCTCGCCTGGCCATCGACGTCGACGCGGATTCGATCCGGGTGGTCGACCCGAACACCAATGCGCTGCACGCCTCCGTGCAGGTGGCGCAGGTGACGGCGACGCCGGAGACCTACCAATTCCGATACGGCGGTCTGGGGTTCGGATCGGCCGACCAGATATTGGGCAGCATGTTCGAGCGGGGCATGGCCTCGTCGCTGTCCACGACGCCCGTCCTGGTCCTCGGCGTCCCCGGTGCGCCGCCGCTGACCATCGGCTGCCGCGACACCATCGGGGGCCTGGACATGCGGTTTTCGTGGCCGCGCGACGTGCGTCAACGCGTGAACGAGCCGCCCGAGTTTTCGGTCTCGGGCGGGGATTTCCTGCTGCTCGTCGAGAAATTCGGCTTGGCTCCCTATCTGCAACGGCACGACCAGCAGGTCTAGCCGGCCCCGCCGTAGGGTTGGCCGGTGGCCGTCACCGACCTCTTGGCGCGGCGGGCAACCCTGTCCCGCTCGCTGCGTCTGCTGTCGGAGTTCCGCCACGAGCGGTCCGACCCCGCCCGGTTCTATCGCGCCCTGGCCGCCGATACCGCGGCGATGATCACCGAACTCTGGACCGGGACCCACGGCGAGCCCCCGGCCGGCCGCACGCTGCTCGACGTCGGCGGCGGCCCGGGCTACTTCGCGGCGGCATTCGCCGACGCCGGCGTCCGCTACATCGGTGTGGAACCCGACCCGGGCGAGATGCACGCGGCCGGACCGGCTTTGGCTTCGGCGACCGGCTCGTTCGTGCGGGCGTCGGGCATGGCGCTGCCCTTCGCCGACGACTCCGTCGACATCTGCCTTTCCTCCAACGTCGCCGAACACGTGCCGCGGCCCTGGCAGCTGGGCGCCGAGATGCTGCGGGTGACCAAGCCGGGCGGGCTGGCCGTGCTGTCGTACACCGTGTGGCTGGGCCCGTTCGGCGGCCACGAGACGGGCCTGTGGCACTACCTCGGCGGCGCCCGGGCAGCCGCCCGCTACGCCCGCAAGCACGGTCATCCGGCCAAAAACAACTACGGGTCGTCGTTGTTCGCGGTGTCGGCCGCCGACGGCCTGAGCTGGGCCGCCAGCACCGGCGCCGCGGTGGCCGCATTTCCGCGCTACCACCCGCGATGGGCGTGGCGGCTGACGTCGGTGCCGGTGCTGCGCGAGTTCCTGGTCAGCAATCTCGTGCTGGTGCTCGCACCCCACTAATGAAACATGTTCTCGTTTTGCGTCGGCTTGGGTAGGGTGGCGGCCATGCCCGCTGCGACGATGCAGAGCGGAGCGATGAGGAGGAGCCGCGGAATATGCCCGACGTGAAGACCGAATACGACAAACTTTTCATCGGCGGCAAGTGGACGGAGCCGTCGACCTCAGAAGTCATCGAGGTGCACTGTCCGGCCACCGGTGAGTACGTCGGGAAGGTGCCGCACGCGGCGGCGGCCGACGTCGACGCGGCGGTCGCCGCGGCCCGCGCCGCGTTCGACAACGGCCCGTGGCCGACGACGCCCCCGAAGGAGCGCGCGGCCGTCATCGCGAAGGCGAACCAGCTGCTCGAAGAACGCAAGGACCAGTTCGCCAAGCTGCTCGCCGACGAGACGGGTCAGCCGCCGATGACCATCGAGACGATGCACTGGATGGGCACGATGGGGGCGATGAACTTCTTCGCCGGCCCCGCCGTCGACCAGGTCAAGTGGCGCGAGATCCGCAACGGCTCCTACGGGCAGACGATCGTGCACCGTGAACCCATCGGCGTGGTGGGCGCGATCGTGGCGTGGAACGTCCCGCTGTTCCTGGCGGTCAACAAGCTGGGCCCGGCGCTGCTGGCCGGCTGCACCGTCGTGCTCAAGCCCGCCGCCGAAACACCTTTGACCGCAAACGCTTTGGCCGAGGTGTTCGCCGACGCCGGCCTGCCCGAGGGGGTTCTGTCGGTGGTGCCCGGCGGCATCGAGACGGGCCAGGCGCTCACGTCCAACCGCGACGTCGACCTGTTCACCTTCACCGGCAGCTCGGGGGTCGGCAAGGAGATCGGCCGGCGCGCCGCGGAAATGCTCAAGCCGTGCACCCTCGAGCTCGGCGGGAAGTCGGCGGCCATCGTCCTCGAGGACGTCGACCTGGCCGCCGCGGTCCCGATGATGGTGTTCTCCGGGATCATGAACACCGGGCAGGCCTGCGTCGGTCAGACCCGCATCCTGGCGCCGCGCTCGCGCTACGACGAGATCGTCGACGCGGTAAGCACTTTCGTGCAGTCGCTGCCGGTGGGGCCACCGTCGGACCCGGGCGCCCAGATCGGGTCGCTGATCTCGGAGAAGCAGCGCGCCCGCGTCGAGGGCTACATCGCCAAGGGCATCGAGGAGGGCGCCCGGCTGGTGTGCGGGGGCGGCCGCCCCGAGGGCCTCGACAACGGATTCTTCGTGCAGCCAACGGTTTTCGCGGACGTCGACAACAAGATGACGATCGCCCAGGAGGAGATCTTCGGGCCGGTGCTGGCCATCATCCCCTACGACACCGAGGAGGACGCGATCAAGATCGCCAACGACTCGGAGTACGGCCTGGCCGGCAGCGTGTGGACCACCAACGTGCCGCGGGGCATCGAGATCTCGGAGAAGATCCGCACGGGCACGTACGCGATCAACTGGTACGCCTTCGACCCGTGCTGCCCGTTCGGCGGCTACAAGAACTCCGGCATCGGTCGCGAGAACGGCCCGGAGGGCGTCGAGCACTTCACCCAGCAGAAGAGCGTGCTGATGCCGATGGGTTACACCGTCGACGCGTAAAGCCCTTGCGCCGAGCGTGAACTCACGGCGAGAATTCCGCCGTTTTTTCGCCGTGACTTCACGTTCGGCGGTGGCTACTCGTTCGCGGGTTCGGCTGGGGGCCTTTGTAATTGGCCGTCGGCGATGATTTGCTCGGTGGCGTGCCGCCACCGCTCGATTTGGGTTGGGCTGGTTAGCGGTTCGGGCAGGTGCCGGCTCAGTTGCGTGCGCAGGATGAACATGCCCAGCACCAGTACCAGGGGGTTGAGCGTCATCCAGGTCGGGTCGAGGCCGGGCTTGGCCAGGCCTTGGGCTTGGAGCTGCTCCCAGTGCCCGCCGGCGACCGTCACCAGGGTGTCGAAGACGCGCGTCCCCGTCGGAGTGGCGTCGACGAGCGCGCGACACAGATAGTCGACGAGGTCGGCGTGGTCGACGAGTAGCGAGGTCACCCGGTCGGCGATGTCGGCGACGGGGTCGTCGGCCGGCGCGGCCGCCGGGGTGGTCAGCGAGGCCGTCAGCACGGTCGTCACGTGGTCGTCGACGGCCTGGATGAGGTTGGCTTTGGTGGTGAAGTGATGCTGGACCAGCCCGAGTGAAACGCCCGCGGCCGCGGCGATCGTGCGCAGCGAGGTGGCTTCGGTGCCGCGGGCGGCAAACGTCTTCAGGGCGGCGTTGAGGATCCGCTCCACGCGTGACGGCTCGCCCGCGTTCTCGGGGACGCCGACCGTCGGCTCGCTGGGCATCTTCTCAGCGTAGACACGCCTGCCCCGGCGGTTTCGCGACGCGCTCGGGCCCGCGCTACCGCCCCGAGAACCGCGCCTGCCGTCGCTCGATGAACGACTGCACGCCCTCGGCGGCGTCCGCGCTGGCGAACAGCGCGGCCACCGCGGGCCGCAGCCGCTCGACGGCGGCCGCCTCACCTTCGGCGCGCGCAAGGTGCGCCGACGCCAGCGTGGCGCGCACCCCCAGCGGCGCGGCCCGCTCGGCGATGGTGCGCGCGATCTCGCGCCCGCGGGCCAGTGCCGCGGCCGCGTCGTCGGCAACCTCCTGGACCAGCCCGATGCGGTGCGCCTCGGCGGCGTCGAACTCGTCGCCTGTCAGCAACCAGCGCATCGCGTTGCCCCACCCGGCGTCGCGGGGCAGCCGGATCGTCGCTCCCCCAAAGGGATAGATGCCGCGCTGCACCTCGAGCTGGGTGAACCGGATCCCTTCCGCCGCGACCCGGATGTCGGCGGCCAGCAGCAACTCGATGCCCAGCGTCATGCACCAGCCGTGCGCGACGGCGACGACCGGCGTGGTCCAGGCGCCGTCGAGCCGCCAGGGGTCGCGGCCGTCGTCGGGAAACGCCAACTCCCCCGCCGCGATGCCGGGCCCGACGTCGACCAGATCCAGCCCGGCGGTGAAGTGGTCGCCGTGCGCGAACAGCACCCCGGCCCATAGCGAGTCGTCGGATTCCAGCACACCGTAGGCGCGCGACAGGTCCGCCAGCATCGCCCGGTCGAATGCGTTGCGCTTCTCCGGCCGGTTCAGGCCGATCAGCAGGACGTGCCCGTCGCGCTCGAGGGACACGGTGTCGAGGTTCGGTAGTGCCATCGGCCCAGTGAAGCGCAGCGCTAAGGATTATGCAATAGAACATAGAATCGGGCCCATGGCGTTGACGCTGGCCAGAGGCGCCGAAAACAACGATTTCCACGTTTACCGAGCTGTTTAATTTACTTAGGGAATAAAAGTTGCTTACTCGACCGATGTCTTATATGCTTCTCAGCATAATCTAGGGCCGCACTCAGGCCGGGAGAAAACAATGTGGATCATCGAAGTCAACGTCGCCGGCTACCAGTTCACGCGCGAGATGCCCGACTTCAAGCGGCGGACGTTCCGGTTCAGCCCGCGTAACATGCACTGGCCGGTGCCGCGGCACTCGCACGCTGCATGACGCTTGCCATGGGAGGTACGACAGTGCCGACTACGACCGACGCCAAGGCGGAATCCACGCCGACCAAACGCTGCGACACCCGCAAGAAGATGCTGCTCAGCGCCGCCCAGGTGATGCGCGAGCGTGGCGCCGCCGGGGTGACCATCGATGAGGTGCTGGCCCGCAGCGGCGCACCACGCGGCTCGGTGTACTACCACTTTCCCGACGGGCGCAATCAGATCCTGACCGAGGCGCTGCAGTTCTCCGGCGACTCCATCACCGCGATGATCGACGACGCCGCGGGCTGGGGCGCCAGGGCCCTGCTGCGCGAGTTCGTCGAATTCTGGGAGCGGCTCCTCTCCGAGGGCGACTTCAGCGCCGGCTGCCCCGTGGTCGCCGCGGCGATCGGCTCGGACGACGGCGACCCCAAGCTGTCCGCCGAGGCCGGCGCCATCCTGGGACGCTGGTGCACCGCGTTGACGCGGGCGTTCGTCAACGACGGCTTCGACGACGCCGACGCTTCGTCCCTGGCGGTGATGTCGATCTCGGCCCTGGAAGGTGCCGTCGTGCTGTCCCGCTCGACGCGCAGCACCGACCCCCTGCACCAGGTGGGCGAGCAGCTCGAATTCCTCATCAAGGCACGGGAGTTCGTCATCCGCAACAAGATCGCCGAGTAGGGCGCCGGCTTCGCCGGCCATAACGCGACATTTGCTGTCCGCACCACGTAGCATCTGGTTGCTAACTACACGGCTCCACCAATACCCGCGCCGGACGGCGCCCTGTCGGAGCGCTCGTCGGGAGGTATTCGATGTCGTTTGTGTTCGCCGCGCCGGACGTGGTATCAGCCGCCGCAACGGATTTGGCGAGCATCGGTTCCACGCTTAGCCAGGCCAACTCGGCCGCGGCGGCCCAGACCACCGAGCTGGCCGCGGCCGGCGCCGACGAGGTGTCGGCGGCGGTGGCGGAATTCTTTGCTGCTCACGGCCGGGGCTATCAGACGCTCAGCGCACAGGTGACGGCGTTTCACGACCAATTCGTCCAGGCGCTGAACGCGGGAGCGGGCGCCTATGCCGGCGCGGAGGCGGCCAACGCCGCCGCTGCGGCCAACCCCTGGCAGGTTCTGCAGCAGGACCTGCTCAATGCGATCAACACGCCCACCGAGCTGCTGATGGGCCGCCCGCTGATCGGCAACGGCGCCAATGGGGCGGCGGGTACCGGGCAGAACGGCGGCGCAGGCGGGCTGCTGTTGGGTAACGGCGGTAACGGCGGGTCCGGCAAACCCGCGACCGGCTTTGGTCCGGGCGGCCCCGGCGGCAACGGCGGTCCCGCCGGGTTGTTCGGCAATGGCGGCGCCGGCGGCGCGGGCGGGCCCGCCGTCGGCTTCCAGTCCGCCGGGCCAGGCGGCGCCGGCGGCAGCGGGGGCCTGTTGATGGGCAACGGCGGACCCGGCGGCACGGGCGGATACGCCCTCGCCTCGACCCTCGGCGGCGCCGGCGGTAAAGGTGGCGACGCCGTCGGATTGTTCGGCAGCGGAGGCGCCGGCGGCGCGGGTGGTTCCGGTCAGGTCAACGACGCGGCGAACGCCATAGCCGGTGCCGGCGGCCAGGGCGGTCATGGCGGGCTTCTGCACGGCGACGGCGGCCGTGGCGGCGACGCCGGAGTCGCCACCCGCGGCAACAGTGGTGGCAATGGCGGGGCAGGCGGAATGTTCAGCGGCAACGGCGGCGCCGGCGGTAACGGGACCGAAGGCAATCCCTCGTTGGGCGCGGGCTCCTACGCCGGCGGCAACGGCGGCTCGGCCGGGATGATCGGCAATGGCGGCGCCGGCGGCGCCGGCGGTTCCGCCACCATGACAACCGCGTTTGCGGATGGTGGTATCGGCGGCAACGGCGGCACCGGCGGCAGTCTGTTCGGCCATGGCGGTCACGGCGGCGCGGGCGGACAATCCGCGTACGGCAATGGTGGAGTCGGCGGTGCGGGCGGCAATGCGATCGGGCTTTACGGCCATGGTGGGGACGGCGGGGACGGCGGCCAAGGGCTCGGCAGAGGCGGTTTCGGCGGCCGCGGCGGCAACGCGGGCATTACCGGAGGCGGCGGTCGGGGTGGCGACGCCGGGTTCGGCACCACCCTCCCCGGAGCAGTCGGTGGCAACGGCGGCGACGCCCAGTTGATCGGCAACGGCGGCGCTGGCGGAACTGGGCAGCTTGCCATCAACGGCGGGATCGGCGGCGGCGGGGGGCTCCTGCTGGGTGTGCCCGGCGCCGACGGGTGAGAAGCGCCATAGCCCAATGAAATCGCCCCTGTGCACTTGACGGGCACGCTACGATTCTGCCCAGTCGACGGGGGCGTTGCCGGAGGTAAGGAATGTCTTTCGTGTTCGCCGTCCCCGACGTGGTTTCAACGGCCGCCACGGATTTGGCGGGTATCGGATCCACACTCCATCAGGCCAACTCGGCCGCGGCGGCCCAGACGACCCAGATGCTGGCGGCCGCGGACGACGAGGTATCGGCGGCGGTGGCCGCGTTCTTCGGCGCGCATGCCCTGGACTACCAGGCCGTCAGCGCCCAGGCGGCAACCTTCCATGAGCAATTCGTCCAGGCTTTGAACGCCGGCGCGGGCGCCTACGCCAGCGCCGAAGCGGCCAACGCCGCGGCCACGGCCAACCCGTGGCAGGTCGTGCAGCAAGACCTCCTCAACGCGATCAACACACCCACCCAACTCCTGCTGGGGCGCCCGCTGATCGGCAACGGCACCGACGGCCTGCCGGGGACCGGCCAGAACGGCGGCGACGGTGGCATCCTCTGGGGCAACGGCGGCAACGGCGGATCCGGCGCGGCCGCAACCGCGACCTCGAACGGAGGAAAGGGCGGAAACGGCGGGGCCGCCGGGTTGTTCGGCCACGGCGGCGCCGGCGGGACCGGCGGCAACGGCGCGGCCGGCGCCAGGCGGCAACGGCGGGAACGACGACGGCACCAACGACGCC
>NZ_LZKR01000052.1 GCF_001672915.1 Mycobacterium sp. 1245805.9 | reverse complement strand
GCGGGGGAGCCACCGGCGGCGGCGCGACCGGCGGCGCGACCACCGGCGGGGCGGGGGCGACCGGCGCCTGCACGGCTGGGGGCGAATAAATCGGCGCCGGAGGATTCGCCGGCGGCGCCGGCGGGATCTGGTTGGCGGCCGGCGGCGCGGGTGCCTTCATCATCGGCGCAGGCGCGAAGCGACTCAACTCTGTCGGCGTGATGGCCGTCTTGTGGTGGTACAGCAGGCTGTACATCAGCCCCAGCGCGAGGAAGAAGGTGCCCGCGAACAGCGCGATCCACGGGATCAACCTGCGCGCCCGGTGCGCTTGCGCGGTTTCGAGGTAGCTCCCGTCGTGCTGGTCCGCGGCGGCGGCCCAGGACGCCGCGGTCGGGGCGAAGGCGTCGTCCGACGAGCCGTGGCCGTCGCCGCTGCTGTCCCCGCCGAGGTCGCTGTCGGCGGAAGTCAGCCGAATCTGTCCCAGCGTTTGATCCCGCAACCAGCCCGGCGCGGGGATGAACACCGGCGCCGCACCGAGCAGCGCGACCGGGTTGACCAGGCGGCGGCGTTCTTCTTCGCAGACGGCACACGACTCGATGTGGCGGGTGATGCGTTTGCGCATGAGCACGCTGAAGCGCCCGTCCCAGCCCGCCAGGATGGTGCCCAGCTCGGCGCATTTGTCGGCGGTGTGCTGGGCGCGCCGGGCCACCAGCAGTGCACCCAACGACGATTCGATGGTGTTGCGCAGCCGCGACACCATTTTGTTGGCGGTGCCGGGGCTGACCTCCAACGCGTTGGCCAGCTCGGGCCCGTCCAGGCCGTGGCGGTAGGCCAGCTCCAGCACCGCGCGGTCCCGGTCGACCAGGCCGCCGGCGGCCTCGGCGACGAGGGCGGCCAGCTCGTTGCGCGCGGCCAGGGTGTCGGGTCCGGCATCATGTGATGCGGCCTCGGGCAGCTCGTCGGAGACCTGTTCGCGTCGGCGGTCCCGGATGCAGCGCAGCGCCTCGTTGCGGGCGATGGCGTACAGCCAGGGGCGGAGCCGTTCGGGGTCACGCAGCTTGGGCAGTTGGGTCGCGGCGGAACAGAAGACGTCCTGCACGCAGTCGGCGGCGGTGTCGCGATCGCGGACCATGCCGATGCAGAAGTCGTGCAGCCGGTCGGCGTAACGGTCGTAGATCATGGCAAAGGCGCGTCGATCACCCGTCGCCGCCGCGCGGGCCAGCTCCCCGTCGCTGACGATGTCAAAGTTGGATAGTGCGGTCGTCACATCGTCTCCCCAGCCGATGAGGCGTCGGCGCCCCTCGTGCGAGGACCGACGATGCGAATAAGTGTGCGCGCACTGCGGTGAAATAGCACGAGAAATTCCAGCTCCGTGCTCGGCGCATGAGAGGTCAGGATCGACACCAGCCTCGCGCGGGCCCGCGGCGTCACTTGCACACGCCCTGCACGAGGTGGTGCGGGGGCAGGCACAGCGCCGGTGGCGGCGGTGGCGGCGGCAGCTTCGGCGGCGCCGGGAGCTTCGGTGGCGCGGGCAGCGGCGGCAGCGAAGGCGGCGGCGGTAGCTGCGGCGGCGGAACCGGCGACCAGACGGGTGGCGGGGGAACCGGCACCCAGACGGGGGGCGCATTCACCACGACGA
>NZ_LZKR01000051.1 GCF_001672915.1 Mycobacterium sp. 1245805.9 | reverse complement strand
TCGGTCGGGATCCCCGCCAGCCTGGTTTTGCTGTACTCGAACTGGTTGCGGCTGAGGGTAATTCCGATCACGTTGACATCGAACTTCTCGACCGCCCGTTGCAGCGCGCCGCCCCAGCCGCAGCCGATGTCCAGCAGCGTCATCCCCGGCTCGAGCCCGAGCTTCCCCAGCGACAGGTCGATCTTGGCGAGCTGCGCCTCTTCGAGGGTCATGTCGTCGCGCTCGAAGTAGGCGCAGCTGTAGGTCTGCGTCGGGTCGAGGAACAGCCGGAAGAAGTCGTCGGACAGATCGTAGTGCGCCTGCACGTTCCCAAAGTGCGGCGTGAGCTGCACAGACATGAGTAGTTGGGCCTTTCTGTATCTCGGGGTTCCGCGCGTCCTGGCGACCAGGCACCGCGGTTCACCCCCGATGCATCCCCTGCATGCTAGCGGTTAAGGCCGTACAAGTCGCATTGCCGAAGTCGGCTTTGCGTCACACGTAGGTCACAAAGCGGTGCGCAACACGGCGCCCGCCGCGAGCCCCAGGACCAGCAGCGCGCCCGCCTGGCGCACGTGCACCCAGGCCAGCGCCGCGTACCACAGCGGCCACACCGGGAAGTTCGGCGGCGGCTCGTCGGGCCTCGGCCGGCGGAAATACGGCCACACCTTCGCCAGCCGCGGCAACGCCAACACGACGATCAGCGCGGGCCACGGCATCGCCCGCACGGCGACGGCGACGGCCACCAGCGCGTAGAAGCCGACCATCATGCCCAGCGTGACGGCCCGGGCGCGGGCCTCGCCGAGCAGCACGGGCAGCGTCCGGATGCCGAGCGGCTCGTCGTAGGGGATCTTGTCGATGTGCTTGCCCATCAGCACCGTCGTGCACAGCAATCCGTAGGGCAGCGACGCCACGACGACGTCCCAGCCCACCGCGCCCACCGCGGAGTAGTAGGTCCCGCACACCATCAGCGGTCCCCACACCACGAAGACATCCGGCTCGCCGAGGCCGCGCTTCTTCAGCCGCAGCGGCGGCGCGGTGTAGGCGACGCTGAGGGCGAACCCGCCGAGCGCGAAGGCCACCACCGGCCACCCCCGCGCCCACGCCAGCGTCACCAGGATGGCCAGATCCGCGACGTTGACCGCCAGGATCGCCAGCCCGAGCGTGCGGCGGCTGATCAGCCCCGACAGCACCGGATGGGGCGCGTACAGCGCGCGGGGATAGGTGGCGCTGTCGGTGCCGACCTGGGTGTCGTAGAGGTCGTTCATCAGGTTGTTGGCGGTGTGCGCGAGCGTGATGCCCAGCACGGCCAGGACCAGCCAGCGCCAGTCCAGCCCGGGTTTGCCGACCGCCAGCAGCGCCGCCACCAGGCCGGAGACCAGGGTCATCGGCAGCACGGCCGCCCGGGCGACCACGAGCCAGCGCGTGACGGCGTCGACCGGCCCGTCCGGGGGCGGGTTGGTGGTGCGAAGCGCGTAGGCCCACGACCGGAGGCGCGAGCTCGCGCTCACGTCAGCCATCGGGCCCCGAGGTCATGGCGCCCGCGGCGGCACGATCGGCGACGGGTGCGGCTGCTCCCGGAACTTCTCCAGCGACCCGCCCGCCTCGACGATGCCGCAGATCGCGCTCCAGCTCAGCATGGTCAGGTAGTCGATCAGCTCGTCGGCGGTCATCCGCGGGTCGGAGATCCACGAGTGCGTCGCGAGCTGCACGCCGCCGACGATCATGTAGGCCCAGGGCTCCACGCCGCCGGTGTCCATCCCGGCCTCCTGCATGCGGCGGCGCAGCATCATGGCCAGCATCCGGGCGATGATTCGCTCGGAGTCGGCGATCACCTTGCTCTTGGTCGGCGAGCTGTTGGCCATCACGAACCGGTACGGCTCCGGTTCGTCGGCGACCGTCTCGACATACACCCGGATGATTTCGCGGGTCAGGTCGAAGCCATCCAGGTTGGACGTCAGCGCGCCCGCCATGTTGGGAATCAGCGTCGACTGCGCGAAGCGCATCAGCACCGCGGTGGTCAGGTCGTTCTTGTCGACGAAGTAGCGGTACAGCACGGTCTTGGAGACCCCGATCTCGGCCGCGATCTCGTCCATGCTCAGGAAGCGGCCCCGCTGGCGGATCGCCACGATCGTCCCGTCAACCAGCTCATTGCGGCGCTCCACCTTGTGTTGGTGCCAGCGCCGCTTGCGACCATCCGTCTTTACGGTCACAGCCCGGATCCGCTCTGCCACTGTCGCCGCTTCTCACTCATCAGACGCCCCTGATACTACGGCTTGCCGGGGGTCTTATGGCGGATGGGCCGCGCGCACGCGGCCGTCCAAGCAGGGCGGTAACACTAACTGCCCGCGGCGAGACATGATGGAGTGGTGACACACCGAGCCTCCCCCGGGGGCGAAGCACCGGGCTCGCCCGCGGCGAGGCTGGCGTCCCTGGCGGAATCGTTCGCCGGGGCGGATCCGGAGGCCGACGCCGAGCGGCGGGTGGCGCTGCGCCGGATGAAGCTGGTGGCCCTGAGCTTCCTGGTCGGCGCCACGGGCCTGTTCCTGGCCTGCCGGTGGGCCCAGGCCCACGCCGTCACGGCGACCTGGGTGGGTTACGTCGGTGCGGCCGCGGAGGCCGGCATGGTGGGCGCGCTGGCCGACTGGTTCGCGGTCACGGCGCTGTTCAAGCACCCGCTGGGCATTCCCATCCCGCACACCGCGATCATCAAGCGCAAGAAGGACCAGCTCGGCGAGGGCCTGGGGACCTTCGTGCGGGAGAACTTCCTGTCACCGCCCGTCGTCGAGACCAAGTTGCGCGACGCCCAGGTGCCCAGCCGGCTCGGGAAGTGGCTCTCGGAGACCGCGCACGCCGAACGGGTGGCCGGCGAGACGGCGACGGTGCTGCGGGTGCTGGTGGAGCTGTTGCGCGACGAGGACGTCCAGCAGGTGATCGACCGGATGATCGTGCGCCGCATCGCCGAACCGCAATGGGGCCCGCCGGTGGGCCGGGTGCTGGCGACGCTGCTGGCCGAGAACCGCCAGGAGGCCCTGATCCAACTGCTGGCCGACCGGGCGTTCCAGTGGTCGCTGAACGCCGGGGAGGTGATCCAGCGGGTGGTCGAGCGCGACTCGCCGAGCTGGTCGCCGCGGTTCATCGACCACCTCGTCGGCGACCGCATCCACCGCGAGCTGATGGACTTCACCGACAAGGTGCGCCGCAACCCCGACCACGAGTTGCGCCGTTCGGCGACCCGTTTCCTGTTCGAGTTCGCCGACGACCTGCAGCACGATCCGGAGACCATCGCGCGCGCCGACGCGGTCAAGGACCAGCTGATGGCGCGCGATGAGATCGCCACCGCGGCCGCGACGGCGTGGAAGACGCTGAAGAGGCTGGTCCTCGAGGGCGTCGACGACCCGTCCAGCGCGCTGCGAACCCGCATCGCCGACACCGTCGTCCGCATCGGGGAGTCGCTGCGCGACGACGCCGACCTGCGCGACAAGGTCGACAGCTGGATCGTGCGGGCGGCCCAGCACCTGGTCTCCGAGTACGGGGTGGAAATCACCGCGATCATCACCGACACGATCGAGCGCTGGGACGCGGAGGAGGCCAGCCGGCGCATCGAACTGCACGTGGGTCGAGACCTGCAGTTCATTCGGATCAACGGGACGGTCGTCGGGTCCCTGGCGGGGCTGATCATCTACGCCGTCGCCCAGCTGCTTTTCTAGGGGTGCTAACAAGTGCTTGCAAAAGCAAGCACTTGGTCGTAGGGTAGGGGCCGTAACACGCCAACCGACCCGAGGAGTGCTCGATGCCGCAGGAGGAGAAGCTCTCCGCCAAGGTGTCGACGGCGGCCTCCGACATGGCCTCCGACCTCGGCAGCTTCATCCGCGACCTGCGTGAGAACGCGCAGGTCTCGGTGCGGCAGCTCGCCGAGCGGTCCGGCGTCAGCAACCCGTACCTGAGCCAGGTGGAGCGCGGGCTGCGCAAGCCGTCCGCCGACGTGCTGAGCCAGATCGCAAAAGCGCTACGGATCTCCGCCGAGGTGCTCTACGTGCGCGCCGGGATTCTCGAGCCCAGCGACAAGAGCCAGGTGCGCGACGCCATCATCACCGACACGGCGATCACGGAGCGTCAAAAGCAGATCCTGCTCGACATCTACGCGTCATTTGCCGAGCAGAACGAAGCCAATTTCGAGGAGAGTCCGAGCGAACCCGACAGCGACGAGTGACGCGTTCGCAGTCGCGCCAATGACAGCAATGAGTTGGTGACGCATAGATGCCAGGCCGCTTGGTTACCCGAGGGGAAGGGGTTTGACGCCGGCCCGTCGAGTTCACCAACCCTGGCCCACGATGCGTAACCGATCAGCCGACCCGATCAATCAGGAGGTTCCCCCGGCAAGTTGCGGGCCACGTCAATCCGCGGGTCTTGACCTCTCCCCGCCTGCCCCTTTCTTCAGATCAGAGACGCAGTAACCCCGATAAGAAACAAATTATGAAAGGAAACACCATGGCTGAAAACCCGAACGTCGAAGACTTGCGGGCTCCGTTGCTGGCGGCGCTCGGCGCGGCCGATCTGGCGCTGGCCACCGTCAACGACCTGATCGCCAACCTGCGTGAGCGGGCCGAAGAGACCCGCACCGAGACCCGCAGCCGGGTCGAGGAGCGCCGCGCTCGCCTGTCGAAGCTGCAGGAGGACCTGCCCGAGCAGTTCACCGAGCTGCGCGAGCGCTTCACCTCCGAGGAGCTGCGCAAGGCCGCCGAGGGCTACCTGGAGGCCGCGACCAGCCGCTACAACGAGCTGGTCGACCGCGGCGAGGCCGCCCTGGAGCGCCTGCGCAGCCAGCGGCCCTTCGAGGACGCGTCGGCGCGCGCCGAGGGCTACGTCGACCAGGCCGTCGAGCTGACCCAGGAGGCGCTCGGCACGGTCGCGTCGCAGACCCGCGCGGTCGGCGAGCGGGCCGCCAAGCTGGTCGGCATCGACCTGCCCAAGAAGGCCGAGTCGGCCAAGAAGGCCCCGGCCAAGAAGGCGCCCGCCAAGAAGGCTCCTGCCAAGAAGGCCCCGGCCAAGAAGGCGTCGGCCAAGAAGGTCACCCAGAAGTAACCAGACGCGACTCCGAGTTGTCCCCGGGCAACTCGGAGTCGACGTTTTGGACGGTGCCCGCATACCCTTGATGCGTGACCCACGCCGTGAGCATCGTCATGTTCGTCCTGCAGATCGCCGTCGCGCTGACGGCCGTGTACGCGTTCGTGCACGCAGCGCTGCAGCGAACCGACGCCTATACCGCCGCAGACAAGCTGACCAAGCCGGTGTGGTTGGTGATCCTCGGCGTGGCCGTGGCGCTGGCCTCCGTGCTGAGTTTCGTGTTCGGCGTGCTGGGCATGGCGATCGCCGCCTGCGCCGCCGGGGTGTATCTGGTCGACGTGCGGCCGAAACTGCTTGAGATTCAGGGCAAGTCGCGCTAGCGGAATGAAGGCCCTGCTGGCCGCGCCGGCGGTGGTGCTGGCCGCGCTGCTGGGCCCGCCGGCGTCGCCCGCCCGCGCCGACGCCACCCCCGCACCCCCGTTCGTCGACCACACCGAGTGGTCCCGCTGGCAGGGCATGTCCAGCCTGCGGGTTTTTCCGACACCATCCGGGCGGGTGGCCGCCAGACAACCGGGCACCGCGTCGCAGGCCGACGAGGCGTGGGCCGAGGTGCTGGCGCTGGCGCCGGACGCCGACACCCCCGGCATGCGCGCCCAGTTCGTCTGCCACTGGCAGCTCGCCGAGTTCGTGCAGCCGGGCAAGTCCAGCTGGAACCTGGAGCCGTGGCGCCCGGTGGTCGACGACGCCGACATGTTCGCCACGGGCTGCAACCCCGGCGGTCCGGAAGAAGGGTTCTAGTTGGCGAGCCAACCCACGCGGGCCCAACTGGCGGCCCTGATCGACCACACCCTGCTCAAGCCCGAGGCCACCCGCGCCGAGCGGGCCGCGCTGGTGGCCGAGGCGGGCGACCTCGGTGTCTACGCCGTGTGCGTCTCGCCGTCGATGGTCCCGGACGCGTCGTATGCCGCCGCCTCCGGCGTCCGGGTGGCGGCGGTGGCCGGCTTTCCGTCGGGCAAGCACGTGCCGGAGGTCAAGGCGCGCGAGGCCGCGCTGGCCGTGGCGGCCGGCGCCGGCGAGATCGACATGGTCATCGACGTCGGCGCCGCGCTGGCCGGCGACATCGATGCCGTGCGCTCCGACATCAGGGCGCCGCCGGCCGCGGTGCCCCGGGCCGTGCTGAAAGTCATCGTGGAGTCGGCGGTGCTGCTGGCCCGAGCGGGCGGGGACGCGCTGGCGGACGTGTGCCGCGCCGCGGAGGACGCCGGCGCCGACTTCGTCAAGACCTCGACCGGCTTTCACCCGGCGGGCGGGGCGTCGGTGGACGCCGTCGCGCTGATGGCCGAGGCCGTCGGCGGGCGGCTGGGCGTCAAGGCCAGCGGCGGCATCCGCACGGCCGCCGACGCGCTAGCGATGCTGGATGCCGGCGCGACCCGGCTGGGCCTGTCGGGCAGCCGGGCGGTGCTCGACGGGCTCGGCGGCGATTCTTAGAGGTTGGCGAAGCAGGGGTCGTTGCTGTTGTCGTTCGGGATGCTGGCGTTCTGTGTCGAAAAGTGGGCTGTCACACCGGTATCGGTGACCTGCACGCTGTCGGCGTGGATGCCCAGCGGGTAGTTCTTGGTGAATTGCGCGGTGAAGTCGTCCAGCGTCGACTGCACCGATTCCTTCGGCATGGTGAAGCCCAGCGCGTTGAAGCTGACGATCTGCAGCTGCAGCCCGGTGCCGGACACCACCGGCTTGGCCGTGATGTTGTCCAACATGCCCTTCAGCTCGATGGTGCCGTCGGCCGG
>NZ_LZKR01000050.1 GCF_001672915.1 Mycobacterium sp. 1245805.9 | reverse complement strand
CCGGACGGCGGGGCTGGGGAGCAGCGCGTCGCAGGGCAGCGACGCCGTTCGTTCCGATGGTCGTACCGCCACAAGGTGTTTCAGCATCCGGCCATCCGGGGAAGGCGTTGACGGGCGGCGCGCTGCACCAGTCGCGGCGCCACGGCCCGATGCAGCGGACCGATCACGGCCCAGACCGTACGGGCGGCGACCTTGTGGCGGTAACGCAGGCGGGTGGTGAGCGCAGCGTGGCCGTCCCGGCGTCGCAGCGTCAGCTCGCCGCGCATCAGCGGGCCGCGCGTCGTCAGCACGATCTCGTCGTGATCCGAACGCGTGATCGGCCAGCCGATGATGTGGTCCGGCGTGGAATACGGCCCGAGATGAAACCGAAGCACGTGGCGGTGGATCCACCACACCACGTTCCCGCCCGCGCCCGGATTCCGCCCCACCGCGTCGCGGAGCGCCTGTTCGGCGGTGCGCGAATCGCCGTGCGGGATGGGGGCTTCGAAGACGTCCGCGTAATCGGCCTCGAGCGCCGACGCCGCAATGCGTCTCAGCACCCTGCGCACCACGATCCGGTGTGCGCCGGTTCCGATGACCAGCGCGCGATAGGCCTTGCCGTGGATGCCGGGGAAGGCCGCCCAGGTTGCCGAACGCACCCGGGTGCCGGGTGCCACGTCGTCCAACTCGAACACCCACCGGTAGATCGCGAACGGGTGGCGGCCCTTGAGCGCGAACAGCTCCGGTCGCCGCGCCCCGTCCAGGACGAAGCCGATCGGGACGGTGGCGGGGTCGCGCGGGTCCCGGCACATCACCCGCAGCAGCGCCGACCACGTGTCGTCGCGACTCGCGCTCACGGTTATGGCATGCTCATCGATATAGGGTAATCGTTCCATATAGAAGGAATGTACTAGATCATGGCGCCTCCACGGAAGCACGAAACCGATGTGATCCTCGACGCAGCCCGCGCGCTGGTGCTCGACGGGGGGCCGCGGGCGGCCAGCGTCGCCGCGATCTCCGACGCGAGCGGCGCGCCGGCCGGCACGCTGTATCACCGGTTCGGCAACCGCGACGGCATCCTGACGGCGGCGTGGCTGCGGGCGCTGGAGCGCTTCCAGGCGCGGGCGCTGGCCGGCGAGGGCGAGACGCCCCTCGACACGGCGGCCGCGATGGCCGTGGCCGCCGTCGGCTTCGCCCGCGAGATCCCCGAGGACGCCCGGCTGTTGTTGACCATCCGGCCCACCGACCTGCTCGACGGCGAGCCCGACGCGGCGTTCCGGGAAACCCTCGCCGCGATGAACGCGCCCCTGACCGAACGGCTTTCGGTCCTGGCGAAGCAACTGTACGGAAGGCGCGACCGCCGATCGGTCGACGCCGTCGCGCGCGCGGTGGCCGACCTGCCGTATGCCGTCGTCCGCCGGCACGCGCACGACGAGCCGATGCCGCCCTGGCTCGAGGCCGACGTCGCGGCCTCGGCCCGCGCGGTGCTAGAGAGCCACCTAGAGAGACGTGCCGAACGCGCGTAGGGAGTCCACCTGCGTGGGGTCCAGCGAGGGGCGCACGGTCTTGCGGGCGGCGTCGAGGTCCGCGGCCGTCACGTCGGAGGCGTCGAGGGATCGCCGCATCGCGGTCAGCGCGGCCTCCCGCAGCAGCGCGACGCAGTCGGCGGCGCTGTAGCCGTCGAGCGAGGCGGCCACCGCGTCGAGGTCGACGTCGTCGCTCAGCGGGATGGATTTGCCCGCCGTGCGCAGGATTTCGCCGCGGGCCGCGGCGTCGGGCGGTTCGACGAACACCAACCGCTCCAGCCGGCCCGGGCGCAGCAGCGCCGGGTCGATCAGGTCGGGCCGGTTGGTGGCGCCCAGCACCACGACGTCGCGCAGCGGGTCGATGCCGTCGAGCTCGGTCAGCAGCGCGGCCACCACCCGGTCGGTCACGCCGGAGTCAAAGGTCTGCCCGCGCCGCGGCGCCAGCGCGTCCACCTCGTCGAGGAACACCAGCGACGGCGCGGAATCGCGGGCCCGCCGAAACAGTTCGCGCACCGCCTTTTCCGAGCTGCCCACCCACTTGTCCATCAGCTCGGAGCCCTTGACCGCGTGCACGGACAGCTGCCCCGTGCTGGCCAGGGCGCGGACGATGAACGTCTTGCCGCAGCCGGGCGGGCCGTACAGCAGCACGCCGCGCGGGGGATCGACGCCGAGCCGGGCGAAGGTGTCGGGATGCTGCAGCGGCCACAACACCGCCTCGGTCAGGGCCTGCCTGGCCTCGGCCATGTCGCCGACGTCGTCGAGCGTGACGTTGCCGACCGTCAGCTCCTCGCTGGCCGAGCGGGACAGCGGCCGGATGACGGTCAGCGCGCCGACGAGGTCGTCCTGATTCAGCTTCGGTGGCTGCCCGTCGGCGCTGGCGCGCGACGCCGCCCGCAGCGCGGCCTCACGCACCAGCGCGGCGAGATCGGCGACGACGAAACCCGGTGTGCGACCGGCGATCTCGTCGAGGTCGAGATCGCCCGTGGGCACCGGCTTGAGCAGCGCCTCCAGCAGCGCCTTGCGGGTGGCGGCGTCGGGCAGCGGCAGGCCCAGCTCGCGGTCGCACAGGTCGGGGGCGCGCAGCCGGGCGTCGAGCTGGTCGGGGTGCGCGGAGGTGGCGATCAATGCGACGCCGCCGGTGGCGACGGCGGCGCGCAGCTCGCCGAGGATCAGCGCGGCCACCGGCTCCGGGGGGGCCGGCAGCAGCGCGTCGACGTCGGCGATCAACAGGACGCCGCCGCCGTCGCGCACCTTCTTCACCGCCGCGGCAACGGTTTTCAGCCGGTCGTCGGCGGCCAGCGCGCCCACCTCGGGGCCGTCGAGCTCGATCAGCCTGCGGCTGTCGCAGACCGCGCGCACCAGCGTCACCTTGCCCACGCCGGCCGGCCCCGACACCAGCACGCCGAGGTTGGTGCCCGCGCCCAGGCTCTTGAGCAGGTGCGGCTCATCGAGCGAGAGCTTGAGCCACTCGGCGAGTTTGGCGGCCTGCGGCTGCGAGCCCTTCAGCTCCTCGACGAGGATCTCCGGGGTGCCGGTGGGAAGCTGCTCGTGCGAGCTCCCGACGGCCGGGACCCCGGTTCCCCAGCTGACCAACGAGTTTGGCTGCACGCTGACCGGCCCGTCCGGGTCGACCTCCGTGACCGTCAACAACTCCGAGGTCCAGCTGATCCCGACCGCGGACGCCAGCGCCCGGGTGGCGGCCGACGTCGACGTCCCCGGACCCAGGTCGCGCGGCAGCAGCGACACGGCGTCGCCGACGGTCATCACCTTGCCCAGCAGCGCCTGTCGCAGCGTGACCGGCGTGATCGAGGCGGCGGCCATGGACGAGCCGGACAGCGTCACCGACCGCGCGCCGTACACGGTGACCGCGCCGACGATCACCGCGGTGCCCTCGCGCAGCCCGGCGTTGGACAGCGTCACGTCGTCGAGCAGCGCGATGCCGACCGGGGTGTCCGGGCCGGCCAGGCCGACGACGGCCGCGGTCGTCCGCGACCCGGTCAGGGAGACCGCGTCCCACTCCCGGATACCAAGGGCCGCAACGACATTGGGGTGGATTCGGACGACGCCGCGGCGGGAGTCGACGGCGGAGGTGTTCAGCCTGGCGGTGAGCGTGAGGTGACGGGCCGGGCCGCCGTCGATCATCGCAGGCGCCCGCTCGGCTTCCGCAGCCCCAGCCGCGTCGTCGACCGGCGGCTCGGCTGCGCCCGGCGGTTCGCGCGCCGCACGGCGCGCCGTTCCTTGGGCTTGTCGTCCCACACCTCGGGGTGTTTGGCCAACCAGCGCTTGGTGCGCACCGCGAACGGGACGTGGCACAGGTAGGCGACGATGATCACCCAGATCAGGATGTAGGGCTCCAGTACCGCGGCCGCCGCGACGGCCGCGAGCACCGCCAGCAGGGGAACCGCCCAGTTCGGCGGAATCGCCACGGTGTGCAGCTTCTTCATCGGGATCGCGCTGACCATCAGCATCGACGTCCCGGTGATCCAGATCGCGAGGAACCACACCGACGTCCACCAGCCCTCGCCGAACTGCAACTTCAGGGCGATCGTGCCGATCATGGAGACCGCGCCCGCCGGCGCGGGCATCCCGACGAAGAATTCATGCTGGTAGGCGTGCTGGGTTTCGTCGTCCTGCTGCGCGTTGTACCGGGCCAGTCGTAGCACGACGCACACCGCGTACAGCAGCACCACCGCCCAGCCGACCGGCCACTTCGACAGCAGCATGACGTAGACCACCAGGGCGGGTGTGACCCCGAAGTTCACCGCGTCGGCCAGGGAGTCGATCTCGGCGCCGAGCCGCGACTGGGCGCCCAGGATGCGGGCCACCCGTCCGTCCAGCGCGTCCAGGATCGCCGCCGCGGCGATCAGCGCCATCGCGGGAATCGGCTTGCCGTCGAGGGCGAACTTGATCGACGTCATGCCCGCGCAGATGGACAGCACCGTCATCGCGCTGGGCAACAGTTGCAGGCTTGCGGTTCGCCTGTCCCGGCGCTTGTCGGTCATGCCAGCTCGGCCAGGACGGTCTCGCCGGCAACCGCGCGCTGGCCCACCTTCACCAGCGGTTCCGTCCCGGGCGGGAGGTAGGTGTCCAGCCGGGAGCCGAACCGGATCAGGCCGTAGGTGTCGCCGATCGACAGCTTGTCCCCGGCGCGGGCGTCGCAGACGATGCGGCGCGCGAGCAGCCCGGCGACCTGCACCGCCACCACGTCGGCGCCGGTGTCGGTGCGGATGCGCAGGCTGGTGCGCTCGTTCTGGGTGCTCGCCGCGGGCAGGTCGGCCGACCCGAAGCGACCCGGCCGGTGCTGCACGTCGATCACCTCGCCGCTCACCGGGGCCCGCTGCACGTGGGCGTCCAGCAGCGACAGGAAGATGCTGACCCGCGGCAACGGCGCCTCGCCCATGCCGAGCTCGGCCGGCGGGGCCGCCGCGTCGATCACGCAGATCTCGCCGTCGGCGGGGGCGACGACGGCGCCGGGCCGGGAGGGCGGCACCCGCGGGGGATGGCGGAAGAATCCGGCGCAGGCACCGGCGGCCAGCAGGCCCGCGCGGCGCAGCCAGCGGTGGTTGCGCCCGAGGAGGGCCGCGCCCAGGCCGGCGGCGATGAACGGCCGCCCGGCCGGGTGAATCGGCGGAATCGCGGATCGCACCAACTCGAGGGCGTGCTGGGGGCTGAACGCCGGGTCCTCGGCGGTCGGGCCGACGGTGTTCGGGCGTCTTGCCACGGCGGCCATCTTACGGACTCGTCAGGTCCCAGACTTGCAGCTCGGTTCCCGCGGACACCTCGACGACGTCCTCCGGGATGTCCAGCAGCGCGTTCGCCGACGCCAGCCACCGCAAATGGTGGGAGGCCGGCGGCCCGTAGCTGGTGACGGTCGCCGCTTCGCGGTCGAAGATCGCGCGTCGGAACTGGCGCTTGCCCCGCGGCGAGGTCAGCGATTCGGCGAGGACCGCGGGCCGGTGCGGCCGCTCGGGGTCGGGCAGGCCCATGGCCCGGCGCAGCGCGGGCCGGATGAACACCTCGAAGGACACCAGCGCGCTGACCGGATTGCCCGGCAGGGTGACGATCGTCGCGCCGGCCACCCGGCCGATGCCCTGCGGCATGCCCGGCTGCATCGCCACCTTGACGAACTCCACCCCCTGGTCGCCGTCCCGCCCGAACGCGTCCTTGACCACCTCGTAGGCGCCCGCGCTGACGCCGCCGCTGGTGATGATCAGGTCGCAGCCGTCCGCGTAGCGATCGAGGATCGAACTGAACTGTGCGACATCGTCTTCGGCGGTCGCGACGGCGATCACCTCGGCGCCGGCGTCGCGCACCGCCCCGGCCAGCATGATCGAATTGGACTCGTAGATTTGCCCCGGCCGCAGCGGCGCCCCCGGCGCCACCAGCTCCGAGCCGGTCGACATCACCAGGACACGTTGGCGCGGAATCACTTTCAGCTCCGCCATGCCCAGCGCCGACGCCAGCCCGAGGATCGCCGGCGTGACCACCTGGCCCCGGCGCAGCACGGTGGTGCCGGGCGCGACGTCCTCGCCGGCCCGCCGGATGTGCGCGCCGGCCGGGCGCGGCGCCCGGATCGTCACCGCCTCGACCCCGCCGTCGGTGTCCTCGACCGGCACCACGGCCGTCGCCCCGGCCGGCATCGGCGCGCCCGTCATGATGCGGTGCGCGGTATTCGGTTGCAGCGTCAGCTCGTCGACGCGCCCGGCCGGGATGTCCTCGGCGACTTCCAACACCACCGGGTGTTCGGGCGTTGCGCCCGCGACGTCCTCGGCGCGCACCGCGTATCCGTCCATCGCGGAGTTGTCGAAGACCGGCAGCGCCAGCGACGCGACCACGTCGTCGGCCAGCACCAGCCCCTGGGCGTCGGCCAGCGCCACGGCGCCGGCCGGGCGGGCGCGGATCATCTCCGCCACGACTCGCTGATGCTCTTCGACTGACCGCACACGGCCATTATCCAAGGCCCAAAAAGACGGCTCGCGGACGTAAGGTTCAGAACGTGATTACCGGGTTGGCCCACACCGGGGTGTGCGTGCCCGACTGCGAGGCCGCGGTGGCCTACTACCGCGACGTATTGGGCCTGCGTGTGCTCTCACCGCCGTACGTCATGAGCGGTAATGCCATTCGCGAGGACATGGGCGAGCTGGTCGGCGACCCGAGCATGAAGGCGGCCATCGTCGGGTTTCCCGGCGACGGCGACCGGGTGCTCGAGGTCATCGAATACCTCAACGTCGACGGCGCGGATGCCGAACGGGCCCTGACCGATCACGGCCTGTCGCACGTCGGGCTGATCTGCGAGGACCTCGACGCCACCCGCGCCGAACTGGAGGGCAAGGGCGTGCGCTTCCTGGTCGGCGGGGTCGCCGACGTCGCGAGGGTACGCACCACCTGGTTCGTCGACCCCTGGGGCGTGGTGTTCATCCTGGTGGAAAAGACCCGCCCCGAGCGACCGTACTTCGCGCAATGGGGCTGAAGCCGCGCGTCGGGATCATCGGCGCGGGTGCCGGCGGCATCGCGATGGGCATCCAGCTCGCCGAGGGCGGCTACGACTTCACCATCTTCGACCGGGCCGACGGGTTCGGCGGGACCTGGCGGCACAACACGTTTCCGGGCGCGGCCTGCGACGTGCCCTCGCACCTGTACTCCTATTCGTTCGCGCCCAACCCGCGGTGGAGCAAGACCTACGCCAACCAGCCCGAGATCCTGGCCTACCTGGAGAAGGTCGCCGCCGACCACGGGCTGGCGCCGCATCTGCGCCCCCACACCGAGATCACCACGGTGCGCTGGTCGGATCGGGAGCGGCGGTGGACACTCGGCACCGGCGACGGCGCCGAGCACCACTTCGACGTCGTGGTGAGCGCTGTCGGGATGCTCGACGTGCCCAACATCCCCGACATCCCCGGCGCGGGGAGGTTCCGCGGGCGCCAATTCCATTCGGCGCGTTGGGATCACAGCAAGCCGACGGCCGGGGAGCGGGTCGCGTCCATCGGAACGGGCGCCAGCGCCATCCAGTACGTGCCGGCGATCGCGCGAGAAACCGCGCACCTCACCGTGTTTCAGCGGACCCCGATCTGGATCGCGCCGCGCTTCGACTTCCCGTTCACGCCCGAGCAGCACGCCGAGTTCGAGCGCCATCCCGAGACGGCGCAAAAGCTGCGCGACGAGGCCTTCGACGCCTACGAGTCATCCGACTTCGACGTCGACGCCGCGCAGACGCGCGAGGCGACCGAGCTGGCCCGCAGCTATCTGGCGCGCAAGGTCGCCGACCCTGAGCTGCGCGCGAAGCTGACGCCCGACTACCCCGTCGGCTGCAAGCGGCCGCTGATGTCGCGCGATTGGTACCCGACGTTCGCCCTGCCCAACGTGAGCCTGGAGACGACCGCCATCGCCGAGCTGACCGAGCGCGGGGTGCGCACCGTCGACGGCGTCGAGCACCGCGTCGACACCGTCATCTACGGCACCGGGTTCCAGGCCGCCGACTACCTGGCGAGCATCGACGTGTACGGGTCGGGCGGTCGCCACCTGCGCGACGAGTGGAGCGGGGGCGCCGAGGCCTACCTCGGCACGCTGATCGCCGGGTATCCGAACTTCTTCACCCTCTACGGCCCGAACACCAACGGCGTCAACTCGATCCTGTACATCCACGAGGCCCAGACGACGTTCGTCCGGCACATCCTCGACGTGATGGGCGACCGCGGCGCGCGCACGATCGAGGTCACGCCCGCGGCGCAGCGACGCTACAACGACGAGATCCAGGCCGCCATGGTCGGCAAGGTCTGGCTCGCCTGCACCAACTACTTCCGGCACCCCAGCGGCAAGGTCGTCACCCAACTGCCCTACAGCGGCCGGACGTTCTTCGAGCGGACCCGCGCGCTGGTCGACGGCGATTACCGATTCGCTGGTTAGCGGCCGGTTCGGCCCGGTGGCGGTGAATCCGGACGCCTCGCTCGCCCCGGTGGCGGGCCGGCGCCCCAATTCCGGCTTGCGCCAAGGCGGTTGGCGCCGGCGGCCGGCTGCCCTGCCTCACCCGCTTGACCCGCTCGGCGACCCTGATCGGGGCGCTGCGCGCCATCTCGACTTTGGTCCGCGCCCACGCCGCTTCCCGCTTCGACTGCGGCTTCTTGGCCTGCACGGCCAAACCCTACGTCGCGCCCGGGCCGCGCATCCCCGCTCGGCACCGAATGTTCGCCCAGCATTAACCCGTTGGGGTCATTGCATCCAGTAGTTGTCGTGGCGGATGAACCACTCCCGGCGTTCGTCGTCGGTCATGTCGGCCAGCGCCGCGAAGCCCTCGAAGTAGGCCTCGCGCGGCGCGCCGGGCGCGAACAACATCAGGACCGACGCCGGCGCGTCGGCCTCGTTGCGGAAACCGTGCACGCCGCCGGGCGGGACGTAGAGGAAGTCGCCCTGGTGGCCGTCGAGCCACTCGTTGCCGTCGAAGAGCTTCATCGTCCCGGACAGGACGAAGAACGCCTCGGACATCGCGCGGTGATAGTGCGCCGGGGGCCCTCCGCCGGCCGGGGCGATGTCGACCCGGTACAGGCCGTAGTCGCCGTCGGTGGCCTGCTGGTTGGCCAGGTAGTGGTACTTGGTCCCGAACGTCTCGTAGTCGGGCGGCGCCCCTCCATTTTCAGGAGCGCGCCGCAGCCACGCGCTGATCTCCGGCTCGTGCTTGGTGTAACGCGGCGGCGGGTACGGGGGCACGACAAGGGACATGCCTCCAGTGTTACCCCCTCAGTCGAACGGATAGACCACCCCGGTGAGCTCCTCGGAGACCGCCCACAGCCGCCGCTGCAACTCGGCGTCGTGCGACTTCCGGCTGGAGCCAACGATTTTCGGGTAGCCGCGCGTCTCGCCGAAGCCGTCGGGGCCGTAGTACTGGCCGCCGAGCACGCCGGGGTCGGTCGCGGCGCGCAGCGTCGGGAGCGCGCCCATGGCCGCGTCCTGCGCAATCACGTTGAAGAACATGTTGACGAGCGGCCGGAACGCCGTGGGCGTGTAGCGGCCCAGCTCGGTGTTCGACCCGCCGGGGTGGGCGGCGGCGGCGATCGTCGTGCCGTGCGGGGCGAGCCGGCGCTGCAGCTCGTAGGTGAACAGCAGGTTGGCCAGCTTGGCCTGTCCGTACGCCGCCACGCGGTTGTAGCGGCGCTCCCACTGCAGGTCGTCGAAGTGGATGTCGGCGAGGATGCGATGGCCCATGCTGCTGACGGTCACGACCCGGGAGCCGGCGACGGGCAGCAGCCGGTCCAGCAGCAGTCCGGTGAGCGCAAAGTGGCCGAGGTGGTTGGTGCCGAACTGCATCTCGAAGCCGTCCGCGGTGGTTTCCTTCGGCGTGTACATGACGCCCGCGTTGTTGATCAGCAGGTCGATGCGGTCGTGCGCGGAGCGCAGTTGCTCGGCCGCGGCGCGGACGGACTCCAGCGACGTCAGGTCCAGCTCCTGCAGCGCCACGTCGGCGTGCGGGCTCTTCGCGGTGATGCGGGCCGCGGCGTCTTTGCCCTTGTCGAGGTTGCGCACCGCGAGCACCACGTGGGCGCCGTGGTCGGCGAGCGCGAGGGCGGTCTCGTAGCCCAGCCCGGTGTTGGCGCCGGTGATGACGGCGACCCGGCCGGCCTGGTCGGGAATGTCCGCGGCGGTCCACTTGGCCATGGGGAAGCTCCTAAACTAGTAAGGTAAACGGGGCGAGCGCTCCGGTTGTCCCCACTATACGGAACGCACGCCCCGTTTTGTCAACCGAGTCGAGGTGAACTTATGGCGCAACCCGACCGGCCGCTGCGCGCCGACGCGGCGCGCAACCGGGCGCGCGTGCTGGAGGTCGCCTACGACACCTTCGCGGCCGAGGGCCTCTCGGTGCCGATCGACGAGATCGCCCGGCGCGCCGGCGTCGGCGCGGGCACCGTCTACCGGCACTTCCCGACCAAGGAGGCGCTGTTCCGGGCCGTCATCGAGGACCGCATGCGCCATCTCGTCGACGATGGATACGCGCTGCTGAAATCCGAGGGGCCCGGCGAAGCGCTCTTCACCTTCCTGCGCTCCATGGTGTTGCAGTGGGGCGCGACGGACCGAGGCCTGGCCGATGCTTTGGCCGGGTTCGGCATCGACATCGAGAGCGCCGTGCCCGACGTCGAGGACGCGTTCTACGCCGTGCTCGGCGAGCTGCTGCGCGCCGCACAGGAAGCGGGGACCGCACGAAAGGATCTCGACGTGCGCGAAGTGAAGACGATCCTGGTGGGATGCCAGGCGATGGAGGCCTATAACTCCGCGTTGGCCGAGCGCGTGACCGACGTCGTCGTCGACGGTTTACGCGCGCAGCGATAACGCCGGGGCCGTTCTTGCACTCGGCATAGGCGAGTGCTAAGAATGACGTTGGCACTCGCCACCGGTGAGTGCTAGGTCGGGACGGTGAGACCAGCTTGGTCGTCCGTCGCGGGCACTGCACCCGGCCAGGACGTGTCATCCCCTATCCGGAGGAATCACTTCGCAATGGCCAAGACAATTGCGTACGACGAAGAGGCCCGTCGCGGCCTCGAGCGGGGCCTGAACAGCCTTGCCGACGCGGTAAAGGTGACGTTGGGACCCAAGGGTCGCAACGTCGTCCTGGAGAAGAAGTGGGGTGCCCCCACGATCACCAACGATGGTGTGTCCATCGCCAAGGAGATCGAGCTGGAGGACCCGTACGAGAAGATCGGCGCCGAGCTGGTCAAGGAAGTTGCCAAGAAGACCGACGACGTCGCCGGTGACGGCACGACGACGGCCACGGTGCTGGCCCAGGCCCTGGTGAAAGAGGGCCTGCGCAACGTCGCGGCGGGCGCCAACCCGCTCGGCCTCAAGCGCGGCATCGAGAAGGCCGTCGAGAAGATCACCGAGACCCTGCTGAAGTCGGCCAAGGACGTCGAGACCAAGGAGCAGATCGCGGCCACCGCGGCCATCTCCGCGGGCGACCAGTCGATCGGCGACCTGATCGCCGAGGCGATGGACAAGGTCGGCAACGAGGGCGTCATCACCGTCGAGGAGTCCAACACCTTCGGCCTGCAGCTCGAGCTCACCGAGGGCATGCGGTTCGACAAGGGCTACATCTCGGGCTACTTCGTCACCGACGCCGAGCGTCAGGAAGCTGTCCTGGAGGACCCCTACATCCTGCTGGTCAGCTCCAAGGTGTCGACCGTCAAGGACCTGCTCCCGCTGCTGGAGAAGGTCATCCAGGGCGGCAAGCCGCTGCTGATCATCGCCGAGGACGTCGAGGGCGAGGCTCTCTCCACCCTGGTCGTCAACAAGATCCGCGGCACCTTCAAGTCGGTGGCCGTCAAGGCTCCCGGCTTCGGTGACCGGCGCAAGGCGATGCTGCAGGACATGGCCATCCTCACCGGTGGTCAGGTCATCAGCGAGGAGGTCGGCCTGTCCCTCGAGACCGCCGACATCTCGCTGCTGGGCAAGGCCCGCAAGGTGGTCATCACCAAGGACGAGACCACCATCGTCGAGGGCGCCGGTGACCCGGACGCCATCGCCGGCCGGGTGGCCCAGATCCGCACCGAGATCGAGAACAGCGACTCCGACTACGACCGCGAGAAGCTGCAGGAGCGCCTGGCCAAGCTGGCCGGCGGTGTTGCGGTGATCAAGGCCGGCGCCGCCACCGAGGTGGAGCTCAAGGAGCGCAAGCACCGCATCGAGGACGCGGTCCGCAACGCCAAGGCGGCCGTCGAGGAGGGCATCGTCGCCGGTGGCGGCGTGGCCCTGCTGCAGTCGGCTCCGGCCCTGGACGAGCTCCAGCTCAAGGGTGACGAGGCGACCGGCGCCAACATCGTCAAGGTGGCGTTGGAGGCTCCGCTGAAGCAGATCGCCTTCAACTCCGGGCTGGAGCCCGGCGTCGTCGCGGAGAAGGTCCGCAACTCGAAGGCCGGCACCGGCTTGAACGCCGCCACCGGCGAGTACGAGGACCTGCTCAAGGCCGGCGTCGCCGACCCGGTCAAGGTGACCCGTTCGGCGCTGCAGAACGCGGCGTCCATCGCGGGGCTGTTCCTGACGACCGAGGCCGTCGTGGCCGACAAGCCGGAGAAGGCGGCCGCTCCCGCGGGCGACCCGACCGGCGGCATGGGCGGCATGGACTTCTAGTCCGCAGTCAACGAAAAAGCCCGGTTCCCTGTGGGGCCGGGCTTTTTCGTGGTTTGCGTTGCGTGTGAACCTACGGCTTTGCATGTGAAGCCTGGGCGGGATCCTGGCGGTTTTTCCGCCGCAGCTTCACACGCCGCGCCCTGAGCTCACACGGGCAGCGAGAACACCACACAGTCGTGCAGGCACCCCTTGGCGGCGCTGGGGGAGTCGGCCTCGCGGTGCAGCAGCGCACGCTCCGGCATGACGCCCAGGCGGACCGTCTCGTCGTCCGACTCGGTCACCTCGGCGCTGCCGTCGACGATCAGCGAGTAGCCACCGGGCTCGCGCGGCGGCCACAGCAGGGTGACGTCGCGGCGATGGGCGAGGTTTTCGCGGGTGCGCCCGCCGATCAGGCCGACGTCGAGGACCGCGCCGTCACGCAGCCGCGGCTCGACCGTCACGGTGTGCACGCGATAGCCCTCGCCGACGGTGATCAGGTACGCGAACGGGAAGTCCGGCAGCGCCGCGGCCAGCCGCTCGACGTCGACCTTTTTCTTCGTGCGCATGGCTTCGAGGATAGGCCGCTAGTCGGTTAGGAGCGGCTCCCTCGGCCCGGGTTCGGGGGCGTCGGGACCGCGCTCGCCCTTGTTGAAGAAGCCCGAGCTGGGAATGTTGGACTCCCGGCCGGGCAGGCTCCGGACGCCGGCGTCGCCGTTGCTGGCGGTAAAGAAGCCCGACGGGGCGCTCGCCCCCGTGGTGGTCCGCAGGGCCGGCGGGGTCGGGGTGGGGCCACCCGCCGCGCTGACGGAGGAATTCGCGTGGCCGGCTTCGAGGCCGCTGGCGATGGCGCTGGCGTCGGCCGGCGCCGCGAAGCTGGCATTGCTGAGCAGGCTCGATCCGGCGGCCGGGGCCAGGCTGCCGGTCGACGCGGTGACCGAGTTGAGCAGACCCGAGCTGAGGTTGGCCGCGCTGACGCCGCCCGTCATGTAATGGCTGGAGTTGACCGCCTCGGCGCTGCCCAGCCCGCCCTCTTGGAAGAAACCGGTGTTGGCGGTGCCGGTGTTCATAATGCCCGCGTTGACCGACCCCGAATTCAGGAAGCCGGTATTCGAGGCGCCCGAATTACCGATGCCGAAGTTACCGTTGCCGGAGTTGAAAAAGCCGATGTTGCCGGTGCCCGAGTTGAACAACCCGATGTTGCCGCTGCCCGAGTTGAAGCCGCCGAACCCGATCTGATTGCTCCCGGTCAGCCCGATCCCGAAGTCGTTGCTACCGCTGTTGCCGAAACCGAAGTTGTTATTTCCGAGGTTGCCCAAGCCGAAGTTGTTGTTACCCGAATTGCCGGAACCGACATTCAGGCTGCCGCTGTTTCCGAAACCGATGTTCGAATTGCCCATCGTTATGGGGCCGAAACTCATTCGGCCGTTGGCGAAACTGAAACCGAGCTTCTGCAGGACCTGCTGCCAGGGCGCCAATTGCGCGACGGCCGAGGACGCGTCGGCGTGGTAGCCGAACATCGCGGCGACGTCGGTCGCCCACATCGCCTCGTAGGCCGCCTCGGTGTCCATGATCGCCGGGATGTTGAATCCGAACCAGTCCGTGGAAGCCAGGGCCTTCACCAGGGCGCGGTTGGCCGCCACCACCGCGGGCTGCACCGTGGCCGCTACCGCCGTCTCGAACGCGGCCGCGATGGCCGCGGCCTGGCTCGATGCCGCCTCGGCCTGCGCGGCCGCCGCGCTGAGCCAGCTCACGTACTGCGTCGCCACGGTCATCATCGCGGCCGCCGACGCGCCCTGCCACGAACCGTTGGCCAGATCGTTTGTCACCGAAAAGAATGACGAAGCCGAAGTCGCCAGATCCTCGGCCAACCCATCCCAAGCGGCGGCCGCAGCAAGCAGCGGCGCCGCCCCCGGACCGGCGAAGATAAGTGCCGAGTTGATTTCTGGCGGCAACCACGCAAAATGCGGGCTTGTCACTAACCCAACTTAACCGGGAAGGGCCGCCCTTCGTGGCGTTATCGACCAGGTACCGGAATGGGCTTTCGGCCCCGGACCAACTTCCCTGGCCGCGCGGCGGTCGGAACGCCATTTTCGGCAATTATTTCACCGGAAACGACCGTTGTCACATATCCTTCGGCGGTCTGGTCCAGTCTCCGGCCCCCGGCCGGTAGGTCGTGCCGGATGACGGGCTTGTGCAGCCGCAGGGCGGCGTGATCGATGACGTTGAGATCGGCCTTGTAGCCGACGGCGATGCGGCCGCGATCGCCCAGCCCGGCGACGCGGGCCGGCACCGAGGTGAGCTCGCGCACGGCCTCCGGCACGGTGAACCGCCCGGACTTGCGGTCGCGGGCCCAGTGGGCCAGGAAGTACGTGGTGTAGCTCGCGTCGCAGATCATCCCGTAGTGCGCGCCGCCGTCGCCGAGCCCGAGCACGACGTCGTCGCGGTGCAGCAGCTCGCCGACGGTGTCCAGCGAGTTGCCCTGCAGGTTGCTGGTCGCGACCAGCAGCATGGCGCGGCCCTCGTCGTCGAGCAGCCGGTCGTAGGCCTCCTCCATCGGGTCCACCCCGCGGGCCCGGGCGCGCGCCCCGACGCTGGTCGACGGGTCGGGCTCGTAGTCGGGCGTGTCGCCCAGCGGGAAGATCCAGTCCCACATCTGGGCCACGTACAGGATGGGGTGCCCGACGCCGGGCTTGTCGGCCAGGATGCGGGCGCGCACCTCCGGCTTGCGCATCTCGGCGACCCGCTCGGCCAGCGGCAGGTGCGCGATCTCGCGGTAGCTGGGGTAGAGCACGAACGGGTTGGCGGACAGTTGCAGCCCGATGATCAACCCGATGGGGCGGGGCAGCAGCTGCGCGGTGACTTGCGGCTCCTCGCCGGCCGCCCTCGAGTTGGCCTTCTCGATCATGGTGATGGCGTCCGGCCACGTCGGGTCGCCCGCGTTGGCGACGACCAGGGTGAACGTGACCGGCAGGCCGACGTCCTCGGCCACGTCGAACACCGTCTGCAGCACGGGCTGATAGCCGCCGGCCGGGATGTCCGGCACGAACTGCAGCAGGCCGCCGCCGCCGTCGACCACCCCCCGGGCGATCTCTTCGATCTCCTCGCGGGCGGCGTCGTAACTCGGTATGGGCGAACCGCTTTCGGTCTTGTGGATCGTCAGCCGCGACGACGCGAAGCCCAGCGCGCCGACCTCGATCGCCTCCTTGGCCAGCGCCCGCATCTTGGCGAGGTCTTCGGCGGTGGCCGGTTCGCGGTCGGCGCCGCGCTGACCCATCACGTACACCCGCAGCGGGGAGTGCGGCAGATAGGCGGCCACGTCGATGTCACGCTTGCCCGCGTCCAGGGCGTCCATGTATTCGGGGAAGGTCTCCCAGTTCCACGGCAGGCCGTCGGTCATGACGACGCCGGGAATGTCCTCCACCCCGGCCATCACGTCGACGAGCACGTCGTGGTCCTCCCGCCGGCACGGCGCGAACCCGACCCCGCAGTTGCCCATCACCACCGTGGTCACCCCGTGCGCCGACGACGGCGTCAGCCGCTCAGACCAGATGGACTGGCCGTCGTAGTGGGTGTGCAGGTCGATGAAGCCGGGGGTGACGAGCAGACCGGTGGCGTCGATTTCCCGCGTAGCGCCGTCGCCGTTCACGGACCCGACCGCCGCGATCACCCCGTCGCGCACCGCCACGTCGCCGACATACGGCTGACCGCCCAGCCCGTCGACGATGGTGCCGTTGCGGATGATGAGGTCGTAAGTCATTCAAACAATCTACGACCGCGTCGGTGGGTCGTGCCAGGATCTCTTCCGTGATCGATCACTTCGGAATCAATTGCGCCGATTATCAGAAATCGCAGGATTTCTACGACCACGTGCTGGGAGTGCTCGGATACTCGCGACAGATGGACGTCGGTCCGGCCATCGGATACGGCCGCGACGGCAAGCCGTCGTTCTGGATCGCCGACGGGACCGGCATGGGACCCAACCGCGAGGTGCACGTGGCATTCGCGGCCGCCGGCGAAGACGCGGTGCGCGCCTTTCACCGGGCGGCCGTGGAGCGGGGCGCCGAGTCGTTGCACGAGCCGCGGCTGTGGCCCGAATATCACCCCGCCTATTTCGGTGCCTTCGTGCGCGATCCCGACGGCAACAACGTCGAGGCGGTCTGGCACGGCGCGTAGGGTCGGCCGTATGGGTGCTGAAAATGACGCCGCCACACAGGAACTGCTTCGCGACGCGTTCACCCGGTTGATCGAGCACGTCGACGAGCTCACCGACGGGCTGACCGACGAGGTGTCCGACTACCGCCCGACGCCGAACGCCAACAGCATCGCCTGGTTGATCTGGCACAGCGCGCGGGTGCAGGACATCCAGCTGGCCCACGTCGCGGGCGTCGAGCAGGTGTGGACCCGCGACGGCTGGGTGGACCGCTTCGGGCTGGACCTGCCGCGCAACGACACCGGCTACGGGCACGGCCCCGACGAGGTGGCCAAGGTCAAGGCCCCGGCGGAGCTGCTGGCCGGCTACTACCACGCGGTGCACAAGCTGACCCTCGAATACATCGCCAGCGTGACCGCCGCCGAGCTGTCCCGCGTCGTCGACACCAACTGGGACCCGCCGGTGACGGCCAGCGCTCGGCTGGTGAGCATCATCGACGACTGCGCCCAGCACCTCGGGCAGGCCGCCTATGTGCGGGGCATTCAGTAGGTTCTAGGGCGTGCGATTCGCCGCGACCGTGCTGCTGTGGCTGGCCGCCACGCTTGCCCTGGCCGTAGCGATCCCGGCGTCCTGGGCGCAGCGCAACCTCGTCAGCGAGGACGGCTACGCGGCGCTGGCGCAGCGCGCCGCCGCCGATCCCGCCCTGCAGTCGGCCATGGCGGCCGAGCTCACCACCCGGGCCATGGCGCTGATCGCCGCGCACGGCGCGGGGCACCACCCTGTGGACGGCTCGGAGGTGCACGACGGCGCCGCCGCCTTCACGGCCGGGCCGGGTTTTCCGCCGCTGTTCGCCCGGGCCAACCGGGCGGCGCACCGCTACCTGTTCACCGCCGACGGGTCCGCGGACTGGGCGATCGACGTGGCCCCGATGCTCAACGACGCCGCAATGCAGCAGGTGCTGGCCCGCCATCACGTGACGGTGCCGGCAAACCTGACGGTGCCGCTCACGGTGTCGATGCCGTCGTCGGTGCGGCCGGGGCGGCTCAGCCCGCTGGCCAGGTGGGGGCCCTGGATCAGCGTCGGCGCGGCGGCCCTGAGCGGTCTGTGTGCGCTGCTCGCGCTGGCGGCCGCGCGCGGCCGCGGCAAGGCGCTGAGCGGCTTGGGCGTCTCGGCGCTGCTGGTCGGCGGGGCGGGCTGGGCGGGCACCGAGGCCGGCGGCCGCTACGTCAACGACGCGCTGAATCGCACCACCGGGAACATCCGCCAGATCGCCGAGGTGATGGTCGCCCACGCCGAGGCCGGCCTGCGGGGCTGGCTCGACCTCACCCTGGTCGCCGGCGTGGCGCTGGTCGCCGCGGGGGTGCTCGTCGCGGTCCTGGGCGGCCTGCGGAAAAGCCCTAGCTGAGCGGCAGCTCGGCCAGGATCGGGGTGGTCGGCTGCGGCGATCCCTTGCCGGGCTCGACGGTGAACGCGAGCTCGGTCGAGGCGCCGATGTTGGTGAGCGTGTCTTTGGTCGACGGCGACACCGCCGCCGCGTCCATCGTCCCGGCCGAGGTCGGGCCGTTGGCCCCGATCAGCCACATCTGATAGACGGTGCCGGGGGACGGGGGCGGCACGTTGTTCATCACCAGCACCGCCGCGTTGCGGTCACGGGAGAACATCACCGTCGCGGTTCCGTTGGCCAGCGGACGCGAGACCGTTTGGACGTCCGGGGCCGACAGAATTTGTTCGGCGACCGTGGGCTTCGCCGGCGGGCGCAAAAACACGCCGGCGCCGAACGCCGCGGCGCCCACCACGACCGCCGCCGCTGCGGACGCCAATACGGTTCTGCGCCAAGGTATTTGGCGGACATTGGGCGGTGTCGCGGCGGTCAGTGTGGCGGCCCGCAGGTGCGCCGGCGGTTCGCTCGCCGTCGCCGCCGACACGACCGCCATCGTCTCGCGGACGGCGCGGACCTCGTCGTCGAAGGCCGCCGCCACCGACGACGGCGCCGCGGCCACCCGGCGCTCGATCTCGGCGCGTTCCGCGTCCGACACCGCGTGCAGCGCATACGGCGTGGCCAGCTCGAGCAGCTCGAATTCGGTCGGCGGTTCGGTCATGGCACGTCCAGGCAGTTGCGCAGGCCGCGCAGCGCGTCGCGGATGCGCGATTTGATCGTCGACAAGTTGGCGGCCAGCCGCTGCGAGACCTCGCTGTACGTCAGGCCCTGGTAGTAGGCCAGCTCGATGCACTGTCGCTGCGCGTCGCTCAGCGCGTCCAGGCATTGGGCCACGCGGCGACGCTCGTCACCGGATATCGCGGAGTCCGACACGACGTCGCCGGCGGGCTCGACATTGGCCGCGCCGTACCGGGATTCGCGCCTGCTGCCGGCCTGTTCGGTACGCACCCGGTCCACGGCCCGCCGGTGCGCCATGGTCAGCAGCCACGCCAGGGCGGAGCCTTTGGCCGGGTCGTACTGCGACGCGGAGCGCCACACCTCGAGATAGACCTCCTGGGTGGTTTCCTCGCTGTAGCCGGGATCACGCACCACCCGCGTCACCAGTCCGTACACCCGAGCCTTGGTGAGGTCGTAGATCGTGGCGAAGGCGGCGCTGTCCCCGCGCGCGACCTGGCGCAGCAGGGCGTCCAGCTCGTTGCTCATCGATCGGTAGCCTAGCGCCCGTCATCGGTGCGCCTATCCCGGTGGCCGGGGAAAGAAATACGCGGTCCGTTCCCGGTATTCGTCGAAGCCGGGGCGCCCGGCCATCAGCTTCTCGGTCAGCCGCGCCCCGCTCACGTGCACCAGGAAGTACGTCATCAGCAGTGGCGAGCCGACCGTGACCAGCGGCAGCCAGCCGTTGATGGTGATCAGCCACAATCCCCACCACACCGCGGCGTCGCCGAAGTAGTTGGGGTGCCGCGTCCAGGCCCACAGGCCGCGGTCCATCAGCGCGCCGCGGTTCGCTGGATCGGATTTGAACGCCCGCAGCTGCTGATCGCCGATGGCCTCGAACGCGAATCCCACCAGCCACACAGCCACCCCCGCGGCCAGGACCGCCCGCAGCGGCCCCGTCGTGGGACCGGTCACCGCCGACAGCTGCAGCGGCACCGAGACGAACCAGGTGATCAGGGCTTGCAGCACAAAGACTTTGCGCACGATCTGGGCGAGGCTCGCGTCCCGCAGCAGGGCGGCGTAACGCGGGTCCTCCCCCTTGCCGGCCGTCTTGCGCTGGATGTGCCAGCTCAACCGCAGCCCCCAGATCGCGACCAGCGCCAGCAGCAGCCACCGCCGGGTCGCGTCGCCGTGGCCGAGCGCGGCGGCGACGGCGGCGATGGCGACGAAGCCCAGGCCCCACGCCACGTCGACGACGTTGTAGCGCCCGATTCGCCTGCCGACGGCGAAGGCCACCGAGTGCACGACGACCAGGGCCAGGACCGACGCGCCGCTGACCTGCAGGAGGTTCACCAGATTCATGCGCGGGCCTCCCGTGCGAACGTCCACTGATACACGTCAAGGTAGCCCGACCGGAACCCCGCCTCCGAGTACGCCAGGTACAGCTCCCACATGCGGGCGAACACCTCGTCGAAACCCAGGCGCGCCAGCGCGTCTCGCCGCGCCGCGAACCGTTCGCGCCAGAGCCGCAGCGTCTCGGCGTAATGGGCCCGCAGCGAGGTCGCCTCGACCGTGCGTAATCCTGTGTGCCGCCCGGTGATAGCGGAGATCGCCCGCGTGGACGGCAACAGCCCGCCGGGAAAGATGTACTTCTGGATCCAGGTGTGCGTGTTGCGGGTGGCCAGCATCCGGTCGTGCGGCATCGTGATCACCTGGATCGCGACCCGCCCGCCGGGCCGCGCCAGGCGTTCGACGGCGGCGAAATACGTTGGCCAGGAACGGTATCCCACCGCCTCGATCATCTCGACCGAGACGACGGCGTCGTAGCTGCCGGCGACGTCGCGGTAGTCGCACAGCTCGATCTCCACCAGGTCCGACAGCCCCGCCGCGGCGACCCGCTGCCGCGCCAGCCGCTGCTGTTCGACCGACAGGGTGACCGAGCGGACGTGCGCGCCCCGGGCGGCCGCGCGGATGCACAACTCGCCCCAGCCGGTGCCGATCTCGAGGACGCGGCTGCCGCGTTCGACCCCGGCCGCGTCGAGCAGCCGGTCGATCTTGCGGCGTTGCGCGGCGGCCAGGTCCTCCGGCGCGGCGGGCAGCCGGGGGAACAGCGCGGCGGAGTATGTCATTGTCTCGTCGAGGAATTCGGCGAACAACTCGTTCGACAGGTCGTAGTGTTCGGCGACATTGCGCCGGGCCCGCGCCCGGCTGGGGGCCCGCCAACGGGGCCGGAACGCCGGGCCGAGCGGCCGCAGCCGCTGCAGGGTGCGCGGCACCAGGTCGGCCACCGACGAGGCCAGGACCGTCAACGCGCCGGTGAGGTCGTTCGACGACCATTCCCCGGCCATGTAGGACTCGCCGAAGCCGATCAGGCCGTGCCGCCCGATGCGGCGGGCCAGCGCGTCCGGTCGGCGGACGAACAGGGTGGGCGCCGTCGGGTCGGCCGCGCCGACGACGGTGCCGTCGGGGTAGACCAGGCGCAGCGGCAGCCGGGCGGCGGCGCGGCGCAGCAGCCGGCACGCGACGACGCCCGACGCCGCGGCGAGCGGGCCCGACGGCACGGCCGCGACCGCTGGCCAGCGGTCGGAATTGATTGCCGCCGAGGTTCTTTCAATGGTGTCGACACTCATCGGGGTACCACCGGAACTCGACGTAGCCACAACTTGATCCCCTGTATCCGGATTCGCGCGGCCACCATCAGCGGGGCCAGCGGTGAAATGAACTGCATGATGGCGACTTGGCTGGTGGTGGCCGGTCGGCGCGGCCCGCGCAGATTGGCGGTGAAGACCGGGTCCGCCGGGCGGCGATCACGATGCAGCGCCACGGTGATGTCCACTTCGTCGCCGGGTTGTGGCGCCCGTACCAGGTAGTAGCCGTCCACCTGATTGAACGGCGAGACGTAGAAGTTCTTGGCCGTCACCACGGGCAGCTCGGCCGGCGGCAACAGGTAGGCGTGGCGCTCGCCGTAGGTGTTGTGGACTTCGGCGATCACGTTGCACAGTCGGCCGTTTCGGTCGTGGCACCAGAAGACGCTCAGCGGGTTGAAGACGTAGCCGAAGACGCGCGCCTGCAACAGGGCCGTGACCCGCCCCTCGGGCAGCGGCAGCCCGTGGTCGGCGAAGAAGGTGCCGAGCCGCTCGCGCAGCGAGGCGCGCGCATCTCCCGAAAAGTGGTCCTGGGCATTGAATCGCGCGAACGGTCGCAGCCACCAGGGCAGGCGGGGGAGGTCGTCGATGTCGACATACCAGCTGTAGCTTCGGTATTCGAACCGGTGCTGCACGGGAACCCGGCGCGAATGGGTGATGGTGGTGCGGTAGATCGCGGGCGTCAGCACGGGGCCACCGCCTCCCGCCGGGCGGCGGCCGGCCAGTCGGCGCCGATCCGCCGGGCCGCGCGCAGCCCGGACGCGGCGCCGTCCTCGTGAAATCCCCAGCCGTGGTACGCGCCCGCGAACACCACCCGGTCGTCGTCGCGCGTCGCCAATCGTGCTTGCGCGGCAACGGATTCCGGGGTATATAGCGGGTGGCTGTAGGTCATCTCGGCGATCACCGAGGCCGGGTCCACCCGGTCCCGGCCGCCCAGGGTGACCAGGTAGCGGCGCCTTGCGTCCAGCCGCATCAGCCGGCTGATGTCGTAGCTGACCACCACGTGGTCGCGCCCGGGCGTCACCAGGTAGTTCCACGAGGCGCGGGCGCGGCGGTGGCGGGGCAGCACGGACTCGTCGGTGTGCAGCTGCGCCCGGTTGGTCGAGTAGGGGATGGCGCCCAGGACGGCGCGCTCCCGCGGGGTGGGGTTGTCGAGCAGCAGCAGCGCCTGGTCGGGGTGCACCGCGACGACGGCGGCGTCGAAGATCCGCGGCGCGTCGCGGCCCGCGCGCACCAGCACCCCGTGGGGCAGCCGCCGCAGCGAGTGCACCGGCGTCGCGGTCGAGACGCGATCCAGGCGAGCGGCGATGGCCCGCACGTAGTTTGCCGAACCGCCCGTGACGGTGCGCCATGTCGGGGAGCCGAAGACCGACAGCATGCCGTGGTGGGCGAGGAAGACGAACAGGTACCGGGCCGGGTAGTGCAGGGCGTCACCCGCGGCGCAGGACCACACCGCCGCCACCAGCGGCGTGATGAAGTAGTCGACGAAATGCGGGGAGAAGCGGTGCCGGTTCAGGAAGGCCTCGAGCGTCTCCAGGTCGTCCGGGCCGGTGTCGTCCAGCAGCCGCGACGCGGCGCGGTGGAAGCGGACGATCTCAGCGAGCATCAGCAGGTGGCGCGGCCGCAGCGACTGCCGGCAGGCGAACAGGCCCGAAACGCCCAGGGCCCCAGCGTATTCGAGCCCGATGTCGTCGGCGCGCACCGACATCGACATCTCCGCCTCCTGGGTCGCCACACCCAGCTCGGCGAACAACCGGCACAACGTGGGGTAGGTCCGGTCGTTGTGCACCAGGAACGCCGAGTCGACGGCGACCATCCGGCCGTCACCGTCGTCGACGTAGTGGGTGTGCGCGTGGCCGCCGAGCCGCGCGTCGGCCTCGTACAGGGTGACCCGGTCACGCCCGGACAGGACGTAGGCGGCGGTGAGGCCGGCGACGCCGCTGCCGATTACCGCGACCGAGCGGGCTCTGTGTTGATCCACACCGGTTATTCGGAGCCGCCGGCGAAATGGACGGGCTCAGCCGAATGTGAACGAAAACACTTGCAGGCCTTTGCCGACCTGCATGTCGAGCTGGTCGCGGTGCGCGGTGTCGTCGGAGGCGATCTGATGCAGGGTGGGCGGCCCGCCGATCGCGGTCGCGGTGGTCTTGCCGCCCCGGGTCACGGTGATCGTGCCGGTGCCACCGACGACGACGTAGACGTTCCTGCCGGTGTAGTTCAGCCGGATGGCGGCCTCAGAAGAACCGTCGCCGTCCGCGGTGGCGCCCTGGTCGTCCAGTGTCCAGCGCCCGCGCAGCGCGAACCGGTCGTCGGGCATCCCCGGCGGATACGCAAACGTGGCGGTGCCCGCCTTGTATTCGCCGGCGCCGCCGTAGTTGACGGCCTTGCCGGCGCCCAGGTAGGTCTCCGGCGTGAGCCGGGTCCGCGGGGTGGCGTCCACCGTGTCCGTCGCGGCGGGCAACTTGACGCCCGGGTTGGCGGCGACCAGCAAGTCGCGGATCAGCTTTTCGGTCGTGTCGTAGTCGCCCTCGCCGAACTTGGTGTGGCGGATCGCCCCGTTGGCGTCGATGAGGTACTCGGCCGGCCAATACAGGTTCTGGTAGGCGTTCCAGGTCGCGTAGTCGTTGTCCAGCGCAACGGGATAGGCGATGTGCAGTGCGGCGGCGCCGCTGGCCACGTTGGCCGGAACCCGTTCGAACGCGTACTCGGGGGTGTGCACCCCGATGACGACCAAGCCGTCGTCGCGGTAGCGGTCGTACCAGCCCACCGCATGTGGGATGGCGCGCTGGCAGTTGATGCAGGAGTAGGCCCAGAAGTCGATCAGGACCACCTTGCCGCGCAGGGCGGCCAGGTCGATCGGCGCGCCGCCCGGGGTGTTGAGCCACCCGGTGATCCCGGTGAGGGCTGGCGCCGGGCCGCACTGCTGCAAGGAGGCGGAGCCGTCTACGCAGTCGGCGAGCTGGCCCGTCACCGCGCCGCCCAGCTGGGAGCGAATCTGGTTGGCCCCGATGTCTTTTTGCATCGCGGTCGTGTAGTCGGGGACGGCGCGCTGCAGCGTGGCGGGCAGGTTGACGACCAGCGCCACGGCCAGCACGATCATCGTGATTCCGCCGGCGACCCGGACCACGTGTTGCCGGCGGCGGAATGCGGAGACGCGCTCGGCGAGGCGGCGCCCGGCCAGCGCGAAAACCAGCAGCGGCAGCGCGGTGCCGATCGCGAACGCCGCCGTCAGCACCAGCACCGGCGGGCCGATGGAGGCGGTGCCGCCCGCGACGACGATGGCCGCCAGCACCGGTCCCGCGCACGGCACATACAGCGCGCCCAGCGTCAGCCCGAGCCCGAAACCGTTGCCGCTCAAGCGCTTCGGGCCGAGCTGAGGCAGCGGGATGCGGGCGAACGGGCGCTCGATCAGGTGGGCCAGAGCCGGGAAGATCAAGCCGAGGCCGATGAGCGTCAGCGTCACCAGCGCGGCCCAGCGGATCGCGTCCTGCGGCAGGTGCAGCGCCGACAGCAGGGCCGAGCCGGCCAGGGTGACCGCGCTGAAGCTGCAGACCAGCCCGGCGATCACCAGGTACGGCCGGGCGGCGGGGCTGGCGTCACGCGAGCTGCCGGCCCCCGAGAAGAACACCACCGGAAGCACCGGCAGGATGCACGGCGAAATGCCGGTGATCAGGCCGCCGAGGAATCCGATCAACGCGACTGTGGGCATGGGTGTTATTCGGAGCGACGGAGATTACGGATTAGTCGCTGTAGGCCAGGGAGCGGTCCGGCGGGTGCGGCTGCACCGGCTGCGCCGGAACCCGCAGCGGCCGGGAACGCACCCGCATCGGCCACCAGAACCAGCGGCCCAGCAGGGCGGCGATCGACGGGGTCATGAACGCGCGGATGATCAGCGTGTCGAACATCAGGCCCAGCCCGATGGTGGTGCCCACCTGCCCGACGATCCGCACGTCGCTGACGACCATGGACGCCATCGTGAAGGCGAACACCAGGCCCGCGTTGGTCACCACCTTGCCGGTGCCGCCCATCGACCGGATGATGCCCGTGTTCAGGCCGGCATGAATCTCCTGTTTGAAGCGGGAGACCAACAACAGGTTGTAGTCGGAGCCGACGGCCAACAACACGATCACGGACATCGCCAGCACCATCCAGTGCAAGTCGATGCCGAGAATGTGCTGCCAGACGAGCACCGACAGCCCGAATGAAGCGCCCAGCGAAACCGCCACCGTGCCAACGATGACGGCGGCGGCGACCAGCGCGCGGGTCAGGATCAGCATGATGATGAAGATCAGGCACAGCGAGGAAACGCCGGCGATCACCAGGTCCCACTTGGCGCCCTCGGCGATGTCCTTGAAGACGGCGCCCGTGCCGGCCACGTAGATCTTCGCGTCCTCCAGCGGGGTTCCCTTGAGCGACTCCTCGGCCGCGGTGCGTATCTTGTCGATGCTGGCGATGCCCTCGGCCGACGCGGGATCGCCGCGATGCAGGATGATCATGCGCGCCGCGCGCCCGTCGGGGGACAGGAAGTTCTTCATGGCGCGCTGAAAGTCTTTGTTCTTGAACACTTCCGGCGGCAGATAGAACGAGTCGTCGTTCTTGGAGGCGTCGAAGGCGTGGCCCATCGCCGTGGCGTTGTCGCTCATCTCGTTCATCTGGTCGAAGATCCCGGACATGGTGCTGTGCATGTCCAGCATCATGGTCCGCATGTTCTCCATGGTCTGGATCATCGGCGGGAACTGGGCGATCATCTGCGGCATCAGCCGGTCCAGGTCTTTGATGTCGACCACCAGCGCGTTCAATTTGTCGGTGATCTGATCGACGCCGTCGAGCGCGTCGAATATTGAGCGAATCGACCAGCAGATCGGAATGTCGAAACAGTGCCTCTCCCAATAGAAGTAGCTGCGGATCGGCCGCCAGAAGTCGTCGAAGTCCGAGATGCGATCCCGTAGCTCGTTGGTGATCTGCTGCATCTCTTCGGTGTCGCCGACCATGCGGTGCGTGGTGGCGACGAGCTGCGTCATCAGGTCGTACATCCGCTGCATGTTGGCGATCGTCTTGGTCATCTCGTCGGCCTGCTTGACCATGTTGTCCATCTGGTCACGCTGGTATTTCATGGTCTGTGTCTGGGCGGCGTTCTGCATGCTCATCTGGAACGGGATCGACGTGTGGTCCATCGTCGTCCCGTCGGGCCGGGTGATCGCCTGGACGCGGGATATGCCCGGGACCCGAAAGATGCCCTTGGCCAACCTGTCCAGGACCAGGAAGTCGGTCGGGTTACGCATGTCGTGGTTGGCCTGGATCATCAGGATCTCCGGCTTCATCCGGGCCTGGGAGAAGTGGCGATCCGCTGCCGTCAGGCCCGCGTTGGCGGGGATGGTGCTGGGCAGGTACTCGCGGTCGTTGTAGTTGGCCCGGTAGCCCGGCAGGGTCAGCAGGCCGACGAGGGCGACCGCACACGTGACGGCGAGGATCGGAAGCGGCCAGCGGACCACCGCGGTGCCGACCCGGCGCCAGCCACGGACCCCGAGCTTGCGCTTGGGGTCGAAGACGCCGAACCGGCTGCCGACGGTGAGGATCGCGGGGCCCAGCGTGAGCGCGACCAGCACCGCGAGCAGCATCCCCACCGCGCACGGAATGCCGAGGGTCTGGAAGTACGGCATCCGCGCGAAGCTGAGGCAGAACATCGCCCCGGCGATCGTCAGGCCGGAGCCCAGGATGACGTGGGCCGTCCCGCGGTACATGGTGTAGAAGGCCGATTCCTTGTCTTCGCCGGCGTGGCGGGCCTCCTGATAGCGGCCGACGATGAAGATGCCGTAGTCCGTCCCGGCCGCGATCGCCAGCGAGGTGAGCAGGCTGACCGCGAAGGTGGACAGCCCGATGAGCCCGAAGTGCCCTATCACCGCGACTGCTCCGCGCGCCGCGGTCAATTCGAAGCCCACCGTGATCAGCAACAGGATCACGGTGAGGATCGACCGGTAGACGAACAGCAACACGATGAGGATCACCGCGACCGTCGTCAGGGTGATCCTGACCATGGACTTGTCGCCGCTGTGGTGCAGGTCCGCGGCCATCGCCGAGACCCCGGTGACGTACGCCTTGACCCCGGGCGGCGCGGGCACGCTGTTCACGATGTTGCGGACGGATTCGACGGATTCGTTGGCCAGCGGCTCGCCCTGATTACCGGCGAGGTTGACCTGCACGGTGACGGCCTTGCCGTCGTTGCTCTGCGCGCCCGCCGCCGTGAGCGGATCGCCCCAGAAGTCCTGGATGCTGAGCACGTGCGCCTTGTCGTCGCGCAACTTGCGGATGATGGTGTCGTAGTACCGGTGGGCGTCGTCGCCGAGGGGCTGGTTGCCCTCCAGCACGATCATCGCCGAGCTGTCGGTCTCGCCCTCGTTGAACGCGTGGCCGATCTGCTTCATCGCCACGAATGACGGTGCGTCCTTTGGGCTTAGCGACACCGACCGCTCCTGCCCGACCACTTCCAGCGACGGGACGAACAGGCTCAGCACGATGGCCACGCCCACCCAGAACAGGATGATCGGCACCGCGAGGGTGTGGATCAGCCGCGCGAGGAACGGCCGCTCGGGGTGGGTGTCGCGCGCGAACTCGGCAAATTTCGTGCTCACGCGGACTTCACCACGCAGAAGGTGAAGGCGTGCACCCCGGTGGAAATTCGCTCGGCCTTCACCACGTCGTCCACCGTGATGCGGCAGCCGATGCTGTCGCTATCGCCCCGCGCCGTCAGGTTTCCCATCATGGCCGCCTTGTCGGTGGTGACGCGCAGCGTCCACGGCAGCGGTGCGCCCTCGATGCGCTGCGGGTCGGCGTTCACGTCGAAATAGCTGATGTCGGCGACGGTTCCGGGCGGCCCGAAGACCTCGTAGACAATGCGTTTCGGGTTGAACGGCTTGGGGTTCTGCAGGTTGCTGTCGGCATACGATTCGCGCTTTTCCGAGCCGAAGTAGCCGTGGACCCGATACACGATGAAGCCACCGACCATCACGACCGCCAGGATGATCAGTGGAATCCAGGTTCGGGACAGCAACTTGATAATTGGAATCCCTTTCAGCGGTCGGTGGTTCTGCGTGCGGTCCGTCGCCGCCGAACGTGGTCAACTACGGATCGCCGCGCTGCGCCCGTCCGCCGATCCCGGTTGGAGTACAGCCAAGGCTTACCTAAGTAAATCACGGCTGGATTGTCACCCGGCCCGGGACCGTTGACTCCTTCCCCTCGCGCCCTGGAGTGTAACGCATATCACGTGCGTAACCGGAAAACGTCTGCGAGCTGTGACCTGGCACAAATCACATGACGTGCGTTATACAAATCACACAATGTGCGTTATCCTCGCCCGATGGCGCAACTTACCTTCCAGCGCGCCCGCACGGAGGAGAACAAGCGCCAGCGTGCGGCGGCACTCGTCGAAGCCGCGCGGTCGCTCGCGGTCGAGACGGGCGTTGCGTCGGTCACGCTGACCGCCGTCGCCAGTCGCGCCGGAATCCACTATTCGGCAGTGCGCCGCTACTTCACCTCGCACAAGGAGGTCCTGCTGCACCTCGCCGCCGAGGGCTGGGTGCGGTGGTCGACTTCCGTGTGCGAGCAACTCGGCGAGCCGGGTCCGATGTCGCCGGCGCGGGTGGCCGAGACGCTGGCCAACGGGCTGGCCGCCGACCCGCTGTTCTGCGACCTGCTCGCCAATCTGCACCTGCACCTCGAGCACGAGGTGGAGGTCGAGCGAGTCGTCGACATCCGGCGCACCATCTCCGCGGCCGCCGTCGCGCTGGCCGAGGCGATCGAACGCGCGCTGCCGGCGCTCGGCCGGTCCGGCTCCTTCGACATCTTGATCGCCGCCTACTCGCTGGCCGCCGCCTTCTGGCACATCGCCAATCCGCCGGAGCGGCTCACCAACGCCTACGCCGACGAGCCGGAGGTGCTGGTGCCCGAGTGGAACATCGAATTCCCGTCCGCCCTCACCCGGGTGCTCACGGCAACATGCATCGGCCTCGTCACCGAATCCTCATGAACCGGAAGGGGGACCAAGGTATGGCGCTGGCCACGCCGCGGCGCCGGATACCAAAGCGTCGCAGCAACACCGAGAAGAAACTGTGGGTCATCGCTAGGGTTATACATAGGTCAACTAATGTTTCGCACGTGGTGAAGGACTTGAGGCGCCCATGACGACGACTGAGCCGAGGACGGAGCCGCTAATGAAGCAAGGCTCCGCCGGCAGCGAGGGCAACAAGGCCGCCCCAAAGCGTGCCACCAAGCAGGGGCTGCTGAGCCGTTTCTGGCTGGTGATCACGATCGCGGCCGTGGTCGCGGTGTCGGGATTCGTGGTGTACCGGTTGCACGGCGTCTTCGGCGTGCACAAGGGTTCCTTCGGGGGTGGCACATCGGGCGAGGTCCTCGACGAGTTCAACGCCAAGACGATCACGCTCGAGGTGTGGGGCTCACCGGGCAGCACGGCAACCATCAACTACCTCGACGAAAACTCCCATCCGCAGCAGGCACTCAACGTGCCCTTGCCCTGGAGCAAAATATTGAGTTCAACAAAGCCCGGCATCCCGGCGAACCTGGTGGCGCAAGGCGACGGCAGTTGGATCGCCTGCCAGTTCGTGGTGAACAACCACGACGGGCACGGTGACGTCATCAAGGCACCGAATCGCTCGGATGCCAACGAAACCGTGAACCCCTTCGTGTACTGCCTGGACAAGTCCGCATGAGCGAGCCAGGCGAGGTGCCGCCGCGCGTCGACCAGCCGCTCATTCCGCCGTTCCTGCCGCGGATGATCCACCGGCTCGCCCTGCCGATCGTCCTGGTGTGGTTGGCCATCGTCTTCATCACCAACACCGCGGCCCCGCAGCTGGAGGTCGTTGCCAAAACGCACTCGGTGTCGATGAGCCCTACTGACGCGACATCCTTTCAGTCGATGATGAAGGTCGGATCGACGTTCAAAGAGTTCAACTCCGACAACTCGGCCATGATTCTGTTGGAGGGCGACAAGCCCCTCGGGCCAGAAGCCCATCGCTATTACGACGAGATCGTCCGGCGCGCCGAGCAGGACAAGCAACACGTTCAGCACGTCCAGGATTTCTGGAGTGATCCGCTGACGGCGGCGGGTTCCCAGAGCCACGACCAGAAGGCCGCGTACGTCCAGGTCTACCTCTCGGGCAACATGGGCGGCGGGCAGGGCAGCGAGTCTGCCCTGGCCCTCCGCAAGATCGTGGACTCGGTGCCCGCGCCGCCGGGAATCAAGGCATACGTCACCGGCGCGGGTCCGCTGTTCGCCGACCAGTCCCACGCGGGCGAGAAGGGCGTCGCACTCGTCACTCTTGTCACCTTTTTGGTGATCGTGGTGATGCTGCTGTTCGTCTACCGCTCGGTCACCACCATGCTGATCATGCTGGCGATGGTGTTCATCGAGTTGGCCGCGGCCCGAGGCGTCGTTGCCTTGCTGGCCAACTACGAGATCATCGGACTCTCCACGTTCGCCAACAATTTGTTGGTGTTGATGGCGATCGCCGCCGGAACGGACTACGCGATCTTCGTGGTCGGCCGCTACCACGAGGCCCGCGGTCTGGGCGAGACCCGCGAACAAGCCTTCTACACCATGTTCCACAGCACCGCGCATGTCGTGCTCGGGTCGGGGCTGACCATCGCCGGCGCGATGTACTGCCTGAGCTTCTGCCGATTGCCGTATTTCCAGTCATTGGGCGCACCGTGCGCCATCGGCATGTTGGTCGCGGTGCTCGCGGCGTTGACGCTGGGCCCCGCAGTGCTGACCGTGGCGTCGTTCTTCAAGCTCATGGATCCGAAGCGCAAGTTGGCGACGCGGGGCTGGCGTCGCATCGGCACCGCGGTCGTCCGCTGGCCCGCGCCGGTTCTCGCGGTGACGATCGGGATCGCTTTGGTCGGTCTGCTCGCCCTGCCCGGTTACAAGACGGACTACGACAACCGCCACTTCCTGCCGGCGGACACCCCGGCCAACGTCGGTTATGCCGCCGCGGACCGGCACTTCGACCAGGCTCGGCTCAATCCCGAGCTGTTGATGATCCAGACCGACCACGACCTGCGTAACCCGGCCGATTTCCTGGTCCTGGACAAGGTGGCCAAGGCGGTCTTCCACATCCCCGGCATCGGACGGGTGCAGACCATCACCCGACCGTTGGGCACACCGCTCGACCACAGCACCCTCGGTTTTCAGATGGGTGCACAAGCCGCAGGGCGGATCCAGACCCAGCACTATCAGGATGAGCAGGCGGCGAACCTGCTCAAGCAGGCCGAAGAGCTGAAGAAGACCATGGCAACGCTGCATGAGCAGATGCAGGTGACCCAGGACCTGAGTAACACCACGCACGAAACCACCAGGCTCACCAAGGAAACCGTGCAGATCACCGAGGCGCTGCGCGACGACATCGCCAACTTCGACGACTTCTTCCGGCCGATTCGCAGTTACTTCTACTGGGAGCGGCACTGCTACGACATTCCGGCCTGCTGGGCGATCCGGTCGATCTTCAACGCGCTCGACGGCATCGACCAGGTGGCGCAGAACATCGTGAACCTCAGCGCGAACCTGGACAAGCTGGACAGGATTCAGCCGAAGCTGGTGGCGCTGATACCGCCACAGATCGAGAGCCAACAGCGCAACCTCGACACCGTCATGTCGAACTACGCGACCACGACGGGTCTCAACGAACAGGCGAGAGCGCAGTCCGACAACGCCACCGCCCAAGGCGATGCCTTCGACAAGGCCAAGAACGACGACACCTTCTACCTTCCGCCGGAGGCGTTCAAGAGCCCGGATTTCGCGCGGGGTCTGAAGAACTTCATCTCGCCGGATGGGCACGCCGTGCGCTTGATCATCTCCCATGAAGGCGACCCGGCGAGTCCCGAAGGCATCAGCCACATCGAACCGATCAAGCAGGCCGTGCACGAGGCGATCAAGGGCACGCCCTGGGAGGGCTCCAAGGTGTACCTCGGCGGTACCGCCGCGACGTACAAGGACATGCACGACGGCTCCGACATCGACCTGCTGATCGCCGCAATCGCCGCAGCCACACTGATTTTCATCATCATGCTGGTGATCACCCGAAGCGTCGTGGCGGCCGTTGTGATCGTCGGTACGGTGTTGCTGTCACTGGGCGCCTCATTCGGTCTTTCGGTGCTGCTATGGCAGTACATCCTGGGCATGAAGTTGCACTGGATGGTGCTCGCGATGGCGATCATCCTGCTGCTGGCGGTCGGCTCGGACTACAACCTGCTGCTGATATCGCGGTTCAAAGAGGAAATCCACGCCGGGCTCAAGACGGGGACGATCCGCGCGATGGCCGGTTCGGGCTCAGTGGTGACCTCCGCCGGTCTGGTGTTCGCCGCGACCATGGCCACGTTCATGTTCAGCCCGCTGCTGGTGATGGCCCAGGTGGGTACGACGATCGCGCTGGGTCTGTTGTTCGACACCTTGATCGTGCGGTCGTTCATGACGCCGTCGCTGGCCACCCTGCTCGGGCGCTGGTTCTGGTGGCCGCAGCACGTGCGTCCGCGGCCGGCCAGCACCATGCTGCGGCCCTACGGGCCGCGCCCCGCCGTGCGCGAGCTGATTCTCAGCAACGTCGAGGAGCGACCGGCGGGCGGAGTGGTACAACCGCGCTGATCTTTACGAAGGGCTCAGGCGTAGGTGCGCAGCTGCACCATCTTGCGCATGACGTCGGAGAGCTTGTGCACCGGCGCCCCGCACGTCAGGCAGTAGCCGCCCGGGCAGCGGTTGATCCGGTCGACCTGCGCCAACACCTGGGTCTTGAGCCGGCGCAGGCAGCCGATGCACAGGATCTCGACGACGTTGCCCGACGGGTCGAGGTTCGGCCGGTTGCATTGGTCCACGGCGTGCCGGTACACGATGTGCGTCGCGCGGTTGGTGCAGCCGCCCTCGGATTGGCACGTGATGTCCTGCCAGTCCAGGGTCGCCAGCGCGTCCGACTGCGGATCTACCGCGCTCATCGCGGCCCCATGGGGCCGCGGCATCCCGGCACGAGCATCATGTCAGTCCTGTAAAAGGTGGTCGAGCGGACCGGTATCCCCAATTGCACGGAATGCCAGTCAAGAACTATTGATTTGTCCCCGAAAGCGGGGAAATAAACGATTCCCGACAGTCGCCGAGTTTAAACCGGCGCGTGAATAAAGGCCAGAGTGGATCTAGGACCAGTTCCACACCGACATGTCGCCGGGCGGGTATTGGTTGCACACGTCGGTGGCCTTGGCGACGACGCCCTTGTTGTTGAAGAAGATCTTCATGTGATTGACCCAGGCGAACGTCAGCGGATCTCCGTTGTAGAAGTTTTCCGAATAAGTCCTGCGGTCCTCCGGTGACAGCGAGTAAAACCAGTGCGCCTTGTCAATCACCGCTTGCTGAAGGTTGGCGTGGTTGTTGAAGTCGATCATGTACCGCTGGTAGTACACCGGGCTGGTATCCCGCACGGCCGCCAGGTATTGCTCGGCGTCGCAGGTGGTCGCGATCTGCCTGCGGGGAACGGGGAAGTCTTCCGTGGAATCGGCCGCGGCCGTCTTCGGGAAGGTCGCAGCCGCGATGCTCAGGGCTACCAGGAAAGCAACAAAAACGACGCCTGCGCGCAGGTGAGAACTCAGCCGAGACATAGTCGTTACGGTAGCACTTTCTCCGGCCGTGGTGGGGTGCCCGGGGCATATTCGTAGTTCATCTCACTATCCATCGCGATCAGGCACGATGACGTGGCGGGGATCCGGCCGCAGCTCCGGCGGGGCCTGGCTGTAATCGCCGAACGGGCCGTCGCGTCGCTCGACCGCCGCGCGCACGCCCTGGGTCTGGGCCGTCTCGATGAAGTCGAGCGCCTCGGGGGTGTTGCGCATCAGGCCGTCCAGGATGCCGCCCAGCATCTGCGTGGAGGCCAGGCCCATGTTCTCGTAGGCCTGGTTGACGACCAGCTTCTGCGCCCGCAACTGCGACAACGGGATTCGCGCCAGCTCGGCGGCGATCTCGGCGACGCGCGCCTCGAGCCGCTCGAACGGCACCGCCTCGTTGATCAGCTCGACCTCCGCGGCCTGGACGCCGGTCAGCGGCCGCCCGGTCAGCGCGTGCCACTTGACCTTGGCCAGGCTCAGCCGGTACAGCCACATGCCTGTGAGGTACGCGCCCCACATCCGGCTGTACGGGGTGCCGATCACGGCGTCCTCGCTGGCGATCACGATGTCGGCGCACAGCGCGTAGTCGCTCCCCCCTCCGACGCACCAGCCGTGCACCTGCGCGATCACCGGTTTGGATGCGCGCCAGATGGCCATGAACTTCTGCGTCGGCCCGGTCTCGCGCGCGGTGATCATCGCGAAGTCCTTGCCGGGGTCCCACTTGCCGTCGGTCATCATCGCGTCGCCCCAGTGCGTAAAGCCGCCGCCGAAGTCGTAACCGGCGCAGAAGGCGCGGCCGGCGCCACGCAACACGATGACCTTGATGCCCTGGTCGCGCTCGGCCAGCCCGATGGCGGCCTCGATCTCGTCGGGCATGGGCGGGACGATCGTGTTGAGGTGCTCGGGGCGGTTCAGCGTGATGGTCGCGACCGGGCCGGCCGTCGTGTACAGCAGGGTTTCGAAGTCGCGCATGGCTTCCTTTAGGGGTCGGGCTGCCGGTTTTCCGGCGACGACGCGTAGATGCGGCCGCCGATCTTCAGATAGGGCGTCGTCAGGTAGGCCGAGAAGACGACGACCGCGGAGAAGATGGCCGCCACGGCGACGGCGTTGGGCCAGAGCTTGCCCACCCCCGCCGCGAACGAGACGATCCCGATGATCGAGGTGGTCCAGTAGAACCGTCGGCCCGGACGGCGTTCTTTGATGAACCGGTAGCGCGCTTGTGCCGCCCCGGTCACGACGAAGATCAAACCGGTCGCCAGCAGGGTGAGTTCGATGCGTTCGGTGGCCGCCACGCGACGATCCTATGGCCGCTAGCATGTCCACCAGGTGGGGGTGTGGGAAGGTCTGCCGAGGCTGATCGGGCAGTGCGCAATGGGCAAGGTTATCCCGGCGGTGGCCGCGGCCGTGATAGCGCTTGCCCCGTTCTGCGTGCCGGCCGCCATACCCGTTGTGGCACAGGCGGCCCCGTGCGCCGGCGACGGGGCAAACCCCGTCTCCTGCCAGAACTGCCTGTCTTACGTGGAGATGTACCACACCGCGAACGTGTGCTACAACGCCGCGCCGCCCCGCCCCGCCCAGCCGCCCCCGAGCCGCGTGCCGGTGCCCACGCCGGAGCCGGTCCCGCTGGAGCCGGCGCCGCCGGTGCAGCCGCCCCGCGCCGTCCCGCCGACTCCCACGTCGCCCACCCCGATTCCGGTGCAGACCTCGAAACTGCCGCCCAGTACGCGAGGAAGCGCCCCGGTGGTGGCGCCGCCGAAGGGTCTGGATGTGCCGCCGAACGCGGTCACGGACGCCAAGGCCGCACCGGCGACGCGCATCAACCCCGCCAGGCCGCTCGAGCCGCCGAGCCAGGTGTACGACTTCAACCAGCAGGTGCGCAACGTGGTCGACGCCCATAACGGCAACGTCGACGTGGTGAAGGCCGACAACCAGGAACTGGTGCGCCCCCGGCATTGGGACTACGTCGACTACGACGACAACCACCGCCCGGCCCTGTTCAACCCGCTCAGCGAAGCGATGACATTCCGCTACTTCTACGACGGCGCCTATCGGGAGGCGTTCGTGCCGGCCGGTGGCCGCATCGTGCTCGACGCCGCCGCCCCCGGGGTGTTCCCGTTCACCGGGGTCGGTTACAGCCATGTGGTGGCGGGCAGCTTCTACGGCGGGGCCTGGATACCGCCGGCGGATTCGAGCGGTCCGCCGCCGCCGAGCTACACCCCGCCGGCGCCCCCGGACGTCTACGAGCACGTCGCCGCCAATGTCGCCGCGGACAACCAGACCGTCGAGGTCGGCCAAGTGGTGGTCCTGGGGCACGACGCCGGCCAACCCGCGGGCAGCCAGGACAGCTTCCTGCTCGACGACTCCACCCTGGCCTGGGGTCAGGTGAACGATCCCAGCAACCCCGCCCAGATCAGGGTCACCAAGACCCAGTCGCTACCGGCCGCGGGGCCGACCGACAACGGCAGCTATCTGGCGGCGCTGGCCGCTCTCAAGCAGCCTGTCCCGCGCTCCGAGCCCTGGTGGCCTTCGGCGCTGCGGTACGGCGGGCTCGCGCTAGCCGTGGTCGTCATCGCCTGGATGATCGGGCGCCGCAACCGGAGCGAGGATCAGGCCGCTACGGATGATTGACGCAGAACGCCACGCACATGGCGTCGACGGGAATGGACACCCAGTGCGCCTGTCCGTCGGCCTGGGGCTCGCAGTAGATCGGGCCGGGGACCCCCCAGACCTTCGCGCCCGCCGGCGAGCACGGCTTCCCGAGGTCGGTATCGGCATGCGCGGGGCCGGCGCCGAGGGCGATCGCGATTGGGGCGACGACCGTCAATGTCGCCAAGCCGATGAACCTCCGTGCTCCCATGATCCACGCCTTCCTCGACAACATTCGTTAGATCACCTTCGAGCTTAGCCGTTGCTCAGCATCCGCCACAGAAAGGCGAAGCTGAGCGCGGACTTGAACGCGACCTGCTCGTTGTCGGCCGCGCCGGCGTGCCCGCCCTCGATGTTCTCGTAGTAGGCGACCTCGTGGCCGGCGGCCTCGAGCGCGGCCGTCATCTTGCGGGCGTGGCCCGGATGCACGCGGTCGTCGCGGGTGGACGTGGTCATCAGCACGGGCGGATAGGCGCGGGTGTCCGAAATGTTCTGGTACGGGGAGTATTCGGAGATGAACTCCCAATCCTCGGGGTTGTCCGGGTCGCCGTATTCGGCCATCCACGACGCCCCGGCCAGCAGCAGGTGGTAGCGCTTCATGTCCAGCAGCGGCACGTCGCACACCAGCGCGCCGAATTTCTCCGGGTACTGGGTGAGCATGATGCCCATCAGCAGGCCGCCGTTGCTGCCGCCGCGGGCGCCCAGTTGCCCGACCGTCGTGATGCCGCGGTCCACCAGATCGGTTGCAACCGCGGCGAAGTCCTCGGCGACCTTGTGCCGATTCTCGCGCATCGCCTGGGTGTGCCAGCCGGGCCCGTACTCGCCGCCGCCGCGGATGTTCGCCAAGGCGTAGGTGCCCCCGCGGGCCAGCCACAGCCGGCCCAGCACGCCGCTGTAGGCCGGCGTGTTGGCGGTTTCGAATCCGCCGTATCCGCTCAGCAGCGTGGGCCCGGGGCCTTCCGCGTCCAGGCGCCGAACGACGAAGTACGGGATCGACGTGCCGTCCTTGGACGCGACGAAATGCTGTGACACCGAGAGGTTTTCGGCGTCGAAGAACGCCGGGGCCGATTTGATCGGCTCGAGCGGCGAGGCGGGGGTGCCGCGCATCAGGCGCGACGGCGCGACGAATCCGCTGGAATCGAGGAAGAACTCGTCGCCCTTGTCGTCGGCCGCGACGACGACGGTGTTGGTCGCGGGCGGGATGCCCGCGCCCGGCTCGCGGCGCCACTCGCCCGGCCTGACGATCTCCACCCGGCTGGCCACGTCGGCCAGCGTGACCATCAGCAGGTGGTCGCGCGTCCACGCGTAGTGGTTCAGGGCGGTGTGCTCGTCGGGCTCGAACACCACGGG
>NZ_LZKR01000049.1 GCF_001672915.1 Mycobacterium sp. 1245805.9 | reverse complement strand
GTGACCGCGGTGCCGACGACCGCGTAGGCCGACTCCGGCTTGGGCGTCGCCGCGCCGGTGGCCGCCCGATCCAGCAGCGCATCGTCGGCCAGCTCCCAGTAGCTGGTGGACGCCCCTTCCGGGCCGGTGATCTCGCCGTCGTCGACGTCCAGGTCGTCGGGCGCCACGGCCAGCTTGGCCGCCGCGACGTCGAGGTAGATCGCCCGCGCCTCGGCGCACGCCTGGCGCAGCGCCGCGCCCGACTGCTGGATCGGGCGGCCACCGGCGCGGCGACGCCCAAGCCGGAGTCGGCCTACGCGGTCGTCGGCACCGACGTCGCGCGGCTGGACCTGCCCGACAAGCTGACCGGGCGCCCGCGCTACCTGCACGACCTCGTTTTGGACGGGCAGCTATATGGCCGCGTGGTTCGCCCGCCGTCGCGCGGGGCGCGGTTGCGTGATCTTGACGACGGCCCCACCCGGGCGCTGCCGGGCGTGATCACGGTGGTGCGGGACGGCGAATTCCTCGGCGTGGTGGCCGAACGCGAGGAGGTCGCGGTGCGCGCCGCCGAGCGACTGCGCGCCGACGCTCGGTGGGACGAGCGCCCGACCCTGCCCGACGAGGACGATCTTCCCGGGTTCCTGGTGTCGGCGGCGGCCGAGACATGGGTTCTGGCATCCAAAGAGGCTGCGGCGTCGGTGAATTCGGCGCGATCGCATTCGGCGCGCTATCACCGGCCGTACCTGGCGCACGGGTCGATCGGGCCGTCGGCCGCGGCGGCGCTGTCGCACCCGGACGGGCGCCTGGAGGTTTGGTCGCACAGCCAGGGCGTGCACGTGTTGCGTCGGGAATTGGCTGCCGCGCTTGGCCTGTCGGTCGATCGGGTGGTGGTGCGCCACGTCGAGGGTGCGGGCTGCTACGGACACAATGGCGCCGACGACGCCGCCATGGACGCCGCGCTGCTGGCCTGGGCGGTCCCCGGGCGCCCGGTGCACCTGGCGTGGTCGCGCGCCGACGAATTGGCCTGGGCGCCTTTCGGTCCCGCCGCCGTCGTGGAGATCGCCGCCGAGTGCGGCGCCGACGGCGCCGTGGTCGACTGGCGCCACGAGATCTGGAGCGGCAGCTACATGGGGCGCCCGGGCACGACGCCGACGCCGGCGTTGCTGGCGGCCAGCGAACGCGCCGGCGGCGAGCCGATCCGGGCCGGCGGGGAGCCGCCGGTCGAGTGGGGCGGCGGCACCGGGCGTAATTCGGTGCCGGGCTACGACTTTCCGTCTTACCGGGTGATCAATCACCTGTTGACCGAGATGCCGCTGCGCACCTCGGCGCTGCGTTCGCTGGGCGCCTTCGTCAATGTCTTTGCCGCGGAGTCGTTCATGGACGAGCTGGCCGCGGCCGCGGGCCGCGATCCCGTGGAGTTCCGGTTGGCGCACCTGTCCGACCCGCGCGCGGGGGCGGTGCTGCGGGCGGCGGCGACGCGGGCCGGGTGGGATGACTGGGCGCCGCGGGAGGCCGTTGGGCGCGGTGTCGGGTATGCGCGGTATAAGAATGCGGCCGCGTACTGCGCCGTCGTCGCCGAGGTGGAAGCGGTCGAGGAGGTCCGGGTGCGGCGGCTGGTGATCGCGGTGGACGCCGGGCTGGTCATCAACCCCGACGGCGCGGCCAACCAGATCGAGGGCGGCGCGATCCAGGCCGCCAGCTGGACGCTCAAGGAGCGGGTGCGCTTCGACGAGTTCAACGTCACCAGCGACACCTGGGAGACCTACCCCATCCTGCGGTTCTCCGAGGTGCCCGCGGTCGACGTCGAATTGCTTGCCGGACAGGGCAATCCGCCGTTGGGGATCGGCGAGTGCGCGCAGGGCCCGACGGCCGCCGCGATCGCCAACGCGGTCTACGACGCGCTGGGCGTCCGGGTCCGGTCCCTGCCCCTGACGCCCGAGCAGCTCATCGCGGCGATCGATTGAGCGCACGTGCGTTGACGGATTCGCAGTCGCGCATGTTGGCCAGTTCGTTGAGGGCGCCGGGCCGGTAATGCTCGACCTGCGGCTTGGTCGTGGCCACGCAGCCACGAACGACCTCGCCCCGCGATTCCGATCGATGCAATGCCGTCGCCGTCAGAACGACCGCAATCAGCGCGATGGCGACCGACGCCCCTAACACGGCGGCCTCGTACGAATCCGACGCCGGACGGCGCAGATTCAATTGCGCTGTGCGGTGGCGTTTTTCGGAGGAGTCGACGGGCGCGCCGCGCAACAGCAGCGCGGTGACCACCGCGCCGGCCAGGAACAGCGCGCAGCTGACGCTGAACGCGACGCCGTAGCCATGGATCGCGGCGGCGGGTCGCAGGGCCGGGCTCGGCGGGCGGTGGCTGGTCATGTAGCGGGTCAGGGCCGACGCGAAAATCGTTGACAGCGCGGCGGTTCCGATGGCCCCGCCGATCTGCTGGGTGGTGTTCACCATGGCGGAGGCGACGCCCGCGTCCTTGCCGGTGATGCCGGCGGTGGCGGTCGCGATCGCCGGCGCGAACGTCAGGCCCGTGCCGACACCCAAGAGGAAGAGGGGCCCCAGCACGTCGCCCGCATAGGTGGAATGAATGTCCAAGTGGGCCAACCAGAACATGCCGCCGGCGGCAATCAGCATGCCGGGCGGGATCACCCGGCGAGGACCGAAGCGCGGAATCAAGCGGGCGTTGGCCACACCGGCCGAGGCCGCGATGCCGACGGTCAGCGGCAAGAACGCGACGCCGGTCTTGAGCGGGCTATAGCCCAGATTCTGCTGGGCATAGTAGGTGAGAAACAGGAAGACGCTGAACATGCTGCAGAACGCCACCATGATGGCCAGATACGCGCCAACGCGGTTGCGGTCCATCACGATTCGCGGCGGCAGCAGGGGCGCGGCGGCCCGGGCCTCGATGACCGCGAAGGCGACCAGCAGCAGGGCGCTGGCGACGAACATCCCCACGGTCAGCGGCGCGGCCCAGCGGTCGGTTTCCGCGTTGGACAGGCCATAAACCAGGCAGAACAGCCCGCCCGAGGCGGCGATGATGCCGGGCCAGTCGAGCCGGGCCACGCTGCCGCGCTCGTCTCGGGACGGGACGAGCGCCAGCACGCCCGCCGCGGCCACGACCGCGAAGGCCAGGTTCACGTACAGACACCACCGCCACGACAGCCATTCGGTGAGCGCGCCGCCGAGCAACAGCCCGACGACCGCGCCCCCACCGGCGATCGCGCCGTACACGCCCAACGCCCTGCCGCGCTGTTTGGCGTCGGTGAACGTGACGTTGAGGGTCGACAGCGCCGCCGGGGCGAGCACCGCGGCGAACACACCCTGGGCCGCCCGGGCGGCAACCAGCATGCCGAAGCCCGTCGCCGCACCACCGATCGCCGACGAGATGGCGAATCCCGCCAGGCCGATCAGCAAGGTGCGCCGGCGCCCGACGAGGTCGGACAGTCGCCCGCCCAGCAACAGCAGGCTGCCGAAGGCCAGCGAATAGGCGGTGATGATCCATTGCCGGCTCTCGGTGCCGAAGTGCAGGGCTGCCTGGGCGGAGGGCAAGGCGATGTTGACGATCGTGGTGTCAAGCACCACCATCAGCTGCGCAATCCCGATGACCCCGAGTATCAGCCATTGGCGCTGTGCACGGGGTTCTGTGCTGGCTCCCATGAACTGTCTGATACCCGCTACGACGCGATTGATAGCCGTGGGCGGGTCAGCGCCGCGAGCAGCTCGCGCAGACCCGTCAGCGAGTGCGCCGGCAGGAACAGGTCGCAGTACGGCAGGGCGGCGGCCATCGAACCGGCGAGCGGCTGGAAGTCGCCTTGCGCCGCACGGGGATTGAGCCACACCAGCATCGCGGCGCGGCGGCGCACCCGGGCCATCGCGTGGGCGAGCACGTCGGGCGGATCGCTGTCCCAGCCGTCGGAGGCGATGATCACCACCGCGCCGCGCAGCGCGTTGCCGTGCGGCGGGCGCAGCAGGGCGGCGACGCTGCGACCGATGGACGTGCCGCCGTAGCGGTCGGCGACCTCCACGTTGGCCTTCTGCAGCGCTACCTCGGCCGAGCGGTGCGACAGCACCGCCGTGAGCCGGGTCAGCGACGTCGAGAACGCGAACACCTCGGGGCGGATGCGGGCCTGGCGCAGCACGGCGGCGCGCATCAGGTGCAGATACACCGCCGCGTACGGCTGCATCGAGCGGCTCACGTCGCAGACGAGGACCACCCGCCGGGGCCGGCGGCGGGGCCGGGTTCGCGCCAGGATCACCGACTCCCAGCCGGTCGCGCGCGACGCGTTCAGGGTGGCCCGCAGGTCGATCCGCTTGCCGCCCGCGCTGGGTTCGAAGCGCATGCTGCGCCGCCGCGGCCAGCGCGCGACGGTCGCCTCGAGCCAGGAGCCGAGCAGCCGAAGGTCTTGCGCGTCGAAACGGTCGAACGGCTCGTCGGCGCGCGCGGCGATGCGGCTGGGCAGCGGGTCCGGGAGCACGAGGTTAGTCGCTGTGGCGTCCCGGTCGGCGGTGGCGCGGGTGGCCCAGGGCAGCTGGTGCGCGCCGGGCTGCGACGGGCCGCCGGCGGGCCGCACCGTGCCGGCCGCCGGCGTCTTGGGGCCGGGCAGGGGCATGGCCGGCTCGGCTACGCCCTCGGTGCCGACCGCCCCGAAGACCGATGCGAAAACGGCGTCGAAGGCGACGAGGTCTTCCATCCGGTTCACCAGCGTCAGCCTGGCCGCCCAGTACAGCGCCGGGGTGGTGTCCGGCACCAACCGCCGCAGCGCCTGCACGAAGTCGGCCGGGCCGTTGGCCGGCACCAGCACCCCCGCGCCGCGCAGGCGCGCCACCAGGGCGGCCGCGAACGCGGCCAGGTCGACGCCCCGCAGCAGCAGTGGGGTGGGCACGACGCGCTAACGCCTCCGGCCGAGCACCCAACCGAGAAGCAGCGCGGCGAGCACGGCCAGCAGCACCGGGGCGTACTTCTTGAGCTGGTCGCCGCCGGCGAGCTCGAGCAGGTCGATGGGCTCGGGCTCGGGAGCCGGGGGCTGCCGCGTTCCCGGGACGGGGTTGGCCGGCCAGGCCGGGATCGGCTCCTCCGACGCCGCTTCCGGCGCCGGGGCGCCGTTGTTCTTGGCGGCCAGTTCGGCCTCCAGCGATTCCACGAACTGGCCCAGCAGCTTCTCCGAAACCTGCTGCAGCATGCCGCTGCCGAACTGGGCCAGCTTGCCGACGATCTTGAGGTCGGTATCGACGGTGACGCTGGTGCGGTCGCCGTCCTCGTGCAGCTGGGCGGTGACCGTGGCGGCGGCGTTGCCGGTGCCCCGCGCTTCCTTGCCCTTGCCGTCGATGACTGCGCGGTGCTGCTCGCGGTCCAGCTCGACGAAGCGCACCTTGCCGCTGAACTCGCTGGTGACCGGGCCGACCTTGACCTTGACCTTGCCCAGGTAGTCGTCCCCCTCGTGGCCGGTCAGCTGCGCTCCCGGCATCAGCGGGATCACCTGTTCCAGGTCGCACAGCACGTCCCAGGCCTGCTCGATGGGTGCGCTGACGGTGAACTGGTTGGCGATCTTCATGCTGTGGTCCTCTCAGGTGCGGCTGTACTCAGTAAACGCGTCGCGGATCAGAGTACGGTCGTCCGGGGTCTTGGCCAGCGCCCCCAGGGTGGTCACGGTTGCCTCGTCGACCAGGTCGGCGACGCCGAGCGTCACCAGGGCGGCGACCCAGTCGATCGTCTCGGCGACCCCGGGCGGCTTGTCCAGGTCGAGATCGCGGGTGCGCCCGACGAATTGGGTGGCGTGCTCGATCAGCGGCGCCGTCGCGCCCGGCACCGTGCGCCGGACGATGGCGGCGGCCCGGGCCGGCTCCGGGTAATCGATCCAGTGATACAGGCAGCGGCGGCGCAGCGCGTCGTGCAGGTCGCGGCTGCGGTTGGAGGTCAGCACCGCGATCGGGGGCCGCTCGGCGACGAAGGTGCCCAGCTCGGGGACGGTGACCGCGGATTCGCCGAGGAACTCCAGCAGCAGCGCCTCGAATTCGTCGTCGGCGCGGTCGATTTCGTCGATCAGCAGCACCGGCGGCTTCGGGCCGCGGTGCCGCACGCACCGCAGGATGGGCCGGTCGACCAGGTAGGTCTCGGTGTAGAGGTCCGCCTCCTCGATGGTGGCGCCACGGGCCTCCGCCAGCCGGATGGACAGCAGCTGGCGCTGGTAGTTCCAGTCGTACAGCGCCTCGCTGGCGGTCAGCCCCTCGTAGCACTGCAGCCGGACCAGCGGGGTATCCAGCACCGCGGCAAGGGTTTTCGCGGCCGTGGTCTTCCCGACGCCCGGTTCGCCCTCCAGCAGCAGCGGCCGGCCGAGCGTGACCGCCAGATAGATCGCCGACGCCGTTCCCGTATCGAGCAGGTAGTCGTGCGCGTCGAAGCGGGCGATCACGTCGTCGACATCGGTGAGCGTCATGATGACCGCACCAGCCGGTGGTAGTCGTCCCAGGTGTCGACGTCGAGCGGAACGGGGCCGTCGACCGCGAGCTCGCGCACCCGGTACCGGCCCGACTCGATGAGCTTCCACACCGCCTTGTCGCCGTGCAGTTCGCGCAGTTCGCCGAACAGCCCGCGGCCCAGCCAGAACGGGTGCCCGATCCCGTCGACGTAGCGGCACACGGCGATGTCGGCTTGCGTGCCTTCGGCCGCGACGCGCCGCAGTGTCAGCGGGTCCATCCGGGGCTGGTCGCCGAGCATCAGCACGATGCCGGCGGCGCGGGGGTCCACCAGTCCAAGCGCGGCGCGCAGCGAGGCCGCACACCCAGTCCCGAAGTCGTCGACATCCACCACGTCGACCCCGTCCAGTGCCACCGCGTCGCGCACCGCCCGCGCGGCGCCGCCGAGCGTGACGATGAGTTGGTCGAACCCGGCGCCGCGGGCCGCCTCCAGCGTGGCCCCGAGCAGGGTGGTATCCCGGTACGGCAGAAGCTGTTTGGGCGTGCCCAGCCGGCGCGAACCGCCGGCCGCCAGCACGACGCCGGTGACGGGCTGCCCGGTCATGCGCCGGCTGGCCGGTCGGCGAACGCGGCGCGGCATCCCGGGCCGGAGAACCAATGGTCGGCGCCGGCCACCCGCAGGTGCTCGGTGGCGGGCCCGATCGTCACCGTCATGCCGCACACCGGATCGACGGCCTCGCTCGCGACGGCCTCCGGAGAGACGGCGCGGCGCAGGCCGCCGTGGATGCCGGCGATGAGTTCGGCCGCGATCGAGACCGCGATCTCGGCGGGGGTCTTGGCGCCGATCGCCAGCCCGACCGGGGTGTGCACCCGCGCCCGCTCCTCCGGCGACAGGTCGAGCGAGTCCAGGATCGCGGCGCCGCGCACCTTGCTGGCGACCAGGCCGATGTAGCCGATGCCGTGATCCAATGCCGCGCGGATGGTTTCGGCTTCCGGCCCGCCGTGGCTGGCGATGACGACGGCGGTCGCGTCGGACAGGTCGCCGTCGGTGCGCACGTCGTAGCCGAGCACGCCGCACACCTGGGCCAGCGCCTCGGCGATCGGCGTGGCGCCGTAGACCCGGATCAGCGGGGCCGGCAGCTGGGGCGTCAGGAAGATCTCCAGCGATCCGCCGGACAGGCACGGGTTGACGACGACGCACGCGCCGGGCGCCTCGGGGAAGTGCACGTCGCCGTCGGGAAGCACTCGCAGCAGCACGCTTTCGCCGGCCTGCAGCGCGCCCATCGCCGCCTTGCGGACGGAGTTCTGGGCGCACTGGCCGCCGACGAAGCCCTCGATTGTGCCGTCGGCCAACAGGATTGCCTCGTCGCCCGGGTAGGAGGAGGTGGGCGGCTGGGCGCGCACCACGGTGGCGTGCACGAACGGTGTCCGCGCCGCCAACAACTGCCGAGCGCGCTCGCTGATGGTCATCAAATGGGTGGCCTCGCTCTGCCCTGCATCGCTTCCCACACCCGCGACGGCGTCAGCGGCATGTCGGCATGCCGAACCCCGAACGGCGCCAACGCATCCACCACCGCGTTGACCACGGCAGGGGGCGATCCGACGGTGGCCGATTCGCCGATGCCCTTCGCGCCGATCGGGTGGTGCGGCGACGGCGTCACCGTGAAGCCGGTCTCCAGGTGCGGCACCTCGGCCGCGGTGGGGATCAGGTAGTCCATCAGCGATCCGCCGAGGCAGTTGCCCTCCTCGTCGAACGCGATCATCTCCATCAACGCCATCCCGATGCCGTCGACGATGCCGCCGTGCACCTGGCCCTCGATGATCATCGGGTTGATGCGGGTGCCGCAGTCGTCCACGGCGAGGAAGCGTCGCACCTTGACCACCGCGGTGCCCGGATCCACGTCCACCACACAGAAATACGCGCCGTAGGGGTATGTCAGGTTCTCCGGGTTGTAGCAGACCTCGGCGTCCAGGCCGCCCTCGATGCCGTCGGGCAGGTCGCCCGCCCCGTGCGCGCGCATCGCGATGTCCTGGATGGTCACCGACGCCGACGGGTCGCCCTTGACATGGAAGGAGCCCTTCTCCCACTCCAAGTCGGCGATCGAGGCCTCGAGCATGCCCGAGGCGATGATCTTGGCCTTGTCGCGCACCTTGCGGGCCACCAGTGCGGCGGCCCCGCCCGACACCGGCGTCGAGCGGCTGCCGTAGGTGCCGAGCCCGAACGGGGTCTGATCGGTGTCGCCGTGCACGACCTCGATGTCGTCGGGCGGGATGCCGAGCTCCTCGGCGACGATCTGCGCGAACGTCGTCTCGTGGCCCTGCCCCTGGCTTTGAACCGACAGCCGCACAACGGCTTTGCCGGTCGGGTGCACGCGTAGCTCACAGCCGTCGGCCATGCCGAGGCCGAGGATGTCCATGTCCTTGCGCGGGCCGGCGCCGACGGCCTCGGTGAAGAACGACATCCCGATGCCCATCAGCTCGCCGCGGGCCCGGCGCTCCTTCTGCTCGGCCCGCAGCGCGTCGTAGCCGATCATCTCCATGGCCTTGCGCATGGTGGCCTCGTAGTCACCTGAGTCGTACGTCCAGCCGGTCTTGCTCTGGTAGGGAAACTGGTCGGGCCGCAGCAGGTTTCGCAGCCGCAGCTCGGCAGGGTCCATCTTCAGCTCGAACGCCAGGCAGTCCACCAGCCGCTCGACGAAGTACACCGCCTCGGTGATGCGGAACGAGCAGGCGTAGGCCACCCCGCCGGGCGCCTTGTTGGTGTACACGGCGGTCATGTGGCAGTAGGCCGCCTCCAGGTCGTAGCTGCCGGTGAACACCCCGAAGAAGCCGGCCGGGTATTTCGTCGGCGCCGCTTGGCCGTTGAACGCGCCGTGATCGGCCAGCACGTTGGACCGGATCGCGAGGATCTTGCCGTCGTTCGTGGCGGCAATCTCGCCGACCATGATGTAGTCGCGGGCGAAGCTGGTGGACGTCAGGTTTTCGCTGCGGTCCTCCATCCACTTCACCGGCTTGCCCAGCAGCAGCGAGCCGACGATCGCGCACACGTAGCCCGGATAGATCGGCACCTTGTTGCCGAAGCCGCCGCCGATGTCGGGCGAGATCACCCGGATCTTGTGCTCGGGCAGGCCGGCGACCAACGCGTACAGCGTGCGGTGCGCGTGCGGCGCCTGCGAGGTGGTCCACAGCGTCAGCTTCGCGGTCACCGGGTCCAAATCGGCCACCGCGCCGCAGGTTTCCATCGGCGCGGGGTGCACCCGCGGGTACACGATCTCCTGCTTGACGACGACGTCGGCTCTGGCGAACGACGCGTCGGTTGCGGCGGCGTCGCCGGTCTCCCAGTCGAAGATGTGGTTGTCTTTCTTGCCGTCGAGATCGGTGCGGATTACCGGGGCGGACGGGTCGAGCGCCTTGCGCACGTCGACGACGGGGTCCAGCGGGTCGTAGTCGACGTCGATCAGCTCGAGCGCGTCGCGGGCCGAGTACCGGTCCTCGGCGACGACGAACGCCACCTCCTGGCCCTGGAAGCGCACCTTGTCGGTGGCCAGGACGGCCTGTGTGTCGTTGGACAGCGTGGGCATCCACGCCAGGCCCTTCTCGGCCAGGTCCGCGCCGGTCACCACGGCCTTGACCTTCGGATGTGCTTGCGCCGCAGTGGTATCGATGCCGGCGATGCGCGCGTGCGCGTACGGTGAGCGCAGGATCGCCAGGTGCAGCATGCCCGGCAGCGCGACGTCGTCGACGTAGGTGCCGCGCCCCCGAATGAAGCGCGGGTCCTCCTTGCGCAGCATCCGGCCGTGGCCGCACGGCTTCTGGTCGTTGTCGACTAGGTCTTCTGGTCCCTCGGGGACTGGCGGGCGCGATTCGATCGTGGTCATGACTGTGCCTCCGCCGCAGCATTGTTCGCGGCCCACTGGATGGAGCGCACGATCGTGGTGTATCCGGTGCAGCGGCAGATCTGCCCGGAGATGGCCTCCCGGATGGTCTCCTCGTCGGGGTTGGGATCGCGGTCGAGCAGGGCGCGGGCGGTGATCATCATTCCCGGGGTGCAGAAGCCGCATTGCAGCCCGTGGCACCGCATGAAGCCTTCCTGGATCGGGTCGAGCTGTCCATCAACGGCCAGGCCTTCTACGGTCCGCACGCTGTGGCCGGACGCCATCGCGGCCAGCATCGTGCAGGACTTCACCGGCACGCCGTCGACGTCGACGACGCACGTCCCGCAGTTGCTGGTGTCACACCCCCAGTGGGTTCCGGTGAGCCGCAACTGATCCCGCAGGAAGTGCACCAGCAGCATCCGGGGCTCGACCTCCGCGGTCACCTGCTCGCCGTTGACGGTCATGTTCACCTGCATGGTTGGCTAGCTCCCTTCGCGCACGCGCTGAGCCGCGCTGCGCAGCGTGCGGATGGTCAGCTCGGAGGCCAGGTGCCGCTTGTAGTCGGCGGTGCCGCGGACATCGGTCACCGGCTCGCACGCCGCGGCGGCGAGCCGACCCGCCTCGGCGAACGTCTCGTCGGTGGCCGGCCGGCCGACCAGCGCCGCCGAAACCTCGGTCAGGGCGGACGGGTCGGGGTTGACCGCGGTCAGGCCCACCCGCGCGGCGGCAATGTCGCCGCCGTCGAGGGTGATGGCCGCCCCGGCAGCCGTCACCGCCCAGTCGCCGACCCGGCGCTCCACCTTGGCGTACGCGCTGGACGTGTTGAGCCGCACCGGGATTCGGGCCTCGACCAGGATCTCGTTGTGCGCCAAGGTGGTTTCGTAGGGACCGGCGACGAACTCGTCGATCGGTATCTCCCGCTCACCCGAGGGGCCGCGGGCCAGGCACACCGCGTCCAGCACGCTGCAGACCGTGACCAGATCCTCGGCCGGATCCGCCTGGCACAGCGAGCCGCCGAGGGTGCCGCGGTTGCGGACCACCGGGTCGGCGATCACCCGTTCGGCGTCGCGGAAGATCGGGCACACGGCGGCCAGGGTGTCGGACTCCAGGATCTCGCGGTGCCGCGTCATGGCGCCGACGCGCACCAGGGTGGGGTCGGTGATCACGTAACCGAGCTCGGGCGCCAGGTCGTTGATGTCGACGAGGTATTCGGGGTTGGCGATGCGCAGCTTCATCATCGGCAGCAGGCTGTGCCCGCCGGCGATCACGCGGGCCCCCTCCCCCAGCCGGTCCAGCAGGCCAACGGCGTGGTCGACGCTGGTCGCGCGTTCGTATTCGAAGGGCCCAGGTACTTGCATGCGGCCAGTGTCAGCCGCTACCAAACACGCGTCAATAGCGAGTTAAGCGATCGCTGAACTCGCCCGCTACCTGCGGCTCCGGGGCGTCGTGGTGGATCCGGCCGGCGGTCTCGCTCAGCGGGCGGCCCCCGCCGCCCCAGCGCTTGGCGATGATGTCGGCGGCGATCGACACCGCCGTCTCCTCGGGTGTGCGGGCGCCGATGTCCAGCCCGATGGGGCTGGACAGCCGGCCCAGCTCGGCGTCGGTCAGGCCCGCGGCCCGCAGCCGGTTCATCCGGTCGTCGTGGGTGCGGCGCGATCCCATCGCCCCCACGTAACCGACCCGCGGTAGCCGCAGCGCCACCTCGAGCACGGGGACGTCGAACTTCGGGTCGTGGGTGAGCACGCAGATCACGGTGCTCGCGTCGATGGCGCCCGCCTCCGCCTGGGCGGCGAGGTAGCGGTGCGGCCAGTCGACGACGACATCGTCGGCGGTGGGGAAACGCGCCGGCGTGGCGAACAGCTCGCGGGCGTCGCAGACGGTGACCCGGTAGCCGAGGAACGATCCCTGCTGCGCCAGGGCCGCGGCGAAGTCGATGGCACCGAAGACCAGCATCCGGGGGCGCGGCGCGAAGCAGGAGACGAACACCTCCATGCCCTCGCCCAGGCGTTGCCCGTCGGGCCCGTACTCGAGGACATCGCTGCGGCCCACCGCCAGCAGGCCGCGCGCGTCGTCGGCGACCGCGGCGTCTGCCCGCGCCGAACCCAGCGACCCGGCCAGCGCGTCGGGCCGGACCACGACGCGGCGCCCGACCCAGCGCTCGTCGGGGTGCGCGATGACGGTCGCGACGGCCACCGGGCGGTGCTCGCCGACGTCGTCGGCCACCGCGCCGAGTTCGGGGAACGTCGCGCGCGACATCGGCTCTACGAAGACGTCGATGATGCCGCCGCAGGTCAGCCCGACCGCAAACGCGTCGTCGTCGCTGACCCCGTAGCGCTCCAGCCGCGGCGTCCCGGTCCTGGCGACCTCGCTGGCGAGTTCGTAGACCGCGCCCTCCACGCAGCCGCCCGACACCGAGCCCGTCACCGCACCGTCCGGCGCCACCATCATCGAGGCCCCGGGCGGGCGCGGCGCGGACCGGAAGGTGCGCACCACCGTGCCCAGGCCCGCGGTTTCACCGGCGCGCCAGATCGCCATCAGCTCGGCAAGGACGTCACGCACGCTTTTAAACGTAAGCTCATGACGTGACTCCGGCTCAACTTAGGGCCTATTCGGCGGTGGTGCGGCTGGGCTCGGTGCGCGCCGCCGCGGCGGAGTTGGGTGTTTCCGACGCCGGCGTCTCGATGCTGGTGGCGG
>NZ_LZKR01000048.1 GCF_001672915.1 Mycobacterium sp. 1245805.9 | reverse complement strand
TCGGCACGTGCCGCCACCACGACTGCGGCACCTGCGCCTCGGTGAAGCGGCGCAGCCGCTGCCGGCGCCGGGCCTGCACCACGACATAGACGGCGAGCAGCGCCAGCGGGATCAGGCCGAACAGCAGCAGGCCGGGGCGCTGGAATCCGTACAGGGGCAGTGGGCCGATGCCGGGAAGCGACACCTGCGCCAGTAAAGAGCAGTCTGGGTGGCCCGTCAAACGCGCCGGCGGCCGGGCCCCATCCCTGGCCTACTCCCGCCTGAGCCGCCCGTCGACGAATTGCTCCAACTTCTCCCACTCGCGCACGGCGGGCGCGTACGGGGGTGTGGGCTTGGCGACCGAGTCCGGCTCCAGCACGTGGCCGACCAGCTTGCCCAGCGGCCGGGCGGTGTCCAGCGCCTTGTCGACCGTGCTCTCCTCGGAGTAGTCGCCGATGTCGCGGAGCAGCTCCACGGCCAGGTCGAGCTGGTCGCGGTCCACGGCGTCGGGCCCCTCGGCGAAGTCGTCGGCCAGCCCACTCAGCACGTAGATGTTGTCGTCGGTGATGTCCACCGCCAGCGAGCCGTCCGTCGCGGCCGTGCGGATGTCGTCGTAGGTGCTCAGGTCGGCCAGGTCGTGGTCGTGCTCGCCGGCCAGGTAGCGGGCCAGCGCCCGCTCCGAGGTGAACACGCTGATCCGGCCGTTGCGGCCGAGGAAGATCGGCCGGTCGTCCAGGTAGCAGCGCAGCGTGTAGAACGTGCCGGAGCTGGTGATGATGCGGATCGGGTCGATGCCGACCTGGACCCAGAAGTCCTCGTCGCCGCCCAGCACGACGGTGTCGCCGGGCGCGCGGGTCTCCTCCTCGGGCTCGTCCTCTTCGGGCTCTTCCTCGTCGGCCTCTTCTTCGTCCTCGGCCTGGCCGGCTTCTTCGTCGGCCTCGGCCTCTTCTTCTTCGGGCTCTTCGCGCTCCTCGGCCAGTTCCTCGGCGGCCTTTTCCGACGCGTCCTCGTCGACCTCGGGGGTGCTGATGATCTCCTCGATCGAGGCGAGCACGTCGTCCCAGGCGCGGCCGATCACCTCGGCGATCGCGTTCCAGCGCTTCTGGCCCGCCTTGCCGGTGAAGGTGTCGATGCCGCCGGCCACCGTGCCCAGGTTGGGGTTGCCGTTGAAGAACTTCGACACCGGCGCCAGTTCGCACACCGAGCCGATCGACGACACGATCGCCAGCACGCCCGCGAGCGCGTTCACCGACTCCTCGGTCGGCTTCTCCGACACCAGTTCCTCGACGACGACCAGGTCGAACTGCCGGTCCTCGGCGGGCTCGAAGGCGTGCGCGTGCGCCGACGTCAGGTCCGGCCAGCCCGGGTGGTCCGCGAGGTCGTTGTCGGCGCCCGAACGCACGAACGCGACCAGGTCGGCGACCGAGGAGAAGGCGTACAGGTCCTCGTCCTTGCCCAGGAACGCCTCCCACTCGTCTCCGGCGTCGCGCCAGCGGGGCGCCCACACGGTGTAGCGGTCACCGTCGGACAGGCTCAGGCGGATCGGCACGAGGTCAGCAGCCATGCGGCACACAATAGCGACGGGCGGCGCGGTGGCGGCTACGCGGCCCAGATCGTCGCGATCGGCGCGGCGCCGGCCGCGTAGCCGGTTTTGGGCAGCCCGTACATCTGCTCCAGCGTGGACAGCACGCTGTAGTGGTTGATCTGCTCGTTGTAGTTGCCGGGCTGCACGTGCGCGCCGTAGATCACGGTCGGGATCTGGTTGCGCGGGCCGCCGTCGTCCTCGTCCCACGTCACGATCAGCAGGCTGTTGTTGGCCACCGCCCAGTTGGCGTAGCCGGACAGCTCGCGGCTCAGCCACGTGTCGGCCTGCGCGATCGAGCCGTCGTGCATGTTGTCGTCGTTGTTGGGGATGACGAACGACACCGTCGGCAGGGCGGCGTAGTTGCCCATCGGGAAGGCCGAGAACGGCAGCGAGTTGGCGGGCGGCACGTTGCTGAAGTTGGCCCACGGCACGTGTTTTCGCGCGTACTTGCCGGCGCTGCACACGGTCGAACCCACCGCGGGCAGGCCCTCGGCGTAACCGACGAAGCTGTAGCCGGCGGCCAGCAGCTCGGAGGCCAGGTTGGGGGTGGCGCCGCCGTCGACCGGGCACGAGTCCTTGGTCACCCCAAGGGTGCTGCCGGCGAACAGCGCCAGGTAGTTGGGCTCGCTGGGGTGCGCCTCGGCGAACGACTGCACCATGTTCGCGCCGCCCGCGGCCAGCGCGTTGATGAACGGCGCCGACTTGTTACCGATGATGGTGGTCGCCGCGCGGTTCTCCTCCACCACGATCACCACGTGCGCGGGTTGCGGCAGCGCGGCCGCCGCGAGCTCCACCCGGGGCGCCGACGGGATGATCGCCAGTCCCGCCAACGCCGCCGCGCCGGCCAGGCCTTTGATTGCGCTGAGCACGCCGGGAGTATATGGGCGCAGCCGCCCGCCCGACGGTGCCGACGCGAGCGTGTCGGCGTTGCTAGTCGCAATCGTTATATAGGGTCAAATCCCATGGACGTGCACGTCATTGATCATCCGTTGGCCCTGTCCCGGCTGACGACGTTGCGCGACGAACGCACCGACAACGCGCACTTCCGGGCCGGCCTGCGGGAGCTGACCGCGATGCTGGTGTACGAGGCCACCCGCGACGCCGCCCGCGAGACCTTTCCCGTCCGCACGCCGCTGGCCGAGACCGTCGGGGTGCGGCTGGCCGACCCGCCCCTGCTGGTGCCGGTGCTGCGCGCGGGACTGGGCATGCTCGAGCGCGCCCTGGAGCTGATCCCGGACGCGCGGGTGGGCTTCGTCGGGGTGGCCCGCGACGAGGAAACCCATTGCGCCACGGGATATCTCGAGTCCCTGCCCGACGATCTGACCGGCGTGCCGGTGATCGTGCTGGATCCGATGCTGGCCACCGGCGGGTCGATGTGCCACACGATCGACCTGCTGCGCCGGCGCGGCGCGGCCGGCATCACCGTGCTGTGTGCGGTGGCCGCGCCGGAAGGCGTTGCCGCGCTTGAGAAAGCGGCGCCCAACGCGCGGCTTTTCACGGTGGCCGTAGACGACCGCCTCAACGAGATCGCCTACATCGTCCCCGGTCTCGGCGACGCGGGCGACCGCCAGTTCGGACCGCGCTAGCCCGGTGACGATGCGCGCCGCGTTGGGGGTACCTCCCAGCCGCGGAGCGGCGAGGGGGACGGCGGGCTGAGGAGGCGGGCCATCGGACCTAGCCACGACGGGGCACCAACAGCCAGACGGCTCCGACCGCGAAAACCGCGCCGCAAATGAACAACCCCTTCGGGGTCGGCGGGCCGACGTGATGTCCGTAGAGCTGGTAAGCGCCGAAGCCGAAGGACAGCAGCGAAAACACCGCAGTCCAGACGCCGGCCATCCGGTATGACTTGGTCTGGTACCGGCGGCGGGCGCCGAGCAGCTGCTCCGCGGCGGTAGCCGTGCGTGGTGTGACCGAGAACTCCCGCAGCTGCGTGGCCAATTCTTCCGCGATGCCGCGACCGCTGGACAGTTCCAAGTCCAGTTCCGCCGATTGCGCAAGGGATTTCAGGCGATAAAGCCACAACCCGTCGTCGTCTCTGACGGCGGTGATCTCGGCGTCTCCCCGCGCCAGGGTGAGGATCGGCGAGCCAAGGACGGGCCGATAGCCGGTGGCGCCCCTCTTGGTGTCGGTGATCAGCAGGCGCGTCGGCGTCAGGATGAGGAACATCGTTTGCGGCAGCCGGGTGTGCGGCCGCCCGTCGACAACCAAGGACGGCCGCCACAGGAGCGTGAAGCTCTCGTTGTCCATCCGGTCCTGCACGCCGGCGGCGTTGAGCGCGATGCAGCGCAGGATCGGTTCCCCCAGCTCCGATGACAGTTGCGGCGCCAACCGTTGCTCGTATTTTCGGAGAAACATGCTCTAGTTCACCACGCCTGCACCGCGGTGACCAGCTCGTCGCGCAGCGCGCGGGCGCGTGCCCGGGCCGAGGGCAGGTCGTCGGTCGGCGCGCAGCGAATCTCCAAGTAGCACTTCAGTTTTGGTTCGGTGCCCGACGGGCGCACCACCACCCGCGCCGAGGTGTGCTCGTCGTCGCCGGTGAAGATTAGCGCGTCGGTGATGTCGGTGAGTGTCGCGGCGAAGCCGGCCAGCCGGCTCGGCGGGGCCGCCCGCAGCCGCCGCATGAGCTCGGCGGCCTCGTCGGCGTCGGCGACGCGGCGCGACACCGCGGCGACGTCGTGCACCCCGTGGCGGCGGGCCAGGTCGTCGAGCGCGTCGGGCACCGAGCGGCCCTGGTCCTGCAGCGTGGCCACCAGGTCGCACACCAGCACCGCCGCGCTGATGCCGTCCTTGTCGCGCACCGCATCCGGGTCGACGCAGTGGCCGATCGCCTCCTCGTAGGCATACACCAGCCGGCCGCCCGGCACGCCGGAATCGGCGCGCGCCAGCCACTTGAAGCCCGTGAGGGTCTCCACGTGGGTGGCGCCATGTTCGGCGGCGATCGCCGCCAGCATCCGCGACGACACCACGGTGCTGGCCACCACCGCCGTACGGGCCTCTTGGTGGGACAGCAGGTAATCGCCCAGCAGCCAACCGGTTTCGTCGCCGGACAGCATCCGCCAGCCCTTTGCGGTCGGGATGCCGACGGCGCAGCGGTCGGCGTCGGGGTCCAGCGCGATCGCGACGTCGGCGCGGGTGTCTGCGGCCAGCGCGAGCAGCGCGTCGGTGGCGCCGGGCTCCTCGGGGTTGGGGAAGGCGACGGTGGGAAAGTCCGGGTCCGGCGCGAACTGGGCCCCGACCGTGTGCACCTGGTGGAATCCCGCGCGACGCAACGCCTCCACCGCCACCGCGCCGCCCACGCCGTGCAGCGGCGTCAGGGCCACCCGCACCGACCCGGTGCCGCGGCGCACCGCGGCCGCGCGGTCGAGGTATCGCTCGACGAGGTCGGTGTGGGCGGGTTCCACGGCGCGCCTGGCGATCTGGTCGGCCGGGGGAGCGGCGGCCATCGCCGCCTCGATCCGGCGGTCGGTGGGCGAGACGATCTGAATGCCGCCCTCGAAGTACACCTTGTAGCCGTTGTCGCCCGGCGGGTTGTGCGACGCGGTGATCTGCACGCCGGCGGCCGCGCCGGTGCGGCGCACCGCGAACGCGACGACCGGCGTCGGCACCGGGGCCGGCAGCAGCAGCACCGAAAACCCCTCGGCGGCAAGCACTTCGGCCGTCACAGTGGCGAACGCCGCCGAGCCGTGCCGGGCGTCGCGGCCGACGATCGCCAGGCCCCGTTCGCCCAGCACCTGCGCCACGGCCCACGTCGCGCGCGCCACCACCGCGACGTTCATCGCGTCGGGTCCGTCCCGCACCGGCCCGCGCAACCCCGCGGTGCCGAACCGAAGCGGGCGGGCCGGCGTCACGTCGTCACAGCCGGGCCACCACGTCGGCCAGCAGCGCGCCCATCCGGCTGGCCGCGGCGGTCCCGGCGGCCAGCACCTCGTTGTGGCTCAACGGTTCTCCCGAGATTCCCGCGGCCAGGTTGGTCACCAGCGACACCCCCAGCACCTCCGCGCCCGCCGCGCGGGCGGCGATGGTCTCGTGCACCGTCGACATGCCGACCAGGTCGGCGCCCAGCGTTCGCAGCATCCGGATCTCGGCGGGCGTCTCGTAGTTCGGTCCGGGCAGGCCGGCGTAGACGCCCTCGGTCAGCTCCGGGTCGCCGGCGCGGGCCAGCTCGCGCAGCCGCGGCGCATAGGCGTCGGTCATGTCCACGAACTGCGGGCCGACCAGCGGCGAGCGCGCCGTGAGGTTCAGGTGGTCGCTGATCAGCACCGGCTGCCCGACCGCCAGCTCGGGGCGCAGCGCGCCGGCCGCGTTGGTGAGCACGACGGTGCGCACGCCCGCCGCGCAGGCCGCGCGCACCGCGTGCACCACGTGGCACATGTCGTGCCCCTCGTAGGCGTGGACGCGACCGACCAGCACCAGCACCCGGTGCGCGCCGACGCGCACCGACAACAGCTCACCGGTGTGCCCGACGGCGGTCGGCGGCGCGAACCCGGGCAGCTCGGCCTGGGGCAGCGAGACCGTCGGGGGGCCGAGGGCGGCCACCGCCGGCCGCCATCCCGAGCCGAGCACGATCGCGACGTCGTGTTCGTCGACCCCGGTGCGCTCGGCGATGGCCCGCGCCGCCCGCCGTGCGAGCTCGTCGGAATCGGGCAGGGGTTCGGCCACAGTCGGCGAGCTTATCCCGGCGTATGTGAGGATCTGCCGTATGCGTCGTCGTGGGTGGTCGAATTTTCCTCTGGTGGTTGCCGTTGCGGTGTCGGTGGTCGCGATCGCGTGCGGCCGGGCACCGGCGGCGGCGGCCGACCCGTGTCCCGATGTCCAGCTCATCTTCGCCCGCGGCACCGCCGAGCCGCCCGGCCTGGGGGCGGTGGGCGACGCGCTGTTCGCCGCGCTGCAGCCCGCCCTCGGCGCCCGCCACGTCGACGCCTATCCGGTGAACTATCCGGCCAGCTACAACTTCCTTACCACCGCCGACGGCGCCAACGACGCACGCGATCACATCGCGCAGATGGTCGAGCAGTGCCCGGCGACAAAGCTGGTGCTCGGTGGCTTCTCGCAGGGCGCCTCGGCGGTGTCGATGCTGGCGGGGGTGCCGCCGATCGGGCAGCGCATCGGCAACTTCGGATCGGCCCCCGCGCTGGATCCCGGTCTGGCCGACAAGGTGCGGGCGGTCGCGGTGTTCGGCAACCCCGGCAACCGCTTCAACACGCCCCTGTCGACGACGGGCGCGTTCGCCGGGCGCGCCATCGACCTGTGCAGCGACGGCGACCCGGTCTGTGTCGTCGGCGGTCGCGACCGCGACGCCCACCACGTCTACGAAGTGCCGCCCTACCCCGCCCAGGCGGCGGGGTTCATCGCCGGGCTGGTGTAGCCGGACGCGTACGCGATCCAACCCGCGACGGACCTGGATCGCCGAGCCTGTAAATCCGCAGGGGAAGTACGAGTAGGGGCCTGCGAAATTACAGGCTCGGCGAGGTTATTACCGCTACAGGCCCAGGAGGCTCCGCAGGGCGTTGACGCCGGCCGCGAAGGCCGACGGCGGCCCGGTCACGGCGGCGTTGATCCCCGCGTTGAAGAAGCCCGAGACGTAGTCGCCGGTGTTGCCGATCCCGGAGGCGAAGTCGCCGGCGTTGCCGAACCCGGAGCTCCCGGTGCCGAGGTTGCCGAAACCCGAACTGGCGCCGCTCCCCGTGAACAGGTTGCCCGCGCCGGTGTTCAGGTCGCCGGAGTTGAAGAAGCCGGTGTTGGTGCTGCCCGAGTTGAAGAAACCCGTGTTGTAGTTGCCCGCGTTGAAGGCGCCGGTGGCGTAGTCACCCGAGTTGAAGATCCCGGTGTCGCTCGATCCGGAGTTGAGCAGCCCCGCGGTCAAGGCACCGGAATTGCCCAGGCCCCAGTTGAACTGGCCCGAGTTGCCGATGCCGATGTTGCCGTTGCCGGAGTTGAAGAAGCCGATGTTGCCGGTGCCGGAGTTGCCGAACCCGATGTTGCCGATCCCGGAATTCAGGCCGCCGAAACCGATCTGGTGGTCGCCGGTGAGCCCGATGCCGATGTTGCCGGTGCCGGTGTTGCCGAACCCGAAGTTCCCCGAGCCCAGGTTGCCGAAGCCGAAGTTGTTGCTGCCGTTGTTGCCGAAGCCCAGGTTGTAGCCGCCGTTGTTGCCGAAGCCGAGGTTGTAGCTGCCGATGTTGGCGCTGCCGAAATTGAAGCTGCCGATGTTGCCGCTGCCCAGGTCCCAGTGGCCGAAGTTGCCGCTGCCCAGGTTGACGTTGCCGATGTTGCCGCTGCCCAGGTTGAGCAGGCCCAGGTTGCCGCTGCCCAGGTTCCACGACTGTGAGTTCCCGATGCCCAGGGTCAGCAGGTGCGCGTTGCCGATGCCCCCGAAATTGATGCCGGGCAAGGCTTCCAGCGGTGCGAAGATGTTTTGCTCGATGAAATCCAGGGGGCCGGACGCCGCCAGCTGCGTCGCCGCGGCGGACGCGCCGGCGTGATAGTCGACCATCGCGGCCACGTCCTGGGCCCACATCTGCTCGTACTCGGCCTCGGCGGCCGCGATCGCCGGGGCGTTCTGGCCGAACAGGTTCGACACCACCAGGGACACCAGGTCGCTGCGGTTGGACGCGACTATCGCCGGGTGCACCGTCGCCGCCAGCGACGACTCGAACACCGCCGCCACGGCCTGGGCCTGCGCCGACGCGTTCTGGGCCTGGGTGGCGGCCGCGCTCAGGAAGCCGGCGTAGGGGGAGGCCGCCGCCATCATCGCGGCCGCCGCCGGGCCCTGCCACGCCTGGCTGGTCAGCTCGGAGGTCACCGACGCGAACGACGACGCCGCCGACGCGAGCTCGGAGGCCAGCCCATCCCAGGCCGCCGCGGCCTCTAGCATCGGTGCCGACCCCGCGCCGATGAACATCCGCAACGAGTTGATCTCGGGGGGCAACACTAGAAAACTCATGTCACATAGATAGCAGAATTACATACTTTAAGTCCACTTATGCGGGCAAAAACCGGTTATATGGTTTGGTGGGATTGGCCACACTGCGGCGGTGAGATACTGCCAAGGTGCCCGCTCGCTCGTTAGATGCCCCGTTGGACGACGCGTTGGAAGACGTCGAGGACGCCGTGCGGCGACGGGGCGCCGACCTCGTCGAGCTGTCCCACGCCATCCACGCCGAGCCCGAGCTCGCGTTCGCCGAGCATCGCAGCTGCGCCAAGGCCCAGGCGCTGGTCGCCGAGCGCGGGTTCGAGATCACCGCCGCCGCGGGCGGCCTGGACACGGCCTTCCGCGCCGACTTCGGCAGCGGGCCGCTGACCGTCGGGGTGTGCGCCGAGTACGACGCGCTGCCCGAGATCGGGCACGCGTGCGGGCACAACATCATCGCCGCGTCGGCGATGGGCACCGCGCTGGCGCTGGCCGAGGTGGCCGACGACCTCGGCCTGCGGGTGGCCCTGATCGGTACCCCCGCCGAGGAGGCCGGCGGCGGCAAAGCGCTGTTGCTGCGCGCCGGGGTGTTCGACGACGTCGCGGCGGCCGTGATGCTGCACCCCGGGCCCGCCGACATCGCCGGGGCCCGCTCGCTCGCGCTGTCGGAGGCGACCGTGCACTACCGTGGCAAGGAATCCCATGCTGCCGTCGCGCCGCATCAGGGGGTCAACGCCGCCGACGCCGTGACCGTCGCGCAGGTGGCCGTCGGGCTGTTGCGGCAGCAACTGGCGCCCGGCCAACTGGTGCACGGGATCGTCACCGACGGAGGCCAGGCGGTCAACGTCATTCCCGGGCACGCGGCGCTGCAGTATGCGATGCGGGCGGTCGAGTCGGATTCGCTGAGACAGCTGGAGGGCAGGATGTACGCGTGCTTCGCCGCGGGCGCGCTGGCCACCGGCTGCGAATACGAAATCGACAACCCCGCACCGGCGTACGACGAACTCAAGCCCGACGAGTGGCTGTCGGATGTCTTCCGCGAGGAGATGCGCCGCCTCGGGCGCGAGCCGGTGGCTCGCGAGTTCGAGGCGACGTTGCCGATGGGCAGCACCGACATGGGCAACGTGACGCAGGTCCTGCCGGGCATCCACCCGGTGGTCGGGGTCGACGCCGGCGGCGCGACCGTGCACCAGCGGGCCTTCGCGGCGGCCGCAGCCGGCCCGAGCGCCGACCGCGCGGTCGTCGACGGCGCGATCATGTTGGCGCGCACCGTCGTTCACCTCGCGCAGGCCCCCGAACAGCGCGACCGGGTGCTGGCCGCGCAGCAGCGCAGACCCGGCGGGGCGCACGCATGAGCCTCGTCGACACCGCCGAATCGTGGTTGGCCGCGCACCACCAGGAGCTGGTGGAGTGGCGCCGGCACATCCATCGCTACCCGGAGTTGGGCCGGCAGGAGTTCGCCACCACGCAGTTCGTCGCCGAGCGGCTGGTCGACGCGGGGCTGAAGCCGAAGCTGCTGCCGGGGACCGGGCTGATCTGCGACATGGGTCCCGAGCACGAGCCGAGGATCGCGCTGCGGGCCGACATGGACGCGCTGCCGATGGCCGAGCTGACCGGGGCGCCTTACGCCTCGACGATGCCCAACGTGGCGCACGCCTGCGGGCACGACGCGCACACCGCGATTCTGCTGGGTACGGCGCTGGCGCTCGGATCGGTGCCGGAGCTGCCCGTCGGGGTGCGGCTCATCTTCCAGGCCGCCGAGGAGTTGATGCCCGGCGGGGCGATCGACGCCATCGCGGCCGGGGCGCTGTCCGGGGTGTCGCGGATCTTCGCCCTGCACTGCGATCCCCGCCTCGAGGTCGGCAAGGTCGCGGTCCGGCAGGGCCCGATCACCTCGGCGGCCGACCAGATGGAGATCACGCTATATTCGCCCGGCGGTCACACGTCGCGCCCGCACCTGACCGCCGACCTGGTCTACGGCCTGGGCACGCTGATCACCGGGCTGCCGGGGGTGCTGTCGCGCCGCATCGACCCGCGCAACAGCACGGTGCTGGTGTGGGGCGCCGTCAACGCGGGCGTGGCCCCCAACGCGATCCCGCAAACCGGGGTGCTGGCCGGCACCGTGCGCACCGCCAGCCGCCAGACCTGGATCGCCCTGGAGGAGGTCATCCGCGAGACCGTGTCCGCGCTGCTGTCCCCGCTGGCGATCGAGCACACGCTGCAATACCGGCGCGGCGTGCCGCCGGTGGTCAACGAGGACATCTCGACGCGGATCCTGACCCACGCGATCGAGGCCGTCGGCCCCGACGGGCCGCGCGACACCCGCCAGTCCGGCGGCGGGGAGGATTTCTCCTGGTATCTCGAGGAGATTCCCGGCGCGATGGCGCGGCTGGGGGTGTGGTCGGGCGACGGGCCGCAGCTGGACCTGCACCAGCCGACCTTCGACCTCGATGAGCGGGCCCTGGCGATCGGCCTGCGCGTGATGGTCAACATCGTCGAGCAGGCGGCCCTGTTCTAGGTCTCGTCCTTCGCGAGCGTGCGTGTTTGTGCACAGACACGCCGTGCAACGCGGCATTGTGCGCACGCTCGTCACGGTGAATTGCCGGCGATGCATCGCGTGCTCACGATTACCCGGCATGAACCCAGCGCTGGTCCAGCTGCTCGACGCGCAAGGCGGCGTGGTGACCTCTGCACAAGCGTTGCAGCACCTCACCCGTCGCGGCTTGGAGGCTGCACTTAATTACGGTGTGCTGCAAAAGGTTTGGTACGGGATTTACGCTCGCGGAGCGGTGGACCGTGGCTTGCAGCTGCGCGGTCTGGATTTGGCGGCCGGCACCACGGTAGCGGTATGCCTGACTACCGCCGCCGAGGTGTATGGCTTCGATACCGAGCGAGATCCGGCGCTGCACGTGCTCAATCCGCCCGGCCGGCAGTTGCGTCCGACGCGCGGGCTGGTCGTGCATCGCCGCGCTGGTGCGCCGCTGACCATGGTTGCGGGACGGCCCATCACGACGCCGGCCTGGACGGCGATCGAGGTCGCCCGTGGACTGCGTCGGCCGAGGGCGCTGGCCACGCTGGACGCCGCGCTGCGCAGCGGTTCTTGCAGCCGCGACGACCTCCAGCGGGCGGTCACGCGCCAGGCGGGTCGGCGCGGCGTCGTCCACACCCGCGAGTTGCTGCCGCTGGCCTCCCCCAAGGCCGAGTCGCCGATGGAGAGCGAGGCCCGGCTGGTCATGATCGATGGCGGCTTGCCCGAGCCAATGCTGCAGTACGAGGTCGTCGACCTGCAGGGACGTATCTGGCGGCTCGATTTCGCCTGGCCGGAATTTCGGATCGCCGCCGAGTACGACGGCGTCGATTGGCACAGCGGACCGGACGCCTTCATTCGTGACCGTCGGCGGGTGGCGGCGCTCCAGGAGCTGGGCTGGGTGGTGGTGCCCATGATTGCCGAGGACATCAGATACCGGCCGCGGGAACTTGTCCGCCGGCTCGAGACACATCTGCGAAAGGCTGCGTGAATGTGCGCAAAATGCCGGCCCCGACGGCGTGTCGGCGTGCAAACACGCACGCTCGCGGCGGAACGAGAACTAAGCCGAAGTCCCCGGGCCGATGTTGTGCGCCGGGCGGGTCCGCAGGTCGTGCACGTAATCCTCTGGGGCGCCGGCGATTTCGGCCGCGTCGGCCATCACGCCGAGGTAGCGCGCCGACGGCAGGCCGCCCTCCCAGGCGTCCAGCACGTACAGCCACGCCAGCACGGGGTCGGTGGTGGTGTCCGACGAGATGCGTTCGACCCGGCACCGGATCTTCTTGTGCACCCCGAACTCCGAGCCCTCCCACCGGTCGAGGTTGACCTCGTCGGCCGGCGTCATGTCGTAGAGAACGACGAACACCTTCGACTGGGGGTCCTCGACGATCGTCGCGAGGGCCCCTTCCCAGCCGATGTCCTCCCCGCCGAACGTCAACCGCCACCCGTGCAGCCAGCCTGTTCCGGCCATCGGCGAGTGCGGCGCGCGCTTGAGCATCTGCTCGGGATCCATGTTCGACCCGTACGCGGCGTATAGCGGCACGGGGAAAGCTTAGACGTCGCACGCTCGCGCGGTATTCACCCGAGCGATTCGCAGGGTCCCCGCCGCCCCGATAGGTTAGGGACCGTGGTGACCCGCATTGTCATCCTCGGGGGAGGGCCGGCCGGGTACGAAGCCGCGCTCGTCGCCGCCACCTCCCATCCGGACACGACGCACGTCACCGTGATCGACTCCGACGGCGTGGGCGGGGCGGCCGTGCTGGACGACTGCGTGCCGTCCAAGACGTTCATCGCGTCCACCGGGCTGCGCACCGAGCTGCGCCGCGCGCCCCGGCTGGGCTTCGACATCGACTTCGAGGACGCCAAGATCTCGTTGCCGCAGATCCACGCCCGGGTCAAACGGCTCGCCACCGAGCAGTCGGCGGACATCACCGCCCAGCTGCTCGCCGTGGGTGTCGAGGTGGTCGCGGGCCGCGGCGAGCTCGTCGACCCCGCGCCCGGCCTGGCCAAGCACCGCATCAAGGCCACCGCCGCCGATGGCACCGTCAGCGAGCACGAGGCCGACGTCGTGCTGATCGCCACCGGCGCCAGCCCACGGATCCTGCCGACCGCCAAGCCCGACGGCGAGCGGATCCTGACCTGGCGGCAGCTCTACGACCTGGACGCGCTGCCCGAGCACCTGGTCGTGGTGGGCTCCGGGGTGACCGGCGCCGAGTTCGTGCACGCCTACACCGAGCTGGGCGTGCACGTGTCGGTGGCGGCCAGCCGCGACCGGGTGCTGCCGTACGAAGACGCCGACGCAGCGCTGGTGCTGGAGGAGTCGTTCGCCGAACGAGGCGTGCAGCTGTTCAAGAACGCGCGCGCCGAGTCGGTCACCCGCACCGACGCCGGGGTGCTGGTCACGATGACGGACGGCCGCACCGTCGAGGGCAGCCACGCGCTGATGACCATCGGATCGGTCCCCAACACCAGCGGCCTGGGCCTGGAACGCGTCGGCATCGAGCTCGGCCGGGGCAATTACCTGACGGTGGACCGGGTTTCGCGCACCTCGGTGCCGGGGATCTACGCTGCGGGCGACTGCACGGGGCTGCTGCTGCTGGCGTCGGTCGCCGCCATGCAGGGCCGGATCGCGATGTATCACGCGCTGGGGGAGGGCGTCAGCCCGATCCGGTTGCGCACGGTCGCCGCGACGGTGTTCACCAGGCCCGAGATCGCCGCGGTCGGGGTGCCGCAATCGATGATCGACGACGGTTCGGTGTCGGCGCGCACCATCATGCTGCCGCTGCGGACCAACGCGCGGGCCAAGATGTCGGGCCTGCGGCAGGGCTTCGTCAAGGTCTTCTGCCGGCGGTCCACCGGCGTGGTGATCGGCGGCGTCGTGGTGGCGCCGATCGCCTCGGAGCTGATCCTGCCGATCGCCGTGGCGGTGCAGAACCGCATCACCGTCAACGAGCTGGCGCAGACGCTGGCCGTCTACCCGTCGCTGTCCGGCTCGATCACCGAGGCCGCGCGCCGGCTGATGGCGCACGACGATCTGGATTAGCCACTAGCCTGGGAACCGCACACCTACCGACGAGTAACCGGACAGGAGCTCCCGCAGTGAGCGACCCGATCGACGCGCTGGGACCGCAGCAACGCACGCTGGCCTGGGAGCGGCTGGGCGCCGAGCAGTTCGACGTGGTGGTCATCGGCGGCGGCGTGGTGGGCTCGGGGTCTGCGCTGGACGCCGCGACGCGCGGGCTCAAGGTGGCGCTGGTCGAGGCGCGCGATTTCGCCTCGGGCACGTCGAGCCGGTCGTCGAAGATGTTCCACGGCGGGCTGCGCTACCTCGAGCAGCTGGAGTTCGGCCTGGTTCGCGAGGCGCTGTACGAGCGCGAGCTGTCGCTTACCAAGCTGGCGCCGCACCTGGTCAAGCCGATGCCCTTCCTGTTCCCGCTGACCCATCGGGTCTGGGAACGCCCCTACACCGCCGCCGGCATCTTCCTCTACGATCGCCTGGGCGGCGCGAAATCCGTTCCGGCGCAAAAGCATTTGACCCGCGCCGGCGCGTTGCGGCTGAGCCCGGGCCTCAAGCGCACGTCGCTCGTCGGCGGGATCCGCTACTACGACACCGTCGTCGACGACGCCCGCCACACCATGACGGTCGCGCGCACCGCGGCGCACTACGGCGCGGTGGTGCGGTCCTCCAGCCAGGTGGTCGCGCTGCTGCGCGAGGGCGATCGGGTGACCGGCGTGCGGGTGCGCGACTCCGAGGACGGCGCGATCACCGAGGTGCGCGGCCACGTCGTCGTCAACGCCACCGGGGTGTGGACCGACGAGATTCAGGCGCTGTCCAAGCAGCGCGGGCGTTTTCAGGTCCGCGCGTCCAAGGGCGTGCACGTCGTGGTGCCGCGCGACCGGATCGTCAGCGACGTCGCGATCATCCTGCGCACCGAAAAGTCGGTGATGTTCGTCATACCGTGGGGCAGCCACTGGATCATCGGAACCACCGACACCGACTGGAATCTCGACCTCGCCCACCCCGCGGCCACCAAGGCCGACATCGACTACATCCTCGGGACCGTCAACACCGTGCTCGCCACGCCGCTGACGCACGCCGACATCGACGGCGTGTACGCCGGGCTGCGGCCGTTGCTGGCCGGGGAGAGCGAGGAGACGTCCAAGCTGTCCCGCGAGCACGCGGTGGCGGTGCCGGCGCCCGGGCTGGTCGCAATCGCCGGCGGCAAGTACACCACCTACCGGGTGATGGCCGCCGACGCGATCGACGCCGCCGCCCAGTTCATTCCGGCCCGGGTGGCGCCGTCGATCACCGAGAAGGTGAGCCTGCTGGGCGCCGACGGGTACTTCGCGCTGGTCAACCAGGTCGAACACGTCGGGACGCTGAAGGGACTGCACCCGTACCGGGTGCGCCACCTGCTGGACCGCTACGGCTCCCTGATCGGCGAGGTTCTGGAGCTGGCGGCCGAGACCCCCGACCTGCTCAGCCCGATCAAGGAGGCGCCCGGCTACCTGCGGGTCGAGGCGCTCTACGCCGTCACCGCCGAGGGGGCCCTGCACCTGGAGGACATCCTGGCCCGCCGGATGCGCATCTCCATCGAGTACTCGCACCGCGGCGTCGACTGTGCTCGCGAGGTGGCCGACGTGGTGGCGCCGGTGCTGGGGTGGTCCGCCGCCGACGTCGACCGCGAGGTCGCCAACTACACCGCGCGGGTGGAGGCCGAAATCCTGTCGCAGGCCCAGCCCGACGACGTGTCGGCGGACGAGCTGCGGGCCAGCGCGCCCGAGGCGCGCGCCGAGATCCTCGAGCCGGTGCCGCTCAGTTGAGTCCCCAGTGAGGCCGAGTTGAGGCCGGCGCCCCTCCCCGTGCGCGACGGGCTCGGCCCGGCGCGGGTGCGGCTGCGGGGCGGTCCGGTGCTGGCCGAGCTGACCGCCCGGTTCGGTGGGCCGGCGAGCGAGGTCGTCGACGCCGACGGCGCCCCGGTTGACGAGACGACCGTGCTGCCGGCGGGTTCCTTCGTCTACCTGTATCGCGAGCTGCGCGACGAGGTGCCGGTGCCCTTCGAGATCCCGGTGCTGCACCAAGACGACGACATCGTCGTCGTTGACAAGCCGCACTTCTTGGCCACCATGCCCAGGGGCCGCCACGTCGCGCAGACCGCGCTGGTGCGGCTGCGCCGCGAACTCGGGTTGCCCGAGCTGAGCCCGGCGCACCGGCTCGACCGGCTCACGGCCGGCGTGCTGCTGTTCACGACCCGGCGCGAGGTGCGCGGCGCCTACCAGACTCTGTTTTCCCGAGGCTTGGTCAGCAAGGTTTATTTGGCGCGCGCGGCCGTCGACCCGTCTTTGGTGCTGCCGCGGGTGGTGCGCAGCCGAATTGTCAAGCGGCGCGGGGTTTTGCAGGCGTTCTGCGAGCCCGGTGTGCCGAACGCGGAGACGTTGGTAGAGCTGGTGGGCGACGGCGTGTATCGGCTGACGCCGCGCACCGGGCGCACGCATCAGCTGCGGGTGCACATGGCCTCGCTGGGCGTGCCGATCGAGGGTGATCCCTTGTACCCCAACATTGTTGACGTCGCCCCCGATGACTTCAGCACGCCGCTGCGGTTGCTGGCGCAGCGCATCGAATTCGACGACCCGCGCTCCGGTGTGCGGCGCGAGTTCGTCAGCCGGCGACCGGGGCCGTAGGCGCCAGAACAGCACAACGACTGACCGCCGGCCGGATCGTCGGCCCCTGCGACCCTCCGGCTCACTCGAGACCGACGGCGCGCACGAAGTTTGCCGCGAGCTCCGTGCACGTGGTGTCCAGGTCGGGCAGCTCGACCACTGCGACCGTGCTCAGGGCGGGTCGGGTCAGCATGTGCAGCAGCATCGGGCCCGTCAGTTGCTGAATGAGCAACGGCGTGGGCAGATCACGTATCCGACCTCGTCGTACCTGCGTGTCGAGCCATGCGCCAAGCGACCCCAGCATGCGGGGGACGGCGTGTTGGGCCAGCGTCTGCACGGTCGGGCTGGTGGGACGGGCGAACACTTCGGCCAGGATTGCCGGTGCTACCCGGGGTTCGCGGCCCAGCGCGGCCGCCAGCGCCCGATAGAGGGCCCGCACTGTAGCGGTCAGGTCGTCGGTGGCGGCGTCGAGGGCATCCTCGAAATCGGGGATGGGGCTGTAGTGTTCGAACACGAGCCGCAGCAGTTCATCGCGGCTGCCGAAGGCCATGTAGAGGCTGTGCACCGCACAGTCGGTACGCGTGGCGATCGCCTCCAAAGTTGCCGCAGCTAGACCGGATTCGCTGATCAACGCGGCCGCCGCAGTCAATGCCCGAGCCCGGACCGGCACCTGTCCACCCGGATCCACCCCGGCGGCGCGGACAGCCTCGTCCAACGCGGCCCGAGTGCCGCCAAGGCGGCGCAGGAGAGTGCTACGCGAGATGCCGGCCGCACGCGCGATCGCCAGCACCGGCACGTCGGCTACGTCCATGCCCCGCTCCTCGGCGGCCCGCAGTGCGGCTTGCACGAGTTCCTCGGCAACCGGGAGTTTCTCAACATCAGGGCGGCCGTCAAGCCTAGATGACGCGGCGATCATGCGATAAGCTCCTTGGAATCAGATACAAACCACAATTACATTGTGTACCAATTACGCTAACATGATCGCACGCTGCTGGACCGCGTGTTGCCCACCGCGCAACCGAAACGAAACGGGATCCAATGAAGAGGCTTTCGATCGGCCGCCGCCTCCAACGGTCCTGGGTCGTTCTGGTCGCGCTCATTGTGGTCGCCGCCGCGGGATCGGGGGTCTTTCGACTGCATCGGATCTTCGGCTCGGACAACGACACGTCGACCCCCGGTCCCATCGGCAACGACGTCAACTACGACCCAAAGCACATCACCTTGCAGGTGTTCGGTGATCCCGGGACGGTGGCCACCATCAACTATCTCGACATCAACGTCCAACCGCAGAAGGTGACAAATGCGCCGCTGCCGTGGTCGTTGCAGATGGTGACCACGCAGCCCGGGGCCTTCACCAACCTTGTGGCGCAAGGCAATAGCGACTCGCTGGGGTGCCGCATCATCGTGGACGGCGAAGTCAAAGACGAAAGGATCGTCAACACCGTGAACGCCTACACGTTCTGCCTGGTGAAGTCGGCATGAGCGACCGTGGTGAGCCGCGGCGTTCGGTACCGCGGATGCTCTTGCGGTTCTCCGTGCCGATCGCGGCTTTTTGGCTCGCCGTGGCGGTAGTCACCAACGTCTATGTGCCGCAACTGGAAAAGGTTGCTCAAGCGCACAACGTCTCGCAGAGCCCCCAGGACGCGCCGGCGCTGCTGGCCAGTAAACGCATCGGCAAGGTGTTCAAGCAGTTCGATTCCGACAGCGCCGCCATGATCGTGTTGGAAGGCGATCAGCCACTCGGGGCCGACGCGCACCACTACTACCACGGCCTGATCAAGAACCTCGCGCAGGACACAAAGCACGTTCAGCACATCCAGGACTTCTGGGGGGATCCGCTGACCGCTGCGGGCTCCCAGAGCGACGACGGCAAGGCCGCCCTCGTGCAGGTGAACCTCGCCGGTAATCAGGGACAGTCGCTAGCCAACCAGTCCGTGGATTCGGTGCGCGACATCGTCGCTCACTCGTCGCCGCCGCCCGGGGTCAAGGTGTACGTCACGGGCGCCGCGCCGCTGGTCACCGATCAGTTCGAGGTGGGCAGCAAAGGGACATTGACGGTCACGTTGATCACCATCGCGGTGATCGTGGTCATGTTGTTTTGGGTCTACCGTTCCCTGGTCACGGCGATCCTCGTGCTGTTCACGGTGATGATCGAGTTGACCGCGTCCCGCGGAGTGGTTGCCCTGCTTGCGAATTCCGGAATCATCGGGCTCTCGACATACTCGACGAACCTGCTGACCTTGCTGGTGATCGCGGCCGGAACGGACTACGCGATCTTTATCCTTGGCCGGTATCACGAAGCGCGCCATGTCGGCCAAGATCGTCGGGAAGCCTTCTACACGATGTACCGCAGCACCGCGCACGTCATCGCGGGCTCGGGCCTGACAGTCGTCGGTGCGGTGTTCTGTCTGCATTTCACCAGGCTTCCCTACTTCCAAACCATGGCCATTCCTGCCGCAACCGGCGTCCTGGTCGCGCTGGCAGCCGCGCTGACCCTGGCCCCCGCTGTGCTGGCCATAGGCCGCCATTTCGCTCTGTTCGACCCCAAACGCGCGATGCGCACTCGGGGCTGGCGACGCATCGGCACCGCCATCGTCCGCTGGCCCGGTCCCATCCTCACCGCGACGCTCGCTGTGGCGCTCATTGGTCTGCTGGCCCTACCGGGATACACGACGAGCTACGACGCCCGCACGTACATGCCCGCCGATTCGCCGGCCAATCTCGGCTACGCCGCCGCCGAGCGGCATTTCGGCGAGGCCCGACTCAATCCCGAATTGCTTATGGTCGAGGCCGACCACGATATGCGCAACCCGGCCGACATGCTCGTCATCGAACGGATCGCCAAAGCCATCTTCCACCTGCCCGGCATCCAGAAGGTACAGGGGCTCACCAGACCGCAGGGCACCCCAATCGTGCACAGCTCCATACCGTTTCAGATCAGTGCCGGAAACGTCGGAAACATCGAGAATCTGCAATACCAAAAAGACCGAGCAGACGACCTGCTCAAGCAGGCCGACCAGATAAGGCACACTGTCAGCATTTTGAATCAGCAGTACACACTCCAGAAGGACCTTGCCGCCTCGACCAACGATGAGACCCGAAGCTTCCACGCCACCATCGCAGTCATCAATCAACTGCGCGACGAGATCGCCGATTTCGACGACTTCTTGCGCCCCGTTCGCAGCTATTTCTATTGGGAAAGGCACTGCTACGACATCCCGGTCTGCTCTGCGCTCAGAAGTGTCTTCGACGCCATCGACGGGATCGACCAGCTCAGCGAACAATTCACCACGCTCACAGCGAGTCTGGACAAGCTGGATGCGGGCCAACAAAAACTCGTGACGCTGCTGCCGCCCCAGATCGCCGACCAAGAAAAAAACCTCAGGCTGACGCTGTCCAACTACGCCACCAACTCAGGGATCAACGCCCAAACGCGGGCCAACACCGACACCGCGACCGCGCTCGGTCAGGCCTACGACGCCGCAAAGATCGACGATTCGTTCTACCTGCCGCCGGAGGCCTTCACCAACCCCGAGTTCCAAAGGGGCCTGAAACTGTTCTTCTCCCCGGACGGCAAAGCCATCCAAATGATCATCACCCACGAAGGCGATCCCGCCACCCCCCGGGGCATCGCCAGCATCGACTCGATCAGAAACGCGGCCAAAGACGCGGTGAAGGGCACCATCCTGGCCGGCTCGCACGTCTACCTCTCCGGCACCGCCGCCACCTACAAGGACATCCAAGAAGGCGCGACCTACGACCTGATGATCGCGGCACTGGCGGCGATGAGCCTGATTTTCATGATCATGTTGTTCATCACCCGAAGCCTGCTCGCCGCGATCGTCATCGTGGGTACGGTCGCCCTGTCGCTGGGCGCCTCGTTCGGCTTATCGGTGCTGCTCTGGCAGGACATCCTCGGCATCCAGTTGTACTGGATCGTGCTGGCGCTGGCCGTCATCCTGCTGTTGGCGGTGGGCTCGGACTACAACCTGTTGCTCATCTCCCGGTTCAAAGAGGAAATCCACGCGGGAATCAACACCGGCATCATCCGCGCCATCGCCGGCAGCGGATCGGTGGTCACCTCCGCCGGCCTGGTTTTCGCGGCCACCATGGCCTCCTTCGCGTTCGCCGACCTACTGGTGCTCGGCCAGATCGGGACCACCATCGCGCTGGGTTTGCTGTTCGACACCCTGATCGTGCGCGCGTTCATGACGCCATCGATCGCCGCGCTGCTCGGGCGCTGGTTCTGGTGGCCATTGCGGGTGCGCCCGCGCCCCGCCAGCACCATGCTGCGACCCTACGGCCCGCGCCCCGCGGTCCGTCAGCTGCTGCTCTGGGAAGACGGAGACCCGGCGGTGAGCAGCGATGACACGGTCACCGCGAAAAGATAAGGGTGCAAACGATGGCCTTTGGTTTGTATACCTTGCTCACGATAGTTGTTGCGTCGCTGGGACTTACATTCGTCGCGTGCGCATTCCTGTTCATCAGGCGGTTGGAAGATCGAAAGCCCGCAGCGTTGGGCGAAACAGTAGGCGCCCACAAAGCGGTCCTAGCCAAACTCCGTAAGCGCCAATCCATGTCGCAGGACGAGATCGACTATGCGCGGGAAATCGTCTCCGATTGCCGCTCACCGCTCGCCTACTCGATACCCGTCATTCTCTTCGCAATGGGATGCTTCTACGTGTTCGGCTGCCTACAACAGCTACACGGCGGCACCCCTTCGATTCGAACATTCATCGGCGTGCTCCCAATGTTGGGAGCCACAAACCTCACCATGCAGCTGCTCAGGGTCGCCCGATTGAAAGGGCCCCTACAGCACGCAGTTACGACGGCACACAAGTCGTCTGATGCGCTGACCACCGAGTAGCGGCCGGGCCCTCACGCATGGGGGTCAATGGCACCCGAGCGGTGCGCCGAGCGCGCCGCGATGATGCCCAAAACGGCGCCGAACCGCCCAGGAGCGCGCCACCCGCCTCGCCACCAAACCGAAACCTGGAGCTACACCGACGACGACCAGCAGCCACCATTTTGACGGCCGGTCAACCATTTACGCGGCGGGGCGACTGCGTCGAGGCGCCACTCGATGGCGCAGCGGATCGCTCGCCGTCACCCGAGGTGTTCCGCGGCGAACACGTCAGCCCGTCGGCAGCTTCACGATCAGGCCGCGACTGGTGGCGCCCTCTCCTGGCGTCTGGTTGTCGGTGACGTACACGTTTCCGCGGGTGTCCACCGCTAACCCCCCGGGCGCTCTGAAGCCGGACACTCCGGGCAGTTTGGTCCAGCTGCTCGACCCAGGCGCCAACTTCATCACGCCACCGGCTTCGCCCATGGTGACTACGTAGAGGTTGCCAGCGGTGTCCACCGCCACGTGCTGTTCCACGCCAGCGGACGTCAGCTCGGCCCAGTTGTCCGAGCCGGCCGCCAGTTTCAACAGGAAATGACAGGTCGCGTGCAGTCCGCAGTATTTGTAGACGCTGGCGTAGACGGTGCCGGCGCTGTCCACCGCCACAGCATCGGGAATGGCGCCGCGGGTTGTTGGCAGTACGGTTTGGGTGCTCGACCCGGCCACCAGCTTGACCACCCGATCGTTGCCAGAATCGGCGAGATAGACGTTGCCGGCGGTGTCCAGTGCCACACCCGAGGGCCTGTCGAGGCCGGTGAACGGCAGCACGGTTGGCGTGCTCGACGCGTCCGCCAGCTTCAGCACCCGGTTGTTGCCGGAGTCGACGACGTAGACGTTGCCTGGGGCATCCACCGCCACACCGGCGATGGAATTGTTCACGACGCCGGTGGACAGCTTGAGGCCAGTGAACGGCAGCATTGTCGGGGTGTTCGAGCCGATCGCCACTTTCAGTACCCGATTGGTGCTCGAGTCGGCCACGTACACGTTGCCGGCGGCATCGACCGCCACACCGCGGGGGTCGTGAACGGGCGGAGAAACGGCAAGCGCAAGCTGCTGTTCCTGCTCCTCATTCCGATGCCAGCTGTGCGCGTAGTGCAGGAGCGCACGAAAGCTGACCACGCTGACCGCGATGACCACGGTTGCGGCAAAGATGCCGCCGGATATCCACAGCTTGCGTCTGGACCGAGCCGATGGCACAGGCGCAGCGCGTTCGTGCCCGGCAACCGGATGATCCAGATCGCCAGGGCCGCCCTCGGGGTCGTCCCGGTTCATCAGCAAATGGTCCCATCCCGAAAACGCGCCGGGGAGAAAAGCCGCGTCGAGCGCAATTCAGGCAGTTGGTGCCACCTGCCCGACGGGAGGCGATCCTGACCCTGAGGCTTGCCGGACCCCTGAACTATTCGGTCGGCACCGGCGTAATCATTTTGAGCCCTCAAGCTCGTTCGATTCGTCGATACGCCAATCATGTGGCGGGAGGATAGCGATGTCGTATGTGGTGGCGGCCCCCGAGTTTTTGGCCTCGGCGGCAACGGATCTGGCCAACATCGGCTCTGCGGTGACCGCCGCGAACGGGGCGGCCGTGGCGCCGACCACCGGCGTGGCGGCCGCCGGGGGTGACGAGGTGTCGGGGGCGATCGCATCGGTGTTTTCCGGCTACGCCCGGGCCTATCAGTCGTTGAGTGCGCGCGCGGCCGCGCTTCATGGCGAGTTTGTGCGCACCTTGAGCGGTGCGGGGGCCGCGTATTCGCTGACCGAGGCGGCCAACGCCTCGCCGTTACAAACCGTCGAGCAAGACGTGTTGGGCGCGATCAATGCGCCCACCGAGCTCCTTGTGGGTCGCCCGCTGATCGGCAACGGTGCCAACGCCACAACGCCGGGGGGCAACGGCGGGGATGGCGGCATCTTGTTCGGCAACGGCGGCAACGGCGCTGCCGGTGCGACGGGGCAAAACGGGGGCAACGGTGGGTCCGCGGGCCTGTGGGGCCACGGCGGCAACGGCGGGGCCGGCGGCAACGCCCTCGCCGGCACCGCGGCCGGGGCCGTGGGTGTCGGTGGAAGCGCGGGCAACGGCGGCAA
>NZ_LZKR01000047.1 GCF_001672915.1 Mycobacterium sp. 1245805.9 | reverse complement strand
GTGGTTGTTCGGTGGGAGGGGGTGGCGGCACCGGATTGCTCACCGGCTCCGGCACCGGCGACGGAGCGCTCGTGGTCACCGGTTTGGCGGGCGCGTTCGAGGGCTCCGGGTCGGATGCGATCGCGAACGGGACGACGAGCATGGCCGCCAGGACGGCCCCGGCGGCGAGCAGCTTCTTGGTCCGGCCCGCCGGTCGAGGATTCCGCGCCGACATGGGCAGCTCGAGCACCTTGGTCGGCCGGCGCGGCGGCGCCGCGACGGGCATCCCGGTCACCATGGCCGGCCGGGGATCGTGCAGGACGGCCCGCATCTGCGCGGCGTCGACGAACCGTTGCCTGGGATCCGGCGCCATCGCGCGTTCGATGGCGGTGAGCAGGGCGGGATCGACGTCGGGTCGCAGCAGCGCCAGCGGCGGCGGCCGGTCATGCAAGATAGCGCGGGCCAGGGCGCCCATGTTCTCCTGCGGGAAGGGGCGATGCCCCGCGAGTGCTTCATAGCCGACCACCCCGACGGCATACAGGTCGTCGGCCACGGTTGCGGGCGCTCCCGCAAGCCGCTGCGGGCTCAGGTAGGCGATGGTGCCGAAGACCTGGCCCGTCATTGTGTGGGCGACCGCCTCGTGGGTCTTCGCGATCCCGAAGTCGGCGACCTTCATGGCCTCGCCGTCGGCACCGACCAGGATGTTTCCCGGCTTGATGTCCCGATGCAGGATCGCCGCGCGGTGCGCGGCCGTCAGCGCGGCGAGAACGTTGTCGAGGGTGGCCCGGACGTGCGGGACCGGAAGGGGGCCGCGGGCGATCTGGTCGGCCAGCGAACTGCCGGGCAACCGTTCCATCACGATGAAAGGGATGCCGTCGTGCTCGCCGCTGTCGTGGACCGCGACGATGTTCGGATGGTTCAGCGCCGCGGCCGCGCGCGCTTCCGCGTCGAATCGGTTCCGAATGTCCGGCTGCGCGTTGAATACAGGGTGCAGCAGCTTGATGGCGACGGGCCGGTTCAGCCGGGTGTCCCAGCCGTCGCGAACTTCGGCCATCCCGCCCAGGCCAAGCCGGCCGCGCACCTCGTAGCGCCCGGCCAGCAACGCGAGGGTGTTCATTCGCCTGCCAATCCCCACTGCTTATTTGACGACCGGGCGCTGAACGCGACGACCCGACGTCCCCGGTCGGCTACCCAGAGCCCGGCGGTTCAAAACGCGCGCCGGAGGCCGCCGCGACCAGAGCTTTTGCGCATTGTGTTCAGTCGGTGCGGCGTGTCGCCGTCCGATCGGGTCTCCGCTCCGAAGGACTATCGAGCAGACGTTGTCGGGGTCGACGCCGTTGGGGTCGAAGAGGAGGGCTGTCTAGATGGGAATAGCGACGTTCAAAACGGTTGCCGCTGGCGATGGTTCGCCGCAATCCCCGTCGGGATACTGCTACTACCTGGTGTTGCACGCGATCGCGACGGCGCTCCTGCTCATCGCGTTCGTCGCCGCCATCTGGCAGTTCATGAATTGGATCGCGGCGCCGTCGTGCCCGAAAGACGTCTCGCTGGCGTCGGTGTCGTCGCCGGTGGCCGCGTCGCACCGGCATCCGGTGGCCGACGGCACCGACTGTCCGTGCCCCCACGAGCTGCGGCGCGACAACGCCTAGAACGCATCGGGATTGCGCTGCACCTCGACCGGAACCGGATGCTGGTACAGCCGGGACGCGTTCTCCCAGCTGAACTTTCGGATCACGTCGGGCGGTAGGTCGCCGATCTGTTCGTGGATCGTCTCCTGGGTGTGCGGCCAGGTCGAGTCGCAGTGCGGGTAATCGGCTTCCAGCATGATGTTGTCCACGCCGATCCGGTCGCGCTGCACGAACGACGACTTGTCCTCCACCGCGCAGAACCAGAAATTGCGGGTCAAAACCTCTGCAGGAGTGAGGCTTTCGCCGAGGGCCTGCCAGGTCCCGTACATCGCGTGGTAGCTGAGCATGTGGTCGAGGCGGTCCAGCAGCCCCGCGACCCAGCCGATCCCGCCCTCCGACAGGCAGATCTTCAGGTTCGGGAATCTGCTGGGCAGGCCCGAGTACAACCAGTCGACCGCCGCGGAGATGGCGTAGGCGAAGAACAGCACGCCCTGGACGTCCGGCGGCGCGTCGTCGGTGGTGGACGGTGCGGATCCGGACGACCCGATGTGCAGGTTCACGACGGTGTCCGTCTCGGCGCAGGCCGCCATCATCGGGTCCCAGTGGCCCGAGTGGATGCTCGGCAACCCGAGCATCGCCGGGTTCTCGCTGAAAGTGACGGCGTGAAAGCCGCGTTCGGCGTTCTCGTAGATCATCTTCGCGCCGAGCTCGGGGTCCAGCAGCCACGGCAGCTGGCACGGGATGATGCGTTCGGGATACGAGCCCGCCCAGACCTCGAGGTGCCAGTCGTTCCATGCCCGCACCGACGCCAGCGCCAGGTCGCGATCCTTGGTGACCTGCTGCAGTCGCTGGCCGGCGAACCCCGGCAGGAACGAGGGAAAGTTCAGCGAGGCGTAGATGCCGTTGAGGTCCATGTCCTTGACACGCGCGTGGATATCCCATGCGCCCCTGCGCATCTCGTCGAACCGCACCGGCTCGAAGCCGTACTCCGCCACCGGTCGCCCGACGACGGCGTTGAATCCGACGTTGGGCAGTTCCCGTCCGTCGTAGACCCAGGTCTGTCCCCCGCTGCCGGTCTCGACGACCTTTGGCGCGCGATCGGCGAACTTGCTCGGCATGCGTCCGGTGAAGGTATCGGGCGGCTCGACGATGTGGTCGTCCGCCGAGATCACCGTGTAGCGCCGTGGCGCGCGGGGCGGGTCGGGCAGGAAGGTGACCGAGCGGTCGTCGCCGGTCTTGGCGGTGGTGAATTTCAGGTCGCCAGCCAGCTCATCGATCGATTTCACTCGTCAGTCTCCTTGCGGGGCAGGGCGGTTGAGTGTGCGCTGACGGCTTTGACTGTGCGCCCAGGGCGGGAATCCGGGCCGCGACGCGCCCTGGGGGCACACGCAACGCCCACGTTTCGCACCACTCAATCGAGGACATCGGGATCGGCCTTGATGGTCATGCGGGCCGCGCCCGCCCAGTACACGTCGGCGGCGCGTTCGATCAGCGACCGTTGCATGCCGGCCATGTCCGACCAGTTCATCTTCACCGGTTCCTGGCCGGTGAGCATGACGTCGTAGGCCAGCTTGCAAACCCGTTCGATCGATGCCGCCCGGTAGACGGCTTCCGGCAGGTTGCGACCCGTTGCGATGACGCCGTGGTTGGCCAGGATCGTGAGGTTGGCGCCCCCGATGCGCGCGGCGAGATCCGCGGCGCGCGCCGGGCTGTCAACTTCCCCGTCGTACGTGTCGACCAGGCACAGGTCGTCGAGGTAGAGCGAACCGGTTTGGTGGACGAGTTCGGGAAGCCTGCCCAACGCGGCGAGCACACACACGTAATAGGGATGGTTGTGGATCACGACCCGGGCGTCGTCGCGCACGCGGTGCAGTTCGGTGTGGATGTGGATGGCCGGGGTGACATCCCATCGACCGCGGACCACCCGCGCCTCGCTGTCCACCACGCAGATGTCCGAGGCGGTCAGCTCCTGCCACCACAGCCCCCACGGGTTGACGAACATGTCCGTCTGGCCGTCGAGCTGCCAGGTGATGTGTCCGGCCATGTTTTCCGCGAAGCCGATGCCGGCGAGGTGGCGGAAGGCCACGGCGAGCGCCTGCTCGTTGGACAGGTCGACGCCGATCGGGGGCACAACCGATGGCGCCCACACCTCGACGCCGCCTCGACGTGCGTTAGGAGCGTTCATGATCCGCCTCCGTCCTGATTCGAATATCCTCGCGGAGCTGGCCTTTGGCAATCTTGCCGCCGGACGATCGGGGCAGCTCGTCGACCACGATGAGCCGTTCGGGCAGCAGCTCCTTGGACACGCCCAACGCCAACAGGTGCTCGACGAGCTCCGGCAGATCGACGGCCCGCGAGTCGACGAGTTCGGCGTAGAGGCAAACCTTTTCACCGAACACCGGATCGGGCATCGCGACGGCCGCCGCGACCGCGATGGCGGGGTGGGTGGCGGCGGCGTCCTCGACCTGGCTGGCGCTGATGTTCTTGCCGCCGCGGACGATGAAATCGGAGGTCCGGCCGGTGACGCTCAGGTAGCCTTCCGCGTCGATCTCGCAGATGTCGCCCATGCGCATCCACCCGTCGGCGGTGAACAACTTGTCGTGGTCGGTCCCGCCCAGGTACCCGAGGCTCGTCGCCGGGCCCCGGCACGCGGGCTGACCGCGGCCCGTCGCGGTGACGTCCCGATCACCGTCGAAGAGCCGAACCGCCATCTCCGGGACGATCCGGCCGCCCGTGCGGAGCCGGCGTTCGCGGGGGTCGTCGACCGTGGTCGCGCTCAGCAACCCGGTTTCGTTCGAGCCGTAAAACTGCAGGATCTTCGCGCCGGTCAGCTCCTCGAACTCCGCGGCGGGCCGGTACGGCAGCGCCTCGCCGCCCGCGAAAACGACGCGCAGCGAACCCAGGTCGTGCGCGCGGCACGCCGGGTCCGCCATCAGCATCGTCAGTTGCGTGCTGACACAACACAGCACGGTGACCCGGTGGCGGGCGATCGCCTCACACGCCGCGGGCGCGGTGAACCGCGGCAGGATCACCGCGGTGGCGCCGAGGTAGATCGGCGTGGTGTGGCTGGTCCATATTCCGAACCCGAAGGGCGTCGGTATCACCGGCAAGAAGACGTCGTCCGGCGTCAGCAACCCGTTGGCGACGGCCTTCTGGTGAAAGTAATGCCAACGGTTTTGGGTGTGCACGACGCATTTGGGCAGGCCGGTGGTCCCCGAGGTGGAGTTGATCAGGAAGACGTCGTCGGGGCCCAGTTGTGCCTCCGCGCCCACCGCCCTGGGCTGCGCGTCGACGTTCAGCCGCAGCTCACCCGGATCACCGTCCACGACCAGCGCGGATTCGCCAGCCACGGCCGCCGCGGCGTCGGCCCGCTGGGGATCGCTGACCAGGATCTTTGGCCGCGCATTGCGCAGTATCGCGGCGACCTCGCGGGTCCCGGCTCGCGCGCCGATGCCGACAACGACGGCGCCGCACCGTTCGATCGCGACGAACAGCACGTGGATGGCGGCGGAGTCGCCGTGCCACACCGCTACCCGATCACCGCGGGCCACCCCAAGGCCCGCCAGTCGTCGGGCCAATTCCGTTGCGGCACGGTCGAATTCGCGCCAATCGAGCGACGTCCCGGGATGGTCGACGTAGGCGGACCGGCCCGGTGACGAATGGGCGTTCCGCCGCACCGCGTCCGACAGCGTCGAATCGGACCACCAACCGGCGGCGCGAAACAGGGCCGCGTCCTCGTCGGTGAATGCCGGCGAGCCCACGGTATCCAGCCCACCTGCGCTCATTCCGAGATGATAGGAAAGCCGCTCGCGTTCTGGTCAGGAAGCCCGGCCGCTACGGATTTTGCGGGGCCGGAGGATTGTGTTGGTTGGAACCCGCGGTGCCCGGACGAGGGTGCGGGGTAGGGCAGGTGACCCGCGGAATGCAGCCACAGTTGAGGCCGACGATGCAGGGGCTCCCACCGACGGGCTGCACGTCGATGGCGCCGCCACCGTCGCCGCCGGTTGCGGCCGTCCCCGACGAAGAGCTCGTTGCGACGTTCAGTGGCGCGCCGGCACCGGGCCGCGGGCCGCCAGCGCCCAACCCGACCGCAAGGACCAACGCGGCGCCGCCGAACACCGCCGCCGCCCGCGTGGCTTTGCGATTCGTCATGAGCACCAACTGTAATTCCCGCTGGCAGGATGCGCACCGCCACACAGGGTGCTTTAGTCAAACTCGACGCAAGCTGCCAGAGAGGAGGCAGTCACCGGTGCGGACCACCCGGATTGTCCGGCTTTGGCCGGGGCTGCTGAGCGGCGCCGCCGCGGGCGCCGCCGGTACCACCGCGCTCAACGTGATCACCTATCTGGACATCGCGGTGCGCGGCCGGGCGACGAGCTCGACGCCCGAACGGACCGTCGAGGCGATGGCGAAACTGTTCGGCCTGAGGGTGCCGGGATCCGGTGACGTCCTGGCCAACAGGCTGCTCGGCCTGGGTGCGCTGACCGGGTATGCCGCGGGGATCGGGATGGGCCTGGTCCTCGGGCTGGCCTACGCGCTGGGCTGGCGCCCGGGCCTCTTGGTCGCCACGCTGGTCGCGACGGCGATCGCGCTCATCGGCACCAACGGGCCGATGACCGTGCTCGGCGTGACCGACCCGCGAACGTGGGGCGTCGTCGGGTGGCTCAGCGATTTGATTCCGCACTTCGGCTACGGGGTCGTCACCGCCCTGGTGTTGCACTATCTGTGCCGCAGTTGGGATCGGTAGCTACCCGCCCGGTTTCCACTTGCCGCATGAAGACCAAGACCGCAGTCCCGTTGTCCGGCGCGCTCATCGCCCTGCTGCTGCTCGCGCGATACTTCGCTCTGAGCCGCGCGGGGCTGCCGCTGGGCCGGATGCTCTATCTCGGGCTGCCGATCACCGCGGGCGGTGTGCTCTTCGCGCTCCGGCTCATCAACCTCGGCTCGGGATGGGGCGTCAGGGACACCAGGCAGCCCCCGCGTCCGCTGTCGTATCCGCAACCGCCGGTGCCGGTTTCCGAGCGGTTCAGAGAACTGGAGGCGCTGCGCGCCGCCGGGGCCATCTCCGACGCGGAGTACAACGCGAAGCGCGCCCACATCATCTCGCAGATGTGAGGGTGCTTGGCGCCGCTAACCCTGGACGGTGGGGCGGATAGCGATCTCACCAATCTCGACGTCGTGGGGTTGTTCGATCGCGAATGCAACAGCGCGCGCCACCGCCGCCGGCGGCAAACCGAAGTCACTCATGGTGAGCCGGATCTGGTCACGCAGAGCCGCATCGTCGATCGAACCGTCGAGCTCGGTGTCAACGAATCCCGGTGATATCGAAGTGGTTCGGATGACGCCATCGGTCGACTCTTGGCGCAGGCCTTCCATGACGGTGCGAACGGCATTCTTCGTCGCCGCATACACCGCCATGGTGGGAACGATCTTCAGCCCGGCCGTGGATACGGTCGTCACGAAGTGGCCGCGGCCCTGTCGGCGGAAAACCGGTAGCGCCGCGGCGATGCCGTGCAGCACCCCGCGCAGATTGACGTCGATCATCGCCGACCACCCATCGACGTCGAGGTTCGACACCGGCCCGATCTTGCTGATCCCGGCGTTGCTCACCAGTACGTCGAGGGAACCGAATTCGCCGGACGCCGTCGCGACCAGCTGGTCGAGGTCCTCGCGGCGCGTCACATCGGTCTGGCGAATGACGACGGCTCCACCACCCTCGCGAATCTCGCGCGCGATCTCCTCGAGGCGTTCGACGCGACGCGCACCGAGGACAACGCTGGCGCCGCGCTCGGCGAGCAGACGCGCGGTTGCTTCCCCTATCCCGCTGCTCGCACCAGCGATAGCCACAACTTTGCCCTCGACGCCGATCATCGAAGAATCCCTTCGTCTCGTATTGTCATTCTGTGCTCATCGGGTTCTTGCTCGCGCTGGGTTGCTCGGTGTGCTACGGCACCGCCACGGTATTGCAGGCGGTCGCGACACGGTCGGTCGAACCGGCCAGCAGGTCGGGCGTCGACGCGGTGCTGCTGATGCGCGCCGTTCGGCAGTGGCGCTACATCGCCGGCGTCGGTCTTGACGTCCTCGGGTTCCTGCTTCAGGTGATGGCGCTGCGCTTGGTGCCGATCTACGTCGTGGCCGCGGCGCTGGCCGCGTCCATCGCGGTCACCGGGATCGTCTCGGCATGGGTGCTGTCGGCGCGGCTGTCCGCAACGGAATGGGCGGCCGTCACGGTGGTCTGCGTCAGCCTCGTCGTGCTCGCGTGCGCGGCGGGGCCGGGGCACTTTCGCCACGCCCCGGTCGGACTCGGCTGGGCCCTGATCGGTGTGGTCGCCGCGATATTCCTGATCGGTGCCGCGGCCGGCCGGTTGCATGATCGCGCGCGAGGGCTCGCGCTAGGCCTTTGCGCGGGAAGCGGATTCGGTGTCGTCGAGATCGCGGTGCGCCTGATGGACGTGGTGGACCCGAGCAAGCCCGCCTTCTACACCCAGCCGGCCCTCTACGCGGGCGCCGGCGGCGGGGTCGCCGGATTTCTGCTGCTCACCTCCGCCTTGCACCGCGGTTCGGTGACGACGACGGTGGCGGCCATGGTCGTCGGCGAAACGATCGCCCCCGCGATCGTGGGCGTCGTCTGGCTGGGTGACTCCGCCCGTGACGGCCTCGGCTGGCTGGTGATCGCGGGATTCGTTGTGGCGGTGTGCGGAACGCTGGTGTTGGCGCGCTTCGGCGAGGCGCCCGCACCGGCCGAGGCCGGGTGAGTCAATTCGCTCTGGCCGCGGAATCTATTCTGCTGCAGCCGATATAGCGACCCCGACCGGCTCCCGCTATTCATCCTCGGCCAAGTAACCAGCCGCATAGCCAGGCGCCACGTGCCCGGCGCGGCCGGCGGATTCGCGGATGCCGATCCGGTTGTGCAGCCAGGCTAGCGGTTTCGGGGCCCACCAGTTGGCTCTGCCCAGCACGTGCATGAAAACCGGCAGCAGTACGGTGCGGATCACGGTCGCGTCCATGATTACGGCCAGGGTCAGTCCGAGCCCGAACATCCTCATGAACGACACCTGCGAGGCGGCCAGCGCGGCAAACGAGATTGACATGACCAGCGCGGCGGCGGTGATCACGCGTCCGGTACGGGCCACGCCCAACGCCACGCTTACGTCGTTGGCGTCGCGGCTCCGGGCCGATGCCAGCCAGTACTCGCGAATCCGTGACACCAGGAACACCTCATAGTCCATGGATAGGCCGAACGCGATGCAGAACATCAGTACCGCCGTGTTGGCGATCAACGTTCCGGTTGACGTGGTCCCCAGGGCGTCAAGATGGCCCTCCTGGAATATCCATACCAGGGCACCGAACGTCGCCGTCAGCGATAACACGTTGAGGATCAACGCCTTGAGCGGCAGCACCACGCTGCCGGTAAGCAAAAACAGCAGTACGAAGGTGACGACAACGATAGATCCGACCGCCAGCGGCAGGCGCGAGGTGATGGCTTCAACGCTGTCGCCGTCGGCTTGCGCGAGGCCGGCGAGCTGGACTGACCGGCCACCGGGGCCCGGCATCTTGTGTAACCGGTCGAGTTGGGTGTCGGAGGCTGACGAATTCAACGGCGCGGAGCTGACGACGGTCAAAAACGCACTGCCGCCGGCGATCCCAGTCGCGGCCTCCGGTGGCCCAACTTCGTGCCCATCGATGAAGGTGCCGGCTGGAGCGGCTACCGCAGACACGTCGGGCACCCGAGACAGGTCGGCGGCGTAGCCGTCAAGGTCGGCCGGAGCCAGGTCGCGCGCGTTGGGGATGACGACCTGTATCGCCGGCGCGGAATCATTGGCGAAACCGTTGCGGAGCTGGTCGCCCACCTGATGGGCGGACGCAGATCGCGGCAACAGGCGGTCGTCGGAATAGCCCCAGTTCACGTGCAGGAACGGGAATCCCAGCAGCAGCAGCAAGGCGAGCGCGGCCAGACCGGTGGGCATCGCTCGGCGCATCACCAGCTTGGTTGACCGGTACCAGAACAGCTGTTCTGGTCGTCTCGGCAGCGGATCAGGTCGATGCAGCGCCCGACGTGCCAGACGACGAACATCCAGGGAGTCCAGCCGGGGCCCCAGTGCGGCAATCGCCGCCGGGGTCACCATGATCGCCGCGATACCGGCGAATGCGACGGTTGCAACCCCGGCGTAGGCGAACGATCTCAAGAAGTACATGGGGAATACGAGCATCACCGCCATCGACAGCGCGACCGTGGTCGCGGAGAAGAGCACGGTGCGCCCGGCGGTGGCCATGGTCCGGATCAGTGCGTCGTTGGGAGTGGCTGCCTCGGCCAGCTCGTCGCGGTAGCGGCTGATGATCAACAGCGTGTAGTCGATGGCCAGCGCCAGGCCCAGCGCGGTGCTCAGGTTGAGCGCCAAAATCGAGACGTCCGTGGTGAATGTCAGCAGCCGCAGTATCGACATCGAACCAACGATGGCGATCAGCCCCACGGCGACCGGCAGCGCCGCCGCGAGCAGGCCACCGAACACCCACACCAGTGCAACGAAGCTCAACGGGAGTGCGATGCTTTCCATCAACGCCAGGTCGCGCTGGGTTTGATCGTTAATCTGCGCGTAGACCATCGCCATTCCGCCAGTGCGCACGGCGACTCCGTCGCGGTCCCCCCCGATTTGATCGGACAGCGCCTTGGCGTATTTCGGCGCGTTGTTTTCCCCGCCTTTGAGGTTGGCCACGATCAAGCCGGACTTGCCGTCCTTGCTGACCAACCCGGCGGCGGTCTGTGGTGCCGCGGTCCACAGGGAGGACACGTTGAACACGTAAGGGGATCGCAGCAGGTCGTCGACGATATCGGTGCCGACCCGACGCGCTTGATCGCTGCGGGCGCCTCCGGGCGCGGTCACCACAAACAAGAGCTGCTGGTCGCTTTGACCGAACTCGTCGGCCAACACCCCGCTGGCGTGGGCCGACTCCGAGCCCGGATCCCGCAAGCCGCCTACCGACAGGCTTTGGACGACCGGGATGCCAAAGACCGCCGCCCCGATAAAGAACACCGCGGAAACGGCGATGACCTGCCGTGGCGCGGCGATCGCCAACAGCGTGATCCGGTGCAGCATGTAGTGTCCTTCCAACGTTGTCGCCCGGAGATCGCCCGACGTACCATCGCTTAAGCGAGTAACATGAGTACACGCCGATGGCGCTCATATTAAACGGGAGTACACATGGACGCAGCCGAGGGTGCGGAGAAGGGCGACCTGGCGGCCCGCCTCGACAAACTTTTCGAGGTAATGCGTCGGCCGGACACGCCGCCACTGTCGAACGCCGCCGCCGCGGCCGCGATCACCAGCCAAACCGGTGTCTCGATCAGCCCGGCGTACCTCTGGCAACTCAGGAGCGGACTCAAGGACAACCCAACGGTCCAGCATTTGCGCGCCATCGCCGAGTTTTTCGGAGTACCGGCCAGCTATCTCGTTGATCGTGATCCGAACGCACAGGTCGACGCCCAACTCAATCTCTTGCAGGCGTTGCGTGACAACGGCGTACGCGACTTGGCGATGCGTGCGAGCGGCCTCACTCCGCAGGCGCTCAACAGTGTGGCCCTGATTCTTGACCGCGTTCGCGAGCTCGAGCGGCTTCCGCCGATCGCGCACCCAGGCGGCGGCGAGGCGGAGGCGTAATGACACTTTCGAATGGTGACATCTTGGCGCTGGCGCGCCGCCAGCCGATCCCGGTCCCCTGGGACAGGGATGTCTTCATCCGCAATCTGGCTGAATTGCGCGGCCGCCCAATCAAATTAATCCCGACCGACACCGCCGCTCTGGCCGATAGTCCATGCGGACTGTGGCTGGCTCGCGATAACGACGACCTGATCCTGCACGAGATCGGGACCACCGACTATCACATCGACCAGATCGTGGGCCACGAGATCGGGCACATGCTCCTAGGCCACGAGCGAAGTCCTGCTTTCGGCGCAGACAAGGGGCGCGAACACGACCTGTGCCGCCGGATCCTTCCCGACATTGACCCTCAAACCGTGCACGCGGTGCTCGGACGCAGCAATTGCGGCAGCGAGCAAGAGCGCGATGCCGAAATGTTCGCTTCCCTGCTGATGATCGCCGCCGCCGAAGCCAACGAACGCTCGTCGATGATGATGCGTAGCGCCTTCTTCCATCGGCGATGACCTCCAACGTCCCAGGCTTCATCGCCTGGCCCGTGATCATCGCCATGGCGGTGCTTCTCGCCGCGCGCTTCCGCTGGTGCAGGACCAACCTCTACGAGAGGTACTACACCAATCTGATGGCCTGGGTCATGCTGATCCAGCTACTGCGTGAGCACGATGTAGAAGTCATGCTGTCCAAAAGGGCCCTGTTGAGCGTCACCACCGCTCAGCAATTATCTTCCGCGGCAATGATTTTCGCCGCCACTGAATTCATTGGCTTCACGATGTTGTGGACTCGGCTCTCACCGGCCGAAACGCGCCGGGGTCACCGCTATTACCGCCTGGCCGCGGTAATCTTATGCGTGGCATACCTGGTCGCGGCCACCCGTGCCCGCGTCGCCGGTCAAACCCTTGAAGTCGCCGGCGGCTGGGACGGAGTCTTGGCCTGCGGCTTCTATACGGCCATGATTCTCCTTCTGGCGGCTCGGGCTATTTGGATGTTCGCAGCTGAGCTGCGAAAGAGCACCCGGAAACGTGACCTGTTCCTCGCCGTGGGCGGGCTACTGGCCGGTGTGCTGACCGCAGCAGCCCCCCTAGAAGCGCTGGTCTCGGCCGTGACCGATCAGCTCGGCTGGACCGACACGCTGAAATTCCGGCTGTGGTCGCACGGCTTTGAGGCCTTTTGCATAGCAGTGATCGTGTATGGCTTCGGAGCTGTTCCGCTCGTAGCGCGACTGCTGCGTTACCTCGGACTGGATCCCACCAGCCGCTCCTGGAAAAACTTGGCCGCCTTAAGGGCAAGCATGACAACGGTGGTCCCGGACAGCAGTTTCAACCTCGACCACGACAATCATCGATTTCAAAAAACCACCCTGCAGCTACACCAAACCGTTATCGAAATCCGCGACGCCATCCTGCACCTGCGTCCCTATTTCCGGGACATAGCGCCGCACGAGCTGGCCCGGTTCCACCGGGCGAACTCCGTGCCAACCGGCGATCACGACGCGGCGGCGCAAGCCTTACAATTGGCTCACGCCGCCAGAGCCAAAACCGCGGGCGCCACGCCCGGGTCCCCCGACGTGGCAACGATTCTGCGCTCCCGAGCAACAACCCTCGACGAGGAGGTCACCGAATTGTTGACCCTGGCGAAATGGTGGAAGCCCGCCTTAGCGGCCACCGAACAGTTCAGCCAGACTACGCCCGAAGTGAAAGCGAATTCCCCTACATGACCCGGGATGTTTCAACTCCGGCCGGCCGGGTGAGTCACGGCGTCACGCGATAGGTCGTCCCGCGCGCGTCACGCGTCCAGAGCACCCCGCCCTGGGCGGTGACGCCGGCGGCGATCAACTCCCGTTTGAGGATCTTGTTGGTGGCCGTCGCGGGGAGGTCCGCGTTGATCCGCACGTAGCGTGGCCACGCCTTCGGCGACAGGTCGGGCTGAGCGGCGAGGAACTTCTCGAAATCGGCCGGCTCCAACGGGATTTCGTCACGCAGCACGATGGCCGCCATTACCTGGTCGCCGACCCGTTCGTCAGGCACGGCGTAGACCGCGACCTGGCCCACCCGCGGCAGCCGCTCCAGGATTCGCTCGATCGGCGCGGCCGCCAGGTTTTCGCCGTCCACCCGCATCCAGTCCGCGGTGCGGCCGGCCAGATAGATCCAACCGTCGGCGTCGCGGTAGGCCAGGTCGCCCGACCAGTACATGCCGTGCCGGATGCGCTCGGCCGTCGCCGCGGGATCGTTGTAGTAGCCGGTGAACGGTCCGGCACCCTGGGTGTTGACGAGTTCGCCGACGGCCTCGTCGAAGTTGGTCAGCGCGCCGTGCGCGTCGAACCTCGCGACCGCGCACTCGGCCAGGGTCCGCGGGTTGTAGATGCCGACCCCCGGGTAGGGCTTGCCGATCGAGCCGGGCGGGGCGCCGTCCTCGCGCACCACGATCACCGCGAATTCGCTGGAGCCGAAGCTGTCGATGACTCGGCACCCGAAACGCCGTGCGAATTCGTCGATGTCGCGATCGGTCGCCTCGTTGCCGAACGCGACGCGCAGCGAGGTGTCGGCGTCGTCGGGGCGCTCGGGAGTGGCAAGGATCAGCGCGAGGGGCTTGCCGACGTAGTTCAGGTAGGTCACGCCGTAGCGGCGCACGTCGTCGATGAAGCGCGACGGCGAGAACTTGGCCGGCACCATCGTGGCGCCGCTGCCGATGGCGACGGCCCATCCGGCGGCGATCCCGTTCGAGTGAAACAGCGGCATGGCTAAATAGCAGACGTCCTCGGCGGTGACGTCGTACTGCCAGATCAGGCTGGTCCCGCACATGATCGCCATGCCGTGGGCGAACGGGACGGCCTTGGGGTTGCCGCTGGTGCCGGAGGTGAAGATCATCATCAGGGTGTCGGCGGCGCTGACCTCGCGATGCGGCACGAGGGGCGGGGCCGCGGCCACGGCGTCGGCGTAGCGCGTCGAGCCCACGTCGATGACCTGAATCCCGTTGAGCGCCAGGCCGTCCAGCAGGGGCAGGTGCTCGCCGTCCACCAGCAGGATCTGGCAATCGCATCGGCGGATGTCGGCGAGCAGGCCGGCCCCGCGCCGGGTGGTGTTGATCCCGCACAACACGTAGCCGCCCAGCGCGGCGGCGGCCATGGCGCGCAACATCGCCGGCGAGTTGGTGAGCAGCGCGCCGACGTGCAGTGGACGATCCGGGTCGGCGAGGCCGATCAACGCGGCCGCCTCCGCCTCGGCCTCGGCCAGGTGTTGCCGCCAGGTCCACGTCCGGTCGTCATGGGCGACGGCGACGGTGTCGTCGTTGCGGCGCTGGCGCAGCAGCTGCTGCACGGTCTCGGTCATCGCGTGGTCAGCACCAGCCCGGCGTAGTTGTGCGCGGCCACCGCGTCGCAGTGACGCCGGTAGTTGCCGAATCCCCCGGCGTAGGGCATGAATACGCGCTTCTTGCCTTCGATGTTGGCGCCCAAATACCACGACGACGCCGCCTTGGGGAACAGCGTCTGGTCGGCGGCCCGCGCGACGTGGTTGGTCCACGCCTCGGCGGCGTCGCGGCGCGGCTCCACCTCGCTCAGGCCGAGGCGGCGGGCGGTCAGCACCAGTTCGATCACCCAGTCGATCTGCACCTCGGCGTGCAGCACCATGTTGGCCAGCACCGACGGACTGCCCGGCCCGCTGATGGTGAACAGGTTGGGCAGGCCCGGCACCATCAGGCCCAGAAACGTCAGCGGGCCGTCGGACCAGACGTCGCGCAGCCGCACTCCCCCGGGCCCGCTCGGATCGATCCGGGTCAGCGCGCCGGTCAGCGCGTCGAAGCCGGTCGCGAAGACCAGCACATCGCACGGGTAGGTCGCTTCGCTGGTTCGCACGCCCTCACCGGTGATGCACTCGATGGGCTCGCGGCGCAGGTTCACCAGCCGGACGTTGTCGCGGTTGAATGTCGCGTAATAGCCGGCGTCGGTACAGATCCGCTTGGTCCCGATCGGGTGGTCGATCGGGATGAGATCGGCGGCGACGACGGGATCGTGCACGATCTCCCGGATGCGTGCTTCGGCGAATTCCCTTGCGATGTCGTTGGCCGCCGGGTCGCTGTTCTGGTCGGGGAAGGTCTTGGCGAACAGCACGCCGCCCTCGCGCCAGCGCCGCCACAGGGCCTCGACGCGCTCTTGCGGCTCGGTGTCGACCGCCTTCTTGTGGTAGGTGCCGTGCGGCGTACCCGCCGACGCGTAGGCCGAAAGCCGGCGGCGCTCCGGATACTCCTCCCGAATCCGTTGCTGTTCCTCGGGGGACCACGGGCGGTTGGGCATCGGGATGCTGTAGTTCGCCGAGCGCTGGAACACCACCAGCCGCTCGGCCTCGGCGGCGACGAGCGGAACCGCTTGAATGCCAGACGAACCCGTGCCGATCAGGCCCACCCATTTGCCGCGCAGGTCCGGATGCTCGCTTGGCCACTCGGCCGTGAAGTACACCTCGCCTGCGAAGTCGTCGACGCCGGGGATGTCGGGGCGGTTCACCGCCGACAGGCAGCCCGTCGCGCACAACAGATAACGCGCGGCGTGCTCCTGGCCGCCCGAGGCGCGCACGTGCCAGCGCCCGTCGTCCTGGTCGAAGCCGGCGCCGACCACATCGACGCCGAACCGGTAGTGGCGGCGCAGGTCGAACCGGTCGGCCACGTGGCGCAGGTAGGCCAGGATCTCGGGCTGCGCAGCGAAGCGTTCGGTCCAGGTCCAGCTCTGCTGCAGCGCGTCGTCGAATGAGTATGAATAGTCGACGCTTTCGACGTCGCACCGCGCGCCCGGGTAGCGGTTCCAGTACCAGGTGCCGCCGACGTCGGGGGCCGCCTCGATGCCGAGCACCGATAGGCCCGCCGACGCTGCCCGGTGCACGGCATAGAGCCCGGCGAACCCTGCGCCGATGACGATGACGTCGGTGTCGGTCATGTGGCCTCGCATCGGGTCGGGAGCAGGAGCGCACGCAGGTCGCCGCATATCATCTCGCGCGCCGAGGCGGCGGGCGGAAAGGATTGAATTGTCATGAATCCGTGGAACAATCCCGGGAAATCGCGGTGCACGACCGGTACCCCAGCGCCGCGCAGCCGGTGCGTGTAGTGGCATCCCTCGCTGTGCAACGGATCCAGGCCGGCGGTGGCGATCACCGCGGGGGGCAGGTCCGCATGAGAATCCGCTCGGGCCGGCGCCACCAGGTAGGGCGGGTCGACGAGCCGGTCGGCGCCGAGGTATTGCCGCCAGTACCACTGCATCGCGGCGCGGGTGTTGACGTATCCGGTGCCGTAGCGGTGGTAGCTGTCCGTGTCGAACGACGGGTCGATGGTCGGGTAGAGCAACAGCTGGGCGGCCGGCCGGGCGGCCCCTCGTTCGCGACACAGGATCGCGGTGACGGCCGCGAGATTGCCGCCGGCGCTGTCGCCGGCGACCGCCGTCCGCGCGGGGTCGATGCCGAGCCCGGCCGCGTGTTCGATCACCCAGCAGAACGCGGCGAAGGCGTCGAGCGGGGCGGCGGGCGCGGGGTGTTCGGGGGCCAGGCGGTAGCCGACGGACACGACGACGGCCTGGCTGCCGCGGGCCAGGGCGCGACAGAAGGCGTCGTGGGATTCGATGTCGCAGAACACGAATCCGCCGCCGTGATAGAAGACGATTCCGGGGCGGCGGCCCAACGGCCCGCCGTGCGGGTGGTAGATCCGAACCGGGATCGCGCCCGCCGGGCCCGGGATCGCGTGGTCGATGGTGTCGCGAACGTCCCCGAGGTTGTCGACGGGCAGGCGCCGTGCCGCAATGGCGGCCCGCGCCTCCGGTGCGGTCATCGTCTCGACGCGGGGGAATCCGTCGTTCAGGTCCCGCAGCATCGCCTGCACGACGCCGTCGATCGGGTCGTCCATGGTGGCCTCCGCCGCGGGCCCGGTCACGCCGGCCGGTATTTCAGCAAAGTGATTCCGCTCTCGGGCAGATCGTAAAACACGGGCGCGACCCGCATTCCGATTCGGATGTCGGCCGGGTCGACGTCCACCAGTTCGGTGCTGACCCGTGGGCCGGCGTCCCACTGCACCACCGCGGGCAGTTGCGGCACCGCGTCGGCCCAGGGCGGGCCGGTGGGTCGGCGCGCGACGGTGAACGTGTACAGCGTTCCGGCGCCGTCGATTTCGCGCCATTCCAGGTCGTCGGCGAGGGAACCGGGCGCCAGGCTGCGCGGGTAGAAGACGTGGCGTTGCAGCGACGGCGAGTACTGCACCAGGATTCGGTGCTGCGCCAGGCCGTCCCAGAACGGTCGGGAGACGGGCGTGGGCTCGGGCACGGGATAGTCGGCGGTCACGCTAGTCCCCCCGGATCAGCAGGGCGACCTGCTCGCTCATGATCCCGCCGTTGCCGGTGACGAACCCGACGTCGCAGCCGGGCACCTGCGTGTCGCCGGCCCGGCCCATCACCTGACGCGCGCCGTCCACGACGTGGTGCATGCCCCCCGCCATCCCGGCCTGACCGAAGGACAGTTGACCGCCCGCGGTGTTGAGGGGAAAGTCGCCGCGGTAGGTCAGATCGTGGTCGCCGATCCAGGACATGCCTTGGCCTTTTGCGCAGAAGCCGGCGTCCTCCAGGCTCATCAGCACGGTGATGGTGTAGCAGTCGTAGATCGAGGCGACGTCGACATCGGAGTGGCTCAGCCCCGCCATCGCGAACGCCTTCTCGGCGGCACGCGCGATCGGCGTGCGCAGCAGGTCGTCAGCGTAGGTCGGGGTCTTGAACGCGATGTGCTCACCGAAGCCCGTGATCCACACGGGGCGATGGCGGCTTCGGCGTGCGATGTCGGCGTTCGCGACCAGGACCCCGGCTCCCCCGTGCACCCGCATCACCGTCTCGAGCATGTGGATGGGATCGGCGATCATCGGGCTGGCGAGAACGTCGTCCACCGTGATCGGGGTGCCGTGGAACACCGCGCCCGGATGCGCGCAGGCGTTGGCGCGCTGGTCGACCGCGATCTTGGCGACGGCGGCGGCGTCGTAACCGAACTCGGCCGCGTAGCGCTGGGCGATCTGGGCATAGGGTGCGTTCTGGCCGACGTTGCCGTACGGGATCTCGAACTCGGCCTGCGGGGAGCCGTAGGTGTTCGACGACGCCCCATACCAATTCGGCGCGGGTGGCGGGCGCCTCTGGGACTGCGGCATCGAGGCAGACCCTGGGACGACGGCCAGCGCGGCGTCGCAGATGCCGAGCTCCACGGCCGCCGCGGCGCGCCACACCATTCCCGCCGAGGTGGCTCCCCCCAGGTCCACCCGCTCCCCGAAATCCAGTGCTATGCCGAGGTATTCGCACAGTGTGGCCGGGGCGAACATGGTGGATTCGGCCACCCCGTGGGTGAGCAGGCCGTTGACGCAGCCGGGGTCGACGCCGGCGTCCTCAATGACCAGCTTCGCCAACAACGCGTACTGGTCGAGGGTGAACCGCGGCGGCCCGCTTGGTCGCTTTTCGGCGGGCAGCTCGGCGATCCCGATGATCGCCGCTTCCCCGCGCAGCCCGGTCACGACGGCGTTCCGCGTCGGGGCAGCTCGACGGTCGCCGTTCCCGGCATCAGCACGGTGTCGTCGCGGCGCCCGGCGATCTCGAGATCCAGGAGTCCGGCGCCGTTTTCGGCAAGGCGCTTGCCCGTGACTTCCCCGCCGAAGCTGAGCGCCTGGCCGGGATATGCGACCGCCCGGTTCTGCACCGAGAAGGACACCAGGCGGCCGCGTCCGCCGATCCAGTCGCCGATCGTGCGGGCCAACAGGGCCGCCTGCAGCGGCCCGTGCACGAGCACGTCGTCGTAGCCCTCGACGGCGCGGGCCCACTCCTTGTCGTAGTGGATGCGGTGGCCGTTGTAGGTGGCGGCGCTGAAGAAGAACAGCTGCGTTTCGTCGACGGTGACCGTCAGTGTGGGCATCCGGTCGCCCACGGCGACGTCCTCGTAGAACACCTGGTTGGGTTGCATTGCGCTCCTACGGCCGCGCGATCATCGACGTCGACGCCTCGGCGACGAGGTCGCCGTGCTGGTTGCGGTACACGGTGTGCCAGGTGACCAGCACGAATCTTCCTGAGCGGCCCTGTTTTTCGACGATGGATTCGATGGTGCGGACCATCTTGACCTCGTCGCGGTGGTAGGCAGGCAGGTGGAAGGTGAAGCTCTCGCCGCCGGCCATCCGCTTGGGGGCGCGCGGAAACGCGAGGCTGCCCGAGGCAGCACCGGAGGATCCGTCGGGGCGCAGCCCGGCCAGCCGTGTGACACCCAGGACGGCGTATTGCAGGAACAGCGGGGGGCAGATGATGTCGCGAAAGCCGTTGGCCCGGGCGTACTCCGGGTCGAACCACAGCGGGTTGTGGTCACCGACCGCCGCGGCCCAGCGCTGCCAATCGCGCCGGTTCACCTCGCCCGTCGCGGACGCGGCGACGGTGCCCACCCGCGAGGCCGATTCGGCGTCGATCAAGCCGTCCTCACTCATTCATGCTCTCCTCCAGCCAGGCCGCGGCGACGTCGGCGCCACCGCCAAGTGTCGAGCCGAGCCGCGCCCGCTCGCTCCACAGATGCAGGTCGGTCTCGGTGACATAGCCCATCCCGCCGTGCAATTGGTGGGCGTCAAGGGTGATCAGCCGGGCCGCGGCGGCGGCGTGCATGCGCGCGATCGCCGTCTCCCGGGTGGCGAGCTGGCCGCGCGCCAGCCAAAAGACCGCGGAGTGCGCGGCCAATCGCGCCGCCGCCAGCGCGATGTGCATGTTGGCGATCAGGTGCTGGGCCGCCTGGAATGACGCGATCGGGCGACCGAACTGGTGACGCAGCTTGGTGTACTCGACGGTGCGGTCCAGCACGGCCTGCCCGACGCCGACCAGGTCGAGGGATCCCAGCGCCACCGCGCTGTTGGCGACGCGCCGCAGCGCCGGCCGGTCGACGTCGCCGAGCAGCGCGCCCGAGTCGACGGCCACGCCGTCGAATCGCATTGTGCACGACCGGTGCCCGCCGGCCATGGCGATCGGCTCGATGGTCAGGCCGCGCGCGTGCGTGTCCGCGACGAAGACCAGCGTGCGCGCGCCGGCCGCGGCCGACACCACGACGACGTCGGCAAGGTCGGCGTCGCTGACGTAGTCCACGGTGCCGGTCAGCCGCCAGCTGCCGGCCGAGTCGGGTTCGGCGCCAAGCACCGGGGCGATGACGGCGGCGTCGCGGGCGTTCCACAGCGCGGTGGCGCCGCGGATGGTGCCGCTCGTCAGCCGCGGCAGCCACTCGGCCTTGGCGCGTTGGGGGCCAAGCTGATCGATCGCGAGCGCGGCCTCGATCGTGCTGTGCGCCGTCGTCGGGCAGAGGGCGCGCCCGGCCTCGGTGTAGAAGACGGCGAGATCTTCGACCGACCCCCCGGAGCCGCCGTGCTCCTGGGCGATCGCCAGCCCGAAGACGCCGGCGTCGGCCAGCGCTTTCCACAGCGCGGGGGTGCTTCGGTCCGCGCCGGCATCGGTCAGGCCGCGCACCAGGCTCGTCGGGCTCTCCGCGGCCAGCAGCGCGCGCAACGTCGCGGCGAACTCGCGCCGCTCGGCGGTCGGCCTAACGTCCATACGACGGCATCCCGTGGCCGCGCTGGGCGATGATGTCGCGCAGGACTTCGTTGGTGCCCCCACCGAAACGCATCAGCGGGGCGGCCCGGTACAGCCGCTCGAATTTGCCGCCCACCGGCGCGTCCGGCCCGCGGTGCGCCAGCAGCCCGTCCGGCCCGAGCACGTCGAGCGCCAATTCGGCGATGCGCTGGCGCAATTCGCTGGTGAAGACCTTCTCGACGCTGACCTCGACGGTCGGGATGACGCCGCCGTCGAGGATCGACGCGGCCTCGTAGCCCATCAGCGTGGCCGCCTCGACGTCGGCCTCGGCCCGCGCCAACCGGCGCCGCAGCGCCGGGTCGTGGGCGGGAACCGACCCGTCGCGCCGCGGGCGTCGCGCCAGATCGATCAGGTCGTCGACGGCGCGGCGCAGGTCGCCGGCATTGGTCAGCGCACCGCGCTCCAGGTCGAGGGCGCCGGTGATGTAGGTCCAGCCCCGGTTGACCTCGCCGATGAGGTTGGTGACCGGGACGCGCACGTCGTGGAAGTGCACCTCGTTGGTGCGATAGCCCGACCACGCGTACAGCGGGCGGATTTCGATGCCCGGGCTGTCGATTGGCACGATGATGACCGAAATCCCGCGATGGCGCGCGGCATTCGGGTCGGTGCGCACACACAGCCACTCGTGGGTGGCGCGCTGGGCGCCGCTGTTCCAGGTCTTGGTGCCGTTGATCACCCATTCCCGGCCATCGCGGATCGCGCGGGTGCGCAGGCTGGCCAGGTCGGTGCCCGCGTCGGGCTCGGAATAGCCCACCGCACAGATCATTTCGCCCCTGGCGATCGGTGGCAGCCATTCGGTTTTGTTCTGCTCGGTGCCGTGCCGCATGATCATCGGCGCCACCGAGGTGACCGTCAGGTCCGGCCCGGGCACGCCCCAGTATTCGAACTCGCTCATCAGCAGGTGCTGGTGCACGGCGCCGAGGCCCAGCCCGCCGTACTCGCGCGGCCAGTTGAGCCCGAACCAGCCCTTCTCGCCGATCTTGCGTCGAAACCGGGCGACCTCGCCGTCGGGGAATTCCAGGTCATGCTCGGCGAGTTCGGCCCGCAATTCCGCGGTGACGTTCTCGTGGAGGAATTCGCGAACCTCGGCCAGCCACGCGCGTTGCGCGGCGTCGAGTTCGAAATCCATCCCGGCCCCTTTGCCCCAGATGAGGTGACGTGCCCTCTCAGTGTGCTCAGCCGCCGTCGTCACCGCCAGATGCCCGTTCCATTGACCGAGCTTTCTGCTCGCTGACGGTCGTCATTGACGAGCGTCAATAAACCGGGTACGTTCGCTCGTATGCCTTCGACGCAGGTGGTGAGCGCACGGGAGGCGCAGCGGCTGCAGACGCGCGCCCGGTTGTTCGACGCCGCCGTCGCCGAGATCGCGAGGTCGGGATTGGCGGGCACCGACGTCGCCGCGATCGCCTCGGCGGTCGGGGTGGCGCGGGGCACGTTCTATTTCCATTTCCCGACCAAGGAACACGTGCTGGCCGAGCTGGAACGCGACGAAGAGTCCAAGATCGTGGCGATGCTGGCCGCCGAAACCAGCGCGGGCGGCGACCTGAGGTCGATGATGACTTCGCTGGTGCGCCAGGTGCTTGCGGCCGAGGAGCGGCTGGGGCCGGTCGTCTTCCGGGACATGCTCGGGCTGCACTTCTCGGCGACGCGCCCCATCGAGGACCAGCTCGGCGAGCACCCGCTGGCCGAGTTCGTCATCGCCGCGATCACGGAAGCGCAGGCCGCGCAACGGGTGTCGCCGGACGCGGACGCCGGCGAACTCGGGGCGATCTTCCTGACCGGGCTGTTCGCATTGCTGGTCACCACTGCAACGGCGCCCCGGTCACGCGTGGCGCTCCTGGACCGATACGTCAAGACCATCGTCGACGGAATGGAGGCATCATGACCAGCACGGCCATCGAAGGCTATCGGGACTTTCTCGTCCGTCGGGACGGTGATGCGGATCTGCTGCATCGCCGACTGTCCAGCCGGGAGGAATTCTTCGGATCGCTGGAGGCCGACCCGGTTCGCTCCAGCCGGCCCATCGATCGGCAAGTGTTCCTGCGGAACCTGCGCCGCCGCCGACCCGAGGCCGGGCTCGCCCCTGAGATGCTGTTCCTGTTGGCGACCGCGAAACTGAACCAGGCGGAGCGATTCGGCGTCGACCTGGGCGATACCTACGGACGGATCGGCGGCGCAGACCAGCCCCCCGAGCGGGTGTACCTGGCGCTCGAGGAGCACTACCACACCCGGCTGCTGAGCTACGTGCTGGACATGTTCGGTCTGCCGTTCCAGGTCGTGGTGCCGCCTTTCGTGATGCGGCAATTCGTCAAGATGGAAGTCTTCCTGCCCGAGCGATTCGGATTCGCTTTCGTGGGCGCCGCGGAGATGGCGGGCTGCATCATGTTCGACGAGTTGCGCCGGGTTGGTGTCGAGTTGTTCGCCGACGAGCCGGACGTGGCCGCGCGGATCGACCGGCTGTACACCGAGATCCTCACCGACGAGCTGGGCCACGTCGGCTACTGCGCGGCGCGGTGCACCCGCTCCGAACGGGCGTTAATGCGTTGGCTCTACCCGCTTTTCGGACGCCTGTTCGCGCGCCAGACGGCCGAGATCAGCCTGCTCCTCGACCCGGGGAAGCTGCGCGCGCGGCTGCGCGAACCCTTCGACGTGGACGGGCTGGCCGCCGGCGTGCCCAACGAAACCTTTGTCGCCGTGCGCCCCTGACCCGTATCGCATCCGTTCACCGGATGTAAAAACGCTGTCAATCTCCCGTAAAAACGCTTCGCCGGGATCGCGGATCCGTGGCCGGACTGCGAAAATTTTCTCAGCCCCCACGCGCAGAGGAATGAAGCCATGCCCACCCTTGAGACACGCCTCCGCCAGGAGTTGCGCGATTGCGCCCTTGAGTTACGGCAACTCGCCTACACGGTGCCGAACGGGGTCGGTGAGCACGCCCTGCTGCAGTTGTCGGATCGGATGCGCGCCGCCGCCGAGCACGTGGTGCGAAAGGGCGCCTAGGGCTTTGCGTGTGAACCCTGGGCTTTGCGTGTGAGCCCAGGGCTTTCAGTGTGAAGCCAGGGCGGGAAGATCGCGATTTCACCGCCCTGAGTGCACACCGAAAACCGCCAGCGCACACTCAACCGCCTCCCAGGACCCCGAAAGATCAGCCGCCCTTGAGGCGAATCTTCCAGCGGACGAAGCCGAGATACACGGCGCTGAGCAAGATCAGCATGCCCATGTCGAACCACCACGCGCCGGCGGTGTGATGCCAGTGCGAGTCGTGCGGCGTCTGCGGAACCTTGTCCTGCAGGCTGAGCAGGTCAACGGTGGACGCCGACGCGGCGAAGCCCCATCTCGCCGGTGTGGCCCAAGACATTTGGTCCAGCCCAAGGCGATCGGTGACCGGAATCATGCCGCCGGAGAACACCAGCTGCGACATCACCGCCACCACGAGCAGGGGCATGATTTGCTCATTCGACCTGGCGATCGATGACAACAGCAGCCCGAGCATCGCCGAGGCGACGGTCGTCATCGCGACGTCGACGAACAGCTCCAGGTTGGGAATCCCCAACGCCACGGCACCCTGCGTCGGGCCGCCCTTCCCGGCGATCGCGATGACGGTCACGATCGCGGACTGAACGACCGCGAACACCGTGTACACGAACACCTTCGCCAACAGGTACGCGGAAGTCGACAGGCCGACTGCCTGCTCGCGCAGGAAGATCGCCCGCTCACCGATCAGATCCCGGATCGTCAGCGCCGTTCCCATGAAGACCGCGCCGACGTTGAGGAGCACCAGAATTTGCGCCGGCTCGGTGGGCGCGGCGCCCATCGGGTCCGGTCTGCCGAAGCCCACATCGCCGGGCACCGACATCGACAGCGAGCCCATGATGAACGGCAGCAGCGCGAGGAACACGAAATAGCCGCGGTCGGAAACGATCAACCGCACCTGCCGCCGCGCGATCGTGGAGAACTGCCGCAACAGGCTCGTGTGCGACGGGTCGCCGATTTCGGCGGGTTTCTCCGCCGGCGGTGGCGGCGGGGGCGGGCCCGTCCGCGCCAGGTAGCGCGCCTTGGCGCCGTCGGGATCGCCCGCGACCGTGCTGAAGATGTCGGCCCAGTTCGTCGTGCCCATCGCCGGACCGATCTGGCTCGGCGGCCCGCAGAACGCCGTCTTGCCGCCGGGGGCCAGCAGCAGGACCTGATCGCAGACGTCCAGGTAGGTCAGCGAGTGGGTGACCACGAGCACCACGCGGCCGGCGTCGGCCAGCTGGCGCAGCATGGTCATCACCTGGCGATCCAGGGCCGGGTCCAGGCCGGACGTCGGCTCGTCCAGGATCAGCAGCGACGGTCCGGTCAGCAGCTCCAGCGCGACCGACGCGCGCTTGCGCTGGCCGCCGGACAGCTTGTCGACCCGGGTCTGCAGGTGCTGGGTCATCTCGAGTTCCTCGAGCACCCGGGCCACCACCTGGGCGCGGTCGTCCTTGGTGGTGTCTGGCGGCAGCCGCAGCTCGGCCGCGTACATCAAAGCCTGCTGCACGGTCAGCTGCCCATGCACCACGTCGTCCTGCGGGACCATCCCGATCCTGCTGCGCAGCGAGGCGTATTCGGCGTGCACGTTGTGGCCCTCGAAGGCCACCGTGCCCTTGGTCGGGTGGGTGTAGCCGGCCACCAACCGCGCGAACGTCGACTTGCCCGCTCCGGACGGGCCGATGACCGCGGTCAGCGTTCCGGGCTGTGCGCCCAGTGAGATGTCGTCGAGCAGCACCTTGTTGTTCTCGATCGTCCACGTCACCCCGCGCACGTCGAGGCCGCCGGTGCGCGTCGCGGTCGCGGACTCGTCCCGCCGGGCCAAGGTGCCGCCGGCGAAGACGAGGTCGATGTTCCCGATCGTGACGACGTCGCCCTCGTGCAGCACGGCCGTCTCGACCCGGGCGCCGTTGACGAAAGTCCCGTTGATACTGCGGTTGTCGTGGATCTCGGTGCCCTGCGGCGTCGGGATCAGGGTCGCGTGGTGGCGCGATGCCAGCACCTCGGGAATGACGATGTCGTTGTCGTTGGCGCGGCCGATCTTGACCGCGCCAGGCATCGACACCAACCCTGTTCGGCCTGGCCGCAGGATCTTCATCATCGACGTCGCGATGTTCGCCGCGTCAGGGACGCGGCCGGTCTCCGCGGCCACCGGCTCCGGGACGCGGCCGGTCTCGGATTCCGCCGGTGGCACCTGCATGGGTTGCGCCCGGTAAATCTTCGGCGCCTGCTGCGGTTCGCTGGGCGGTCCGGTCGGATGTCCGCCGGTCGGCTGCCAGGGCTGGGGCCCGGTGGGCGGATGAATCGGCTGCGGCCCACTCGGCGGATGCATCGGCTGCGGCCCGCTGGGCGGATGGATCGGCCTGGGCACGCTCGGCGGATGCGTCGGCTGGCGGACCGGGGCCGACGGCGACTGCTGCGGCTGGCCGGGCCAGGGCGTACCGACCTGCTGCGGCTGGCTCTGGGACGCGGGGGCGCTCGGTGTGCGCGCCGTGTAGATCGGTATCGACGTGGTCAGGGGCGGACGTCCGGCCGAACCCTGGTGGCGGCCGACTTCGAACGTCAGCGCCGGTCCGTCCGGGTTGCCGATGTTGACCCGCAGGCCGTCCTGGATGTCGACGGCCGGCACCCGACGGTTGTGGACGTAGAGGCCGTTGAGGCTCCCGTTGTCGACGGCCATCCATCGACCCTGGTCGAAACGCACGATCAGGTGCGTCCGGGAGATCAGCGGGTGGGCGACGCGGACGTCCGCGCGAAGATCACGCCCGATTACGACGTCGGTGCCTGCTGCGAAGGTGCGCTCCGATCCCTCGTACCGCACGGTCAGCACTGGCGGGGCTGGTGGGCTCACGATGACCAACTGTATCGGCAGCGGGCCGAATTGCAGGTCAACTAGTCAACGCCTTTCCCGACGCCGGCGTACGCGTGCGGGCGAAGTTTTGGTGACCGTGCCGGGGGTAACCCGCCGGGATGCCCGACAGCGATGGCCGATTCCCCGACGACGTGCCCGTGGCCGACGCGGTCGAGCAGCAGCGCCCGACCGCCGACCTGCCGGACAACGAAGACCTGGATACGGGCATGCCGCTCGAGGCGGCGGCTTCCGACTGGCAGGAACAGCGGGAAACCGTCCTCATCGATCCCGAGCTCGAGGAACCCGAGCAACGCGAATGACGACCCAATATTGGGCCGCCAAATGACTTCTATTCCTAAATGTGGGCTATCCCGCCGCCGCGGCGATGCGCTCAGCACGGTGCTTGGCGCCGAGTTTCCGGGCGTAAGGCAACGTGTTCGCCTCACCGGTCACCTCTTTGATGAAATCTCCGAGATAGCGAATGGCCCGCCTGCCTTCCGGCAATATGTCGGCGGCCAGCGGGAAGTCGTGGATCTGGCCGTCCCACAGGTGAAGGTCGCAGCGAACTCCGCTGAATTGCAACCGTTCGGCCATGAGCTCGGCGTCGGGCAGCAATAGTTCGTCGGAACTCGCGTGAATGGCGACCGGCGGCAAGTCGGAGAGGTCCGCGTCAACCGGTGACTCGACGCGGCGCGCGGACGTCCCGCTGCCCTGCGGGACGCGCACCTCGCCGAGGTACCGGGCGAACATCGACAGCGCGCCGCGGGTGAACATCGAGCACCGCCGGGAGTTGCGGTGCCGCAGCTTCCGGGTCGGGTCCGCGTCTGTGAACGGCGAGATCGCCGCGACGCCGGCCGGCCTGGGTAGCCCGGTCCGGATGGCGGCGAGCGTAGTCATGAACGCGAGGTATCCGCCGGCCGAATCGCCGGCCACCACCACCTGGTCGCCCTCGTAGCCACGCTCCTGCAACCAGCGCAGGCCGCACATTCCGTCCTCGATCGCGTCGGCGATCTGATGCGACGGCAGCTTGCGGTATCCGACGGTCAGCACCGCGGCGTCCGCCGCTTTCGACAGCCGGGTCACCAATGATCGGTGCGTGTTGAGGCCGCAGGTAAGGAACGCCCCGCCATGCAGGTAGAGAATCGCGCGTCGGGGCGAGACGCCGGGCGCGCGCACCCATTCCGCGGGACAGCCGTCAAGCCGCACCGGTTCGATGCTGGCCCCGGACGGAAAATGCTGCAGCAAACCGGCCAACTCGTCGACGTACCCCAGGGGCCAATGCAAATTCGGCTGAATGGCCCACGCGCGCACTATGTTCTTGACGAAAAGCCGACTGGCCAACGACACCGCAAATGATTGCGGACTGTGCCGGTGGTGTACCCGTCGGTTCATTGCGTGGCTTGGCAATACCCGGCGTCGATCTGGCTTCGTCTGCATTTGTATTCAACCTCCGTAGAGGTAAACGGAGTACCCGGCCCAAATCGGGAATAACGCCCGATGAATCCCCGGCAAATGTTGGCTTCCTCACTGTTTGGTGCGCGCGGGAGTTGGGTAACGCCGCCGGGACCCATCCGGGTGCCGCAAGATATGACCATGACAGAGGCAATGCAGCCCGGCGCGCTGCTGGCCCACCGGGTCGCGGTGGTGACCGGCGGCGGCGGTGGCATCGGCGCGGCAACCGCGCGACTGTTCGCCCAGCACGGCGCCCGGGTGGTCATCGCGGACATCGATGCGCAGCTCGCCGGGCGGGTTGTCGACGAGATCACCGCCTCGGGTGGTTCGGGGCTGGCCGCCGTGACCGACGTTCGGGACGAGGGCCAGGTCGGCGCATTGGCGCGGACGGTGCTGGATCGCTATGGCCGGGTCGATGTGCTGGTGAACAACGTCGGCCACTGGTTGCGGCACCCGGGTAACTTCGTCGACACCGACCCACAGCTGTGGGACGACCTGTACCGCGTCAACCTGCACCACGTTTTCCTCGTCACGCACGCGTTCCTGCCCGCGATGATCGAGCAGCGGGCCGGCGCGATCGTCAACGTCTCGTCGGTGGAGGGGTTGCGCGGCTATCCCGAGGATCCGGTCTATGCCGCCTTCAAGGCGGCCGTCATCCATTTCACCCGCAGCCTGGCCGTGCAGGTGGGCCGCGACGGGGTGCGGGTCAACGCGATCGGCCCCGACGTCACCGAGTCGCTGCAGGTGCCCTACTCGCAGTGGCTGTCCCCGGACGAGCAGACGCAGTGGCCGCAGTGGGTGCCGGTCGGGCGGATGGGGCTGCCCGAGGACCAGGCCCGGGTGATCCTTTTCCTCGCGTCGGAACTGTCGGCGTTCGTCACCGGCCACACCATCCCGACGGACGGCGGGACCGGCGCGGCGGGCGGATGGTTCCGCTCGTCGCGCCGGGCCGACCGGGAGTGGACGAACCGTCCCGTCGCTCCCTGATATTGCTAGGCGTAGCCCAAGGCGGCGTTCTCGGCGCGGATCCGCACCGTGAGCACCAGGGCGTTCGCCAGGCTGAACACCATTGCGGTGAGCCACGCCGAATGCACCAGCGGCAGCGCGGCAACCTCTGCCGCGACCGCGGTGTAGTTGGGATGACGGACCCATCGGTACAGCCCGTCCCGGACCAGCGGCGCGCCCGGGAGCACGATGAGCCGCGGATTCCAGCGTTTGCCGAGCGCCGCGACGCACCGCCAGCGGACCACGGTGCTCAGCACCACGACCGCGAGCATCGGCCATCCCAGCCACGGGATGAACGGGCGGCGCATCGCCCACACCTCCACGATGCACGAAACCAGAAGCAGCGCATGCATGCTGACCATCGCCGGGTAGTGGTCGCGCCCGAACTCCTTGCCTCCGTGCGCGAATGACCACTTGGCGTTGCGTTGGGCGACCGCGAGTTCGACCAACCGCTCGGCGCCGATCGCAACGATGAACAGGTAGTAGTACATGGTCACTCCCTCACCACTGCAGCAGCAGCAACTCGAAGCTGAAGCCCGGACCCATCGCCAGCATCACCCCGAGCGATCCCGCCGGCGGCGGGTCTGCGACAGTTCGGCGCAGGACGTCGAGCACGGACGCCGACGACATATTCCCGTTCTCCCGCATGGAGTCTCGGCTGTGGGCCAGCGCTTCCGCCGGGAGACCCAGCGCGTGCTCGATCGAATCGAGCACCTTCGGGCCGCCGGGATGGCACACCCAGGTGGAGACGTCCGCGATGGACAAATCGTGGTCGGCCAGGAAGCCGTCGACCTCGGCGCGCAGATAATCGTCGGCCATCTTCGGGACGTCGCGCGACATCACCAGCTGGAAGCCGCTCGAGCTGACGTTCCAGCCCATGACGTCGACGGTCTCGGGAACGACGCGACTGCGCGTCGCCAGGACCCGGGGGCCCCGATTTCCGTTGCGGCCCGAACGGATTCGGTCGGCACCGACGGCGACCACCGCCGCCGCACCGTCGCCGAACAACGACACGCCGATCAGGGCCGGGATCGAGGTGTCGTCCCGTTGCAGCGTGAGCGAACACAGCTCCACCGACAGCAGCACGGCCACATCCCCCGGGTAGCCGCGCAGGTAATCGTGGACCCGGGCCATGCCGGCGGCACCCGCCACGCAGCCGAGCCCGAACAGCGGGGCGCGCTTGATGTTGGGCCGCAACCCGATTCGCGACATCAACCGCGCGTCGATGGTCGGCACCGCTATGCCGGTGCTCGACACCATCACGATGGTGTCCACCTCGTGCGGTTCGATGTTCGCCGCGGCCAGCGCCTTGTGAATCGCCCGCTCCCCCAGGTCGACGGCCACCTCCACGTATGTGTCGTTCGCCTCGGTGAATCCGCTCAGCTTCGGGTAACGCGACAGCGGCAGCGCAAGGCTGCGGTGGTCGACCCCGGTGGTCTGCGCGAAGCGCATGAAACCCGGCTCCGAGAACTCGGTGAGCTCGCGTGCCACCTCATGCTGGCCGTAGCGGTGCGGCGTGAAGGCCACCGCGGTTCCCGCGATGCGCGGGGCGCCCCGCCGGTGGGCGGCGGCGTGGTTCGCCGATGTGGAATACGTTGTTGCAGTCATACCCACCCGACGACCGCCGGCACGTCAAAGGTTCACCCGAAGCGGGCTGGGGTGAGCCGAAACACATTTCGACCGGTCGGGAAAATGCTCAGCTTCCCCCGACAGGGTGGCCCGGTGCTCGACCTGTTCGGCCTGCTGCTCCGACTGCTGAACCTCCTGCTGGATTTGCAGCTGTTGCTGCAGCTGGGCTTCGTCGTCGACGTCCGTGGCGAAGCTCCGGTCGGCCGAGTTCACTGATGCGCCAACGGTTTTCGTACTGTCCGGCCGCGCGGCGTGGACACCGCCAGCGTGGCGAACGTCGCGACGCCGCCGAAAAACGTTTGGACCAAAACGATCTGCCCGTGCTCCGCCATCCCGCCATGCTGCGGGATCCCGTTATCAGCGGGCTGGACGGTTGTTGTCGATCAGCTGTGAAACCCCCGCGAGGCTCACACCGTCTGCGCGGGCCGAAACCGGGCCTGGTCGTCGATGATCGTCACCGGGATGCCGTTGAGGGCACCGTTGCCGGAGGGTTCGTCGAGGAACGTCGGCGGGGACAGCACGTTGGTGTTGGCCCCGGGTGAACCGTTGGCCACCGACATCCGCGTGCCCGGTTTGCCATGCCCCCAGCCGTGCGGCATCGACACGACGCCGGGCTTGATCGCGTCGGTCACCTCGACGGGCACCCTGATCTCGCCGGCCGCCGATTTCACCGTGACGACGTCGCCGTCGGTGACGCCGCAGCGGGCCGCGTCGTCGGGGTGGATCAGCAGGGTGCACCGGTCCCTGCCCTTCATCAACGCGGGCACGTTGTGCATCCAGGTGTTGTTCGATCGCAGGTGCCGGCGGCTGACCAGAACCAGCGGCTCGGCCGGCCGCTCCAGGCGGGCCGCCAGCCGCGGCAGGTCGTCGAGCAGGTACTGGGGCGCGAGGCGGATTTTCTTGTCGAGGGTGCCCAGGATGTCGGGCAGCTGCGGCACCATCGGGCCGAAGTCGATACCGTTCGGGTTCGCCTTGAGCAGGTCCAGGGTGAGCCCGCCCGGGTTCTTGCCGTACTGGTCGCCGAAGGGCCCGGTTCGCAGCGTGAGGTCGAGCATCCGTTCCGGGCCGCCGTGCTCGTAGAGCTTGCGGATCTCCGCGCCGTCGACTCCCTGGGTGAAGGCCAGGTAGTCGAAGAACCCGTCGTCGATGGCGGCGACGTCGACGTCCTCGGCGGGTGTCCCGGTGCACAGGCCGGTGAGCCGTATCAGGATCTCCCATTCGTGTGGGCGATCGCCCGGATCGAACACCGGGGCCGAGTAGTTGGCGATGCTGTGGATCGCGAAGAGCAGGATCAGGTCGTCGTGGTGCGGCTGCTCGAGCGGGGACAGCCCGGGCAGGATCACGTCGGCGTGGCGCGTCGTCTCGTTGAGCCAAAGGTCAACGGAGATCATCGCTTCCAGCATCGGCAACACCTCGTCGAGCTTGTCGCCGCCGGGCGTCGATAGCACCGGGTTGCCGGCGACCGTGATCAGCGCCTTGAGCTGGCCCTCGCCGGGTGTGGCGATTTCTTCGGCCATGCACGACACCGGGGCCTGCCCGAGAACCTCCTTCGCGCCGCGCACCCGCGTGCGCCAGCGACCGAATTCGGCCAGGCCGCCCTCCAGGCCGGGCAGGGGCTGTGTGGTGATCGACCAGGCCGCCGGCTTGGGGAACATCGCGCCGCCGGGCGTGTCGAAATGGCCGGTCAGAATGTTGATCACGTCGACCAGCCAGCTGGCCAGGCTGCCAAATTCCTGATTGCACAAGCCGATTCGCCCGTACACGACCGCCCTCTCGGTGCCGGCGAGTTCGCGGGCCAGCCGGCGAATGCGGTCTTCGTCGATGCCGGTGACCGCGCTCACCCGCTCCGGCGGCCACTCGGCGGCGACCCGGCGCATCGTGTCGAGCCCGTCGACGTGCGGTCCCGCGTTCACCAGGTCCTCGTCGAAAAGGGTGTGCGCCACGGCCAGCAACAGCGCCGCGTCGGTGCCCGGAACGATCGGAAGCCACTCGTCGGCCTGGGCGGCGGTCTGGGTGCGCACCGGGTCGATGACGATCACCTTGCCGCGTTTGCGAATCCCGTTGATCAGGCCCATCACGTCGGGCGCGGCCAGCAGCGAGCCCTGCGACGCGGCGGGGTTGGCGCCCATGATCACCATCAGGTCGGTGCGCTCGATGTCGGGCACGGGGAAGTTCCACCACAGGCCGTACATCAGGTGCGACGACAGGTTCTTCGGCCACTGGTCGACGGTCCCGGGCGAGTACGTGACCGGCATCCCGGACATGCCCATCAGCACGCCCGCATACCGGGCCAGCGAAAACGAGTGCGCCAGCGGGTTACCGGTATAGGCGGTGACCGCACCGATCCCGTACTTCTCGATCACCGGAGTGAGCAGTTCGGTGCAGCGGCGAAATGCCGCGTCCCAGCTGACCTCCTGCCACTGCCCGTCGACCTTGATCATCGGGCGCCGGATGCGGTCCGGGTCCTCGTGCACCGCGGCCAGCGACACGCCCTTCGGGCACAGGTGCCCGCGGCTCCAGACGTCGTCGCGGTTGCCGCGGATGCTGGCGACTTTGCCGCCCTCGACCTGAATTTCCAAGCCGCACATCGCTTCACACAGTGGGCAGGTGCGCAGATGCCTGCCGTCATCGCCGGTCGCCACCCACCCACTGTATTCCGCTACTGCCGGTAGCGGAAGTAGCATCTTGAAGAAGGCGAAAGAGAGGAACACAGGTGCAGATCAGCGTGAATTGCTTCCTCAGCGACAACCCGTCCCGGTCGGTGGTCGACGACTACGTATCGGAGCTCGCGATGCTGCGCGACGAGGGATTCCGGCGGTCCTGGGTGGCTCAAATGCCTTGGCAGGCAGACGTGTTGACTGTCCTTGCGGTCGCGTTCCGCGAGGTCGACACGATCGAGATCGCGACGGGTGTGCTGCCGATCCAGAACCAGCAGCCGATGCTGATGGCGCAGCGCGCGCTCACCCTCAGCTTGATCTCCGGTGGCCGATTCATCCTCGGGCTGGGCATGACCCATCGCATAGTCACCGAGGGAATGTGGGGGATTCCGTGGGACAAGCCGGTGCGCAGACTCGGCGAATACCTCGACGGCCTGCTGCCCTTGCTGGATGGCAAGGATGCCAACGCCACGGGCGAGACGGTGACCACCCGCGGGTCGGTGCGCGTTCCCGGTGCCCCGACACCTCCGGTGTACATCGCTGCCCTCGGCCCGCAACTGCTGCGGCTTACGGGCCGGCGCTGCGCGGGCACGGAGACCTGGATGACCGGCCCCAAGACCCTGGCCGAACACGTCGGGCCCACCCTTCGCAATGCGGCCGCGGAGGCCGGCCGACCGGAGGGCGAGGTGCGGGTGGCCGCCTCGCTGCCGATCGCGGTCACCGACGACGTCGACGGGCTGCGCGCGCAAGCCGCCGAGCAGTTCGCGGTCTACGGGCAAATGCCGTCATACCGGGCGATGCTGGATCGGGAGGGCTACCGCGACCCGCAGGACGCGGCCCTGATCGGCGACGAGGCGACCGTCACGGAACGCCTCGAGGAACTGCGCGCGGCCGGGGTCGACGAATTAGTCGCCTACGCATTCGACGAATCCGACGAGGGACGTGCCCGCACCCGGAGCCTGCTGCGGACCTACGCCGGCTGATCGGCCGTCGGCGTTGGGTGTGAACTGTGGGCCTTGCGTGTGAATCCTGGGTGGGAAGATCGCGCGATTCCCGCCACTTGTACACGCTGAAAGCCCTGGATTCACACGCCGCCAGCTAAGTTCGCGTGTGAATCCTGGGCTTTGCATGTGAATCGTGGGCGGAGAAATCGCCCAGAGCCCGCCACTGCCTCACACTCAAAACCGTCAGCTCACACAACGCGACTGGGCCCCCGGATTTTCAGGACGTCCAGGGGCCGATGCCGCCGACCTTGTCGATGCGGATGCGGGTGAGGAATCCCGGCGGTGCGCCGTCCGGCGGGAAATTCATGTTCGGGTCGCCCAGGACGGGATTGAGTTCGGCCAGGAGTTCGGGCGCCCCGCCCTCGACGATGCGCGCGGTGCCGGTGATCGACAGGTACGGCCGCATCCCCTGCCCCGCCTTGTCCAGCGCCAAGATCGTGACGGCGACGCGGGGGTCGTTGCGGACGTTGCGCACCTTCTTGTGTTCGGCGAGGTGCGCGGTGACGAGTTCGTCTCCGTCCGGCGTCGACTGCAGCGCCACCCAGACCACACTGACCTGGGGACTGCCGTCGGGATTGAGGGTGACCAGGGTGGCGTCGGCACCCTTGCCAATGAGGTCGCGCGCGGCGTCGTTGAGTTTCATGCGTGCTTATACCGTCGAGCGCGGCGATTCATTCCCATTACACATATCGGCAAGAATGACATTTGAATCCGACCAGTTGGCTGTACAAGCGGCGGACAAAGCTCTTAGCGTCGTTCACGACATGAGCGATCAACAGGACCCCACCGGCATCGAGCACCTCCGCTCTGAATTGCTCGATCGCATGGACGCGCAGCACTTCGAAGACTGGTCCCCCGCCCTCTTGCGTGCCCTCATCGCCGTCTTCGACCTGAACGGGGTCACGCCGGCGGCCGGGCGTGGCTTCCGGCCCTATCTCGTCAGGTAACGCACCCGGGCCAAATCGCTGTCGCGGATTAGGCTCGCCACGGTGGAGATGTGGGAATTGGTCGCCCGTGAGCAGATCCGGGACACCCTCGCGCAATACAACTGGGCGGGTGACGCGGGCCGGCTCGAGGACCTTGCCGAGACGTTCTGCGCGGACGGCGTCCTCGAGATACGCGGGCTGGGGCCGTTGCGCGGGCGGGCCGAGATCGCGTCGTTCCTCGGCGGCGTGACGGGGAACGTCGCGCGCAACGTGGTCGTCAAGCCCGTGGTGCGCCACAACCTGGCCAACGTGCTCTTCACCGGGCTCACCCCCGACCGGGCGCAGGTCTCGTCCTACTTCACCGTGGTCACCCACATCGGGCTCGACCATTTCGGGCGCTATCGCGACATCCTGGTGCCCGACGGTGCCCGCTGGCTGATCAAGCATCGGAAGGTGTCGACCGACTGGGCGGCCCCAGATTCGGCCATGGCGCGCTGACGCCGCCGTCAGATGAATCTTGATGGCGATTTCGTTAAATGTACCGCCGAGATGTTTGCCAAAGCCCGCCCAACGGCTACAGATTAGGGATCACATCAAGAGATTGCGGTCCGCTCTGATGCTGTGGGTCATCGGGGTACGGGGTTGACCGCCGGTCATGTGACCAGGGGTCACGACCGCGCGAACGAGATGGGCGGGGAATGCAGCGACTCAGTGGGCTCGACGCGTTCTTTTTGTACCTGGAGTCACCGACGCAGCCGTTGAATGTTTGCTGTGTCTTGGAGCTGGATCCGGAAACGAAACCGGGGGGCTACACCTTCGCGGGCTTCCGGGAGGCGCTGGAGGCGCGGGTGGACGCCGTGCCCGAATTCCGCCTCAAGCTGGCCGACAGCCAACTGAACTTCGACCATCCGGTCTGGGTCGACGACGAACGATTCGACCTCTCTCGTCACCTCCACCGCGTCGCGCTCCCCTCGCCCGGCGGACCCAAGGAGTTAGCGGAGATCTGCGGGCACGTCGCCGGCCTGGCGCTCGATCGCGACCGCCCGCTGTGGGAGATGTGGGTCATCGAGGGCCTGCACGGCACCGAGGCGCTCTCCGTCATCCTCAAGGCGCATCACGCGGTCGTCGACGGCGTCGGCGGCGCCAACCTTCTGGCACAGCTGTGCAGCAGCGTGGCCGACGCGCCGCCGCCCACGCCGGCCGAGCGCACCGGCGCGGCCAACCCGCTGCAGATCGCCGCGTCGGGGTTGATCGGCGCCGCGTTGCGGCCCTGGCGGCTGGCCAAAGTCGTGCCGGCCACGGTGCTGACGCTCGGGCAGACCATCCTGCGCGCCCGGGACGGCAGGCCCACCATGGCCGCCCCGTTCGCCGCGCCGCCGACGGCGTTCAACGGCCCATTCACCCGCCGGCGCAACGTCTCCCTGACCACTGTGGACCTCGACGACGTCAAGACGATCAAGAACCGGTTCGGCGTGACGATCAACGACGTGGTGACGGCGCTGTGCGCGGGGGCGCTGCGGCAGTTCCTGTCCGAGCGGGGCGAACTGCCGGACAGCCCGCTGGTGGCCAGCGTGCCGGTCTCGGTGCGCGGCAGGTCCGATCGACCAGGCCGAAACCAGACCACCTGGATGCTGTGCCGGCTCGAAACCCACATCGACGACCCGGCCGAGCGGCTTCTGAGCATCGCCGAAGGCAACGCCTGCGCCAAGGACCATGCCGCCGCAATGGGCCCCACCCTGCTGCAGGACTGGACGCAAGTGGCCGGGCAGACCATGTTCGGCGCCGCGATGAAATTGCTGCCGCGAATCCCGTTGCCCGAGAAGCCGCCGCACAACCTGGTGCTGTCCAACGTGCCGGGCCCGCAGGAACAGCTCTACTTCCTGGGGTGCCGAGTCGACGCCATGTATCCGCTCGGGCCGATCATCGCCGGCGCCGGACTCAACGTGACCGTCATGTCCCTCAACGGTCGGCTCGGTGTCGGCATCATTTCCTGCCCCGATCTCGTTCCGGACCTGTGGGAGCTCGCCGACGCGTTCCCCGCGGCGCTCAAGGAATTGCTGGATTGCACACCACCAGCGACTGTCCCGTGAGTGCTTGTGCCGCTTGGCGTTTCAGGCCGGCGCCGAAGCGCCGATCGTCATGACGGCGAGCCGGCACCCCTGCGGTCCCGCGCGCCAGGCGTGATCGACGCCGGTGACCACCGCGCTGTCACCCACGGCGAGCGGGTGCGCGCCGTCGTCGAGGATCAGTTCCACCGAGCCGGAAAGCACGACGTCGAAATCGACGGTGTCCGTGTGGTGCATGGCGAACTCGGCACCCGGTGCGTACTCGATCATCGTCCAGCGCAGCGCGCCGGGCGGGACCACGAGGTCGAGCAGGTCCGCGTCCCGCCCGCCGGCCGCAATGGACGGCAGCGACGGCGCCGCGTACAGCACCGAATAGCGCAGGCCGCCGCGGCCGGCGTCCCCTTGCAGCGTGACGGGCTCGTCGCGGGCGGCGCACGACCTCCCGCTGGCGTCGACGCCGGTGATCAGCAAGCGACCTGACATGGCCAGAGACTTTAGATGACCGATCGGCGGAACATCGCTGCCGCTCGCCGCGGCGGCATGGCAGGGTGACATCCGTGGCCAACACTTCTCAACTCGTCGAACAAGACCTGCGCGAAATCGGAACCCCGAAGGGCGCATTGCGCTACTACGACTGCGGCCCGGATTCGGCGCCGACGCTGCTCTTCCTGCACGGCTCGGGTCCCGGGGTCACCGGCTGGCGTAACTTCCGCGGGATATTGCCGACATTCGCCGAGCAGTTCCGCTGCCTGGTCCTGGAATTCCCCGGTTTCGGCGTCAGCGACGACTTCGGCGGCCACCCGATGGTCATGGCGTTCGGCACCGTCGGGCCGTTCCTGGACGCGCTGGGCGTCGGCACGACGCACATCGTGGGCAACTCGATGGGCGGCGGCGTCGGCATCAACTTCGCCATCCAGAATCCCGACCGCGTCGACCGGCTGGTGACCATCGGCGGCATCGGCACCAACATCTTCAGTCCCAGCCCGAGCGAGGGCATCCGGCTGTTGCAGGAGTTCGTCGAGGACCCGACGCGCCAACGGCTGGTCGACTGGCTGAAGTCGATGGTCTACGACCAGTCGCTGGTCACCGACGAGCTGATCGAGGAACGCTGGGCGCTCGCGACGGATCCGGTTGCCCTGGACGCCGCCCGCCGGATGTACGGCAAAGCGGCGTTCGCCGCGATGAACGCCGGGATGGCCGCCTCCGACCGGCCGATGCCGTGGGCGGTCATGCACAAGCTGGCCGCGCCGACCCTGCTGACGTGGGGCCGCGACGACCGGGTGAGTCCGCCCGACATGGCGCTGCTGCCGATGCGCACCATCCCCAACGCCGAACTGCACATCTTCCCGAACTCCGGGCACTGGGCCATGATCGAGGCCAGGCAGGCGTTCGAAAGCACGGTGCTGGCGTTCTTGTCGCGCAAATAATTTGACCTGGCCCGCGCGCCTATTGGCGTTGGGGAGCGAGGCGCTTGAGCGCGAGCCCGCCCTCGAACGGGCGGTAGCCGAACGCGGCCGGGGCGTGATATCCGGTCTTCCCAAGAGGCGTGTGCACTTCAGCCACCGTCGGGCCGATTTCGGCCGCGATCGGCGCCAGCGCATCGAGGTCGAACCGATACAGGCGACCCGCATTCTCGGAGAGAATTTTCCGGCATTCGTCTTCGGATCTGTCGTGTAATGCCCACCGGATGGCCAGCTTCGAGTGCGGGGCGAAGCCCTCTTCGTGGGGGTAATCGCTTCCCCAGAGAATGTGGTCAGCGCCCATGAAGTCGATCATGCTCGATTCGAAGGGGGTCAATTCGCTGGCCAGGTAGCAGTTCCGCTGAACGTACTCACTTGGTGTCAGGGTCAGCTGATCGACCGAGGAACCGCCGAACATGCCGTAGGTGCGGTTACCGGCTTCCGTCTTCAGCGTCGGCACCATCGCGTCCAAGGTCATCAGCTGCTGTTGCACCCAAAGGGTGCCCTGCTCGGTCGGCACAAACCGCAAGTCGGGATGGCGTTCGAACACCCCGGCCAATATCAGATGCCCAAGGGTGCGCTGGGCCCACAGCGCCATCTCCGTGATGAGCACCGCATTCGATGCCGGCTGATCCATCGGCATCGCCGGACTTCCCGGCCCCCCGTGCTGCACGATCGTGAGATCGAGTTCGCTGCACAATGCCCAAATTGGCTCATAGCGGGTGTGGAACAGCGGAGCGACGTTGGGGTCGCCCGGCGATACCGCAGGCAACAACACTCCGCCAAAGCAATCCTGCTCGTTCCCCCACCGTATTTCGTCTAATGCAGCGTCCACGTCATTGGGGAAAACTTGGATCAACCCTCGCCGCCGCGCCGGCGCCAGGGAACAGAAGTCAACCTGCCAGCGGTTGTGCGCCTGCACGCCCGCCCACCGACGTTCGAGCTCGTCTCGAGTCTGCGGCAGCGAGATGGTGATGTTGGGAGATGTCGGGAAGAAGGGAGGAACGGTGTTCGGGAGCAACAGCTCCGCCGCCACCCCGTCGTCGTTCATCTCAGAAATGCGCAATTCGTTGTCCCAATTGCGCTTCGCCGTGGCAATGATCAAATCGTCAAACGGACTCGCGTAGGTCTTGGCCCACGCATCGAAGTCGTCATGAAACGCCTGGGGCAGGTAAGACTTGTAGTCGTAGAGGTCGGCTCCGGCGTGCGTATCCGCGGAAATGACGGTGTAGCGGGAACGAGTCTCAGGCGCGGCCATGAATTCATCTCCTCGACGGGAATGTGACAATCGTAATAGTCCCCCCATCCGATAGCTATTGACCGCTAGCCGTTTCGCTCAGCGGGAGCCGACCCCTCATGCCGCGTCGACGGCCCCGCCGTTGATTGAGCTGAGGGGCGTCGTCGCGGCGTGATGAACAGGCCTTCGGCGGTGACCGTGGTTCCCTCACCGTCGGCAATCTCGCCCACCGCGAAGGTCTTTGCGCCGTCGATGCGATCGACGTGCGCGCTTGCGCGTACGAGACCCAAAGGTGTTCCCCGCACATAACGCAGGTTGAGGGTGCCCGTGTAGGCCGGGCGTCCGGGGCGATGTGCGGTTGCACCGAGCATGTGGTCCAGGATTAACGCGCACACGCCACCGTGAACATGACCGGGCGGCCCCTCGTAAGCGGCACCGAGCGTGACCTCGGTCCATACAACGCCTTCCGCGTCGTGGTGTATCACGAGGGGCGGTGCGACGGGATTTCGGACCCCGATCGCGACGTTTCCTGATGCCATCGATTGGCCGTCGGCGACTTCGCGCAGCCCAAATGAGCCGGGCATCAGAACCCCGCTCAACTGCCCCACCGCGCAATCGATGTGCGCTTTGGCGGCCGCTACGACGGCTGCGTCCACTTCGGTCCGGATTGTGACATCGATTAGCCGGCGCACGGAACCGGTCAGTGACTCATACGCCCGCCTCACGTCGTCCCCGCACCCAGTGCTGGTGCCGCCGCACCGGCGAGCCCAGCGGTCAGCAACGCCCGCGCTCCTGGGTCGCCGTTGAGGACGCGACTGGTGCGTTTGGTGATCCGCCAGCGCCCCGCGATGCGCTGCAGCTCGAAATGGTTTGCCGTCGAGCGCCATACGCGATAGCTCTCGCCATCTCGGACCAGCACCAGCGATTCGGCGACCGCCACCGCCGAATCTTCGGTCACCGTCACGACGCTCGGCCCGATGAAGTGACAGCAGCCATTGGCCACCAGATCCTGGTGGGACGCAGAACGTACCATCGCATGAACGTCGTTCTGGCTGTTCATTTGCCAGCCCTCGACGTCGTAGGTGCCGTTGGTCGCCCAGAGTCGCGCGGCGGCGTCGGCGTCCCCGGCGTCTACGGCCGGGCCGTAGGACGCGATCAGCCGGGAGATGTCGCGTTCGTCCTCGAGATGGCGAAGCCGTGCCGCAAGATCGTCGATCTCGGTCATGACCCGATTCCTTCCTCGTCCTTCACCCGGTCCCGCAGGGCTAATAATCGAGCATGTCATCACGGTGTATCCGACGTCATGCACCTATCGTTGGGTGGAGCCGGCGTCGACCGGCAAGCTGACCGAAGTGATGTAGCGCGCCTCGTCGGACGCCAGGAACAAAGCCGCGTTGGCCACGTCGACCGCGTCGACCCACGGAACCGGAAGCATGTTCATGGTGCGTGCCGCCTCGGCGAACTCGGCTCGCGTCGGCGGCCGGTCCAAATCGGGGCGGAATGCGCCGCGCACCGCGTCGTTCTGGATCATGGGGGTGTCGACGTTGGTGGGGTGCACGCAGTTCACCCGGATATTGTGCGGCGCAAGCTCTTTGGCCAGGCTTTGCATCAGGCCGAGCACGCCGTGCTTGGCCGCCGTGTAATGCGCCACAGCGACCAGACCGCGCAACCCGGCGATTGAATTCGTGAGGATCATCGCCCCGGCACCGCGCGCCATCAGGTGCGGCGCGCCCGCACGGCATGTGTGCCACACACCGGTGAGGTTGACGTCCAGCATGGTGCGCCAAGCTTTTTCGTTCAGCTCGAGTGCCATGCCGCGCGACGTGATCCCAGCGGTCGCGCACACCACGTCCAATCCGCCGAACCGCTGGGCGCCGCGCTCGGCGGCGGCCTGGACCGCGGCGAGGTCCCGCACGTCGACCGTTTCGGTGTGCACTCGACCACCGGCGTTCGCGACTAACGAAGCCGTCTGGTCGAGGTCGGCGACCGTGCTGTGCGGGACCACGACGGTGTCGATGGGCCCGCACACGTCGAGCGCCACGATGTCGGCGCCCTCCTGCGCGAACCGCACGGCCTGAGCGCGTCCGATCCCCCGCGCCGCACCGGTGATCAGCGCGACCTTGCCCGCCAGACGCCCTGTCATGCGGCGTTAAAACTCGACGCGGACATGGTCACTGAGCGGGCGCGCCTGGCAGCAAAGAATCAAGCCATCGGCACGGTCTTGGGGTCCCAGAACATCGCCACCCATCAAGTCCACCTCTCCGGACACCAGCGTCGCCACGCACGAGCCGCAATGGCCCTCGCGGCACGAATGTGGCACGTCAATCCGCGCGTCGAGCATTGCGTCCACAAGAGATCTGTCACGCGGCAACCGCAGCCGATGGAGCTCGCCGTCCAAGCCGACCTCGACGGTGGCAGCCTGCGCGACGGCGTACACGGCGGTGTCACGCCTTCCGACTTCTGGCATATCGCGATTCTTGCGAGGCGGCCGGCAGCGGCGGCGGCTTCGTTCCGATGGCCGGGATGCCGTTATCGCGGCGTCCGGTCACCGGGACATCGCGGCTGACGGCGTCCGCCGCGACCTACCGTAGGAACCCGTGAAGACTGCCAGTGATCCGCGGATGGCCCAGGAAGTCGATGCCGTCGTCGTCGGTGCGGGCTTCGCGGGCCTCTACGCCCTGCACAAGCTACGGTCGGCGGGGATGAGAGCCCGGGTGTTCGAGAGCGGACCCGACATCGGCGGTACCTGGTACTTCAACCGGTATCCCGGCGCCCGCTGTGACGTTGAGAGCGTGGACTATTGCTATTCGTTCTCGGATGAATTGCAGCAGGAGTGGGATTGGTCGGAGAAGTACGCCACCCAGGCCGAGATCCTCGCTTACATCAACTGGGTCGCCGACCGACTGGATTTGCGCCGCGACGTGACCTTGAACGCCCGCGTGACGTCGGCGGTACTCGACGAGCGGAGCCTGCGCTGGACGGTGACCACCGCTAGCGGCGAACAGGTAAGGGCGCGGTTCTGTCTGATGGCAACCGGTCCGCTGTCGGCGGCGATGACCCCTTCGTTCCCGGGATTGGAAACCTTCGCCGGGGATGTCCACCACACCGCCTCGTGGCCGCACGAGCCGGTGGACTTCGCTGGCAAGCGGGTGGCGGTCATCGGCACCGGATCGTCTGGCATCCAGTCGATCCCGATCATCGCCGAAGCCGCGTCCCAGCTGTATGTCTTCCAGCGCACCCCGAATTACAGTGTGCCGGCCGGCAACCGGCCGCTCACGGACGCCGACCGCGCCGAGGTGAAGGCCAACTACGCGCAACGGCGACGGGCCTCGTGGCGCAGTTCCGGCGGTTCGCCCCACGTGGCGCATCCCAAGCTGACGATGGAGGCCACTCCGGAGGAACGCCGCGCGGCATTCGAGGAGCGCTGGAATCTCGGCGGCGTGCTGTTCTCCAAGACCTTCACCGACCAGATGATCGACCCGGCCGCCAACGACGAGGCCCGCAAGTTCTACGAAGAAAAGGTCCGTGCGGTCATCGACGAGCCGTCGCTGGCCGAATTGCTCATCCCCACCGACCACCCGATCGGGACCAAGCGAATCTGCACCGATACCAACTACTTTCAAACGTTCAATCGCCCCAACGTAAAGCTGGTCAGCGTGCGCAACACCCCAATCGAGTCCATCGACCCGACCGGGATCAACACCGCCGACGCCCACTACGACGTCGACATGATCGTGCTCGCGACCGGCTTCGACGCGATGACCGGTGCGCTGGCCAAGATCGACATCGTCGGCCGGGCCGGCAGGCGGCTCCGCGATTACTGGAGCGAAGGACCGCGCACCTACCTCGGCTTGGGCGTCGACGGGTTCCCCAATCTCTTCGTGTTATGCGGCCCGGGGGCTCCCGCAGTGCTGGCGAACATGGTGCTGCACGCCGAGGCACACGTGAATTGGATCGCCGACTGCATCGCCTACCTTGACGCCCACGGCTACACCGCGATCGAGGCGACCCCGGACGCGGTCGACGACTGGGTCGCCGAGTGTGCCCGCCGTGCCGACGCGACCCTGTTCACCAAGGCCAACTCGTGGTATCTCGGCGCCAACGTCCCCGGGAAGCCGCGCGTGTTCATGCTTTTCATCGGCGGCTTCGGGGTGTATCTCGACATTTGCACCGAGGTCGCCGAGGCCGGGTACAAGGGATTCTCACTGATCAAGGGATCCTGATGTCGGGTCTGCGTGGTCGCGTGGCCTTGGTGACCGGGGCCGCCCGCGGCAGCGGCCGCTGCCACTGTGAGCGGTTCGCCGAGGAGGGCGCCGACGTCATCGCGCTGGATATGCCCGAGGCGGCCGGCGACCTCGAAGAGACCGCGGCCGCCGGCGCCGCGCGTGGCGTGCGCGCCGCGACGGGTCTGGCCGACGTCGACGACTTCAGCGCGATGACGGCCGCGGTGGATGCCGCCGTCGCCGAACTCGGTCGCATCGACGTGGTTGTCGCCAATGCGGGAATCCATCCGGCGGGCGCCCCTACTTGGGAGATCAGCCCCGAAAGCTGGCAGCAGGTGCTGGATATCAATCTCACCGGTGTCTGGCACACCGTCAAGGCCGGGGTGCCCCATATCGGCGAGCAAGGCGGATCCGTCGTCATTGTCAGCTCCACCAACGGTATTCGGGGCACCGCGAACACCGCCGCCTACACGGCCAGCAAGCATGCCGTGGTAGGACTGGCACGCACGCTCGCCAACGAGCTCGGAGCCCGAGGTATTCGGGTCAACACCGTTCACCCCGGCGCGGTCGCGACCGCGATGGTGCTCAACGACGCGACGTTTCGACGGCTGCGGCCCGACTTGGACAATCCGACCGCTGAGGACGCTGCGGAGGTGCTGCAATCTCGCCACCTGCTGCCGGTGCCGTGGATCGAGCCCGTCGATGTCAGCAACGCCGTCGTGTTCTTGGCCTCCGACGAAGCGCGCTACATCACCGGCACCCAGATCGTGATCGACGCCGGACTACTCGCGAAGGTGTAGGAGGGCCGGTTGGGCTCGAAGGTCGTATGTGGCCATTTCGTTGACAACACCCCCTATGCCGCGTTATGACCCAATTTCGTCCGCTGATCGGGATCAGCGGCGACTCGGCACCTGGACTGCGGTAAACCATTCAATATGCCCCCAGAAGTAAGGACGAAGAAATGAGCGAGCGGGTACTTGATCAGGTTGTAGCCATGGCCGACCAGTTGCGCGACCAGGCCGCCGAAGCCGAGCGGATCGGCCGGCTCACCGACGACACCGTCAAGCTCATGAAAGGGGCCGGACTGATCCGGCTGCTGCAACCCAAGAGCTACCAAGGGTTCGAGGTCCATCCCCGCGAGTTCGCCGAAACGACCATGGCCACCGCGGCGCTGGATCCGGCCGCCGGCTGGATCGTCGGCGTGGTGGGCGTGCATCCCTACCAGCTCGCCTACGCCGACCCGAAGGTGGCCGCTGAGGTGTGGGCCGACGACGTCGACACCTGGATGGCCTCCCCCTACGCGCCCCAGGGCGTGGCGAAGCCGGTCGACGGCGGCTACATCTTCAACGGCCGGTGGCAATTCAGCTCGGGCACCGACCACTGCGACTGGATCATCCTGGGCGCGATGCTCGGCAACGAGCAGGGCATCCCGCTGATGCCGCCGCAGATGCTGCACATGATCCTGCCCCGCAAGGACTACGAGATCGTCGAGGACTCGTGGAATGTGGTGGGGCTGCGCGGAACCGGCTCCAAGGACGTCATCGTCAAGGATGCGTTCGTCCCGACCTACCGGACCATGGACGCCGCCAAGGTGATGGACGGCACCGCCCAGCGTGAGGCCGGCATGACCGAGCCGCTCTACCTGATGCCGTGGTCGACGATGTTCCCGCTGGGGATCTCCGCGGCGACCATCGGGATCGCCGAGGGCGCGTTGGCCGCGCACCTGGACTACCAGCGAGAGCGCGTGGGCGCCACCGGAACCGCGATCAAGGACGACCCGTACGTCATGCACGCGATCGGTGAGGCGGCGGCCGACATCAACGCCGCCCGCCAGGAGCTGCTGGCCAACGCCGACCGCATCTACGACTTGGTCGCCGCCGGCAAGGAGGTGTCGTTCGCGGACCGCGCGGCCGGTCGCCGGACCCAGGTGCGTGCGGTGTGGCGCGCGGTCGCGGCGGTCGACGAAATCTTCGCCCGCTCCGGCGGAAACGCGGCCCGGATGGACAAGCCCCTGCAGCGGTATTGGCGTGATGTGCATGTGGGCCAGCTGCACGCCATCCACGTCCCCGGCACCACGTATCACGCGTCGGCGCTCAGCTCGCTGGGCATCGACCCACCGGAAGGCCCGCTGCGGGCCCTTATCTAGGAGTTGGCAGTGAGTGACCTGAAAAGCCTTGGCTACATCACCATTTCGACCAACGACATCGACCGCTGGCGGCATTTCGCCTTCGCCGTCCTGGGTTTCGCCGAAGGGAAGGGGTCCGACCCGTCGGCGCTGTACCTACGCATGGACGAACGCGCGGCACGTATCGTCGTCGTTCCCGGCGAGAGTGACCGGGTGCTCACCATCGGCTGGGAGGTGCGCGATCGCGCGGCGCTGCAACGGGTCAAGGCCACCCTGGACGGCGCCGGCGTCGCGTTCAAGCAGCTGTCGCTCGACGAGGCCGAGGAGCGCCGCGTCGAGGAGGCGATCGCGTTCGAGGATCCGGCGGGCCACACGCTCGAGGTGTTTCACGGCCCGGTGCTTGACCACAGCCCGGTGATCACGCCGTTCGGCGCGAAGTTCGTCACCGGCGATCAGGGACTCGGCCATGTCGTGGTGCCCGCGATGGACCCCAACGGGCTGTTCGACTTCTACACCGACGTCTTGGGTTTCCGTTCGCGCGGCGCGTTCCGGGTGCCGTTGCCGAAAGAGTTCGGCCCGGTGCGGGTTCGCTTCCTCGGGATCAACGAGCGCCACCACAGCCTGGCGATCGTGCCGGCGGCACACATGCGCGACCCGCGGGTCGTTCACATCATGGTGGAGGTTGACACCCTCGACGCGGTCGGCCAGGCGCTGGACCGGGTCAACGCCGAGGGCTTCCAGTTGTCCTCCACGCTGGGCCGCCACACCAACGACAAGATGATTTCGTTCTACGTGCGGGCGCCCGGCGATTGGGACATCGAGTTCGGCACCGACGGCATGCGCGTCGACGAAACCTATTACACCGCAGAGGAAATCACCGCGGACAGCTACTGGGGTCACCAGTGGACCGGCGAGATGCCCGCGGCGATGCGGCTATGACACCAGACATGGACGTCACCCCCATCCCGGCCTCGTCGGTCGCGTCCTGGGACCAGGAGGCCGACGTCGTCATCGCCGGCTACGGGGTGGCCGGCGCCGCCGCGGCGGTCGAAGCGGCCCGCTCCGGCGCCGACGTGCTGGTGCTGGAGCGCACCGGGTCGTGGGGCGGCGCGGCGGCGATGGCCGGCGGATTCATCTACCTCGGCGGCGGCACCGCCCTGCAAACCGCCTGTGGCTTCAGCGATTCCGTCGACAACATGGCGGCTTTCCTCAATGTGGCGATGGGCCCCGGCGCCGACGAGAACCGCATCGCCGATTACTGCGCGGGCAGCGTCGCGCACTTCGACTGGCTCGTCGGCTGCGGTGTGCCGTTCAAGGCGGAGTTCTTCTCCGAGCCCGGGTGGGAGCCGATGGGCGACCAGGGCCTGATGTACAGCGGCGGTGAAAACGCCTACCCGTTCAACACCATCGCCTCCCCCGCCCCGCGTGGGCACGTCCCGCAGATGCAGAACAAGAAGCAGGGCGAGGCCAGCGCGGGCTACATGCTGATGAAGCCGCTCGTCGAGACGGCCACGGCGGCCGGCGCGCGGGCGCTGTACGACGTCCGCGTGCAAAGCCTGATCGTCGAATCCGATGGCAGGGTCGTCGGCATCCGCGCCCGGCAGTACGGCGCGGAGATGACGGTTTGGGCCCGCCGTGGGGTCGTGCTCGCGACGGGCAGCTTCGCCTACAACGACGCGATGGTGGCGCGGTACGCCCCGCGGATCGCCGGGCGCCCGGCCGCCTCGATCGAGCAGCACGACGGGCAGGCGATCCGGATGGCGCAGGCGCTGGGCGCCGATCTGGCCCACATGGACGCCACCGAGGTCGCGATCTTCATCGATCCCCAGCAACTGGTGCGCGGCATCCTGGTCAATGGCCGCGGCCAGCGCTACGTCGCCGAGGACACTTACCCGGGCCGGGTTGGCCAGCTCACGCTGTACCACCAGGACAACACCGCTTTTCTCATCATCGACGACGACGCGCAGCAGGAGGCGATGGCCTCGTGGTCGCCCAAGTTCATGCTGCGCGAGGCGACCTGGGTGGCCGACACCGTGGCCGACCTGGAGCGCGACATGGGCCTGGCGCCGGGTTCGCTGCAGGCGACGGTGGCCGCCTACAACGAGGGCGCCGCGCGCGGCGAGGATCCGCTGCTGCACAAGAAGCCCGAGTGGCTGAGGCCGATCGGTTCCCCGGTCGGGGCCATCGATCTGCGGGAGAACACCGGCGGCTTCACCCTGGGCGGCTTGGCCACGACTTTGGACGCCGAGGTCTTGCACGTCAGCGGCGAGCCCATCCCCGGACTGTTCGCCGCGGGCCGTTCGACCGCGGGACTGGCCGCGTGGGGTTACGCCAGCGGCATCTCGCTTGGCGACGGCAGCTTCTACGGCCGCCGCGCGGGCCGGTCCGCCGCCAAGGGCTGAGTGTTACCCGTTAGCCGCAGCGACGTTTCATCGAGATCTACGCCAGCGTGAAGAAGTGCGAGTGCGGTCCACGCTAGCGTCGATTTCGGTGGGCAGCGAAAGGAACGGCCCGTGGACACTCAGCGGCTTCAGCTTCTGCTCGATGAGCGTGACATCGAACGAACGTTGGCGCGATTCGCCCGCGCGATGGACGAGCGCGATTGGACGGCCATGGCCGAGATCTTGGCCGACGACGCGGTAGGCGAGTTCGGGACCGGACGGCTGCACGGCAGCGCGGCGATGATCGAGCTCATCCGCGGGTTCCTCGACAATTGCGGTCCAACCCAACACCTTCTCGCCAACGTAGTCATCGATGTCGACGGGGACACCGCGATCAGCCGCGCCTACGTCCATGACGTTCACCTGAGTTCGGATGGGGACGCTTCGACCCGGTTCTACACGCTCGGCGACTACACGGACACGTGGGAACGGCGCTCCGATGGATCGTGGAAATTGAAGGAGCGGATCAAGGCCAATCGGGCCCACGTCGGTTCGCTCGACATCTTTCGCGGCTAACCGCACCGCGTCGAAAGCCGCGCCTTGTCGCTATACGTGACAGAGGCCACACCCGTGTGATAGAACTATATTCCTATTAGGAATATGCCAGCCAGATAGATGGAGGTCCGATGACATCAGCCGTCAAGACTGCCGAGACTCCGACGGCCGTGATCGACCGCATCTCACTGGTCCTCGACGCGTTCGACGGTCCGGGCCGGCTCACCCTGGCGCAGATCGTGCGCCGCACCGGCCTGCCGCGCTCGTCAGCGCACCGCATGCTCGAGCGCCTGGTGCAGCTGCGGTGGCTGCGCCGCAGCGGTCGTGACTACGAACTGGGCATGCGCCTGGTGGAGCTGGGCTCGCTGGCCGTGCACCAGGATCGCCTGGTGCGCGCGGCCGGGCCGTTGCTCGGCGAGTTGCACCGCGCCACAGGGCTTGTCGTACACCTGGCGGTCTTGGACGGCGCGGACGTCGTCTACCTGGACAAGATCGGCGACCAACGGTTACCCACGCGGGTGGGCGGTCGCCAGCCCGCGCACTGTACCGCCGTGGGGAAGGCGATCCTCGCGTACCGCGACGACGCCGAGGTCGATTTGCGCGTTCGCAAGACGAAATACTCGATCTCCAGCGGCCCGCAGCTCGCCGTCGAGTTGGCCAAGGTGCGCGCCCACGGAGTCGCGTTCGAACGGGAGGAGTCGCTGCTCGGATTCGGTTGCGTGGCAGCGCCGATCGGTGGCCCCGGTGAGGGCCAGGAAGTCATAGCCGCCGTCTCGGTGTGCGGTCCGATGAACCGCATGATGTTCGACCAGCGACTGGTCGCGCCGGTGCGCATGACCGCGATGGGCATTTGGCGGAACGTCGAGGACGGCCCCCAGCGCGTCGCGCCGGCCCTGCAGCCGCTGCGGCCGCTGCGCCCGGCCCGTCCGGCGCTGCAGTACGCGTGACCCTCGATCCGCAGATCGCGCCCCTGATCGACATGCTCGACGCGGGCTTCCCGCCGGTGCACACCATGAGTGGTGCGGAGGCCCGGGCGCTCATCCGCTCCAGGTTCGTGCCACCCGCCAAGCCCCCGCACGTCGCCGAGGTTCGCGACGACGTGATCGAAGGACCGGGCGCCCGCATTCCGGTCCGTGTCTACCGGCCCGACAGCCGCGACACAAGCCTGCCGATTCTCGTGTACGCCCACGGCGGCGGTTTCGTGTTCTGCGACCTGGACAGCCACGACGCGCTTTGCCGCGACATCGCGAATCGCATTCCCGCCGTGGTGATCTCGGTGGGCTACCGGCTGGCGCCGGAGCATCGCTGGCCGGCGGCGGCCGACGACGTGTACGCAGTGATCCGATGGGCGGCGCGCAACGCGTCCGACCTCGGCGGCGACCCGGACCGCCTCGCGGTGGGCGGCGACAGTGCCGGCGGCAACCTGGCCGCCGTGACCGCGCTGATGGCACGCGACCGAGGCGGCCCGCCACTGGCCGCCCAGTTCCTGATCTACCCGGTGCTGGCGGCGAACTTCCAGAACGAGTCCTATCGGTTGTTCGGCCGCGGCTTTTACAACCCAACGCCGGCCCTGCAGTGGTATTGGGATCAGTACGTGCCGTCGGTAGCCGACCGCGCGCACCCGTATGCCACTCCCATCAACGCGGACCTGCGTGGGCTGGCACCCGCCGTCATCGTCATTGCCGGACATGACCCGCTGCGCGACGAAGGACTGGCCTTCGACGCGGCCTTACAGGACGCCGGCGTCCCGACCGTCCAACTGCGTTATGACGGTGGCATCCACGGCTTTATGACGATGCCGATGCTCGACATCGCGCATCAGGCCCGCAAAGCGGCCGCGGCGGCGCTAGCCGATCTGTTGCATCGGTAAGACCTGCGCGCGCAACGGCTCTGCGGCGCCGTAATGCTGCCGGGGATCCAGCACGCAGTGCGTCCGGCCGAACACCGTGACCATGCACTTGTTGTTGTGCGTACACCGGCTACGCGCCGTGGGGTCGGCGACCATCCGGGCGACCAGGTCGGGCTCTCGCAGCAACGCCCGCCCCATCGCCACGAAATCGAAGCCTTCCCGCATGCCGGTCTCGACGTGGTCGCGGTTCGTGATGCCGCCCAGCAAGATCAGCTTCGTGTTGCGCATCACCGGAACAAACTGCCGGGCGTTCTCGAGCATGTACAGGTCGTGGTACGGGTATTCACCCATCGCCCATTTGCCCATGACCCGAATGCCCGTGCGCATCGGCTGCGGGACGACCCGGGCGAACTCCTTCACCGGCACATCGCCGCGGAAAAGGTACATCGGCTTGAACACCGAAGAGCCCTGGGTCAATTCAATCGCGTCGAGCGTTTCGTCGGCATCCAGCAGTGCCGCGGTCCGCAACGCCTCGTCGACCCAGATGCTGCCAGGCACACCGTCGTCCATGTCCAGCTTGGCCGTCACCGCGATGCGCTCGCCGATCTCGTCGCGCACCCGGCGCGCGATCTCGCGACAGAACCGCGACCGGTTGTCGATGTCGCCGCCGTATTCGTCCCTGCGGCGGTTGATGATGGGGCTCAGGAACGAGCTCGGCAGATACAGGTGGCCAAAATGCAGTTCCACGGCGTCGAAGCCGGCGTCGGCGGCAACGCGGGCCGCGGCACCGAACTGGTCGATCACGGTGGCGATCCCCGCGCGCGGGATCGCCCGGCAATAACCCATGGACACAGGATTGATGAACCGGCTAGGCGCCACCGGGGTCACCCCGGTGAGCTTCTTCTGCGCCACCACGCCGGCGTGGCCCAGTTGCGCCGAGATTGCGGCCCCTTCGGCATGCACGGCATCGGTCAGCCGTCGTAGGCCCGGCAGGGCCGCCTCGCTCATCACGATCTGCCCTGGCGCGCTGGCCCCGTCGGGCGCCACACAGCAGTAAGCGACCGTCGTCATGCCAACCCCGCCAAGGGCGAATGCGCGGTGGAAGTCGATCAAGTCATCGGTGACCAGGCCGTCAGGTGAGCGGCCTTCCGATGTAGCGGCCTTGATCACTCTGTTGCGCAACGTCACCGGACCCAAGGTGGCGGGTGCGAACGGGTCCGGCGGGGCTGTGCTCATCCGGCTACAGTTACCCGGCTTGCTGCGCCGGTCAACGGGAGGTTCCCGATGGTCGGGAGCCAGCCGCTCCGAGCCGGACCGATGCCATACGGTCGGCTCATGGCCGGTGGTGAAGTCTTCGTGATCGACCGGGTGGTCACACGGCCGGGATGCGCCCGGCAATTCGTCGACGCGTACCTCACCGAATACGCGCCCGGCGCGCGAGAACGGGGCATGGCGCTGCGCGACGTCCTGGTGAGCCCGCCCATCTGGTTCGATGACGAACACGTCAACACCATCACCATCACCTGGACATTGCCCGACGCACAGGCCTGGTGGGAGATGACCTGGAAAGGCCGGCCCGATCCCGCGCTGGGCCAGTGGTGGGCGCGGATAGGCGATTTGGTGGCCGAGCGGTCCCGGTCATTCGCCGCGGCCGCTGGCGACGTGGACGCACTTTGCGATGTATAGCGTCACCCGGCTGATCGACGTCGCCGAACCAGACCGCGACCGGATGCTCGCCGCGTTGCGCTGCGCGGCGTCCGACGCGGGGGCGCAGCGTTGGGTGGTGGAACCTACGCTGTCGGGCTCGCGCAACGGTGGCGACATCCTGGCCCACCTTCGGTTCGGCACGAAAGACCAATGGGATTGCGTAGCGGGACGTTTCGCTGAGGTCTTAGACGACCCCGCGGTCATCCGGATGAACGGCGCGGCCTACTCGGGAATGCCCGTGCAAACCCGCCGCGAGCCGGGAACCGTGTATCGGGCGCTGCTGTTAAGCGTGGTGCCCGGCACCGACGGGGCCGCGATCGCGCGTTTCGAGGCCGACCTGCAACTGATGCCGCGCTACGTGCGCACGATCACCGACTGGCAACTGAGCAGCGTGGACGAATCGACCGGAACCTCGACGTGGACTCACGTGTTCGAACAACTCTTTACGGACGCGGACGGGCTCATGGGCCCCTATCTGATGCATCCGATCCACTGGGCGGTGGTAGATCGCTGGTTTGATCCCGAATGTCCCGACGTCATCGTGCGCGATCGCGTCTGCCACAGTTTCTGCCGGAGCGACACGGCCGTTCTGCGGCTGAGCGGATAAACCAAGGCAGCCGAAAACAGCGCGAGCTGATCGGCTTGCGCGTCAAAGTCCCGTGGCGGAGATATTCGGATTGGCCGTCGCCGGCGGCTGCAATGGAGGCAACAGCCTCGTGCCATCCAGGCTGTGCACCGGCAGCCGCTGCGACCACGGGTAATGCAGGCTGAACGCGACCAGTCCGGTGCGCTCGGCCGCGGGCAGGTGGCACATCGCCAGTACGGTTTCGGCCAGGTATTCGACGGGTTCGGTCGGGAAAGACTCCGGGATCAGCGCGGCCGCGCCAGGGGTGCGGACGGCCGTCGACGGTCCGACGCAGTTGACCGCGATGTTGGCGTCGAGCAGTTCGGCGGCCACGCCCTGGGTGAAGCGGTGCAGCGCTGCCTTCATGGACGCGTAGATGACGTCGCCGGCCGTCTTGTTGTAGTCCCGGTATGGCCGTACCGGCGCGACGCCCGTGACCGAGCCGACGTTGACGATCCAGCCCGCGCCTTGCTTGCGCATGTGCGGCACAGCGGATTTCGTGAGGACGAATGGAACCCGAAGGTAGTGTTCCACCGTGCGGTCGAAGGTTTCCAGGCTCATATCCTCGACCAGGGAGTAGTCGGCGAAACCGGCGTTGTTGACGAGGATGTCGATCCGGCCGGTGCGGTCGAGCACCGCGTCGAGCAATCCATCGCGCTGCTCCGCGTCCTCCAGGTTGGCCGCGACGCCGAACGCCTGGCCGCCGGCGGCCTCGATCAGCTCGACGGTCTCGTCGATGGTGCCCGGCAGCGCGGACGTCGTTCCGGCGCGCATCGACAAGGACGGCGTGTGCGACCGGGCCGTGACCGCCACGGTGGCGCCTTCGGCGGCCAGCCGCTGCGCGATTGCGCGGCCGATTCCCCGGCTGCTGCCCGTTACCAAAGCCGTTTTGCCGCAGAGTAACCGGCTCATCGCAGCGTGAGATCCTCTTCGAGCGGAGCCCTATGGTCGCGCCAGAAGTCGATGAGGCGATACGGGAAGGCGGTCACGATCCGCCCTCCTCCGGAGCGGTAGTAGGTATGGGCGGAGGGGGTATGGCACCAGACGGTGCCGGCCATCGTCGCATCGATGTCGGCGACGTAGCGCTCGTATGCGCTCTGCGTCACCTCGATGGTGACGGCTTTGCGTAGCGCCATCAATTGCAGGCACTCCATGACGTAGTGCACCATCACCTCGACGCCGAAGTTGTGGCCGGCCCCGTGGCCCGGGCTGTAATTGGGCGCCGAGGAAATGAACATGTTCGGGAAGCCGGGCACCATCCCGCCGCGGTAGGCGCGCGGGATGTCGCCCCACTCCTCGTTCAGCGTCCTGCCGCCGCGGCCCCGGATGTCCACGGTGGAAAGGAAATCGAGGTAGTAGCCGGTCGCGTAGATGATGACGTCGAGGTCGATCTGCCGGCCGTCGGCCGTCACGATCCCGGCCGCGTTGACCCGGGCCGGCTCGCTGGCCTCAACGTCGACGTGCTCCCGCGCCAGCGCGGCGTAATAACCGCCGGGATCCCGGATGATCCGCTTGCCATAGGGAGCGAAGTCGGGAGTCACCTTGCGGGCGAGCTCGCTGTCGGCGCCGAACACCCGGTCGATGTAATCCAGGCACATCTTCAGCAGCGCGTCGTTGGCCGGTGAGATCGACAGGTGCTCGGCCGCCCATTCCGGGTCATGCAGGATCACCGGGTAGTTGTTGTCCGATGTGCCCCAATACGATTTGAGCCGCACCCAATTCGCGTAGTACGGCAGCCGGGTGCCCAGCCAGCGCTGGTAGTCGGGAACATCGTCGGTCGCCCGCCGTCGCGGCGCCACCCAATGGGGCTGACGCTGGAACACGGTCAGGTGCGCGACTTGGTCCACGCAGGCGTCGACGATCTGCACCGCGGTGCAACCGGCGCCGATGACGGCAACCCTCTTGCCCGTCAGGTCCAGGGCGGGATCCCACAGCGCGGAATGGATGGAGACTCCCGAGAACGTTTCGCGGCCAGGCAAATCCGGCCAGCGGGGCCGGTTGAGGTAACCGGCGGCCGGGATCACCACGTTGGCATAAGTCACGTCTCGGGCACCGTCGGGGCCGACCGAGTGGATCTGCCATTGGCTGCGCGTTTCGTCCCACCAGAGAGCATCGACCTCGGTACCAAACCGGGTACGGTTCCGCAGATTGTTCTTGTCGGCCACCGAAACCAGGTAGGACTGGTACTCCGCGCCCATGGGGTAGTAGCTGGACCAATCCCCTTTGACATCCCGCGACAGCGAGTAAAACGCCGATGGTGTGTCCACGCCGATGCCCGGATAGGTGGTGGTGTACCAGGTGCCCCCGACTTCGTCGTTTCGGTCGAAGATCTGGTAGTCGATGCCGGCATCGGCCAACTCCAGCGCGGCGGTCAGCCCGGCGATACCCGCGCCGACGATCGCGACCCGAAAGCCATCCGGGAGCTTGGCGGTGCGCGGCAGTACCGGCTGTGACGGCTGAAACCCGCCCTGCTCCAACAGCAGCGGGATGTATTCGGAGTCGACAGTGCCGCCGAGCGCCACCGGCGCGATCCGCGCGAACAGCCGCGGGTCGTCGGCCGGTACCGCATTGGCCGCGCGGGGTGAACGCAGTGCCGCGACCACCGCATCGACGAGCGCTGCGGCCGTCTCGGGGTCGGTGACACCGGCCTGCTCCGGGGGGTCGGGCACATGAGAGATCTTTGCTGCGAACCGGTCAACCACCGCCGGGTCGCCGGTCAGTTGCGCCAGCACGGCGACCAGCACGCCAGGGTCCGCCTGGGAAAGGTTGGCCCGCAGCTCGTCAGGATCCAAATCCGCCCGTCCGTGGGTTTCGGTCGTGACGGGGGCACCAGCGCTCATGTCGACGAGTATCGGGGCCGTCCGCACAGATGTGCGGGTCCCTGTCTACTCAGCGGGACGCCGACGGCACCCGACTCCACGTCGGCGCCTAACGTGGCGGACATGCAGTCCGACGACCTGGACGCGACCATCGCGCAGGCGCGCAGCCACGGGCTCGGTGATATCCCCCGCCGGTCGGCCCGCCGACAACCGGACAAGACCGCGGTCATCGACGGCGACGTCGTGCTGAGCTTCGCCGAGTTCGACAGGCTGGTCGACCGCGCGGCGGCGGCGTTGCACGACAACGGCTTTGGGCCCGGGGATCGCGTCGCCCTCCTGTCGCACAACTGCTGGCAGTACGCCGTGCTGGCATTCGCGACGGCCCGGGCCGGGGTGGTGCTGGTCCCGGTCAACTTCATGCTGACCGCCGAGGAGATCTCCTACATCCTCGACCACAGCCGGGCCGGCGGATTCATTGTCGAAGCGGATTTGGCGGCGACGGCCGAAGAGGCGATGCGGCGCGGTGGGGTGGTCAAGACTCGCGTCGCTCTCGTGCCCGCCGGTCAGCACAGCCCGTCCGGCTGGGACGATTTCGCGCGGTGGCTGACCACCGACACCGCGGCGCCCAACCCGCACGTCGACGACGACCAGCTGGTGCGGCTGATGTACACGAGCGGCACCGAGTCCCATCCGAAGGCGGCCATGCACACCAGCCGCAGCCTGATGTGGCAGTACGTCAGCACCATTCTGGCCGGCGAGATGGCCCACGACGACGTCGAAATCCACTCGCTGCCGCTCTATCACTGCGCGCAGCTGGACAACTTCCTGGCCACCGACATCTACCTCGGCGCCACCAGCATCATCCTGCCGCAACCCGACCCCGAAACGGTGCTTCGCACGATCGAGCGGTACGGGGTCACCAACTACTTCGCTCCCCCGACGGTGTGGATCTCGCTGCTGCGATCGCCGGTGTTCGACGAGGTGGACCTGTCGAGCTTGCGCAAGGGCTACTACGGCGCCTCGCCGATGCCGGTCGAGATCCTGGCCGAGCTGCGGCAACGGCTGCCGAGTTTGCGGCTGTGGAATTTCTACGGCCAGACGGAAATGGCACCGTTGGCCTCCGCGCTGGGACCCGATGAGCAGGACGCACACGCCGGTTCGGCCGGGCGTCCGGTAGCCAACGTGGATACAACGATCCTCGACGAAGGCAACATCCCGGTCGCTGCCGGGGTCGTCGGTGAAATCGCGCACCGCAGTCCACATTTGATGCTCGGCTACCTCGACGACCCGGAACGCACCGCCGATGCCTTCAGGGGCGGCTGGTTCCACTCGGGCGACCTGGGTTTCTACGACGAGGACGGGCTGTTGCACGTCGTCGACCGCAAAAAGGACATGATCAAGACCGGCGGTGAGAACGTCGCCAGCCGCGAGGTCGAGGAGGTCCTCTACCGTCACAGCGGCATTCGAGAGGTTGCGGTCTTCGGCCTGGCGCACCCGCTGTGGGTGGAGGCCGTGGTGGCGGCGATCGTGCCCCGCGCCGGCGTGACACTGACGGAGGAGGACGTCGTCGCACACTGTCGAGAGCACCTGGCAGGATTCAAAACACCCAAACGAGTCTTCTTCGTCGACTCGTTGCCGAAAAATCCCAGCGGCAAGCTGCTCAAACGCGAGCTGCGAGAACGTTTCCGTTCAGCGACTGCTGACCAGACCGAGGCTGTGGAATCGGTCAGGAGACTCCGATGATGGGAATCTTCTTCATGGCGCTGGCCCGGGGGTCGGGCGCGGCCGCGGCAGCTCGATGGTTTTCCTCGCCGCGGGTGTAGGTCCAGACGCAGAATGGCTCGCCTTGGGCGAACTTGAAATCCTTTGGCGGCAAGTTGATGTCGAGTTTGCAGCCGGGAAAGAACGGAGCGGAAATCCGCTGCTCGAACGTGCAGTTCATCCAGGCGCGTGCCGGTGGGTAGAGGCCTTCGTCGGTGTATTTTTGCAGCACTTCACATCGCCGCATGTTGAGGACCACGTGGTCGGGATTGTGCACGATGTATTCACCGCCGTAGCCGAGTGTTCCGTCGATGCTGAGGCAGGCCAATTTGAGGTAGTCGACGACATGCACCGGCTCGATCCCGAGCACCTTGGCCAACTTGGGGTATTCGTAATCGATGATCAGTTGATACATGTCTGGCAGACCCAGCCAGACTTCGTCTTCCGGGAGGATCTTCGTCCACTGATCGATGAAGTAGTTGTGCCCCTTGAGATATTGGTCCCAGTAGGTCTTTATCAGCCGGATGAGAGCCTCTTTCGTGAGGTCCTCGGTCTGGACATCGAACGGGATCGCTTGGTACTGGGCATTCTTCCAGTCCCAGCCTGGCGGTGCGATGAACCGGCCCATGGGCATTACCTGTCGCATCCCGGCGCGTGACACCTCCGCGGCAACGTCCATGGCGGTGCTGATGCCTACCTTTGGGGCATAGGTGGTGACGTGAGCGTGGGGAACGAAGTTCAGGGTGTCCTCGAAGACGCGGGCCAGTCCCAGCAGGAACCCCCTCGAGAAGTCTTGGATGTTGCCGACTTTGCCCATGAAGTCGTGCGTGTAATCGTCGTAGTTCAAGTCGGCTTCTGCCGTGGTCATTGGAGGTCCTCCTCTGTAGCGATGTCGCGCCCTGTCAGATTCTGCATTTTGTGGCAGAATCTGACAGCAGCATGTTAGGCAGACCCGACACCGCCGGAACACTCAAGATGGCCACTGAGTGGGACACCGGACGCGGTCTGGATCACGATTCAACCCATACGCGGAAAAGGAGCCCGACGTGACTGCGCCCGCTAAGCCGACTTTGAGCGAACGGCGCGCGGAGCAGCTCCGCCTGGATATCGCGATAGCCGCGCGCGACATCTTCCTGACCGAGGGGTCGACGTCCGCGACTGTCGAGCGCATCTGCGAGGCGGCCGGCATCGCGCCTCGCACCTTCCACCGCCACTTTCCGGTCAAAGAAGACGTCGTCATGCCGCTGTTTCGCGAGTTCGGCAGGCTGAGCGTTCAAGTCCTCCGAGACGCGCCAGCCACGAGCAATGCCGTCGACACGTTGGTGGAGGCATTCAGCACCGAAGTCCCCAAGCGCGGGCAGGTTGAGACGGACCGCCGGTTCCTGTCGCTGATGATCAAAGATCCGCAATACCGACTGCGCTGGCTTGATTGGGGGCAAAACCTGGCCGAGCCCATCTCAGAGTTTCTTGCCGCGCGGTTCGACCTCGGTGCGGACCCCTTTCACCGGGAACTGCCGGCGCAACTCGTGATCCAATGCTGCAGACACGCATACGTTCGCTGGGTGGAGGACGGCAACTTCCGCCGCTTGAAATCCGGGTTGCGAATGGGCATCGAGATGACACTTGCCTCCCTGTCGCCCCGTCCGGCCGGTCCGCGATAGGACCGCACATTCCCACGCGACGCCGGTGACCGCTGGCAGAGACCATGTTCCACTGACCGGGCATCGGGCCTGTCACCCGGGCCGCACCCGGAGTTGACTAGCCCCATGGCCAACGACATCACGCTGCCCGAATTGCAGGAGTTCATCGCCGGCTTCTGGTACCACTACGACGAGGCCCACTACGACGAGATGGCGGCCGGCTACGCCGACGATGTGCACTATCTGACCCGAAGCGACTCCGGCGCAAGCCCTTTCGAGGAACTGATGTCACCGGAGCTCAACGGTCGCGAAGCGGTGATGGAATGGCTGACGGCGCACCGGGAGCAGAGCCCGTATCCGTTGCGCCACCACGCCACGAATGTGCACCGCACCGGCACAGACGGTGACGTCACCCGGGCGCGGTTCTACATTTTTGTCAACCAGATCGCCAACTTTGTGCCGTTCGCCGTGTCCAGCGGGGTCGTCAACGTCGGCGTCCGGCGCGGGGCCAGCGGCCTTCAGTTCACCGAGATGGACGTCGTCCTCGACGCCACCAACTCGGTGCTGCTGTCGGAGTTGGCCGCCGACAGCACCGCGGGTTCGTGACTGCCAGAGAAGCATTTTCCGGCGGGGTCGCCGTCGTCACCGGAGCCGGCTCCGGCCTCGGCGCCGGATTGGCGCGCCATGCCAGCGCACTGGGAATGACCGTGGTGCTGGCGGACATCGACGGGGCGGCGGCCGCGCGGATCGCCGACGAACTGCGTGCCGCGGATGGGTCGGCGGTCGACGTCGTCTGCGACGTGCGCGACCCCAACGCCGTGCAGGACCTCGCTGAGCGGGTCTATCGGGATGTCGGCGCGGTGCGCTTGCTGGTCAACAACGCCGGCGTCGAACAGTTCGGCTATCTGTGGGACACACCGGTGGCCAACTGGCGGCGCACCATCGACATCAACGTCAGCGGCGTCTTTTACGGCGTGCGGGCTTTCCTGCCGAAGATGATGGCCACCGACGAGCGGGCGTGGGTGTGGAACGTTGCGTCGGTCGGCGCGGTGGTGGCGATTCCGTTGCAGGCCCCCTACATCGTCAGCAAGCACGCGGTGCTGGCGTTGACCGAGTGCCTGTACCTCGAGGTTGAATCCGCCGGGCACGCCAATCACATTCACGTGCAAGCCGTGCTGCCCGGCCCCGTGTCGTCCAACATCTTCGAATCGGCCGGCGGAATCGATGCCAGTGGTGCCGGTGACGTCGCCGCCGCCGAGGCGCAACGCTCCGCGATGCTGGACCTCAAAGGCACGGCCATGGACCCGACGGAAGCCGCCGAGACATTGTTCCAGCAGGCCACCGACGGGCGCTTCTACCTGCACACCCATCCCGACACGGTGGGCGCCGCGATGGCCGAGCGGGCCGATGTGCTTGCCTCACAACACCCCCCGGCGCTGCGCACCGAAAGCCGCTTCGGCACAACAAACCACTGACATGGCGACGCCCACGCTGGATCCCGACGCCGCGGCGCGCGTCGCGTCCTTCGGTGAGATCCCGCCCATGCGCCGACGTGGCCTGGCGGCGGTGCGCGCCGGGCTGGAATCCGCTCCCCTGCCCGACGCAATGCCTGAGATGGCCCGCATCGCTGAGGCTTCCATCCCCGGACCGGCCGGGGCGATCCCGGCACGCATCTACCGTCCCATCGATGATCCAGTGCAACCGGTGCTCGTCTACTTCCACGGCGGCGGACTTGTCATGGGCTCCAATCATTCGTTCGAACCGCTAGCGCGTGAGCTGGCGTCGAGGTCAGCAGCCACCGTCGTGGCGGTCGAGTACCGGTTGGCCCCGGAGTTCCAACCGCCGGCGCAGTTCGACGATGCGTACGCCGCGACCCAGTGGGTTTCCCGAAACGCCGCCGGCTTGGGCGTCGACTCCGAGCGGCTCGCGGTGGTCGGCGACAGCGCCGGTGGCTCGCTCGCCGCGGCAGTCGCGCTGGCCGCCCGTGACCGCGGTGGGCCGTCGATCTGCGCACAGGTGCTGCTGTATCCCGGGCTGGACCGCGACATGTCCGCCCCTTCCATTGGCGCGCTGGCTGATGCGCCGCTGCTCGCGCGCGACGACATCGACTACATGCACGCCCTCGTCGACGCTGACGCGGGTCCGCCCACCGACCCGTATCTGGTGCCCGCCTATGCCTCCGACCTGTCCGGCCTGCCGCCGGCGATCGTGGTGACCGGCGGCTGCGATCCCATCCGCGACTGGGGCGAGCGATACGCCGATCGCCTACGCGACGCAGACGTGCAGGTCACTTGCACCCGCTATCCGGGTGTGTACCACGGGTTTTTGATGCGCTCCGACGCGACCGCGCGCGGCCGGCTGGCCATCGCCGAGATCGGCGCGCTGCTGCGGGCCAAGTTCGGCCACCCCGTTCGTTTTTGACGTCCCGGTGACCGGACAACGATCGGCCGTATCGCGCTGGCCCCGACCACAATCGATCGATTGCAGACCTGCAAAAGGAGACAGCTGATGCTCACCGACGATCGGCGAATGGCGCTTTCCAACGTGCTGCGGCCGGCCGCACCGCCACGCGAAATCGACAACGTCTACACCGATGACCAGCGCGAGCGGATGCTCGACGTGGTGCGGGCGGAAGGCCCGTGGAAGCTGATCATCGCCCAACACTTCGCGTCGGCCGACGAGCTGATGGCCACGATGAGTGGGATGTTCCCGGAGGGATTCACCCCGTCGCTGGATTTGTTCCTGACCCCGACGTTCCGCGGCTACCTGGCCAATTACGGCGCGGTGCTCTACCCGCAACTGCACGACTGCTTCTACAACGAGCGCTTCCTGCAGCTGGCCAAGGCCTACTGGAGAGCCGAATACGCCAAGCCGCAGCTGATGTTGTTCAACATCAACGGTCCGTGCGCCAACCGCGACCCGGGGCACCTGGATTCGCCGAGCTTCCGCGGTGTGCGGCACGAGAATGCCCCAACCTGGCTGACCAGCGTGATGGGCAAATCCGGGCTTTTCCAGGACTACCTGATCAAGATGGCCCAGGTAATCACCTGGTTCTCCTTGGATGCCGGCAGCGGCTTCACCTACTGGCCCGATGGGCCGCTCAAGGAACCCAAGCGCATCCTGCCCCCGATCAACAACCGCGGCATCGTCGTCCAGAACGAGATGATGGTGCACCGCGGCGAGGCCAACGGACCCCTGGCTCAACAGATTCCGGCCGGCCTGGCCTTCGACACGATGTTCACCGGCGACCCGAGTCACCGCGACTACTGGTTGCTGAAGAACGGTGACGATGTGATCGCCCGCCACCATACTGACGAACTGCGCTTCCTGGTGCACTGGTCGGCCGAGGTGTTCGCGGACTACGACGAGCTGAGGAAGAACATGGAGGGCTCCGACGACCTTTCGGTCGAGAAGGCCATCGACATCATGGTCGACGACCTGAAGAGCAAGGGCGTCAAGCTCGACATCCCCAGCGAACCGCTGCACGATCCGGAGTTCGTCAGCGCCCTCAATGCCGCATACGACCTCGGCGGCCCGGCGGTCTACCCCGAGGAAGCCCCACTCAGCGCCTTTCAGCTGGCATAACCGAAAGGGCTTGGCTGATGGATCGTTTCGCAGACAGACGCGTCGTCGTGACCGGAGCGGGTTCCGGGATCGGACAGGCTACCGTGGCCCGGTTGCTCGATGAGGGCGCCACAGTCGTGGCCTACGACGTCTCGGCGGACGGGCTGGCGCGAACCGCGGCGGCCGCCGACGATGCCGGCACCGGTAAGCGACTGACCACCGCGGTCCTCGACATTTCCGACGAGGGCGCCGTAACGGCCGCGGTGGACGCGGCGCTGACCGAACTCGGCGGGCTCGAAGTGCTTGTCAACGCGGCCGCCATCCAGCGCTGCGCAAACACGCACGAGCACACGTTGGCCGACTGGAACGCCACCCTGGCGGTCAACCTGACGGGCACCTTCCTGATGACACGCCAGGCGCTTCCGGCGCTGCTGGCCTCCGGTCGCGGCGTGGTGGTCAACTTCACCTCCACCGCGGCATCGTTCGCGCATCCCTACATGGCGGCGTATGCCGCCAGCAAAGGTGGAGTGTTGTCATTCACGCACTCTCTGGCGCTCGAATACTCCAAACAGGGGCTGCGCGCAGTCAACATTCAGCCTGGCGGCGTCTCCACGGCCCTCGCGCTCACCACCCTGGACAAGATGCCCGAGGGTTACGACCTCGGCCTCTGGGCCAAGCAGACACCGCTGCTGCACGGGGCAGACAATCCCATCCTGGGCGACCCGAGCGCCGTGGCATCGGTAATCGCCATGGTCGCCTCCGACGACGGCGCATTCATCACCGGTACCGAGATCCGGATCGACGGCGGCGCGCACGCCTGAACTCTGCCGTCGAATCGGGGAAGTCATCGAGTCACGTGTGCCAGATTCCGCCGATCGGACCCATGGCGGCCGGAAAGCAAGGAACGATTTGATGGTCCCGAGTGCCGAAATCAACGGAGGCCGTGCGAACGAACAGGTTCTGCGATATCGGCTGGACGTTGTTGCCGCCAGTGCCGTCGACGTCGTGCGATCGGCGGGCGGCTGGCTATTTGACCGGGTCAGGGCGGGATGGGTGGTATCGGTGCTCACCGATGCGCCTGATGCCCGGCCGCTGCGGATCCTCGGCCTGCGCACCGTGGACCTCAAGTCAACGTCCTTATCGGAGTTTCTGTCGCCGTCGGACGGCACGGGCCGAAGTTTGGCGGTCAGCGCTGAGGTGTTTACCACGGACGCCCTTGTCCGCGAGCAGGTATGCAAAGCCATTGACCACCATCTGACTGAAGTCGCGTTGTGGGGTCAGGGGCGGACCGCTGGCGTCAATCGAGCGATGACCAGGGTCCAACACGTGTTAAGCCCAGCGGCGCGGGTCTTCAAGGGTTACGCGCTTGCCGCGGCCGGGACTCTTTGTGACTTAGTCGAACCCACCGAGACGCTGCTGTGTGGCCCGGCTACTTGCCTTCCGGTCGATTCGGACCTGATCCGGCTGGCGTAATGGCAATGGCCAATAATCACGGGCCCAACAGAATCAAAACCGCGCAAACGATTGCGTTGAAATCGCCTGGTTCCCTACCTCGCTATAGCGCCGAATTCGTGTAGCCTCCCGTACCGAATGGTGCGGATTAGTCGCGGGAACCCCGCCCAGGTGTGAAGTCGGCAGAGGGTTACCGCCCGAGCCGTGGCGAGAGGACGCATGCCAGAAAGCGCTCAGAGCCTGCGGCCCCACTTCGAGGACGTGCAGGCGCATTACGACCTTTCCGACGACTTCTTCGCGCTGTTCCTAGACCCGACGCGGACGTACACCTGCGCCTATTTCGAGCGCGACGACATGACGCTGGAAGAGGCCCAGATCGCCAAGATCGACCTGGCGCTGGGCAAACTCGGCCTGCAGCCGGGCATGACGCTCCTCGATGTGGGCTGCGGTTGGGGCTCGGCGATGCTTCGTGCCGTGGAGAAGTACGACGTCAACGTGGTCGGCCTGACCCTGAGCAGGAATCAGGTGGCCTACGTCGAAAAGTTGTTCGCTGCATCGGACAGCCCCCGTTCCAAGCGGGTGCTGCTGCAGGGCTGGGAGCAGTTTCACGAGCCGGTGGACCGGATCGTCGCGATCGGCCCGCTCGAGCATTTCGGCTACGACCGCCACGCCCCCTTCTTCAAGTGGGCCTATAACATGCTGCCGGCCGACGGCACGATGCTGCTCCATACCATCGTGGTGTTGAGCCGGGAGCAGATCCGCCAGCGCACCCTTCCGTTGACGATGTGGCATATCCGTTTCGTGAAATTCCTTCTGGAAGAGATCTTTCCCGGCGGCCGGCTGCCGACGGTGGAAATGGTAGAAGAGAATTCCACGGCGGCCGGGTTCAGCGTCAGCCGGATCCATCGGCTGCGGCCGCATTACAAGAGGACGCTCGACATGTGGGCGACGGCCCTGGAGGCCCACAAGAGCGATGCGATCGCGCTCCAATCGGAAGAGGTCTACGACCGGTACATGAGGTACCTGACCGGTTGCGCCGAGTTGTTCCGCGACGGCTACACCGATTTGTGCCAGTTCACGCTGGAAAAGGGATAGTTCCCGAGTCAGGTTGTGGCGCGCACTGTTTCGTCGACGATCGACAGCGCCCCGCATCGCACCGCATCGACAATCGATTCGCTCAGGGCCGAGCACGCGAGGAACACCCCGCGGCTCCCGGGTGCCGAGATCCGCTTCGCGTCAAGGCGTTCGGCACACCGGGCGGTCGCGTCGGCAGTCCACTGCACACTGGTCTGGTTCCAGCTGCTCTTGCGGGCCAGCACTTGTGCGCCGCAGGCGCGGCAGGCCACCGGAATCATTGGCATCTCAGCCAGGCGATTGTCGTCGCTGACGGGCAAATCGAGCGTCATCATGCCTGGGCGGCCATGTTCGCCTCGACCTGTTTCATCCACGCCTCGTAGGGGCGGGTGGTGTCGAGCTCGAACTCGAAGCGGTCCACCATATCTGGCTGCACGTCGGCAACGTCGACATAAAACTGTTGGTACCAACGACGCAGCTGATACACCGGGCCGTCCTCCTCGACCAGGAGCGGGTTATCGATGCGCGCCTTGTGGCGCCAGATCTGCACATCCTGCTCGAAACCCAGCTTGACGAAGTCACCGAGACTGATCGCGGTCTGCATCGCGAGGTCTTGTGGCAACGCTTCAGATTTCTTGACGATGATGCCGTATTGAAGCACAAAGGAATTCGCATCGATCGGGTAGTGACAATTGATCAGCACCGTGTGGTGGTCAGCGTCCGGGTAGTGGTAGGTCAGGTCGTCGATCATGAAGGACGGCCCCCAGTACGACGCCACCGACGTGGTGCCGAGCATTTGCGCACCTTCGGTTCCGCCCAGGTCGGGGCGGCCCGAGCTATTCATGTACTGCGTCGCAACGTGTCCCTCAAAGATGTTCTTGAAATGCGTGGGCAACGAGCCGTGGATATAGAAGAAGTGCGCCATGTCCACGACGTTGTCGATGATTTCGCGGCAGTTGGTGTTCACGACGGTGGTGTACCAGTGCCAGTCGGTCCAGTCGTCACTGGTGGCGCCCTCGATGCGAGGAATGCTGACGTCGGGTGGGGGCGGGTTGTGTTCCGGGTCGTTCCACACGAACAACATGCCGTCCTGCACCAGCGTGTGCCAGGCCTGCGTGCGGGCCAGCCGCGGGGTGCGCCTGCTGTACGGGACTTCCTTGCATCGGCCGTCGCCGCCCCAGCGCCAGTCATGGAACGGGCACGCTATCTCGTTTCCCTTGACCTCGCCCTGGGAGAGGTCACCGCCCATGTGCCTGCAGTAGCCGTCCAGGACGTTGATGTCGCCGTCGCCGCTGCGGAACACAACAAGCTTCTGCCCGAAGGCGTTGACCGCGTGCGGCTTGCCGTCACCGAAGTCCCGGACCAGGCCGAGGCAGTGCCAGCCGCGGGCGAACCGCGTCGGCGTGGCCTGCGCTTCTATCAGCCGAACTTGGTCGGCATCCGACTGCAAAGTCATAGGCGCCATTCAACTCGCGGGCCGCGCAATGGGGCTGGCGTGTTCCACTCATCAGGAGGGCTCTTCCTTCGGCGCGTCAGCCCGGCATACCGTTCTCAGCGTGACTCAGCACAGCACGACGATTCCCGCCGGACTTCCGGTCGCCGATACCGTGGTCGACCTGCTGGTGATCGGTTCGGGCACCGGCATGGCCGCTGCGCTGGCTGCGCATGAGCTGGGCCTGTCGGTGCTCATCGTCGAGAAGTCGTCCCACGTGGGCGGCTCGACCGCGCGGTCCGGGGGCGCCCTGTGGCTGCCCGCGGGACCGGTGCTGGCCGATGCCGGGGCCAACGACACCGCCGAGCGTGCCGCAACCTATCTGGGCGCGGTGGTCGATGGGTCGGCACCAGCGGAGCGTTCCGTCGGCTTTGTGGCTCATGTGTCCACGACGGTTGAAATGTTGCGCCGGATGACCCCGCTGCGGCTCTTCTGGGCCCGCGACTATTCCGACTACCACCCCGAGGCGCCCGGTGGCAGCGCGGCCGGGCGCACCTGCGAGTGCCGGCCACTGGACACGTCGATTCTCGGTGAGTACCGCACCCGACTCCGGCCGGGCGTGCTCGAGGCGGGCTTCTCGATCCCGACGACCGGTGCCGACTACCGGTGGATGAACCTCGTGGTTCGGGTGCCCCGTAAGGGCATTCCGACGTTCGCCAAGCGGGTGGCACAGGGCGTGGGCGGTCGTCTGCTGGGCCGACGCTATGCGGCGGGCGGCCAGGGCCTGACGGCTGGGCTGTTCGCGGGTGTGCTGCGCGCCGGCATCCCAGTCTGGACCGACACCACACTGCTGCGTCTCGATGGCGACGATATCCGCGTGAGCGGCGCGGTCGTGAACCACGACGGCCGCGAGGTGAGAATCACGGCGCGGCGCGGGGTGGTGCTGGCCACCGGGGGTTTCGACCACAGCATGGAGATGCGGTGGAAATTCCAGTCAGAGTCGCTGGGTGCCAACTTCAGCCTGGGCGCCGAATCCAACACCGGTGACGGCATCCGTGCGGCGCAAGAACTCGGCGCCGACATCGATTTGATGGATCAGGCTTGGTGGTTCCCTGCCGTCGCGCCACTGCCCGGCAGGGCGCCCGTGGTCATGCTCGCCGAGCGGTCACTCCCCGGCTGCCTGATCGTCGACCAACACGGCCACCGTTTTTGCAACGAGTCGACCGACTACATGACGTTCGGGCAACGGTTGCTCGAACTGGAGCGGTCGGGAAGTCCGATCGAAACGATGTGGATCATCTTCGATCAGCAATACCGCAACAGCTATGTGTTTGGCGCGGAACTGTTTCCGCGGATGCCCATCCCGCAGGCGTGGTACGACGCGGGCATCGCGGCGCGGGCCGACAGCCTCGCCGGGCTGGCCGCGCACATCGGCGTTCCGGTGACGGAGTTCGCCCAGACGATGGCCCGTTTCAACGAAAGCGCCTGCGCCGGAGAGGATCCCGATTTCGGTCGGGGTCGCAGCGCCTATGACCGCTACTACGGCGACCCGACGATAACCCCGAACCCCAACCTGCGTCCGCTCGTCAAGGGCCCGTTTTATGCCGTGAAAATGGTGCTCAGCGACCTGGGCACCTGCGGGGGCCTGAAGGCGGACGAACGGGCGCGGGTGCTGCGCGAGGATGGAAGCGCGATCGCCGGGTTGTACGCGATCGGCAATACCGCCGCCAACGCATTTGGCACGACATATCCGGGGGCCGGCGCGACGATCGCGCAGGGCCTGGTCTACGGCTACATCGCGGCGCTCGAAGCAGCGGGAACCGACTAGTCAGCTGCGCGCTTGGCCTCGACCTGCTTCTCGACCTCACGCCAGTACCCCGGCGTGGGCCGCGGTTTGCCGAAACCGCTCTTCTCGGCCTTCTGGATGATGGTGTCGGCCTCGTCGATGTCCTTCATCAGTTCGAGCGCGAACTCACGCTCCGCGGCGTAGTACTTCGCCGCCCAGCGCAGGGCGAGCACCGAATACGCCCACGCCGGCTCGGCCTCGGCCCCATCAGCGTCCTCGACGGCTCTCCGATGCCTGGCTTCCACGTAGGCCACGTGCTCCTGCAGCAGTTCCTTCAGCCGCGCCGGATTGCTGAGGTGGCCGAACGTGACTCGCAACAGCACGCTGTGCTTGAGCACCGGCGGGTCCACCGGCGCCTCGTTGGTCCACTCGGTGACGGCCGCCATCCCGGCCCGGGTGATCTTGTAGAGCCGCCGACTACGGGCGCCCTCGTCGTGTTCGACGCGCGAGGTGACCAGCCCCAGACCCTCGAGTTTCTTCAGCTCCGTGTAGATCTGGCTGAACGACGGGCTCCAGTAGTACAGATCGACGCTCCAGTCGATCCACTTTTTGAGGTCGTATCCCGAGACTTCCTCTTCGTAGGACATCATTCCCAGCAGCGCCCAACTGGTGGCGGCAAGTGCCGACTTCACCCGCTTGTCGCTGTCGTCCATTTCGCCAGATTAACAACACCGGTCACATGGACGCGCCGCGAAGGACCGCTGGCCGGGACACCGAATCGCTCCGGAACTTCCTAGGCCCGGTCAGCCTTCGATCGTTCCATCCATAGCAGCACCACGCCCACCGCGGTGACGATCACCGCCCCCGCGTACACCATCATCCCGAAGGCCGGCGTGACGTTGACGAAGCCTTCGCCCTCGTTGTTCTTCGTGGCCACGGTGTGGAACCAGACGAACGTCAGGGCACCCAGCAGGGCGACCGCCACGCTGAGCCCGATGAGCCGGGCGGTCGGCACTCGGGATCCCGATACGGCGGGTAACGCCAAAAACGCCGCTACGACGGCCAACAGGATGACGACAAACTTGGCCGTTCCGTCGGCGGCGACGCCGTGTGAACTCAGCGTCCGGCCGAACAGCTTGAAGCTGACCGTCGCGAACGGCAGGAAGATCGAGATGACGGTGACGAGAAGTCCGCCCAGCACGATCCAGGCCGGGACCGACATCGTGGCGACCACGCCCTTGACCGCCGCGAGGCCGTCGGACTGTGCGTTCGGGCGGGGCTGCGCGGGCGTATCGGGTCCCTGGGGCGGCCCGGGTGGTGAATAGCGCGGCGGTGGCGGTCGATTGGCCGGCTGAGACGGCGGGCGGGGCAGGCGTGGGGGCTCCGTGGGCGCGGACGCGCGCGGAGGCGGCGGGGGCAGCGGCGCGGCGCGGGTCTGCGCCGCCGAGGGCACATTGGACCCCGGCGGCCGAGGCGGTAGCGGTGTGACCTGGGTCGGCGCCGCGGACGGCGTGGGCGGGGGTTGCTGCGGCGGCATGACCGGCGGGCGCGCGGCCCGCGCATCGGGTTTGCGCTGTTGGTGAGCTGTCCAGGTCTGGCCGTCCCAGTAACGCTGGGCGCTGGGGTCGCGTGGGTCGTCGTACCAGCCGGGCTGGTTGGGCGTCGTCATCGGCGGATCCTCCCCCGTGGACTCAACTGCCCACGCAAACGCGAGAATACGCGCGGCCATACTTGAGGCCCGGCGTGCGCCTCAGTCGCGCAGCGTGCGTCCCTCCGCGTCGGGCACCTTGCCGACGAGGATCATGATTCCGTCGATCAGCGGCCAGATGGCGCCGATCCCGCAGGTCAGCCAGGACACCGCGATTTGGGCGATACCGACGTTGGTGTAGCCGAGGTAGAAGCGGCCGACGCCGAAACTCCCGACGAAGATCTGCAGCAGCCCGGCGAGGAGCTTGCTCTTGTCCGACAGCGGCCGCCCGTAGGCGTCGACGCCGTACGGCGCGCCACCGTATGGAGCGACGCCCGGTACCGCGGCGGGGACGTTGGCGTGCCATTGCTGGCCGTCCCAATACTTTTGGCCGGGCTGGCCGCTCGGGTCCGGGTACCACCCGGCGGATGGCTGTTCGGTCATTGTGTTTCCCTCTCTTCTGAAGGCGATGAATGCACCTGCGGCTCAGCCGATTAGGCCCATCATCGCACCGGCGACCCGGATTTGTCCGGTATGCGCTTCAGTTCGCGCGCAACTGTTCGACGATGAGCGCTCGCGCGGCGCGGCCTTCCGGCGTCGGGGTGAGGGGGTAGACGTGCACCAGGCCGGGTTGTTCGTGGTAGTCGATCCGCACGCCGGCCGCCGCGGCCTTTTCGGCCAGCAGTCGCGCGTCGGGGTTGAGGATGTCGCGGGTGCCGCTGAACACGGTCAGTGGTCCCAGGCCGGACAGGTCGGCGTTCAGGGGGCTCACCATGGGGTCGGTCACCGGCACGTCACCACACCAGCGCCGCGCGAACTCCAGCAGGCCGACCCGCGTCAGCCACGGATCGTCGACCGCGTCGATCAACGGGTTGGTCAGCGACACGTCGAGAACGGGCGAGATCAGCACGGTTTCGGGCAGGACCAGGCGGTGTTCGTCGCGCAGTAGCAGCGCCGCCGACAGGGCCAGCTGCCCCCCGGCGGAATCCCCGGCCAGGCACACACTGTGGTCTGGCGTCGCCTTCTCGGAAACCAGCTCGGCGAGCCTGGGCACCACCTCGGCCGCGGTCGCGAACGGCACCAGCGGATAGATCGGCACGACCACCCGGACGAGTGCGTCGGCGGCGATCTGCACCGCCAATCTCCAATGCTGCGAAGCGATTTCGTTGACCCAGGCGCCGCCGTGCAGGTAGACGACCGTGCGCTGCGGCTCGCGCAACGACTGCGCTGTCAAGGTGTAGATCGGCCAAACCGATTCCCGGTCCAGGTGCAGGTTGACGTCCTTGCGCAAGCCCGGCGGCGGTCCGTAGAACTGCGGGTGCGCCGCGCGCCGATCGATGTGCTCGCGGGCGGTTTGCGCGCTGCGGTATGCGCGCGCCCGCGTCAGCGCAATGACGGCGGGCAGGGCCCGACTCCGCCAGCTGAGGCTCATCTGATCTGGACCCCACGCTTGCGCACCCACGCCAGCGCGGCGACGGTTCCCACGATCCAGACGGTTATGGCGATGGCCAGGTGCACGAAGCTCTTTGTGTCACGCCCGAACACCGGCCAGATCAACGCCGGAACTTTCGTCCACAGCAGGCGGTGTTCTACGCCGTTCATCGGGTCGGCGACGTAGTACAGGGCGTAGGGCAGCGTCAGCGCCAGGATCCAGGCTCCGGTGCGGCGACGATCGCCACGCTGCCGCCACCGCCGAAGCAGTGGCTCGACGCTCACCGGGTGCAGCACCGAGAAGAAATTGCCGACGCCCAGCCAGGACACGATGGGCACCGCGACGGTCGGGATGGTCACCGCCAGGCTTCCCGGCGTCTGGAACCACAGGGTGAGGGCCATCGCCGTCACCAGCGTCGGCAGCCCGACGATCGCCAGCAGCGCCAGGTTCTTGATCAGGAGCACTCGCCAGAACGGCACTCCGTCCGACAGCGCCTGTTGGACGCGGTAGTGGTCGGCGCCGAGCAGGTTGGTGGTGGTGACGTCCGCGAGGACCCACGAGGAAAAGTAGGTGCCGACCAAAACCGCCCAGTCGTGGTGGTGGCGGCCGGGGGTGAGCGGCTGCACCAGCAGCCACGCCGCGGCGAAGACGACGTTGGCCACCACCCCCATCAGCCAGTTACGCGGCGGTGTGAACGCCCAGCGGATCTCGGCCGCGACGGCCGGCGCGAGGTTTTGTTGCAAGTCCTTGGCGGCCCGCCTGGCCGCGGCGGGTCGGGGTGCCGTCGCGCGCGCCGCGGCACGCAGCGCGGCGTCCACTCGTGGACGCATCGTCGCCTGTAGTTCCAACATCTGCTCCCCCACATTAGAGCGGGTGTTCGTACTACCACCCACTCTGGCAATGCCTTTCGCCGCGTGTCGCGGCCGTTGTCAACTCGGCGGTCCGATATAGCGCCGGTGCAGTTCCTCGGTGAGGAGGTGAATTTCGCGGGTGAGCTCGGTGTTGGTCTTCAGCTCCAGGTCCTGCGTCTGGAAGTCATGGTCGGCGCGGGCCTGCTGGAAGGCCGCCTGACGGTTCTGACCGATCATCACGAAGGTCGACAGGAAGATCGCCTCGAGTGACACCGCCAGGGTCAGGGTGGGCCAGGGATTGCGTTCCAGGAAGACCATCCAGACGCCGAACAGGGCTGCGTGCAGCCAGACGAAGTTCATCGAGCCGGCAAACGCGGTTATCCGGTCGGCCAGCCGCAGCTGCAGGTTCTCGCTGCGCCTGCGGGCCTCGGCGAGGACGGCCGGGTGGTGCACCTGGCCGCTCCGCAGCAGCCGGCGCGGAATCAGTTGCGGGGTGTGGCGATGGGCGTCGGCCTCGGTCGTCATATGAGCGGTTCCTTTCGGTGCCGTGGCGGGACCCCGCCGCTGGCCAATGCTACTGATGCGACGCCGGCCAGCCGACGCCCAATGGCGCATCGGTAGAACGTGTTACAGTTTGCCCACCACGCGCGTAAGGAGGCCCGCATGGACGCCGTCATACCGGCCTGGCCACCCGAAAATTGCAGCGGCACAAGCGAATCGCGCCGCGCGTG
>NZ_LZKR01000046.1 GCF_001672915.1 Mycobacterium sp. 1245805.9 | reverse complement strand
TCGCGTACAGGTACGGCACCGGAAGGTCGCCCGACCCACCCAGACCGTGCGCGAGCACCGCCGTCGCGCCGGCGCCGCTCACGGCTGGACTTGGATCGTCGCGATCGTGCGGTCCAGGTGATGCAGCTCGACCTCCACGTTCCCAGGGACGTCGACACTGAACTGGAAGGTTTGCCCGGCGGCGGCCGCGACCGGGAACTTGTGGTCGGGCGTCGAGTGCACGTGCAACTCGTCGGGTGCGTCGCTGGTTACCCGCAGGGTGATCGGCTGGTGCACCTTGGCCTGCAGCGTGGCGTTGGTCGGGGTGACCTGGCCCTTGGCGATGATGACGTCGACGACCGGCGCCGCGGCGGGGGACTGGGGCTGGGAGCCGCAGGCGACCAGCCCGCACGTCAAAGCGGCCGCCCACGCTACCACGAGGGCGCTGCGAACCGTCATCACGCGACGCCGATGGTGGCGACCCGCCGCGCCCGGCCGCGCCACGCTTGCGATCGCCACTACGCAGCCCTGGGAGCCCCGGGCACGGGCTGCCTTTCCTCGACCGGCTCCGGCGCTTGCTGGGCGTTGTTCAGCCGGCCGGCGCCCCACGTCAGCGCGCTGATCACCATCAGGGTCAGGATCAGCACCACGATCCCGCCCGCGGTGAACAACCAGGCCGGCGCGCTCTGGTCGCGTTCGCGCTGCAGGATCGTGACCTCCAGCACGAACGGCCGCACGCTTTGCGCCAGCGCGGGAACCTCGGGTGCCGGAATGGCGTCGTCCGCCGGCTCCCAGATCGGCAAGGCCGTCATCGTGCGGCCATCCTGAACCCGCAGCAGCGTCTTCCACTCTCCCCACACGGGAACCGGCTGGGTCGACCGGTAGTGCCCCGGACCGACCTTCTCCAGTCGGTCGATCATCAGGCCGCGGTTGTTCTCCATGCGCCCCTGCCAGGACAGGATCGTCAGCCAGTCCGGATGGTCGCTGAGGAACGGCGGCGTGAGCTGCACGTCCGCCGACACCATCCGCCGCCCCGGCTGGCTGGGCTGGTCGGTCAGCGTGACCGTGGCGGTGTTCTGCGTCGGCACGTTGATGTGCAAACCGTTGGCCACCGCGACGCCGATCACCAGCACCGTCAACACCACCGCGGCGATGCCGACCCGGCGGCCCGGGAGCCGCTGCCCGGTGAGCACCATCCCGAACATCGCCCCGCACACCCCGGTCAGCACCGCCACGGGCACCGACATCGCCAGCGCCTCGCCCCACATCCTCATCGGCCAGGGGTAGTGGTACACCGCGCCGATCCACAGCGACTCCAGCCACAGCCCGACGGTCGCCACGCCGAGCCCGGAGACGGCGCCAAAAGCGATGGGACTCTTGAGGAGCGGGCTCAGCGCCACCAGCTCGACGACCAGCGCCGGACCCAGATACAGCGGGAACCAGTTGATCGGCGCGCCCAGGATGGGCCCAACCAGCAGCGCGACCAGGCCCCGCAGCCCGATGGCGAACAGGGCCCCGATCACCGCGCCGCCGCGCCCCATGGTCAGGCGGGCGGCCACCGCCGCCAGCGCGGATGCCGCGGCGATCAGCATCGGCTGGAACACCAGCCGGAATTGCGGGACGCCGAAGTCGAACTCGATCTGATAGACGGACAGGCCGATGAACAGACCGCCGAAGGACAGGTAGCGCAGGAACGTGATGAACGGGCCGTGGAAGACCTCCGCGCCCTCCTGGGCCTCCCCCTCCCGCTCCAGGATCAGCACCGAGAAAAGGGAAAAGCAGGCCCCGCCGATCATCATCAAATGCGTTGGGCCCCAGAGGGTTACGTCTTGTCCGAAGATGCGGTGCCAGATGTCGTCGAGCGGGAACCCGATCATCGCGTACAGCCCGCAGCCCGCCATCAGAATCCCGCCGACCGGCGCGTACCAGTTACGCGTGATGCGCACCGCCGCCGGGCCGGGCTTGTCGAACGGCAGCACGATCGACAACATGCCCGCTACGAAGATGCCGAACAGGCCGATGATGATGAAGTAGTGCGCGGGGTTCGCCAGGGGGCCGGGGTCGCGGCCGTTGCCGATGTGCCAGCTGACGTCCCAGATGAACCCGAACAGGGCGCAAATGATGAACGTGGTGAAGACCAGCACCGGCAGGGCGACCCAGTTGGGGCGGTGGAACTTTTCGCCCATCTTGTCGGCGATCCGGGTCAACCATTCGATGCGGTGGGTGCGGTGCGCATAACCGATCCACAGCATCGCCGCGCCGATCACCATGGCGGCGATCGACAACCCGATCACCTGGTTGAGGCCGGCGCCGAGCGCCGGCGCCTCGGCCACAAAAGTGAGTTCCGCCGATTTCATCGTCAAACCCTCCTGCACCCCGGCCTGGCGAGCTGTGATGCAGCTCGCAGGAACCGGAATGCCCCGATCGAGGGCCCGTCAATCACGCTTCTTGTCGGCGGCGTCGCTTTGCTGGTTCGCACCCGCCTCGCCGCCGTTGCGCCGGTCTCTCAGCGCGACGTACAGGATGACGCCGACCACCACGATCGCCGGCAGGAAGGCGGGGATCGCCAGCAGCAGCATGTGGTGGGCGAGGTACTCGACGTGCGGCTGGGCCTCCCAAACACTCATGGTGCAGACATACCCCGTCTGCCCCAATCTTCGGAGGCCGTTACCCTACTTTGAACACCGATTTGTTCAGGCTGCCATGACGACGTGGCAGGTGCGGGTGCGCGCGCACGCAAAAAGATGCAGGGGAGTACCTGGTGACTCAAGCGGCAACTCGGCCGACGACCGACGCCGACGACTCGAACAACGACATCCTCGCGGTGGCCCGCCGCCAGGTGCGCGACGGCGGCGAGGGCCTGACCCGCGACCAGGTGCTGCAGGTGCTGCAGCTGCCCGACGACCGGCTCGAGGAGCTACTCGCGCTGGCCCACGAGGTGCGGATGCGCTGGTGCGGCCCCGAGGTCGAGGTCGAGGGCATCATCAGCCTCAAGACCGGCGGGTGCCCGGAGGATTGCCACTTCTGCTCCCAGTCGGGGCTGTTCTCCTCCCCGGTGCGCAGCGCGCGGCTGGACATCCCCAGCCTGGTCGAAGCGGCCAAGCAGACGGCCAAATCGGGCGCCACCGAGTTCTGCATCGTGGCCGCGGTGCGCGGCCCCGACGAGCGGTTGATGGCGCAGGTCGCGGCCGGCATCGAGGCGATCCGTGACGAGGTGGAGATCAACATCGCCTGCTCGCTGGGGATGCTGAGCGCCGAGCAGGTCGAGCAGCTCTCGGCGATGGGCGTGCACCGCTACAACCACAACCTGGAGACCGCCCGCTCGTTCTTCCCCAACGTCGTGACGACCCACACCTGGGAAGAGCGCTGGGAGACGCTGTCGATGGTGCGCGACGCCGGCATGGAGGTGTGCTGCGGCGGCATCCTCGGCATGGGCGAAACCCTGGAGCAGCGCGCGGAGTTCGCCGCCGACCTGGCCGAGCTCGGGCCCGACGAGGTGCCGCTGAACTTCCTCAACCCGCGGCCGGGCACCCCGTTCGGCGACCTGGAGGTGCTGCCCGTCAGCGAGGCGCTGAAGTCGGTGGCCGCCTTCCGGCTGGCGTTGCCCCGAACGATGCTGCGCTTTGCCGGCGGCCGCGAGATCACGCTGGGTGACCTCGGCGCCAAGCAGGGCATCCTGGGCGGCATCAACGCGGTGATCGTCGGGAACTACCTGACCACGCTTGGCCGGCCCGCCGAGGCGGACCTGGAACTGCTCGAGGATCTGCAGATGCCGATCAAGGCGCTCAATGCCAGTTTGTAAGCCAGCCTGTTAGAGACTTAAGACCGTGGTTCGGGAACTGGGCGCCCCGGTCAGCGCCGGCGTGTACAACGTTTACACCGGTGAACCGGCGGGCACGGCCGTGCCGACGGCCGCCCAGCTGGGTCTCGAGCCACCGCGGTTCTGCGCGCAGTGCGGACGACGGATGGTGGTCCAGGTTCGGCCCGACGGCTGGCGGGCGCAGTGCTCGCGGCACGGAGAGGTGGACTCGGCGGACATGGAGGCGCAGCGGTGACCGAGCACGCCGGACCGGAGCCGTTCGAGCCTGCCGGCGTGCCGCGCAAGGCGCGGGCGCGCGCGGTCCTCGTTGCGGCGCTGGGGGTGGCCGCGGCCGGCGTCGCGATCGGGGGCCTGTGGGCCTGGATCGCGCCGCCGATCCGCGCGGTGGTGGCGATCACCCGGGCCGGCGAGCGGGTCCACGACTACCTGGGCACCGAATCCGGGCACTTCTTCATCGCGCCGGCCATGCTGCTGGGCCTGCTGACGGCGCTGGCGGTGGTGGGCGCGGTGCTGGTGTGGCAGCGGCGCGAGCACCGCGGGCCCGCGATGGTCCTCGGGCTGTCGCTCGGCATGGTGGTCGCCGCCGCGGTGGCCGCGGGGACGGGCGCGCTGCTGGTTCGGCTGCGCTACGGCGCGCTGCAGTTCGACGCGGTCGCGGTGTCGGGCACTCCGCCGGTCGCCTACGTCACCCAGGCGCCGCCGGTGTTCTTCGCCCTCCACCTGCCGCAGGTGCTGGTGACGCTGGCGTGGCCCGCCGGGATCGCGGCGCTGGTGTACGCCCTGATGGCGGCGGCCGACGCCCGCGACGACCTGGGCGGTCTCCCGGTGGCCGAGCGGCCTTCCGGCGCGTTGCCGATGGAGCCCGAGGCCCCGGAGGCCGCAGTCTCGTAGAGCCGCCGCGTCGAGTGTGAGCCCCCGGCTTTCGGTGTGAGGCCACGGCGAGATCCGGGCGATTTTTCCGCCGTGGATGCACGCGGAAAGCCCAGGATGCACAAACGCGCGGGGGCCTGGCCCCTTACAAGGGGCGGTGTGGGACCTTGCGGCCGGTGATGACCTTGGCCGCGATCTTGGCCAGCCGCGCCATGCCGACGTAGGTCATCGGGTTGAACATCGTCGGCCACGTCGTCCGGATCAGGTGCTCGGTCAGCGGCCGGCCGGCGAACCGGTCGGTGAGCCAGCGCAGCGTCATCGGCGCGGACAGCGGGTGCAGGCAGATGTGCTCGTTGAACGCGTCGCGGTGGTAGGTGACCCGGGCGCCGCCGGCCGAATAGGCGTCGGCGAGCGCGTCGATGTCGTGCACGTCGATCAGGTAGTCGTGCACCGCCTGCACGATCAGCACCGGCGGCGTCGGCACCGCGGCGCCCAGCCTGATGCTGTCGAAGACGTAGCTGACCTCGGGGGTGGACAGGATGTCCTCGAGCGGCTCGTCGAGGTAGTCGCCCATGTTCTTGCCGGCCATCCGCAGGACGGCTTCCACGGTCGTCATGTCCTGCAGCGAGTCGAGCAGGGCGCGGCCCTCCTCGTTGGTGTGCTCCTTGATCACCCGGTCCAGGTCGGGGTAGATCTTGGCCAGCGCGGCCACCACCAACGCGGGCAGTCCGGCGAGGAAGCTTCCGTTGAGCCGGCGGAACGTGTGCCCCAGGTCGCCGACGGGCGAGCCCAGCACCGCGCCGACGATGTCCAGTTCCGGTGCGTAGTCGCCGCACATCTCCGCGGCCCACGCGCTGGCCAGGCCACCGCCGGAGTAGCCCCACAGGCCGATCGGCGCCGATGCCGACAGCCCGAGCTGTTCCGAGTTCAGCGCGGCGCGAATGCCGTCCAGCACGCGGTAACCGGGTTCGTACGGCGCGCCCCACGAACCGTGGATGCCCTCGTGGTCGGGCACCGACACGGCCCAGCCCTCGGCGACGGCGGCATTGATCAGCACGAACTCGAATTGGCTGAGCGAGCCGAGGGCCTTCGCCCGGCGCCGCAGCGCGTAGGACGGAAAGCAGCGGGACGTCATCGCGTCGATCGCGCACTGGTACGACAACACCGGGCAGGTCTGCCCCGGAGCCAGCTGGGCCGGGACGATCACGGTGGTCGCGGTCGCCTCGGGGTCGCCGTTCATGTTCATCGTGCGGTAGAGCAGCTGGATGGCCTTGACGGGCTGGGGGATCAGCCCCAGGAACGCCAGCTCGACGTCGCGCGAGCGCAGCACCGTGCCGGGCTCGGCGTGCTGGTAGCCGGGCGGCGGCTGGTAGAACGGGTCGTCGGAGGGCAGCAGCGGACGGACCTTGCGCTGCAGTTCCTCGTGGTGCGGCCGTCCGATCCACTGGGCGTCACGCGTCCCCGCGAGATTGCCGAGCTCAACCATTCGCAGATCCCTCCTTGGCCATCCGGCATTCTCGCGCATGAACGGACGGTGGCCAAAACGTAATCGCCGCGTTGTGAGCCAGTTCTCGTGGTCCCCCCAGCTCACGGGCGAAAGGTGTTCTGCCCAATGTACCGGCGTGTCGCGGCCGGCGGTGGCGTTAAACGCCAGGCGGCCGGAACGCGGCGAATTCGTCGGTGACCCGCAGCTGGGAGTCGGTGAAGTGATACAGCGCCGCGGGCCGTCCGCCGCTGCGGCCGGACTGCGCGATGGTGCCGGTCTGGCTGATCACCCCGCGCCGCACCAGCACGCGCTGCAGGTTTGTCGCGTCGACCTGATAGCCCAGCGCGGCGCCGTAGATGTCGCGCAGCGTGGAAAGCGCGAATTCCCTTGGGGCGAGGGCGAATCCGATGTTCGTGTAGGACATCTTGGCGGCCAGCCTGGTCTGGGCGTGGGCGACCATCGGGCCGTGGTCGAACGCCATAGGCGGCAGAGAATTCACCGGATGCCAGCGGGTGTCCGGGGGCAGTTCCGGGGTGGCGGGGGAGGGCACCAGGCCCAGGAACGTCGACGCGATCACCCGAGCGCCGGGCACCCGCTGTGGGTCGGAAAACACAGCCAGCTGCTCCAAGTGAGCCAGCTCTCTCAAGTCGACCTTTTCGGCCAGCTGGCGGCGAACGGAGGTGGTCAGGTCCTCGTCGGCGCGCAGCCGTCCGCCCGGCAGCGACCAGGCGTCCTTCTGCGGATCCTTCGCGCGCTGCCATAGCAGGACGTTCAGCTGTGGTTTTTCCTTGCGGGGGGACGGCGCCTGACGAACCTGGAATACGACGGCCAGCACCTCGTGTTCAGTGCTAGTATGGCCCATGTTTTCGATTCTAAGTCGAAAACCCCCCGGCGCGAAAGGAGCCGCCAGTGACGGTCTCGGCTCGGATGGACACCCTCGCGGACGACCTGAGTGCCCGCATCACCGACACCCCCGCCGGCTACGCCGGCCTGGACGGTGACGAGCGGTGGGCCGCCGAGGTTCGCCGGCTGGCCACGCTGCGCGGCGCCACGCTACTCGCGCACAACTACCAGCTGCCGGCCATCCAGGACGTCGCCGACCACGTGGGCGATTCGCTGGCGCTCTCGCGGATCGCCGCCGACGCGCCCGAGGACACCATCGTGTTCTGCGGTGTGCACTTCATGGCCGAGACCGCCAAGATCCTCAGCCCGGACAAGACCGTGCTCATTCCGGACCAGCGGGCCGGCTGCTCGCTGGCCGATTCCATCACCCCCGACGAACTGCGCGCCTGGAAGGACGAGCACCCCGGCGCCGTCGTCGTCTCCTACGTCAACACCACCGCCGCGGTGAAGGCGCTCACCGACATCTGCTGCACGTCGTCCAACGCGGTCGATGTCGTCGCGTCCATCGACCCCGACCGCGAGGTGCTGTTCTGCCCGGACCAATTCCTCGGCGCCCATGTGCGCCGGGTCACGGGGCGTAAGAACCTGCACGTGTGGGCCGGGGAATGCCACGTGCACGCGGGCATCAACGGCGACGAACTCTCCGAGCAGGCGCGGGCCAACCCTGACGCCGAACTGTACGTGCACCCCGAATGCGGTTGCGCCACTTCGGCTTTGTACCTCGCCGGCGAGGGCGCCTTCCCGGCTGAGCGGGTGAAGATCCTGTCCACCGGCGGCATGCTCGACGCCGCCCACGAGACCAACGCCCGCAAGGTCCTGGTCGCCACCGAGGTCGGCATGTTGCACCAATTGCGCCGCGCCGCACCGCAAGTCGACTTCCGCGCGGTGAACGACCGGGCCTCCTGCAAGTACATGAAGATGATCACCCCGGCCGCGCTGCTGCGCTGCCTGATCGAGGGGGCCGACGAAGTCCACGTCGACCCCGAGATCGACGCGGCGGGCCGGCGCAGCGTGCAGCGAATGATCCAGATAGGTCAGCCGGGCGGCGGCGAATGATCGCCCGTCCGGATTGGACCCACACCGCCGACGTCGTCGTAATCGGCACCGGCGTCGCGGGTTTGGCCGCGGCGCTGGCCGCCCATCGCGCCGGCCGCAGCGTCGTGGTGCTGAGCAAGGCCGACCAGGCGAAGGGGGGGACCGCGACGCATTACGCGCAGGGCGGCATCGCGGTGGTCCTGCCCGGCAACGACGACTCCGTGGAGGCCCACGTCACCGACACTCTGGCGGCCGGTGCGGGCCTGTGTGACCCCGACGCGGTGTACTCCATCGTCGCCGACGGCCACCGCGCCGTGTCCGAATTGGTCGGCGACGGAGCGCGATTCGACGAGGCCGTGCCCGGCCGCTGGGACGTGACGCGCGAGGGCGGCCACTCTAGGCGGCGCATCGTGCACGCCGGCGGCGACGCGACCGGAGCCGAGGTGCAGCGGGCGCTCGACCACGCCGCGGCCCGGCTGGACATCCGCGCCGGCCATGTGGCCCTGCGGGTACTGCACAACGATGCCGCTGTCACAGGGGTCCTGCTTGGCGGCGTGGACGGCTACGGGATCATCAGCGCGCCCTCGGTGATCCTGGCCTCCGGCGGGCTCGGCCACCTCTACGCCGCGACCACCAATCCCCATGGCTCCACCGGCGACGGCATCGCGCTGGCGCTGTGGGCCGGCGTGCCGGTCAGCGACCTCGAGTTCATCCAGTTCCACCCGACGATGCTTTTCGGTGGTGGGGGCGGGCGCCGCCCGCTGGTCACCGAGGCGATTCGCGGCGAGGGCGCGATACTGATTGATTCCCAAGGCAATTCGGTCACCGCCGGCGTACACCCGATGGGTGACCTGGCGCCGCGCGACGTCGTCGCGGCGGCCATCGACGCACGCCTGCGGGAGACCGGCGACCCGTGCGTCTTCCTCGACGCGCGCGGCATCGCGGGCTTCGAGGCACGGTTCCCGACCGTCACCGCCGCGTGCCGGGACGCCGGGATCGACCCCGTCCGCCAACCCATCCCCGTCGTCCCAGGCGCGCACTACAGCTGCGGCGGCGTCGTCACCGATGTGCACGGGCAGACCGAGTTGCCCGGGCTGTTCGCCGCGGGCGAGGTGGCCCGCACCGGGATGCACGGCGCCAACCGGTTGGCGTCCAACAGCCTGCTCGAGGGGCTGGTGGTGGGCGGTCGCGCCGGCAAGGCCGCGGCCGCGCACGCTTCGGCGGCCGGGCGGACCCGCGCGCTCCCGCCCGAACCCGTCGCCCACACCGCCGCGCCGCGCGGCGACCTGCACCGGGCCATGAGCCGCGACGCCTCGGTGGTGCGCAACGCCGCCGGGCTGAACCGGTTGTCCCACAAGCTATCCGGGGCGCCGATCCGTACGGTGGCCGGGCGCCGCGATTTCGAGGACGTCGCGTTGACGCTGACCGCCCGGGCGGTGGTCGCCGCGGCGTTGGCGCGCAACGAAAGCCGCGGCTGCCACCACCGCGCGGAGTACCCGGACGCGGCACCCGAACAAGCCCGCAGCAGCGTGCTCCGACTGGCCGACGACCACAACGCGGTGCTGGTGGAGGCGCTGGCGGCGGTGGGGTGACGATGCTGTCCGACAGCGAACTCGACACCGCCCGCGACCTGATCCGGCGCGCCCTGCAGGAGGATCTGCGTTACGGGCCCGACGTCACCACCCAGGCCACGGTCCCGGCCGGCGCGGTGGTCACCGCGTCGATGGTGCCCCGCGAGCCGGGCGTGATCGCCGGGGTGGACGTCGCGTTGCTGGTGCTCGACGAGGTGCTCGGCGGCGGCTATCAGGTAATCGGTCGCGCCGACGACGGCGCCCGGCTGCGGCCGGGCGAGCCGCTGCTGACGGTCCAGGCGCAGACCCGCGGCCTGTTGACCGCGGAGCGGACCGCGCTGAACCTGATCTGCCACCTGTCCGGGATCGCCACCGCGACCGCGGCCTGGGTCGACGCGGTGCACGGCACCAAGGCCAAGGTCCGCGACACCCGAAAGACGTTGCCCGGCCTGCGGGCACTGCAGAAGTACGCGGTCCGCGTCGGCGGCGGCGTCAACCACCGCCTGGGGCTGGGCGACGCGGCGCTGATCAAGGACAACCACGTGGCCGCCGCCGGCTCCGTGGTCGAGGCGCTGCGCGCGGTGCGCGAGGCGGCCCCCGACCTGCCCTGCGAGGTCGAGGTGGATTCGCTGGAGCAGCTCGACGAGGTGCTGCCCGAAAAGCCCGAGCTGATCCTGCTGGACAACTTCCCGGTGTGGCAGACGCAGACCGCCGTGCAGCGCCGCGACGCCCGCGCGCCCGCCGTGCTGCTCGAATCGTCCGGGGGACTCAGCCTGGAGAACGCGGCGACCTACGCCGCGACCGGCGTGGACTACCTGGCCGTCGGCGCGCTGACCCACTCGGTGCGCGTGCTCGACATCGGCCTGGACATGTAAGGCCTGTGCGCCTTCCGCCCGAGTGTGAATCGTGCGCGTTCAGTGTGTTTCCTGGGCGGAAAAATCACCGCAATCCCGCCCCACTTCACACCGAAAGCGGTGAGCGCACATCGCGGCGCAGCGCCGCCGGGGTCTGACCCACATGTTGGCGAACAACGCGGGTGAAGTGCGCCTGGTCGGCGAATCCGAGTTCTGCGGCGACGGTGGCCAGCGTCGACTCGTCGCGCTCGAGCCGGTCGAGCGCCCGGCTCACCCGGACGCGGTTGCGATAGCGGGTGAGCGATACGCCCAGCTCGCGCGGGAACGCCCTACTCAACCGGTATGGCGACGTGCCCAGCAGCTCCGCCAGTGGAAACAGACCGCGCGCCGCCGGGTCGTCGTCGTGAATGGCGGCGCGCGCTTGCCGCACAAGAAGTGCGTCGGCGGGACCCGGCCGATCCGCCAGCGGCGTGCGTCGGTCGGTCACCGATCGCACCGCCCTAGCGGTGAGCGCCACGACGTCCTCGGCGAGTTGGTAGTCGATATCGGCGGCGGCCAACAGCCGCCGGTGCGCGAGTTCCAGCCGAGCGTCGACGTAGAAGGTCGAGTGTCGCAGCCGACCGGGATCGCCGACGAGCCGCCGCCACGACGCCGCGCTCAGCCGCACCGAGGTGCACGCGTCACCGCCGTGGGGATGGGCGAATTGGTCCTCCTCGCCGGGCCCGCCGACGTAGCCGACCGTCGGATCGAGATTGACCGGCCCGTCTGAGCCTCGCCGCTGAAACCGGCCGGACCTGATCAAAACCAGCCGTCCGTCGGTCGGGCGCTCCATCGCCGACCAGCTCGAGCCGTCGGGACGGCACGTCCAGGCCTGCAGGCTGAAGTGGGGCCGGGCGGCGAGGGTGACCATCGACAGCACGGCGCCAGGCTAGCGCCGCGGGGCGACAGCCGGCCGCAAGGATGTTCAAGACCGTGCGGCATCCGGACGCGAAGCTGGCTTCATGGCATCAATACGCACCGAGTTCCAAATCGACGTCGACGCCGACCGCGTTTGGCAAGTGGTCGGGGACTGGGCCGACGGCCCGGTCGGCATGGCCCGCGGTTACGTGGCGTCGGCGCAGGCCGACGGCGACGTTCGCGTGGTGACGTTCGCGAACGGCAATGTCGCCCGGGAACGGCTCGTCGCGCGAGACGATTCCGCGCGCCGCATCGTCTACTCCCTGATCGGCGATACAGCGCGTCCCGAACACGACAACACCGCGATGCAGATCGTGCCCGACGGCGCGCGACGGTGCCGCTTCATCTGGACCAGGGATGTGCTGCCGGACGAGTTGGCGGTTCGGCTGCACGCCGCGATGGAGCAGGCCGCCCAGGCGATCAAGGCCTGTCTCGAAGGCGAGCTAGCCGCGCAGTAGCGTGCGCGCGGCGGGCTTGGCGGCGTCGAGCGCGCCCGCGTCGCCGAATGTCCGGGACAGGATCAGCGCCCCCTCGATCAGCGAAATGACCGCGAGCCCAACCTGTTTCGCGTCCGCCGCGGCCCACCCGTCGCTGCGCAGCCGCTCCTCGATCGCCGCGCTCCATCCCCCGAAGGCGCGCGCCGACGCCTCGCGCACCAGCGGGCTGGCGTGCACCGACTCGGTCGCGATCGGCTCGATGGGGCAGCCGTCGCGCCGGTCGCTCGCCAATCCCGCGGCCAGCACGTCGATCCACCGATCGACGATGTCGGCCACCGGTCGGCCCGTCGCCAGGAACCGGCGCAGCAGTTGCTCGATGCCGGTGCCCTGCGCCTCGACCACCGCCGCGGCCAGCTGTTGCTTGCCCTGCGGGAAGTGGTGATACAGCGAACCGGGCTTGACGCCGGCCTCCTCGAGGATCTGGTTGAGGCCGGTCGCCGCGTAGCCCTGGCGGCGAAACAGCGTGGCGGCTTGGTCGATCAAAGCGGTGCGGCTGCGATCGGGTCTCGGCATGCTATTGACTTTACTTGAGTGATCGCTCAAGAATGCTGAGATGAGGCAGCTGACCTACGAGGAGACCGGGCGATACGCGTGGCGCGACGTGCCCGAACCGCGGCTCACCGCGCCCGGGCAGGCGCTGGTCCGGCCGTTGGCGGTGGCGTGTTGCGACCTCGACGTCGCGGTATGCCAGGGGCGCGTGCCGTTGCCGCCGGGCTACGCGGTGGGCCACGAGGGATTGGCCGAGGTCGTGGCGGTGGGCGACGACGTCAAAGGTGCCCGGGTCGGCGACCGCGTCGTGGTGCCGTTTCAGATCAGCTGCGGCGTCTGCCGCGAATGCCGCCGCGGCGTGACCGGTTCGTGCAGCGCGGTGCCGTTCATGGCGGCCTACGGGATGGCACCGATCGCCGGCCTGGACGGCGGCGGCTTCATGTCGGATCTGGTGCTGGTGCCGTACGCCGACGCGATGCTCATCCCGTTTCCCCAGGCCGTCGACCCCATCTCCATCGCGTCCCTGTCCGACAACATTCCCGACGGCTGGCGCACCGTCGGGCCGTTCGGTGCGGAGCTGGGCGCGCTCGATCCGGTCGACCGTCGCGTCCTGGTGCTGGGACGGCTATCGATCGGCTTGTATTCGGCCGCGATCGCCGTGGCGCTGGGCGCCCACGTCGACTACGTCGACACCGACCCGCAGCGGCTGGCCGCCGCCGAGAAGCTCGGCGCGGCGGTCCACGACGTCGCCAAACCCGACAAGTCGTGGGGCGCTTACCCGGTGACCGTGCACACGACGGCCGACCCGGCGCTGCTAGCGGCGACACTGCGCGCGACCTGGCCGGACGGCGTGTGCACCGACACCGGGATCTACCCCGAATACAAGGTCGAGATGCCGTTGCTGCCGATGTACTCGCGAGGCGTGCGCTTCATCACCGGCCGCGTCAGCGCCCGCACGGTCATCCCGCGGGTGCTGGAACTGCTGGCCGGCGGCCTGGACCTGTCGCCGGCCGTCGACCGCGTCGTCGCCTGGGAAGACGCCCCGTCGGCCTGGCCGACGATGACAGGCAAGACAGTCTTCACCCGGGCCTAGGGCGTTGAGTGCGAAGCTGGGGCGTTGCGTGTGAGTGTGGGGCGGGAAAATCGACGAAATGCCGCCGCTGGTACACACGGAAAGCCGTCAGCTCACACGCAATCGCGATCGCGGGGGATTCGGCCTTGAGTGTGAACCTGGGGCGTTGCGTGTGAGTGTGGGGCGGGAAAAACGACGAAATCCCGCCGCTGGTACACACAGAAAGCCGTCAGCTCACACGCAAAGGCGCGAAAAGTCAGGCGATGTCGCCGACCAACACCCCGACCCGGCCCAGCTGCGCGCGGATCATCCGCGGCAGGCCTTCGCCGTCGGACCCGGCGGGCAGGATCCGCGGGTTGGTGATGTGCACCACGCGGTTGCGGCTGTACTCCACATCCGCCTCGCCGGCGGCCAGCACGTTCTTGACCCAGTTCGTCTTGCCGTGGGCCAGCGCGATCGCCAGCACGTTGCCCTTGCGGTAGGGCGTAATGATGGTCTCGTACTGCTTGCCCGACGTCCGACCGCGGTGCTTGATGGTCGCGGTCCCGGGCAGAAAGCGCGCGATCGGCTTGACCGCGCGGTTGAGGTACTTGATCTGAAAGCGCTCGAACCAGACCGGGAACAGCATCGGGACGCCGGGGGCGTTGTTCGGGTGATTCTTTGTCGACATAACGGCTCCTTGAGCAACTCTGCGGGCCCTAATCGGTCCTACCCGGCCTTTCACCGGCACTGTACCGGTCCGGTATCGACCTGAACTGATCTGCCGGAATGGGCGGCACGCGAATGCCGGTTGCGCCAGACGGTTCGTCGTTGCCACGTCGCAATAAGCCAAGCCGCACAAGGGATTTCGTTTTGCGGTCGGTGATGATGTGGGCGTACGGTTTGCCCATGACCAACGCGTGCGAGTCCATGCCGAAAGTAGGCGCTATCCCGGCAAAGTACAGATTTCTGATGGCCATGGCCGCCGCGCGTCCCCACGATGTCTGGGCGTTCGCCGCCGACGCTCGCGCGGCCGGCGCCTCGGAAGCGGAGATCGCCGAGGCGGTCGAGATCCGACGATCCGTTGGCGCTGACGCCCCGCGGGCGCGGACACTGCGGAGTTACCTGGTCCGGTGGGCGGCGGCCATGGTGATCGGCGCGGCCTTGCTGATGCAGACCGCCACACCGGTCCGGGCCGACGTGTGCGGCGACGCCGGCGGTGCCCAGGCGGGTGGCTGCATCCAGCCCGGCGCGCCCGCCGGGGACACCCCACCGCCCCAGCCGCCGTGGCTGTCGGTGATCGAACATCGCGATCCCCAGTTCGCCGACTCCTACCTGGCGATGCGTGAGCGCATCCTGAAGGACGGCGCGATCCCCGCCAAGTACAAGCTGCTCATCGGCATGGTCACCGATGCCATCGCTGCGCACCCGGATGGTGTCCGGACGCTGGCGGACAACGCCCGGGCCGCGGGCGCGACCGAACCCGAGGTCACCGAAGCGGTCGAGGTGGGATATCTGTACGGCGGGACCGCGGCACTGGTCATGGGCGCCAACGCGTTCGGCGGCTAGATCTCACGTGAACGGGCGCCGTTGCGGTCGGCGGTCCGGGGCTCCGGAACCCCCGAGAGCTAATGCGGTTGCTTCCATCGGGGACAATGGAGAACGTGACCCCCACCCCGCCGTCGCCGATCGCCCGCATTGACCTGCGCGGCGCGGAGCTGACGGCCGCCCGGCTGCGGGCCGCGCTGCCGCGCGGCGGCGCCGACGTGGACAGCGTGCTGCCCACGGTGCGGCCGATCGTGGAGGCCGTCGCCGACCGGGGCGCCGAGGCGGCGCTGGACTACGGCGAGTCCTTCGACGGGGTGCGGCCGCCCGCCGTCCGGGTGCCCGGCGCGGCGCTCGACAAGGCGCTGGCGGACCTGGACCGGGCGGTAGCCGAGGCGCTTCGGGTGATGATCGAACGCACCCGCGCCGTGCACGCCGACCAGCGCCGCGCCGACGTCACCACCACGCTCGGCCCCGGCGCGACGGTCACCGAGCGCTGGGTTCCCGTCGAGCGGGTCGGCCTGTATGTGCCCGGCGGCAACGCCGTGTACCCGTCCAGCGTGGTGATGAACGTGGTCCCGGCGCAGGCCGCCGGTGTCGGCTCGCTGGTGGTGGCCAGCCCACCGCAGGCCGAGTTCGACGGCCTGCCGCACCCGACGATCCTGGCCGCCGCCCGGCTGCTCGGCGTCGACGAGGTGTGGGCCGTGGGCGGCGCGCAGGCGGTCGCGCTGCTGGCCTACGGCGGCACCGACACCGACGGCTCCGAGCTCGCACCGGTCGACATGATCACGGGCCCCGGCAACATCTACGTCACCGCCGCCAAGCGGCTGTGCCGCTCCCGGGTGGGCATCGACGCCGAGGCGGGGCCGACGGAGATCGCGATCCTCGCCGACCACACCGCCGACCCCGCGCACGTGGCCGCCGACTTGATCAGCCAGGCCGAGCACGACGAGATGGCGGGCAGCGTGCTGGTGACGCCCAGCGAAAACCTCGCCGCCGCAACCGAAACGGAGCTGACCGCCCAGCTGCAGACCACGGTGCACCGCGAACGGGTGACGGCCGCGCTCGGCGGGCCCCAGTCCGCGATCATCCTCGTCGACGACCTCGACGCCGGCGTCGCGGTGGTCAACGCCTACGCCGCCGAACACCTGGAGATCCAGACGGCCGACGCCGCTGCGGTCGCGGGCCGGATCCGTTCGGCCGGAGCCATTTTCGTCGGGCCGTACGCGCCGGTGAGCCTCGGCGACTACTGCGCCGGGTCTAACCACGTGCTGCCGACCGGCGGCAGCGCCCGCCACTCCAGCGGCCTGTCGGTGCAGACGTTCCTGCGCGGCATCCACGTCGTCGACTACACCGAGGCGGCGCTCAAAGACGTGTCCGGACACGTGGTCGCGCTGGCCGAGGCCGAGGACCTGCCCTCGCACGGCGAGGCGGTCCGGCGGAGGTTCGAGCGATGACCGACCGCGCCAAGCCCACTCTGGACGACCTGCCGCTGCGCGACGACCTGCGCGGCAAATCGCCGTACGGGGCACCGCAATTGGCGGTTCCCGTGCGCCTGAACACCAACGAGAACCCGCACCCGCCCACCAAGGCCCTGGTCGACGACGTGGCGCGGTCGGTGCGCGAGGCCGCGGTCGACCTGCACCGCTACCCCGACCGCGACGCGGTGGCCCTGCGCCGCGACCTCGCCGCCTACCTCACCGCCCAGACCGGAACCCCGATCGACGTCGAAAACCTTTGGGCCGCCAACGGTTCCAACGAAATCCTGCAGCAGCTGCTGCAGGCGTTCGGCGGGCCGGGCCGCACCGCGATCGGGTTCGTCCCTTCCTACTCGATGCACCCGATCATCGCCGACGGCACCCGCACCGAGTGGCTCGAGGCGGCGCGCGCCGACGACTTCAGCCTCGACGTGGACACCGCGGTTGCCGCCGTCGCCGAACGCCAACCCGACGTCGTCTTCATCGCAAGCCCCAATAACCCGTCCGGGCAAAGCGTTTCGCTGAACGACCTGCGGCGGCTGCTAGACGTGGTGCCGGGCATCCTGATCGTCGACGAGGCCTACGGCGAGTTCTCCTCGCAGCCCAGCGCGGTGTCGTTGGTCAAGGAGTATCCGACCAAGCTCGTCGTCACCCGCACGATGAGCAAGGCGTTCGCGTTCGCCGGCGGCCGGCTCGGCTACCTGATCGCCACGCCGGCGATGATCGACGCCATGCTGCTGGTGCGGCTGCCGTATCACTTGTCGTCGATCACCCAGGCCGCGGCCCGCGCCGCGCTGCGGCACGCCGACGACACGCTGGGCAGCGTCGCCACTTTGATCGCCGAACGGGAACGCGTGACGACGGCGTTGAGCGGCATGGGTTTTCGGGTGGTTCCGAGCGACGCGAACTTCGTGCTGTTCGGGGAATTCGCCGACGCGCCGGCCACCTGGCAGCGCTACCTGGATGCCGGCGTCCTGATCCGCGACGTCGGGATCCCCGGCTACCTGCGCGCGACGACGGGCCTGGCCGAGGAGAACGACGCCTTCCTGCGCGCGAGCGCCCAGATCGCGGCCACCGAACTGGCCCCAGCCACCTCAGTAGGAGCCCCGTGACCACCGAAGCACGCCGCGCGCGAATCGAACGGCGCACCAAGGAATCCGACATCGTCGTCGAGCTCGACCTCGACGGCACCGGGCAGGTCGATGTCGACACCGGGGTGCCGTTCTACGACCACATGCTGACGGCGCTGGGCAGCCACGCCAGCTTCGACCTGACCGTGCGCACCAAGGGCGACACCGAGATCGAGGGCCACCACACCATCGAGGACACCGCCATCGCGCTGGGCCAGGCGCTCGGGCAGGCGCTGGGCGACAAGAAGGGCATCCGTCGCTTCGGGGACGCCTTCATCCCGATGGACGAGGCGCTGGCCCACGCCGCGGTCGACGTGTCGGGGCGGCCCTACTGCGTGCACACCGGCGAGCCGGATCACCTGCAGCACACCACGATCACCGGCAGCTCGGTGCCGTACCACACGGTCGTCAACCGGCACGTGTTCGAAACGCTGGCCTCCAACGCCCGCATCGCGCTGCACGTGCGCGTCCTGCACGGCCGCGACCCGCACCACATCACCGAGGCCGAATACAAGGCGGTGGCCCGCGCGCTGCGTCAGGCGGTCGAGCTCGATCCACGGGTGTCGGGCGTGCCGTCCACCAAAGGTGTTCTGTGACACTGGCCTCCCCCAAGAAATCAATCGTGGTGCTCGACTACGGCTCGGGCAACCTGCGGTCGGCGCAACGCGCGCTGCAGCGGGTCGGCGCGTCGGTCGAGGTGACCGCCGACGCGGGCGCGGCGGCGGCCGCCGACGGGCTGGTGGTGCCGGGGGTCGGCGCCTTCGAGGCGTGCATGACGGGCCTGCGGAAGGTCGGGGGAGATCGCATGATCGCCGAGCGGGTGGCCGCCGGGCGCCCCGTGCTGGGCGTCTGTGTGGGCATGCAGATCCTGTTCGCCCGCGGAGTGGAATTCGGGGTGGAGACCAAGGGCTGCGGCCAGTGGCCGGGTTCGGTCACCCGGCTGGACGCCCCGGTGATCCCGCACATGGGCTGGAACGTGGTGAACGCCGCGCCCGGCAGCGTGCTGTTCAAGGGGCTGGACGCCGATGCGCGGTTCTACTTCGTGCACTCCTACGCCGCGCTGCGCTGGGAGGGCTCGGACGAGGCGGTGCTGACGTGGGCGACCCACCAGGTGCCGTTCCTGGCCGCGGTCGAGGATGGGCCACTGGCCGCCACCCAATTCCACCCGGAGAAGAGCGGCGACGCCGGGGCGGCCGTGCTGAGCAATTGGGTTGAGGGACTGTGAAGAACTTCGCGAAAGTGCAACTGGCGACGCAAACGCCGAGAAGGGGCGTCGCCAGTTGCACTCTCGGCGCGCGGGAGGGACTGTGCTGATTCTGTTACCGGCCGTCGACGTCGTCGACGGGCGTGCCGTGCGCCTGGTGCAAGGCAAGGCCGGCAGCGAGACCGAGTACGGCTCGGCGCTGGACGCCGCGCTGGGCTGGCAGCGCGACGGCGCCGAGTGGATCCACCTGGTCGACCTGGACGCCGCGTTCGGCCGCGGGTCCAACCGCGAGTTGCTCGCCGAGGTGGTGGGCAAGCTCGACGTGAAGGTGGAGTTGTCCGGCGGGATCCGCGACGACGACTCGCTGGCCGCCGCGATGGCCACCGGCTGCGCGCGCGTCAACCTCGGCACGGCCGCGCTGGAGAACCCGCAGTGGTGCGCCCGGGCGATCGCCGAGCACGGCGACAAGGTGGCCGTCGGCCTCGACGTGCAGATAGTCGAAAGCCAGCATCGGCTGCGCGGACGCGGCTGGGAGACCGACGGCGGCGACCTATGGGAGGTGCTGGAACGCCTTGACGGCCAAGGGTGTTCGCGGTACGTGGTCACCGACGTCACCAAGGACGGAACCCTGGGCGGCCCCAACCTCGAACTGCTGGGCGCGGTGGCCGACCGCACCGAGGCCCCGGTGATCGCGTCGGGCGGCGTGTCGAGCCTGGACGACCTGCGCGCCATCACCACGCTCACCGACCGCGGGGTCGAGGGCGCCATCGTGGGCAAGGCGCTGTACGCCGGGCGGTTCACCCTGCCGCAGGCACTGGCCGCGGTGAGGGCATAGCCGCATGGACCTCAACGCGATGGTGTCGCCCTTGGTCGACAAGGCGTCCGTCATCCTCGACGCCGCGGTGCCGCGCTTCCTGGAGGGCCACCGCGCCGATTCGGCGGTTGCCAAGAAGGGCAACGACTTCGCCACCGAGATCGACCTCGCGATCGAGCGGCAGGTCGTCACCGCGTTGCAGGCCACGACCGGGATCGGGGTGCACGGCGAGGAATTCGGCGGCACCGACGTGGACTCGCCGTGGGTGTGGGTGTTGGATCCCGTCGACGGCACATTCAATTACGCCGCCGGGTCGCCGATGGCCGCGATCCTGCTGGCCCTGCTGCACGACGGCGAGCCGGTCGCCGGCCTGACCTGGCTGCCGTTCGTCGGCGACCGCTACACCGCCATCGCGCGGGGCCCGCTGGTGAAAAACGGTGCACCGCAACCGTCGCTGGAAACCACGCAGCTCGGCGACAGCCTCCTCGCGGTCGGAACGTTCAGCGCCGACTCCCGCGGCCGGTTCCCGGGGCGCTACCGGATTGCCCTGCTGGAGAACCTGAGCCGGGTCTCGTCGCGGCTGCGCATGCATGGCTCGACCGGCATCGATCTGGTCTACGTCGCCGACGGAATACTCGGCGCCGCAATAAGTTTCGGTGGACACGTGTGGGACCACGCCGCCGGGGTGGCGCAGGTGAGGGCGGCGGGCGGCGTCGTCACCGACCTGGCCGGCAAACCGTGGACGCCCGCGTCGGACTCGGTGCTGGCCGCAGCGCCTGGGGCGCACGACGAGGTCCTCGAGATCCTGCGTGCCGTCGGCGATCCGGAGGACTACTGAGATGTACGCGGGTACCGGCCTGGCCGTGCGCGTGATCCCGTGCCTGGACGTCGACGCCGGGCGGGTGGTCAAGGGCGTCAACTTCGAAAACCTCCGCGACGCCGGCGATCCGGTCGAACTGGCCGCGGCCTACGACGCCGAGGGCGCCGACGAGCTCACCTTCCTGGACGTGACGGCGTCGTCGTCGGGACGGGCGACCATGCTCGACGTGGTGCGCCGCACCGCCGAGCAGGTGTTCATCCCGCTCACGGTGGGCGGCGGGGTGCGCACCGTCGCTGACGTCGACACCTTGCTGCGCGCGGGTGCCGACAAGGTCTCCGTCAACACCGCCGCCATCGCGCGGCCCGACCTGCTCGCCGAAATGGCAACCCAATTCGGCTCCCAGTGCATCGTGTTGTCCGTCGACGCCCGCACGGTGCCCGCCGGATCGGCGCCGACGCCGTCGGGCTGGGAGGTCACCACCCACGGGGGGCGCCGCGGCACCGGTATCGATGCCGTGGAATGGGCGGCCCGCGGCGCCGAACTCGGGGTGGGGGAGATCCTGCTCAACTCGATGGACGCCGACGGCACCAAGGCGGGATTCGACCTGCCGATGCTGCGCGCCGTCCGCGCGGCCGTCACGGTTCCGGTGATCGCCAGCGGGGGCGCCGGGGCGGCGGAACACTTCGCGCCTGCGGTCGCCGCCGGGGCCGATGCGGTGTTGGCGGCCAGCGTCTTTCACTTCCGCGAGCTCACCATCGGGCAGGTGAAGGCCGCCATGGCGGCAGAACAGATCACGGTCCGATGACGCTCGACCCGAACATCGCCGCGCGGCTGAAGCGCAACGCCGACGGGCTCGTCGCCGCCGTCGTGCAGGAGCGCGGCAGCGGTGACGTGCTCATGGTCGCCTGGATGGACGACGACGCGCTGGCCCGCACCCTGGAAACCCGTGAGGCGACGTACTATTCGCGATCCCGCGGCGAACAGTGGATCAAGGGGGCGACTTCCGGTCACACCCAGCACGTCCACTCGGTGCGCCTGGACTGCGACGGCGACACCGTGCTGCTGACCGTCGACCAGGTCGGCGCAGCCTGCCACACCGGCGATCACAGCTGCTTCGACGCCGACGAACTGCTCGCACCGGAGAGCTAGCTCGGCGCGACGTCCAACCCGGTGGCCGCGGCGATCGCGGCGCGCGCCCACTCGTGGCGGAACACGGCCGGCGCAATGCGGTCCCGACGGATCATCTCCAAATCGATGGCCTTCCCGGTGAGCGCCGCGTTGGGAACCCGGAATGAAAACGCGGTTTCGCCGGTGGCCACCGCCAGGATGGCGTCGCTGTCGGTGAAATGGTTTGCGACCATGACGTTTTCGGCCCACTTGAACGGCTTGAGGCCGCCGAAATTCAGGACGTACACCACCCACAGCCGGGTGCCGCGCCCGTTGTAGAGGTTGGTGAGCGCCCGGTTCACCGCGTCGTACTCGAGCGGGCCGAGCACGCCCGACTGATCGGTGATCTGTCCGGACAACTGCATCGCGGCCGGTGCCGGGGCCGGAGCGGGGTTGCCGGGCAACGGCGCCGCCGTCGCCGACGGCGCGGCGGGGCTGTGCCGGTGGCTTCGGGTGCCCAGGGCGCGGATCCCGAAGTAGGCGCCCACGGCGACCACCGCGATCGCGACGAGCGCGGCGATCGCCACCACCGGTCCTCGCCCGCCTGCCTTGGTCGCGGGCGGCGGCCCGCTCGTGGGCTTCGGGATCACCGCGGTCGGCGCCGGGATGACCGTGGTCGGCCCGGCGGTCACCTCCGACGCGGCGGTCCCGACCTGGCTGCCCAGCGCCGCCGCGAAATCGGCGCACGTCGGATAGCGGTCATCGGGCTTTTTCGCCAGGGCCTTCGCGATGGCGCCGTCGAGGTCGGCCAACTCGGGCCGGCGCTCGCTGATGTTCGGCGGCGGCGCGGACAGGTGCTGGGTGATGACCACCGCCGGGTTGGAGTGGCGAAACGGGGCGGACCCGGCCAGCAGGTCGAACGCGGTGCAGCCCAGCGCATACTGGTCGGCCCGCCCGTCCACGTCGAGGCCCTGCAGCTGCTCGGGCGCGCAGTAGGCGGTGGTGCCCACCAGCATGTTGGTCGCGGTCAGGCCGCTGATGTCGCCCAGCTCCCGCGCAATCCCGAAGTCGGCGAGCAGAATCCGCCGTCGCGGGTTCGGGTCGGTCAGCAGAATATTTGCCGGCTTGACGTCGCGATGCAGCAGCCCCCGCGAATGGGCGTAGTCGAGCGCGTCGGCGACGGCCGAAATGATCTCGACCACATCGGCTTTCGGCATCCCGGACGGGTACTGAGTCCGCAGCAATTTCGCGGCGTCGGTGCCCTCCACGTAGTCCATCGAGATCCACAGCTGCCCGTCGTATTCCCCGCGGTCGTGGATGCCGACGATGTGCTCGTTGTACAGGCTCGCCGCCAGGTCGGCCTCGCGGTTGAAGCGCTGCCGAAACTCGTCGTTCGCAGTCAGCTCGCTGGGCAGGATCTTCAGCGCGTCGCGGCGCGGCAGCCGGGGGTGCTGCGCCAGGTACACCTGGCCCATGCCGCCGGTCCCGAGACGCCGAATTATCGTGTACCCGGCGAACACCTGCCCCTCGGTCAGGCCTTCGCTGCGGGCACCGCTTTCTGGCATGTGAGCATGGTACTGAGCCAGCGGACACGCAAAGCCGTAATCGCAAGGAGCTGCCCATGGTGTCGGCCCAACCCACGCTGTACCGCCCGCCGAAGCCCCTGGCCGACCACGTCGAATTCTTCGGTCATTGGCGACACAGCGGGCCCACCTACCGAAGCCGGGCGCTGCCGCGCGGGGCGGTGACCATCGTCTTCGACGTGGGGCAGCGACAGCAACTGGACTTCTACGCCGCCGACGGCCGCACCCGCCTAACGGTTCCGCCCGCGCTGATCATCGGACCGCACAGCGGGTCGTACATCTCGGACATCGCGGCCGACGAACCGGTGATGGCGATTCATTTTCGCCCGGGGGGTGCGTTTCCGTATCTCGGAATCCCGCTGGGCGAGTTGGAGGATGCGGGCGTCGGCCTCGATGACATTTGGGGGCGCAGCGGGAAGGAACTGCATGAGCGCTTGGTCGAGGCCCCCTCGGCGGCGGCCGGTTTCGGCGTCCTTGAGGAATTTCTGCTGAACCGCGCGCGGCTCTCCGTGCGCCGTGACCCCGGTGTCGCGGTCGCGATGGAGGCAATCGAAGCCGACCCCTCTCGCCAGATGGCGGAGGTCCGGCGCCTGGCGGGGCTGTCGACCAAGCGGATGATCGCGCTGTTTCGCACCGAAGTGGGCCTGGCTCCCAAGGCCTACGCGCGGGTGCGTCGCCTGCAGGCAGTGCTGCAACAGCTCGACGGGGACGCGGCGGGCGGTGCGGACATCGCGGCCGGCGCCGGCTTTTTCGATCAATCCCACCTGGTGCGGGAGTTCCGGTCGTTCACCGCGATGACGCCGACGCAGTACCGAAGCCAACGGATCGTGTTGCCGAGCCACGTACCGGTGGAGCGGCACAAATTTCCAAGACGGGCGGCGCCGGCGTGCGCATGATCGGGGTATGGACAACACCAAACACGCGGTAGCGGCCACCGGATTGCTCACCGCGGCGATGCGCGCCGAGGAATCCCTGCGCGACGACCGGCTCTTCACCGACCCGTTCGCCGCTCGGCTGGCCGGCGACGACGGCCGGCGGTTGCTCGCCGAAGCCATCGCCGCGACCGGCCAAGTCGCGGGGGAGATCGCCATCCGGACCCGCTTCTTCGACGAGGCGCTGCTCGACGCCCAGCGCGACGGAGCGTCGCAGGTGGTGATCCTGGCCGCCGGCATGGACGCCCGCGCATACCGCCTTCAGTGGCGGCCGGGCACGACGGTCTACGAGGTGGACCAGCCGCAGGTGATCGCGACCAAGGACGAGCGACTGGCGGGTGCGACACCTCGGTGCCGCCGTGTGACGGTCGGCATCGACCTGTCCGACGACTGGCCGGAAGCGCTTCTAAGCCAAGGGTATTCGTCGTCGGCGAAGACGGCGTGGCTGGTGGAGGGATTGCTGCAGTACATCGAGGCGCCGGCCGTCGACACCCTGTTCGCGCGCATCGACGCGCTGTCGGCCCCGGGGCACGTGTTGCTCTACAACGTGATCGGGCAGACCCTGCTGGAGGCGCCGTTCCTGCAGTCGACGCAGGAATTCATGCGCCGCCTCGGCGCGCCGTGGGTGTTCGGCACCGACGCGCCGGGCGCCCTCGTCGAGGGGCGCGGCTGGACCACCGTGGTCACCGACGTGGCCGACCCCGGGAGTCGGTGGCACCGCTGGGAACATCCGGTCGTCCCGATGGACGTGCCCGGCGTGCCGCGCGGCTACTTCGTGGCGGCGACCAAGGCATGAACCTGGCCTGACCGCCGGCAAGCCCGTCGGGCACGGGCGCGCGTCATCGGCGAGAATGGCGGGCGATGCTGAAACGGCTGTCCTGGGACTCCTGGACCACAGTGGTGCCGGTGATCGCCGTCCTCGTGCTGACCGCCACCTGGGGCGAGCACCTCGGGCCGGTCCTCATCGCGCTGCAGGCCGTGCTGCTGATCGGCGCCGTGCTGGCGGCCGTCCAGCACGCCGAGGTGGTCGCGGCCCGCGTCGGCGAGCCGTTCGGGTCGCTGGTGCTCGCGGGCGCGGTGACGGTCATCGAGGTGGCCCTCATCGTCGAGCTGATGGCGTCGGGCGGCAACGAGGCGGCCACGCTGGCCCGGGACACCGCGTTCGCCGCGTTCATGATCACCACCAACGGGATCGCGGGTTTGTCGCTGTCGTGGGGTTCCCGACGCTACGGCGTGACGTTGTTCAACGCCGAGGGCAGCGGCGCCGCGCTGGCCACGCTGACGACGTTGGCGACGCTGAGCCTCGCGCTGCCCGCCTTCACCATCAGCCACCCCGGCAAGGAGTTCTCGCCGGGCCAGCTCATCTTCACCGCCGTCGCCTCGCTCCTGCTGTACCTGCTGTTCGTGTTCACCCAGACCGTTCGGCATCGCGACTTCTTCCTGCCGGTCGCGCAGAAGGGCCAGAAGCGGCTTTTCGAGGAGGACGAGGACCACGCCGACCCGCCGAGCGCCCGTTCGGCGCTGGTCAGCCTGGTGCTGCTGCTCGTCGCGCTGGTGGCGGTGGTGGGCCTGGCCGAACAGGAGTCGCCGGCCGTCGAACGCCTGGTGACGGCGGCCGGGTTTCCCCAGTCGTTCGTCGGCGTGGTGATCGCGATGCTGGTGCTGCTGCCCGAGACGCTCGCGGCGGTGCGCGCGGCCCGCCGCGGCCGCATCCAGACCAGCCTCAATCTCGCCTACGGCTCGGCGATGGCCAGCATCGGGCTCACCATCCCCGCCATCGCGCTGGCGAGCATCTGGCTGAAGGGCCCGCTGGTGCTCGGCCTGGCGCCCACCCAGCTGGTGCTGCTCGCCCTGACCGTGGTGATCAGCATGCTGACCGTGGTGCCCGGCCGGGCCACCCGGCTGCAGGGCGAGGTGCACCTGGTGCTGCTCGCCTCCTACGTGTTCCTGGCGATCATCCCCTGACGCGCTCCGCGAGCAGACGCAGAATCGCATAAATCCGCGAGCTTTCACGCGATTCTGCGTCTGCTCGCGAGGGGAATCGAGCTACGCCGAGGACCGCGCCCGCAGCGTTTCCAGCGCCTTGTCGGCGTGGGTATCCATGCTCAGCTCGCTGGAGATCACGTCGAGCACCGTGCGGTCGGTGTCGATGACGAAGGTCGTGCGCTTGACGGGGATCAGCTTGCCGAGCAGTCCGCGCTTGACGCCGAACTGCGCGGCGACGGCGCCCTCGGTGTCCGACAGCAGCGGGTAGTCGAACTTCTGCGTCTCGGCGAACTTGGCTTGCTTTTGCACAGGATCGACGCTGATGCCGACCCGGTTGGCGCCGACGGCGGCGAATTCGGAGGCCAGGTCGCGGAAGTGACACGCCTCCTTGGTGCAGCCGGGCGTCATCGCCGCGGGGTAGAAGAACAGCACCACGGGCCCGTCGGCAAGCAGGGCGCTGAGCTTGCGCGGCGTTCCCGTCTGGTCGGGCAGCTCGAAGTCGTCCACGGTGTCACCAGGTTTCATGCGCGTCACGCTACGCGGCCCGCGAGCGTAACGGCAGTGCGAAAACCGGGCCCTGAAATCGCAGCCACGTTACGCTCGCGGGCCGCCGACCCACGTCTGGGAAGATGGATCGGTGCACGCCCACCTCGCCTCCGGCACCTCACGGGAGGAGTTCCGCCAGCTCGCCGCGGAGCACCGCGTGGTCCCGGTGACCCGCAAGGTCTTGGCCGACAGCGAGACTCCGCTGTCGGCGTACCGCAAGCTCGCCGACAACCGGCCCGGCACGTTCCTGCTGGAGTCCGCGGAAAACGGGCGGTCCTGGTCGCGGTGGTCCTTCATCGGGGCCGGGTCGCCGTCGGCGCTGACCGTGCGCGACGGCGAAGCGGTGTGGCTGGGCGCGGTGCCGCAGGACGCGCCGACGGGCGGTGACCCACTGCGGGCGCTGCGCGCCACCCTCGAGCTGCTGGCCACCGCCGCGGTGCCCGGGCTGCCGCCGCTGTCGGGCGGCATGGTCGGCTTTTTCGCCTACGACCTGGTGCGACGGCTGGAACGCCTGCCCGAGCTGGCCGTCGACGACCTGCGCCTGCCCGACATGTTGCTGCTGCTGGCCACCGACCTGGCGGCCGTGGACCACCACGAGGGCACCATCACGCTGATCGCCAACGCGGTGAACTGGAACGGCACCGACGAGCGCGTCGACGAGGCCTACGACGACGCGGTGGCGCGCCTTGACGTGATGACCAAAGCGCTGGGCCAGCCGCTGCCGTCGACCGTCGCCACGTTCGCCCGGCCCGAACCGCGGCACCGCTCGCAGCGCACCGTCGAGGAGTACGGCAAGATCGTCGACTACCTCGTCGAGCAGATCGCGGCGGGCGAGGCGTTCCAGGTGGTGCCCTCGCAGCGCTTCGAGATGGACACCGACGTCGATCCCATCGACGTGTACCGGATGCTGCGCGCGACCAACCCGAGCCCCTACATGTACCTGGTGCACGTGCCCGATAGCGCTGGGACGACGGACTTTTCGATCGTCGGGTCCAGCCCGGAGGCGCTGGTGACCGTCGCCGACGGCTGGGCCACCACGCACCCGATCGCCGGGACCCGCTGGCGCGGGGACACCGACGAAGAGGATCAGCTGCTGGAAAAGGAACTGCTGGCCGATGACAAGGAACGCGCCGAGCACCTGATGCTGGTCGACCTGGGCCGCAACGACCTCGGCCGGGTCTGCACGCCGGGCACCGTCCGCGTCGACGACTACAGCCACATCGAGCGCTACAGCCACGTCATGCACCTGGTGTCGACGGTGACCGGGATGCTCGGCGAGGGCCGCACCGCGCTGGACGCGGTGACGGCCTGCTTCCCGGCCGGCACGCTCTCGGGCGCACCCAAGGTGCGGGCGATGGAGCTCATCGAAGAGGTGGAGAAGACCCGCCGCGGCCTCTACGGCGGCGTGGTCGGCTACCTCGACTTCGCCGGCAACGCCGACTTCGCGATCGCGATCCGCACCGCGCTGATGCGCGACGGCACCGCGTACGTGCAGGCCGGGGGCGGGGTAGTGGCCGATTCCAACGGTCCCTACGAATGCACCGAGGCCTCCAACAAGGCGCGGGCGGTGCTCAATGCGATCGCGGCCGCCGAGACGCTGGCCGCGCCGCCGTCGGGCCACGATGGGTGATCCCCGCCGGGCCCGGCTCACGATCGTCGTCGCCCAGCTGCTGCTGGTGCTGGCCGCGGGCGCGCTGTGGCTGGCGTCGCGGCTGCCGTGGGTGGTGATCCGCTCGTTCGACGGGCTCGGCCCACCGAAGCAGGTCACGTTGTCCGGCGGCTCCTGGTCGACGGCGCTGCTGCCGTTGGCGCTGCTGATGCTGGCCGCCGCCGTGGCGGCGCTCGCGGTGCGCGGCTGGCCACTGCGGGCGCTGGCCGTGCTGCTGGCCGCGGCCAGCCTGGCGGTCGGCTACCTGGGGATCAGCCTGTGGGTGCTTCCGGAGGTAGCCGCGCGCGGCGCCGAACTGGCCCATGTCCCGCTGATGTTCCTGGTCGGAAGCGAACGGCGGTACATCGGCGCGGGGATGGCCGTGGGCGCCGCCGTGTGCACACTGATCGCGGCCGTCTTGTTGATGCGGTCCGGGGGCCTGCCGCGCGAGAGCGCGACGAAATACGCCGCACCCGCGACCCGTCGATCGAATGCGCTCCGCGAAAGCGATCGCGGGGAGATCCTGGAGGGACAGCAGCAGCCGGAGATGTCGGAGCGGATGATTTGGGATGCGCTTGACGAGGGACACGACCCGACCGATCGGGCCGGTGGGTCAGACAGCGAGGGTCGGTGATGAGCCGTGGGGCGACGGTCGCTACCCTTCATTGACGTCATCGAAATCGGCTAAGTAACCGAGCGACAGTGGGATGGCAGTGGGAAGGGAACGACAGGCATGAGTCCGGCATCCGTGCTTGACTCCATCCTCGAGGGAGTCCGAGCCGACGTTGCCGCGCGCGAAGCCGTTGTCAGCCTGAGCGAGATCAAAGCGGCCGCCGCAGCGGCACCCCCGCCCTTGGATGTCATGGCAGCGTTGCGCGAACCCGGTATCGGCGTCATCGCCGAGGTCAAGCGCGCCAGCCCGTCGGCGGGTTCACTAGCGCCCATTGCCGATCCGGCCAAGCTGGCCCGGGCCTACGAAGACGGTGGCGCCCGCATCATTAGCGTCCTGACCGAGGAGCGGCGCTTCAACGGCTCGCTCGACGACCTCGACGCGGTGCGCGCCGCGGTCTCAATTCCCGTCCTGCGCAAAGACTTTGTGGTGCAGCCCTACCAGATCCACGAGGCCCGTGCGCACGGCGCCGACATGCTGTTGCTCATCGTCGCCGCGCTGGAGCAGTCGGCGCTGGTGTCGATGCTCGACCGCACCGAATCGCTCGGCATGACCGCGCTCGTCGAGGTGCACACCGAGGAAGAGGCCGACCGGGCACTGAAGGCGGGGGCCAACGTGATCGGCGTCAACGCGCGCGATCTCACGACGCTGAACGTGGACCGGGACTGCTTCGCGCGCATCGCTCCGGGGCTGCCGAGCAAGGTGATCAGGATCGCCGAATCCGGCGTCCGCGGCACCGCAGACCTGCTGGCCTACGCCGGCGCCGGCGCCGCCGCCGTGCTGGTCGGTGAAGGTCTGGTCAAAAGCGGCGACCCCCGCGCGGCGGTCGCCGATCTGGTCACCGCCGGCACCCACCCGTCCTGCCCGAAACCGTCTCGCTAGGACGCCGATGAGCCGTCCCCGCGTCGAGAATTGGTGATGGTAGAACTGTCCCGCCCGGAGCTTCCGCTTTCGAGTGCGGCCATCGCCGAACCCACCCGCCACGACCCCGACCCGGGTGGTCATTTCGGCGTGTACGGCGGCCGGTATGTGGCCGAGGCGCTGATGGCGGTGATCGAGGAAGTCACCGCCGCCTACGAGAAGGAACGCGTCAACCCCGACTTCCTGGACACCCTCGACGACCTGCAGGCCAACTATGCGGGCCGGCCGTCACCGCTGTACGAGGCCACCCGGCTGTCCGAGCACGCCGGCTCGGCGCGGATCTTCCTCAAGCGAGAAGACTTGAACCACACCGGTTCTCACAAGATCAACAATGTGCTGGGCCAGGCCCTGCTGGCCAAGAGGATGGGCAAGACCCGGGTGATCGCCGAGACCGGGGCCGGTCAGCACGGCGTGGCCACGGCCACCGCGTGCGCGTTGCTCGGACTGGATTGCGTGGTCTACATGGGCGCCGTCGACACCGCGCGCCAGGCGCTCAACGTGGCGCGGATGCGGCTGCTGGGCACCGAGGTTGTCTCGGTCGACAGCGGCTCACAGACGCTGAAGGACGCCATCAACGAGGCGTTCCGGGACTGGGTCACAAACGCCGACAACACCTACTACTGCTTCGGCACCGCGGCGGGCCCACACCCGTTCCCGACCATGGTGCGCGACTTCCAGCGCGTCATCGGCCTGGAGGCCCGCGCCCAGATCCAGGCGCAGGCCGGCCGGCTGCCCGACGCGGTCACCGCGTGCATCGGTGGGGGATCCAACGCCATCGGGATCTTCCACGCGTTCATCGACGATCCCGGCGTGCGGCTGCTCGGGTTCGAGGCGGCCGGCGACGGCGTCGAGACCGGCCGGCACGCGGCGACGTTCACCGGCGGTTCCCCGGGGGCCTTCCAGGGGTCGTACTCCTACCTGCTGCAGGACGAGGACGGCCAGACCATCGAATCCCATTCCATCTCAGCCGGTCTGGACTACCCGGGGGTGGGCCCCGAACACGCGTGGCTGCGGGAAACCGGCCGCGCCGAATATCGGCCCATCACCGACGCCGAGGCGATGGATGCGTTCGGGCTGCTGTGCCGCACCGAGGGCATCATCCCCGCCATCGAATCCGCGCACGCGGTGGCGGGCGCCGTCAAGCTCGGCGCCGAGCTGGGCAAGGGTGCGGTCATCGTCGTGAACCTGTCGGGGCGCGGCGACAAGGACGTCGAGACGGCCGCGAAGTGGTTCGGCCTGTTGGGGTCCGGCGACAAGTGACCGTCGAGCAGAGCCAAGCAAGCCGGCTGGGGCCAACTTTCGATGCCTGCCGCAAGGACAATCGCGCGGCGCTGATCGGTTACCTGCCCACCGGTTATCCCGACGTGCCCACGTCGGTGCAAGCGATGACCGCCCTCGTCGAATCCGGTTGCGACATCATCGAAGTCGGCGTTCCGTATTCGGATCCGGGCATGGACGGCCCCACCATCGCCCGGGCGACCGAGGCCGCGCTGCACGCCGGAGTGCGGGTCCGGGACACGCTGGCCGCCGTCGAGGCGATCAGCGCGGCCGGCGGGCGCGCGGTGGTGATGACGTACTGGAACCCCGTGCTGCACTACGGCGTTGACGCGTTCGCGCGCGACCTGGCCGCAGCGGGCGGGCACGGCCTGATCACGCCCGACCTCATCCCGGACGAAGCCGGCCAGTGGCTGGCGGCGTCGGACCACCACGGGCTGGATCGCATCTTCCTGGTGGCGCCGTCCTCGACGCCGCAGCGGTTGGTCACCACCGTCGAGGCGTCGCGGGGATTCGTTTACGCCGCCTCGACGATGGGGGTGACGGGCGCGCGCGACGCGGTATCGCAGGCCGCGCCCGAATTGGTGCGCCGGGTCAAGGAGGTGTCCGACATTCCCGTCGGCGTCGGCCTCGGGGTGCGCTCCCGGGCGCAGGCCGCTCAGATCGGAAGCTACGCCGACGGGGTGATCGTCGGGTCCGCGTTGGTGTCGGCGCTGGGCGACGGCGGATTGCCCGCGTTGCGCGCGCTGACCGGGGAACTGGCCGCCGGTGTGCGGCTGCGGGTGGCTGCCTCGTGACGCACCTGCTCGCCTATATCCCCAGCCCGCCGCAGGGCGTGTGGCACCTGGGGCCGTTGCCCATTCGCGCCTACGCCCTGTTCATCATCGCGGGCATCGTGGCGGCGCTGATGATCGGCGACCGGCGCTGGGAGGCACGCGGCGGGCAGCGCGGCGTGATCTACGACATCGCGCTGTGGGCCGTGCCGTTCGGCTTGGTGGGCGGCCGGCTCTATCACCTGGCCACCGACTGGCGGACCTATTGGGGCCCGGGCGGCGCCGGGTCCATGGCGGCGCTTCGCATCTGGGACGGCGGCCTGGGCATCTGGGGCGCGGTGGCGCTCGGCGCCGTCGGCGCATGGATCGGCTGCCGGCGTCATGGAATTCCGTTGCCCGCCTTCGGCGACGCGATAGCGCCGGGAATCATTTTGGCGCAGGCGATCGGCCGGCTGGGGAACTACTTCAACCAAGAGCTCTACGGCCGGGACACCACGCTGCCATGGGGTTTGGAGATCTTCTACCGTCGTGACCCCTCCGGATACGTCGACCCGCATTCGCTCGACGGCGTCTCGACGGGTCAGGTCGCGCTCGTCGTGCAACCGACGTTCCTGTACGAATTGATCTGGAACCTGCTGGTTTTCGTCGCTTTGATCTACATCGACCGGCGGTTCAACTTCGGCCACGGCCGGCTCTTCGCGCTCTACGTCGCCGCCTACTGCGTCGGGCGCTTCGGCGTCGAGCTGCTGCGCAACGACACGGCCACGCAGATCGCCGGGATCCGGATCAACGTCTTCACAGCGACTTTCGTGTTCATCGGCGCCGTCGTGTACATCATGCTGGCGCCCAAGGGCCGCGAGGACCCCGTGACCCTGCACGGCACCGAACACGGTGCCGAGGAGGCGCCGAAACCCGCACCTAAGCCTGAGCGCGAGCCGGAAGGCGAGCCAGAACTCGAGCCGATCACCGGCTTGCGGGTATTGCCAGCGGCCGGAGTCGCCGCGGTCTTGGCGGCGGGGAAGGCGACGAAAAGGCTGATACCGCGCAGGCGGTCGGGCCCGGTGGAGGCCGACGAGGCGGAAGCCGCCCAGACCGCCGAAGCCGAAGAGGCCGAGACCGTGACGGCGGAAGCCGCCGAGCCGGCCGTCGAAGAGCCGGCGACCGTCGAGGTCGAAGCCGCGGAGCCTGAAGAAGCCGAAACCGCTGAGGAAGAGGTCGCCGAAGCCGGAGCGCAAGAGGCCGAAGAGGAACGGGCCGAAACCGCGGAGGCCGAGGTCGCGGAGCCGGAAGTTGAGGAGCCCGAAGGCGCGGAACCGGAGGAAGCCGAAGCCGAGGCAGAGGCCGAAGAGGCTGAGGAAGCCGAAGCCGAAGCAGCCGAAACTCAAGAGCCTGGGACCGAAGAGCCCGAAGCGGACGAGGCCGAAGAGGCAGAGGCGGAAACCGCCGAGCCCGAAGAGGCAGAGGCCGAAGAGGCTGAGGAAGCCGAAGCCGAAGCAGCCGAAACTGAAGAGCCTGAGACCGAAGAGCCCGAAGCGGACGAGACCGAAGAGGCGGAGACGGAAACCGCCGAGCCCGAAGAGGCAGAGGCCGAAGAGTCCGACGAGGCCGAGGTCGTCGACGCGGAGGCCGCCGTGGCGGAGGCCGTCGAAAGTGAATCCGCGGAGCCCGAGGCAGCGGTGGACGAGGCCGTCGCGACTGAGGCTGCGGACGCCGAAGTCTCCGAGCCCGAGGCCGAAGAGCTCGAACCGGACGCCGTCGAAAGTGAATCCGCGGAACCCGAGGCCGAGGAATCCGATACGGACGAGCCCGAAGCCGAAGAGCCGCAAGATGATTCGGAATCGGCGGAGCCGGATGAGCCCGCTGCAGCAGCCGCCGAGCCGGAGGCCGAGTCCGAGACGGACGCCGAAGAAACCCCCGCCGATGACACCGCTTCAACCAGGCGTCGACTGAGCTTCCGGCTGAGGACCCGACGCCGCGGCTGACGGCCAAAACTCCTCGGCGGGCGGGCGCCGGATCTGGCATGCTGAAAACGTGACTGACCAGCCGTGGAACGACGCCACACCGTCGGGCCCGCCGCCGCAGCAGCCGGGATATCAGCCCGGGTATCCGCCGCCGTACCCGCAGTATCCCGCCGCCGGCCCTTACTACGACCCTTCCGCGCCCTTTGGCCGGCATCCCGTGACCGAGCAACCGTTTTCGGACAAATCGAAAACCGTTGCGGGCCTGCTGCAGCTGCTCAGCCTGCTCGGCATCGGCGGGATCGGCCGCTTCTACATCGGTGACATCGGGATCGGCGTCGCGCAGCTGCTCGTGGGCTGGCTTACCTGTGGGATCGGGCTGATCTGGCCGATCGTCGACGCGATCCTGATGTTGACCGGCAACGTCCCCGACTCGTATGGGCGCCCGCTGCGCGATGGCACCTGATCCTGCTCCGGGTGCGCCGGAGACCCGGCACACCACGCACCGTCATCGCACCGCCGTCGCGGCGGGCACCGGGGCGTTGCTGGCCGGCGCGCTCGGTTACGTCGGCCTGGTCGACCCGCACAACGTGAATTCGGTGTATCCGCTGTGCCCGTTCAAGTTGCTCACCGGCTGGAACTGCCCCCTGTGCGGTGGCCTGCGGATGACGCACGACCTGCTGCACGGTGACCTGATGGCCACCATCAACGACAACGTCTTTCTGTTGGTCGGCCTCCCGATGCTGGCCGGATGGATCCTGCTTCGCCGCCGCAACGGCCGGACGGTCCTGCCCATCCCGGCCGTGGTGACCGTCGTGGTCGCGGCCACCGCCTGGACGGTGCTGCGCAACCTTCCGGGTTTCCCGTTGGTCCCGACCGTCCTCAGTGGGTAGCCGCAATCCGTCGGGCCGGTTAACTCGGGCTGCGATCGCCCCGCACGACTATGCTGGTTCGCCGTGAGTCGACGCGGGAAGATCGTCTGCACCCTTGGCCCGGCAACCAACTCTGACGAGCTGATTCTGGCGCTGGTGGAGGCCGGAATGGACGTCGCCCGAATGAACTTCAGCCACGGCGATTACGCCGACCACAAGGCCGCCTACGACCGCGTGCGGGCGGCCTCCGACACCACCGGTCGCGCGGTGGGTGTGCTCGCCGACTTGCAGGGCCCGAAGATCCGGCTGGGGCGCTTCGCCACCGGGTCCACGTTCTGGGCCGACGGGGAAACGGTGCGCATCACCGTCGCGGACTGCGAAGGCACGCACGACCGGGTATCGACCACCTACAAGAGGCTGGCCAAGGACGCGGTCGTCGGTGACCGGGTGCTGGTCGACGACGGCAACGTCGGTCTAGTGGTCGATGCCATCGACGGCGACGACGTCGTCTGCACCGTCGTCGAGGGCGGTCCGGTCAGCAACAACAAGGGCATGTCGCTGCCCGGCATGAACGTGTCAGCTCCCGCTCTGTCCGACAAGGACATCGAGGATCTGACCTTCGCGCTGAACCTGGGCGTCGACCTGGTCGCGCTGTCGTTCGTGCGTTCGCCGTCCGACGTCGAGCTGGTGCACGAGGTGATGGACCGGGTCGGGCGGCGGGTACCGGTGATCGCCAAGCTGGAGAAGCCCGAGGCCGTCGACAACCTGGAAGCGGTCGTGCTCGCGTTCGACGCCATCATGGTGGCGCGCGGCGACCTGGGCGTCGAGCTGCCGCTGGAAGAGGTTCCGCTGGTGCAGAAGCGGGCCATCCAAATGGCCCGGGAGAACGCCAAACCCGTCATCGTGGCGACCCAGATGCTGGACTCGATGATCGAAAGTTCGCGCCCCACCCGCGCCGAGGCGTCCGACGTCGCCAACGCCGTGCTCGACGGGGCCGACGCGGTGATGTTGTCCGGGGAGACGTCGGTGGGGAAGTATCCGCTGGCGGCGGTGCGCACCATGGCGCGCATCATCTGCGCGGTCGAGGACAATTCCACCGCCGCCCCGCCGCTGGCGCACGTGCCGCGCACCAAGCGGGGAGTGATCTCCTACGCGGCGCGCGACATCGGCGAGCGCCTGGACGCCAAGGCGTTGGTGGCGTTCACCCAGTCCGGCGACACGGTGAAGCGGTTGGCGCGCCTGCACACCCCGCTGCCGCTGCTCGCCTTCACCGCGTGGCCCGAGGTGCGCAGCCAGCTCGCCCTGACCTGGGGCACCGAGACGTTCATCGTCCCGATGATGACGTCGACCGACGGCATGATCCGCCAGGTCGACAAGTCGCTGCTCGAGCTCGGTCGCTACAAGCGCGGCGACCTGGTGGTCATCGTCGCGGGCGCGCCGCCGGGCACAGTAGGCTCGACCAACCTGATCCATGTGCACCGGATCGGGGAGGACGACGTCTAAGGAGCTGAGGAGTGCCCGTGCCGGCTGGCAACGATTTCGAGGAACTGCTAGCCCTACTCGATCTGAACTGCATCTCCGAAAACCAGTTCGTCGGCTCCCATCCCAGCAAGAACCCGATGCGCACGTTCGGCGGCCAGCTCATGGCGCAGTCATTCGTCGCCAGCAGCCGCACGCTGGCCCAGGACGACCTGCCCCCTAGCGCGCTCTCGGTGCACTTCATCAACGGCGGCGACATCACGAAGGACATCGAATTCCACGTGACGCGGCTGCGCGACGAGCGGCGCTTCGCCAACCGCCGCGTCGACGCCGTGCAGGACGGGATTCTGTTGTCCACCGCGCTGATCTCGTACATGTCGGGCGGCCCCGGCCTCGAGCACTCGGTTGACGCACCACAGGTGGCGTCGCCCCACGCGCAGCCGTCGCTCGCCGAGCTGCTGCGTGGCTACGAAAAGATCGTCCCGCACTTCGTCAAGGCCCTGCAGCCGATCGAATGGCGTTTCACCAACGACCCCTCCTGGGTCATGCGTGACAAGGGCGAGCGGCTGCCGCACAACAGGGTCTGGATGAAAGCGCTGGGTTCCTTGCCCGACGACCCGGTGCTGCACACCGCGACGCTGTTGTTCTCGTCGGACACCACGGTGCTGGACTCGGCCATCACCACGCACGGGCTGTCCTGGGGCTTCGACCGCATCTTCGCCGCGTCGGCCAACCATTCGGTGTGGTTTCACCGGCAGGTCGATTTCAACAACTGGGTGTTGTACTCGACATCCTCGCCGGTGGCCGCGGATTCGCGCGGGCTCGGCACCGGCCATTTCTTCGACCGCTCCGGGCAGGTCGTCGCCACGGTGGCGCAAGAAGGCGTGCTGTTATATTTCCCGGGCTCCGCACGATAAACAGGTCACAGTACGGCATACCCGCAGGAAAACCGCCTGATTTGTGCCCACCTGGGCCGCGATCGGGCGTAAGTTCCAATCAGCCGGGTATTCGGTGCGAGGGGCGGAAACAAGCCGCCGAGCTGGACTTTCGCATCGGGAGGTGACAGTGGACGGACCGGTCGACGTCGCGGCCAAGCCGCGCGCGCGGGAACGCGTTGTCGTCCACGTCGATTCACGGGCGGCCCGCTGGATCGGGGCGTTGGCCCTGCTCTGCGCGGCGGGCTGGCTGATCGTCATATTGGCCCGCCACCACGAACAGCCGTATTGGCACTATTCCGACCGGCTGGGTTGGTCGCTGACGGTCCTGGGCGCGGTGGCGTTCATCGCGCGCGGCATCTTCCTGGGCCGGCCGGTGACGGCCATGCACGCCGTCGCCGCAGCGCTTTTCGTGGTGGCGGGGCTGGGCGCGCACGTGCTGTCCTTCGACCTGCTCGGGGATCTGCTGATCGTCGGTTCCGGGGTGGCGCTGATGTGGCCGACGACGGCGCACCCGCGGCCCGAGGACTTGCCCCGCATTTGGGCGCTGATCAGTGCCAGCGCCGACGACCCACTGGCGCCCTTCGCCATGCAGACGGGCAAGTGCTACCACTTCACCGCGGACGGCACCGCCGCGCTGGCGTATCGAACCCGGCTGGGATACGCCGCGGTCGGCGGGGACCCCGTCGGCAACGAAGAGAAATTCCCCGAGTTGGTTGCCGACTTCGCCGCCATGTGCCACGCCCACGGCTGGCGGATCGCGGTGGTGGGTTGCAGCGAACGCCGGCTCGGGCTGTGGAAGGACCCGGCGGTCATCGGCCAATCGCTGCGCGCCATACCGATCGGCCGCGACGTCGTCGTCGACGTGGCGAGCTTCGAGATGGTCGGACGCAAGTTCCGCAACCTGCGGCAGGCCGTGCAGCGCACCCACAACTGCGGTCTCACCACCGAGATCGTGGCCGAGCAGGAGCTCGACGATAAGCTGCTCGCGGAGCTGACCGACGTGGTGCGGGCGTCTCCCAGCGGGGCGCACACCGATCGCGGCTTCTACATGAATCTCGACGGCGTGCTCGAGGGCCGGTTTCCCGGGGTACAGCTGATCATCGCCCGCGACTCATCGGGGCGGGTGCAGGGCTTCCATCGGTACGCGACGGCCGGCGGCGGCAGCGACATCAGCCTCGACGTGCCGTGGCGTCGCCGCGGGGCGCCGAACGGCATCGACGAACGGCTGAGCGTCGACATGATCAAGGCTGCGAAAGAGGCGGGCGCGCAACGGGTATCGCTGTCCTTCGCGGCGTTCCCGGAGATCTTCGAGGACAAGGACCGCGGCCGGGCGCAGCGGGTGTTCTACCGGTTGATCCACGTGCTCGACCCGCTGATCGCGCTCGAGTCGCTGTACCGCTACGTGCGCAAGTTCCACGCGATGGACGCCCGGCGGTACGCGGTGATCTCGATGACCCAGCTGGTCCAGCTGGTGTTCGTGCTGTTGACGCTGGAGTTCACGCCGCGCCGGCGGCACCTCTGAGCGACGGGAATCCCCGCACCGTCTCCGCGCGTTGGTAGCGGCATGACCACCGGAATCATCCTCAATGCGCGCCCGAACGCACAAAACCTCGTCGACGACGTAATTGGACAGGCAAGGCGCGCATACGAACTCGGCGTCGGCCAGGTATGGCTCGCGCAGCGGGCCGACTACGACGCGATCACGTTGGCGGGGTTGATCGGGGCCACCGTGCCCGGGCTCGGGGTAGGAACGTCGGTGGTGCCGATCAACCCGCGCCACCCGCTCATCGTCGCCTCACTGGCGCAGACGGCGCAGGCCGCCTCGCACGGCAACTTCAGCCTCGGCCTCGGATTGGGTGCCCGTGCGATAGAACGCCAGACGTTCGGCACGGATTGGTCGAACACGATTCAGCGGCTGCGTGAGCATCTGACGATCCTGCGCTCCGTCTTCGACACCGGCAGCGTCGATGTGCACGGCAGCGAGCTGAGCGCCGGCCCGCAATGGCCAGTGCATGTTCCCGGCGGCACGCCCGTGCCCGTATACGTGGCCGCGATGGGCCCGCAGGCGTTGCGCGTGACAGGCGAGCTCGCCGATGGGACGCTGCCGTATCTGGCCGGGCCACGCACGATCGAGGAATTCATCGCACCGGCGATCACCGGGGCGGCCGCCGAGGCCGGCCGCCCCGCCCCGCGCATCATCGTCGCGGTGCCCGTGGTGTTGTCCGACGACGCGGACGCCGCGCGCTCCGTTGCCGCCGAACAGCTCGGCTTCTACCAGACCATCCCGTCGTATCGGAAGGTGATCGCCCGCGAAGGCGTCGACAGCGTCACCGAGCTCGCCGCGGTCGGGCCCGAGGAGTCGGTCGTCAAGCAGTTGCGCCGCTACCTGGACGCGGGAGCGACGGACGTGGTGATCAGCGCGTTGGACCAGTCCGAGTCGGTTGACCGCGAGGCACTGTGGAGGCTCGCCGCGTCTCTGTGAGCGACAGCTCGCGACAGCCAATCCCGTTGGGCAAGTGGTGGGTTGCCACCACGACGGTCCGGTCGGCGGGCATGAGGCCGTTCGAGCCCAGCAGGTCGCGGAGGATCGGTTCGGCGTCGGTCGCGTCGAGGTGCTCGGTGGGTTCGTCGAGCAGCACGATCCGTGCGGGTGAGACCACGGCGCGGGCCAACAGCAGCCGTCGGCGCTGGCCCGCCGAAAGTGCCTGCACGCCACCGGTTAATACCGTGGACAGGCCGTCGGGCAACCCGGCGAGCCAACCACCGAGGCCGACCGCCTCCAGCGCGGCCGTCAGCTCCTCGTCGCCGCAGTTGCCGCGGGCGACCAGCAGGTCGTCCCGGACGGTGGTGGCGAAGACGTGCGCGTCCTCGGCGAAAAAGCTTACCGCCCGGTGCAATTGGTCTTCGTCGAAGCGGCCGATGTCGGTGCCGTCCAGCGCCACCCGCCCGTCCAGCGGGGGCAGCAGCCCGGCAAGGGTCATCAGCAGCGTCGTCTTGCCCGAACCGCTCGCGCCCGTGATGGCCAGCCGCGCGCCCGGCGGCAGCTCGAACTCCACGCGGGTGAGCCGGACCGCGTTCGGATGGCCGTAACACGCATCGACCCCCAGTGCGCCGGGGCCGGCGGGCACCGGCT
>NZ_LZKR01000045.1 GCF_001672915.1 Mycobacterium sp. 1245805.9 | reverse complement strand
GCCCTGCGCCGCGGCCGCGCCGGCGCGCGCGGGCGCCACGTCACGATCAGTCCCGCGGACGACCATTCCGGCACCGCGGCCCTGTGGGGTTCGCTGTTGGCGACCGACGCGGCCGTGTTGGAGCGCCAACTGACCCACATGGCCGAGCAGGTCTGCCGCGACGATCCCCGCACCCTCGACCAGCGCCGCGCCGACGCGCTGGGCGCCCTGGCCGCGGGGGGTCAATACCTCGCCTGCGCCTGCGGTTGCGCCGAGTGCCCCGCCGCCGGGGAGGCCGACCCGCGCGCCGGTGCGGTCATGGTCCACCTCGTCGCCCGCGAGGACACGTTGGACGCCCAGCCCGACCCGCACACCTCCGGCGAGCGCCCGTCGCGACCCGTGACCCCGGACATGACCCTGGCCGAGGCCCTGGCCCCCGATCCCGAACCCGACGTGCCGCCCACGCCTCGGCCCCCGGCCGCGCACCTGCTCGGCGGCGGCACGCTGCCCGCGTCGATGGTCGCCGAGCTGATCCGCGGCGGGGCCAAGGTCACGCCGGTGCGGTTGCCCGCCGACGCCCCACCCGAACCGACCTACCGGCCCTCCGCCCAGCTGCAGCGCTTCATCCGCTGCCGCGACATGACCTGTCGCTCCCCGGGCTGCGACCGGCCCGCCGAGTTCGCCGACATCGACCACACCATCCCCTACCCGCTGGGGCCCACCCACGCGTCCAACCTCAAATGCCTGTGCCGCAAACATCATCTGCTCAAGACGTTCTGGCCCGGCTGGCGCGACGAGCAGTGGCCCGACGGCACGGTAATTCTTCCGGGATACCCCCTTCTGCCCAGTTTTGAATACTGCCGGAGACATACGACGGCGCTACGGGTGCGCCGGTGGGGGCGCTGGGGGTGGAGGCGGCAGCGCCAACTGCCTCTTCTCTTGACCGACTATTTCGTTGAGATGGCATTGCTCTTCGAGAGGTCCGCCGTATTCTGGAGTAATTCCTGGATTCCGCTTCACAAGATCGATGGCGCTCTGCTGTTGCGTAGGACAGTCTGTGACGGCTGAAATGGATGGCGGCTTATTGCTTTCGGCGAAGTGAAAAACGGCGGAGATGCTCGTGCTGACGATCAGAGCTAATGCGCCGATGAGTGCTACGTTGCCTGCGGAATCCATCTTCCGCTCGACTTGAGCGGGCGGTGCAGCAGGTACAGTTATCGGCGGTAGAAGGCGATTCAGCAGTCTTTGCAACACTATTCGGCGTCTCAGGCGCAGCTTCGCTCTGGATCTCGGGCCTACCGGTAGTAGGCCATCTCGTGCCGCCGCCTAAGTTTTTCGACCGTCTTTGAGTAAGCGGCGTTAGCTCCCCGCCGGAATTGGTATGTCACGAATAATATTAAGCCTCCGGCGCCGATCAAGATTGCATAGTTCAGCACATTTATGGACAGGGGATCGCGGCTAGTCGTCATGAATACCAGAATCCCCATGGATGCGCACGCGGTAAATCCAGCGATGAACATCTTGATGGAGTAGATGCGGTGCCTGTAGCGGAGGGATGCGAGTTCTTCTTCGGCTTGGCGGTCATCCAGCCCGATGTACCAGTCGTAACGAGTGTTCATTTGGCCGAGAAACCCTCCTCCCAGCAGAGGCACGCCTGGCTTCAGGACGTATCGAAGCCGACCATACCTGGGATGCGTAGTTGTCGCTCGCAGTGCCCCTGCGTCCAACCTATCGGTTGCATCCGAGTTGCGGCGGTAGTTCGTGCTGGCGATTTGTCGGAACCATGCGAAATCTCGGACGGAGATGTTGTGCAGCCGCATTCGTAAGGACCTTCTCGGCGTCTTCGTCGTCAGTGCCGGAGGATGTGATGGAGGTGTAGTGGGCCTCGGATCGTCCAGGTCATGCATCCCATGCAGCCCGACCCATCAGCTAGGTACAACGAACCGGAACCACGGCGCTCGTTGGCTGCCTGAAGGGGGTTGCTGCACCAGCAGGTGAATAGCGATCGGCGAATGAGCCGCATAAACTCCTGCAGCTATGGGGGAAGTTGCGTTGCAGGTCGTCCCTGGCGAGCTTGAAGCTACCGCCGGTCAGTGGCAGGTGTTCAGCTCCCAGCTCGTGGGGGCGCCGCCGTCGCCGGGGCCGCCGTTTCAACCCACCACGGCGGCGGTGAACGCGGTCAACGCGGCGATCGATGTTGCCACGGGGGCCTTTGAAGCGCGGACGCAGGAAACGGTAGGCGGGGTGACCACGGCTGCTGGTGGCTACGTCAGCCAAGAGGCCACCGCGAAGGGCGAGATGGCTGCCGTGACAGCCGTGACACAGGTCAGGATGGTCTAGGGATGCCCGCTACCCTGTCGCAGATTCGGGCATGGAGCACCGAGCATCTCATCGACGCTGCTGTCTATTGGACTCAAACCGCCGACCGCTGGGAAGACGCGTTCCTGACGATGCGTAACCAGTCGCACGCGATCACGTGGCACGGCGCGGGCGGTGACGGGCTGCGAGAACGCACCGGAGCCGATCTATCCGTCGTCAGCGGCAAAGCCGACCAGCTACGGCAGGCCGCCGGAATAGCCCGTAGCGGGGCCAGTGACATCAGCGCCGCGCAACGGCGAGTCCTGTACGGAGTCGAAGACGCACAAAACGCGGGATTCACTGTCGGAGAAGACTTGTCGGTCACCGACACCCGCAGTACCAGCCTGGCAGAACGCGCCACGCGCCAAGCTCAGGCCGAAGCGTTCGCCGCTGACATCCGGCTGCGTGCCGAGCAACTCGACGCCGCAGATGCCAAGGTTGCCGGTCAACTCACCGCCGCCGCAGGCGGTGTCGGCAACGTCGGCTTCGCGCCGGCCTCCAATCCCGCCGCGCAACCTCCGAGCAGCAACCGCAACGGAGGCCAGTCACAACCTGGCCCCAACGGCGGACAGCCACAAACTCCAACCACCAGCCGCTACGGCGGCGAAACACAAACTCCAACCGGCAGCCACAACGGGGTCCATTTGGTCGACTACACCCAAAACCCGTCTGCCCCCAACCCTCCGCCCATAGCGCCGTGGGACACCCCTGATGGGACACCCCCGCCACCCCAACCCAACGGATTCATTCCCCAGTACCAACAGGCCATCACGGCGCCCCCAGCGCCCCCAGCGCCTGCGTCGCGTCCGCCGATGCCCTCGTTTTCGCCGCCGTCCAGTCCGGGCAGCCCTGCCGCCGCTAAACCCCCATGCAACGTCTACGACTGGACGAAAGCCCTTCTGGAACCTGTTGGCGGCACAGTCGCGATCCTGACGGCGGCCCCGGAGGGCGCGACCGGCGTGGGCGTCCCCGCCGCGATCGGTCAGATTGCTCTCGGTACGGCGGCGGTCGCTGACGGCCTGGACGCCGCTGACAAATGCCTACCGTGAGGCAGACAACAGCACCTTGATGATGGCTGGCATGCTGAATCCCAGACACACCAACGACAGGGAGGGCGCGCGCGTGAAGACGAACCCCGGGTACGGTCGCGCGTTCTACACGGTAATGTCTGCGCTATTCCTCGCGCTGTTCGTGCTAAATGTGTGCACCCGCGGCACCACCCTGGGTCTGATTGCTACCGGAGGCCTCGCCGTGTTGATGGGCTACCTGGCCTACCGGGCCTGGTTCGGCAAGCGCCGAACGAACCAGCAATAGGCGTCGATCACCGGGCCGACCGCCAGGCACGACGATGGAACCGACACCCGCCCCCGTGCGTCCAACCCGGCATGGACGACAGAGCAGGCAGTTGGTCAGTCTCAGTCCCGCGCCGTACGGACCTCGAAGCCTTGCAGTCGGCCCGCATCCTTCGCGAGCATCAGGGTGCGTTGCTCGACAAACGTGTCGAAATGATCAAGGAACAATTCTTCTGGGACTATTTGCGATTCCAGGACTTCGCTTACGTGGTCGCCCATGAGGTCGCGGTATACTGAGGGGGCTTTGTCTGATATTTCTCGGTTTTCTGAGCGATTGAGGAAGGCAAAGTTCGCGATGCAGTTGGCATCGTATACAGACTCGTCTCCAACCTTTCCAATGTAGGCCTTTGGAAAACAATGGTGGTATTCACGCCGGTTCGGCTCTGAAAGGACGTCATCCAGCGTGATCGGTCGGCCACCAATAAACGATCTTGGCCGATGTGCAGCAAGTTGTAGGATAAATGTTCTCGTAGCTACTGTACGGTTATTGAATTTGGTTGCCTGATAGAAGTCCAAGCTGACTGCCGCCGGGATGTCGTCTAGGGACGTTTTGCGTCGGCGCCCCTCCCGTAGCGCGATGGCCGCGAGTACATCTTGCTTAATATTGCGCGAAGGATTCCCACTATAGCGGTGTGTAAATGATGTGCGCCAGAACCAACGCAATAGCCTTTCTTTATCCTCGGCGGGCACGCCCGTTGACTGCTTACGCGAAAAGTAGGCACACAAGGGGATCAGCAAGCCGGAGTACGGTAAGAATTTATAGTGGCGTACTTGTAATTCGTCTCGCAGGAAATCAATTGTTCTATCCAGTGCATTGACGATGACTTGGAATTTTTCTCGCACCTCGGCACCGTTAATATCGATTAGCGCCGTAGGCGAGGGATCACTTCTTAGCACGGCAGATGCACACTTCAACAGCAAATCGTTGTCAGTGCCGATTTCGTCGAAACCGAATCCTTCAAAGCGTTCGGCGAGGTCTCTAAACTCTTGTTGGAGGTCGAATTCGTCACTCCACGTCCACGCGGTCAGCAGTTGAAAAGTATCTAACTTCACTCCTTGCCGATTCACCCGTTCGAACACGATCGCGACGCTTTCCCGGTCTTCTTTCGTGAACGTCTCAACCGGGACGAGAGTGCCGTTGAATTTCGATTGCACCAATACTATCTCTCTCAGGCGCTCGTCGCTCAGATTATATTCACGCTGCTTCTCGGCGAATTCCACCGGATCGAAAAATACCGCCAGAGGAAAGTACCTATCGGGGTCTACCTGGTCTGACGGTAACGCTTGAAACTGTGAGTCCTGCGCGTCCGCATTCGCTTCGAAATCGTAATATATAGGGAGCCACACCTCGGGGTCTTCTTTTTTGGGCGTCAACTCGGTCTGAAAGGTCGAAAAAATCGAAGTAATGCGCTGCTGACCGTCAAGAACATAATCGATTGGATAGTCCGCTTCTGGGTCGGGCAATTCAAATGTTCCAAGGTTTTTCTCAGTCTTTAGCTGAGTTCGCGTCCGCCAAAGCAGAATCGACCCAAACGGATACTCTTTATGAATGCTATCCATAAGCAAAGCAGCCCTGTCGGGTTCCCAGACGAACCCTCGCTGAAAACCGGGGACGCGGATTTCACCGAGCAACACCCGGTCAATCAATCGCTTAATTTGCAGCGGATCACTCAACTCGGTCCTCCCAAGCAGCTCGACTCGTTTACCACGGCGGGCACGATACTGCCAGACGGGCCAGGTCAGCCAGGGGCGACGCGGCAGCCGGTCAAGTGGCAGTGTCGCCTCGTAACGCGCCGCCAGATCGGTCTCAGTGTGCCGCGACAGGCTGATACTTGGGGTGAGCAACATGCCTTCGATTGACAATGCGTCGCACCCAATAACCGCAGGTCCAGGGAATAATCCCGGTTTGTGACGGCGCTATGCTGGTGGGTGCGGCACAAAGCGGGGAGGTGACCAGCATGGGCCTGCACTACGCCAACGGCGGCCCAGGTCCGGCGACGAGGCTGCTGCGCGTCGACGCGGCCGGAGATGGCGACTTCACGGCGTGGCGGTCTGCTCCGGCCTTCGCGTGGCAACCGAAGGGCGGCTGGAAGCCGTACAGCCTGGCCCAGCTCGATATCTTGTGTCTGGGCGAGTACGCGATGATTGACGAGAGCGACGTGCTAGAGGTGCAGCACCAGATTCTATTGCAGCACATGCGGTTTCATTCATCCAGCTAAGCGCGCCAAGCGAATTCAGGCGCCGACCCTTCATGGCAGGGGCTTTCTCGTCCCAAATGGGCTTTCTCGTCCCAAATGGGACAGCCCTGTAGCGAGCGCAGACCCCGTGCCCGGTGGGTCTCTATCCACCCCGCCCCGTCTGGGCCGTCCTGGCGGCGCGCAGCCGGTCGGAATACGGCCTCTAGGTCTCGTCGCCCCTGACCCCAAGTTGCTCGGGCATGCTGAGGCCATGCTGCCGCGCCTCATCCAACGTGCGGGAAGCCTCGCGGCGCGGCGGACGCTGCGGAGCCTGAAGCCGTTCACCTTCGATGGCATTAGGCTGCGGCCCATGCTCGCTCGTGAAACACGGCGCGTGGCTCGGCCGTCCATCAGTAGGCACCGGCGGCTCACCGGCACTCAGCGCGATTGAATTCGCTTTGCCTGGAACTAGATTCGACAGACTCATCGGGCCTCCCTCGGTTTGAAAACGATCCGGTCATCCGCCGTGACGGTGAATAACCCTCGGTTCGACGGCCAGCGGTTGAACGGCGCCCTGAATCCTTTCGACAACTCCCACGACTGACACTGCACCGGCTCACCAGCGCGCATTCTTAACTCCACCTCCGCCGCCACCCGCTCCTGATAATCCCGGTCAGCCGCCGCCCACTCGTCCGCAGATACATCCGAAAGCGCCGAAACCCCGTCGAACAGCTCCCGCTCACACTGCTCTTGCAACACATGCCGGTACACGCCTGGAATGTGTTGTGTGCGGATCCCGTTCGCCGAGGCGGAACCGTTTCGTAATACCGGCATCAGGCAACCTCCCGCTTATCGCATCCTCTGGCGATCCCAACGCGCATTAACGGCCCGCTGCGCCTTCAACGATGTCAACGACATCGGCGCAGGAAGCTCCGTCGACACCTGCTTGTACATGCGCGCTATCGAGCTTTCCAACAGCCGAAGCTCCGTCGCGACCTTCAGCTTCGCCGCCGTCGACTCGCACGCCTCATACGCGGCCGACATTTCAACGCGCCGGTCGACCGCCGCGCAAATCATGCCGATGACATCCTGCTCAGCAGCCGACCAAACCAGGTCGCTACCAGCAGCTTTCGCCGACTCCGCAAGCTCCTTGTTCAGCGCCGCCAAGATACGTTTGGACTCAACGGTTTTCGCCTTGATTCGAGCCATGCCCAGAGTCTACCCGGCCAAGGCCGATGGCCTGCGATTCTACGTACGGGCCGACCTGAGCCGTTTCGGCCTTGTGAGCCAGCCTGGCCACCGGGGGGTGGTGCCGGGCGGGTGGTGGTCTGCGCACCGCGCACGGGTCGATGTTGATGGGATGGCGACACCTCTATCAACGATGCTGCACGCCACGGTAGTTCAGTATTCGCTGAATGCTGCCCTTGAATTGTGGTGTCGCGCAGGATGGTTGGATGGTGCATTGCTCTCTCGACGGATACGCCACCACCGGCGAGTCCCCTTGGGCGACTCGAGTAGCCTGCCAAGAGCCGCGCCGTTCCTTGCACACCTGTCGTACAACTCTTGCGCTCGCGATTTGAAAGAAAGCCCCTCCTCGGGTGAACGCTGGCAATTCAGCCAGTCATCGGTGTGCCGCAAAACAAGTTCAAGGTGTGCCTGAAGGTCAAAAGCAAGCTTACGGACCTCCACTGATGGGTGTGAAAACGCCAGAAGAACTAGCGGTTCGCGTGCCGCTTTCCAGCGTTCGTAGAGACCTGTGATTGCGTCCTTGGGTGAACCGTACTCTCGAAGGTCCCCGGCAGCGACCAGACTTGGGTTTGCGTCAAGAAGCAACGACATAAATCGAGCTAGGCCCTGAAGCGCGTCATCGCGATACTTATCTTGCTGATCGAGTCGGTGCTGCCGTTGTGTGGCAACCGAATTCACCCACGCGCCCAGCAGCGCCGCGACTGGACTAACAATAACTGAGACAATCGACACGATTCCGCCATCAGCCATGTTTCGAGGCTAGGCCTCATCTCCCGCTCATGGAAGCGTCCGAGGGTGGTATCGCCGCGAGGGTGGTGTTGATCCCGCATCACGCGCCGTTGGGATGCCGCCGTCACTACTGCGGCCCAGTCACGCGCCAGACTCGTGGCCGATTAGCCAGTCTGGCTCCACCGGGTATCTGTGACCAAGAAGGCGGATCGCAATGGTGCCGAGTTCTCCCAGGGCGACACATGGCCCGCGAACGACGGTAGCAAGACCCTTGGGAAACTCGACTTCGATCAACGAGTCGGGCGACGCCGAGGCGGGAAGTCGCACCGTTAGGTGGTGGACACGATAAGAGTCCTCCAACGTCGCTGTTACGTCAGCGACGTCCTGCGCCACGTTGGCTGACTCTTCAGCGCTGATGGTCAGTCGACGAGTTACGCCCCGCAGTGAAGCCGACTCCATGATCAGCGCGTTCGCAACCGTTGATATGTCTCGCCAATCAACGGCGGGGTAGTCGGTCGCGCCTTTCAGCCTTCTATTGTCTCCGCTTACGAATATGATGCGCCAAGGACCAATTGTCGCGGTCAATTTACCGGCACGGACGGCCCACTCTGTGCGGGACAGTTCCGAAATCTCCGTGAGCGCTTCGACGTCGAACTCGTTGTTAAAGACGAGTTCAGCACGGGATGCAGTCCACCGCGAGAGCGCTGTCAAGTTCAGCAATCGATTGAGGTTCACACCCTCTATCTCCGGCACATTTTCGACGTCTTCAAGGTCAATGAGCTCCGCAACCGTCACCCATAGATCTTCATTCGTGGCAACTTCGTTCCGACCCAATAGATAAGGCAAGATGACCCGCACATCGCTGTCTGATAATCGACCGCTTTCTGAAAGCAGATTCCGCATTAGCACTGGCGATACAGACGCTTGAATGATTCGCCCGACCCGTCCTATCTGTAGCGACCCATCCTCGGCGTACAGATTGTCCGTTAATTGATCAAGCTTGCTGATACCGCTAGCAGCGGTCTCAGCGTCAAGAGACACGACCTCTTGAACAACATTCTGAATGTCATCAATATCGGATGTGGTCATCATGCCGCGCCCAGATTTCAATAAATTGGCTCGCAAGACGCCTTTTAGGGGGGCGGCCGCATCATTCACCTGACTTAGTGACTGGCTGAATACATCCAGCGACCCGATGTCGGTCACCAGCACGCGCTTGGTGTGACGCGCCACAGAACGTACACCTTCATCAGACTCTGGGTCCGCTGGTCGAAGTCCAAGCATCACCGGTTGACGTGGTTCGAGGGTTTGCACGTCCTCGATGATCGGGCTTACCCGTAGCGAATTTCGAATGTAGAGCGGGCGGCATTCTTCGCCGCGACCAGGGAACTTCAGAACCATGTCGGGAACATAGGTGTGGTTAAAGTAGTCGGTGTATTCGATGTTCACACCAGGATTCAACGTGTCGACCTCTTTAGCCACGATCTGCTTCACGCCGGCAATGATCTGGTCAGGCGTCGGTGCCTGCATCGCTGCATCAACTGCCTGCTGAATAGCTGAGGGAGTGGACAATTTATCGCCTCTTCCGATTTAGCATACCTTCAATGCGACCGAGTTCATCGGGCGTCAGTGTTAACTCCGTTTGTTTATGGTGTACAACGATTAGCCATAATCTCTCTGAAACGAGCTTTAAAGTATCCGCGCTGATGATCTTACCCTTCAACACCGACGAATGTGCTTGAAGTGCTGCACTAATGGCGTCCATGCTAATTAGCTCAGGCCATTTCTTGAGCGAGAATGGATGCTTTGTAAACCACATGAACTCCCGCTTGCCGTCGACACCAGATTCGAGGTCTTTGGCCGTGATGCTGTAGGCGTTGGCTAAGAACTCGTTGTACGCGGCAGCCTGACTTCCGCCGCTCGAATCATAATTTTTAGCTTCCACGTAAAGGGGCGTCTTTGTGTCACGAAGAATAAAACCCATCGCGTCGAAGCACTTGTCAGTGCCATCTAAAAGATGGAGTGTGCAGACGGCCTCATTCTCAGCAGAGTCAAACGGCAATTCAATCCAGGTTGTGCTCTCCAAAATCTTGCGAGCGAGATCGACGCCCTGCCTACCCTTCTCATGCATGGCTTCACGACCCGGCATGTACTGGACGTTAGCAGCAGGTCTGCAGCGTGGGGCCAAGTTGATGGACGGCGGTTAAGGCCCGGCGTCACGGTGCCCCTCCCCGGTACAACGCGGCGGCGGTGCTGGAATCCCGACCGGTGCCAGCCTCCCGCTGCGCCACGCCGCGAGGTAATCACCATCGGGGACGCAGCGCTGCGGCGTTATCGGCTCGTACGGTAGCGACACAGAGACAGCTGCTGTCGGCAGCGGCGTCTGCGGCGCGGTGGCGTACTTCCAGTCAACCGCCTGTCTGGCCCGCTCCCAGATGCCCTCCGTGGTGTTGTTGCCGCCTTGCGTCAGCAGCCACTCCGGCACTCCGGTCTCTCGCGCAACCGCAGCTATGAATTCCACTGTCGCCTCACCCATTACGGTTCCTAACTTTCACCTAAACGGAATGTGGAGACGGCGGCGAGGAAGCCGGAGCAAGCCGAAGCGCCCAGCAGCGCAGACGCCCCGTCTCGGTGCTTCGACAGCTCCCCCGCCGCCGAACCTTGCCCAGAGGCCACCGCCGCCGCAAAACGATCGTGTGGGAGACGCCACTGAGCAAGACGGCCCAGCCGGACAACCCCGAGGATGTGGGCCGCCCGCCGGAGCCGTGCCCGATGCAGACCGAAGCCACCACCTCGGGTGTTGGATTACGCCCGCGACTTGCTGGTGCTGCGGCCATCGCTATTCGGCGTCGGTCGGGTTGAAAGGCTCGCCATTGTCGTATGGGACGCTGGTGATGGCCTCCGAGTACGGGTCGAGCAGCGGCGGCGGATTCGTGTCGGCCGCGAAAGCCTTTGTCAGGTTGGCGTGATTCTGAGCAAGGACCGCGTACTGTCGGGCCAGCAGGGTCGCGTCCGCCTGCGCGTCGGACAGCCCAGGAACCCTCGCCGCCAACGCATTTGAAAGCCAGCCGGTCGGCACGTTACGGCTCGCCAGGTATGGACCGAGTTCCTCCGCCAGGACAGGGATTTGAGCGTCGTTGGCGTTGGCAATCAGATCCTGCGCTGCCTGAGCAAGTTTCGGCGCGCCCGTGATGCTTTCCAGCGTGCGCTCAGCCCTGCGCCAGAAGCGGTCGGCGGCGAGCTGGGCCGCGACATCGCTGGTGTCGACCCGCTGACCCTTCACGGCACCGTCGACCTTGGCCCCGGCGGCGTCGGCGTGGGCCTTCGCCGCGTCGAGCGCCGGGCCGAGCGCCAACGCACCGTCACTGATCTGGTACAGCCCCGCGCTGTCCTTGAGGATCTGCGGGTCAATCCCGGCCGGGAAGCTGGCGCGCCAATCGCTATTGTGCTTGTGAACGGCCTGCTGTGTCCTCCAAAGATGCTCGATAGGGTCGCACCCACTGACCTCAGCATTGAAGGGCGGGAGAGGCGGCGGGTACGCCGGCGCCCTGCGACTTCCGAACGTCGCTTGAGTCATGTTGTCCTCCTGAGTAATTCGGGCCTAATAGGCTCAGCATAGCCCCGCCTGCCGTCATGTCGTGGCGAACCACTTTGTGGCGCAATAACTCAGGGCACGGCGGCTGCCATACACGACAGGTGCGCTCCCTGCTGTCCCGCCATCATCGGCCCGCCGCACTCGCGGCATCTGGGGGCGCGTTGGGCAGCCTGCTGAAAGCGACTGTCCGCCGTGCGAAGCCGGTAGTCGAGCATCAAATGGCACGAGGCACACAGCGTTCCATAATCGGTCGGATCGATTGAGTACCAACAGTTTCGGGTCGCATCGAAGCGCAGGTTCTTTGGCGGGGCGTCCGGTCGCAGCGCGGCCTGCAGGCGGTGCGCGCTCCGGCAGCGTTGACATCTGGGCCGCAACAGCTTTCGCGCTTTGCGGTGGGCCTGTTCGTATCCGGACATCTGCGAAGTGTCACATGAAATCGTTCCGCGGCGCAATTGTCGGCACTGTCCCAGATGGGATAGTCTCGTTGTGCACCTGGGCAATTCGATGACTTCTTCCTGTCACGTGTAGGTATTTGTGGTCTGGTGGGGCCGGTTACAGCGGTTACGGCCGTTACGGCGCAGGCCAGAGATGGTAACTCCGTAACTAGGGCCAAATCGGCTGCGGTTGCAATAGTTACGTCCGGTTACAACACTCGTGTGCCCTGACCTGGGATGTAACGCGTGTAACCGATGTAACCGGATTTTTGGGTGACGGCCTCACAGCCCGCCGTCCTCTTCGTCATCGACTGGCAGCGGGTACCGCTTCCACGCGTCCTCAAATTGCGCCCGCGAATAGCCCTTGAAGACGTCATCTTTGATCCGTTGCGCCTTGGGGCCGATGTCGTAGTCGCGTAGCTTGCTGGCCAGGTAGGTCGGATCGATGGCCTCACCCTTGCGTATCCGCGACCACGGGCTGTCGGGTGTGTTGATCAGACCGGAGATGACGCCATCGGTCGTCAGCTTGTCGGTGCGAGCCCTGGCGAAAACCTTCTTGATGTCGTGCAGCAGAAGGATGCCCAGGCTAGGTTGCCTTGTCTTGGAATCGGTTACGAGGGTTACAGCGGATACGCGTGCGTCGTTGGCCCACCCTGGTCCGGCCAGGTCCGCGACTGCCAGCAGCGCCTCCCAGATGTCGGCGTCCCGGTCCTCGACACCCTTGGGCATTTTCGGCCACCAATCCTCTCCCACTAGGTACTGTTTCCCGTCTGCAGCCCATTCCTGCAGGCGTGCAAGCAGTTTTGCCGCTTCTGGTCCGTTGATGCGTGGACGCCACGGTTCGATGCTTTCCTCGGCGGTGCGGCGGCGCATGCGGACCACGACGCTACGAGACATCAGGGTGTCCGGTAGATCGTTCAGTCCGGCCAGTGCCACCGGGCAGTAGGCTGCCAGTTCCTCTGTCTCAATTAGCTTGCCGCGCACCACGCATCGGCCCGCTGTCGCGCCCTTGCGGTGACCGGCGTTGATCATGCCCCGCACGCCTTCGGTGTCGCCGTTGCCTCTGACACCCTTGCCGAATACGGTGTCGACCTCGTCATAGAGGATGGTGGGCAGACCCGCCTCGTCGGAGACCTTGCGGAACAGGTAGGCCGGTGTGGTGTTGACCGAATGAATGGGCCGTGGCACAAGCGGTTCGGTGACTTCCAGGGCGCGGCTCTTACCGCTCCCCGGCTCCGGCGATAGGAACGCGATGCGCGGCGTGGACTCCCAGCACTCCATGAGGTGGGTGTGTGCTATCCACAGCGTGTGGGCACGCCTGGCGTGAATGGACGGGTAGACAACGAATCTGTCTAGGAATGCCTCGATGTCTTCGAGCAACATCGCGGTGTCGAGTGCGAATTCCTCGGGCGCGATCACGACGCCGCCCGGTGCAGGTACGGCTTGTCGGCGTAGAACTCGGCGTGCTGCTGGTTCCTGCGCGCCACTGCGGCCCAGTCCAGTGCCGCTGAGATGGCCTGTGACGCCTCGGCCCTGGACTGCTGGCATGTTTCTAGGCGCAGCGCCCAATGGCTGGCAGCGTCGAACACAGCCGCCAATTTGACCGGGTCCGTATCGGACAGGGCGCACCAGGCCGGTATGCCGACCATCGGAAAGGTCCGCACGGCAAGACGTTCCAGCATCCGGTCGCGCCACAGGACGACTTCGAACCATGCAACCAGTCTGTTAGACTGGCGGTAGTCGTTGGCTTGCGACTGCTGCTGTGCGAGGGCCGGGGTCTGACTGCCTCGGCTCTCGCCGTTTCTAAGGGGCAGCGGTGGCACGCCTTCTACTTCGAAAGACATTGTCACTTTCAACCTTTCGTGTCATTGACCCGTCCTCTCTTGCGGTGCGTGGGTGGTTGTGCCGGGTGCGTCCTGCTGCGGCGATGGCCTATCGGGCCTTGGCGCTTGGGTTCTGTTCTAAGCGCGGCGCGTCGAACAAGCTGGACAGGCGAACTACCTGATCGGGCCGAAGCGAGGGTGCCCGGTCAACCAGTCGTTTGACGTAATCGGCGTACTCGTCGTCGGTCATGCCGAGATTCCAAGCAGTTCGGCGACTACTTCGGGGCGTATGCGCCACGCACCGCCGAACTTTACGGCGGGCAGTTTGCCGCTGCGGATCATGCCCATCACGACCTTCTCGCTGACGTTTCCCACTCGGCAGACTTCTGCAATAGACATCGACGGTTCGAGGTCTCTTACTTCGGCCATGTCCCTGATCCGTTTCTATCGTCTGAAACCCTCTGGATCTAAAGCAATTCGCGGGTTATGGGATCGATAGTACGGAGGGGCAACTAATTGGCGAATTTGGTAAACCGTTGTGCGACAGGCGATATTGACAATGCAAACGCTTGATGCACAGGTCGCTTGCAGCCAAATTGACAATGACAATGTCCCCGCAAATTCACGGCGCGTCGTCGCGGGGTCGGCGTGTCGTGCGCCAGGGGGACAAAAGCTGAAATGCGCAAAAGGGGCGGCCGAGCCGAAGCCCAACCGCCCTTCCGCCGGGCCGCATGTAATCAGCGCCAGTCGATGCGTATGTCCTTCGGGTCGAACACGCCTCCGGCCTTCGTGGTCGGCAGGATGGTCACAGCTGCAACGGTGTCGATGACAGCGCGGCGGCGGTCCAGGCCGAGGGCGGCGAACCGCTCGGCGGCATCCGGCTGGCCGATCAAGCCGTCCAACTTGCGGCCGGTGTTGGCCCCAATCAGCTTGGCCCCAATGGCGTCGAGTTCAGGCTGCAGCTTGTCCCTGCGCCGCTTCAGGTCGCGCCCGTTGATAACGCCTTCGTCGTATTCGTTCTCCGCTGCCTTGATCAGCCCGCGAATCTCGTTGACGCGCTTGTCGAGCGCCTTGGTGTCCACGGTCGGCTTGGCGAACAGCCTGGCGGCATCGGGCCGCGCCAGCCGCTCAGTGACCACGCGGACAACGTGCGCGTCGGTGCGGGACAGGTCGCGCACGACTTTCATGCACCCGACGTTCTTGCATTGATAGACGACGCGTTTCGCGCCGGTCTTGGTCTTGCGCATGGTCGTGCCCATCTTGCGGTCACACAGCCCGCAGTAGGCCAGGCCGGACAGCAGATAGGCGCGGGCCCGCTTCTTGCCGGTGTGCCGCGCCGGGTCGTTCAGCACCCCGTACACCGCGTCGTAGGTGTCACGCGAAACAATGGCGGGCCAACTGACCTCGACGCCTTCCAGGATGGCGTCGCGGATCGTGCCGCCGCCACGGGTCGCGCCATGCACGTCGTAGACGGCCAGGCCCGCGTTGCGGGGCCGCAGCAGCACCTGGCGGACCTGCGACCCGCTCCACTGGCTGCCCTTGACCGTGGTGATGCCCGCCGCGTTCCACCGCTTGGCGATGCCCCACAGGGAGTCGCCGTCCAGCAGCGCCTCGCACGCCTCGCGAAGAGCCTTGGCTTCGTCCCAGACGATCTCGTCGCCGTCGTAGCCGAAGACTCGCATGTTCCACGCCTTTCCGCGCTTAGCGCGTTCCTCGTTGGCCGACTTCTGCCGGAAACTCTTTTGCTCGCACTCGTACTTGCTCACCGTGCCCTTCATGCGTGCAAACATGCGCCCTGATGGTGTGGACAGGTCTACGTCGCCGCCGACGTTCGCCAACTCCACGCTGTGCTTCTCGGCCAGGTCGATGAAGTCTTCGAGCTCGCGGGGCTGGCGGTGAAGCCGGTCCATGTCCCAGACGGCGACCCGGCCCACGGCACCGTTGGCGATGTCAGCGCACAGGTCGGCGTAGGCGGGTCGGGTGCCCTTGGTCGCGGACACGTTGCGGTCGAGGTATTCCACCGGGGCGTCCCAGCCCCTGGCGGCGCATAACTTGTGCAGTTGCTCGCGCTGGTACTCGACCGACACTTTGGTCATGTCGCGGTCGAGGGACTGCCGGATGTAGATGGCGGTTTTCACTCAGGGCCTCTCGGGCTGGAACGGGTCTTACAAGGGGTATCTTACACGAATGACCGATGGCACCGTGATGTGGACTTCGCCGAGCGGACGCAAATACAAGACCTATCCGGGCAGCCGGCTGCTGTTTCCGGCGTTGTGTCTCACGACGGGCGAATTACCCACTGCCCCAACGGCATACGCGCCGCCGGGCGATCGCGGCGTCATGATGCCCACCCGGCGACGGACCCGCGAGCAAGACCGCAACCGCCGCATCGACGCCGAACGCGCACTCAACGCCGATCGTGTCGCCGAGCGAAATCAGCCGCCACCCTTTTAGGAACTGACGACCAACACCGCCGTACGCTTAGCGGGTGCAAGAGGCGACGAAAGCCGAGATCCTCGCCGCGCTAGATGACAGTGGGAGGCGGTTCGTCTCGATCGTCCGGGGGCTCGACGCGGATCGCGCCGCGCGACCGGTGCCCGGGCTCGCCTGGACGGCCGGGGAGACCGCAGCGCACGTTGTAACCGTGCTCGGCAGGCTGCTGGGCGATCGTCGACGCGCCGCCACCAACGAGGGGGTTGCCGAGCTGAATGCGACCTGCCTCTCGGAGTACACCGACCGAGGTATCAACGACATCGCCGACCGGCTCGAGGCAAATCTGCGTACTGTGATCGACCGCGTCTACCCCAAAGTCGACTTCGACCGTCTGTATCCCTTCCATGGAGGATCGACAATCTCCGCCGGGGGTGGGGCTCGATGGATCTTGTGCGAGCTGCTCGTGCACGGCTACGACATCGCCGCGGCAACCGGAAACGAGTGGGTGATACCGGCCGCGCAGGCGTCCATGGCAATTCGTGGCCCCGCTGAGTCGATGAATCGGTTGGTTGAGGGCCAACCCTCTATCCGACATCGCGTGTATCTGGGGAAAGACGACACTGTCGAATTCGTCGCATCCTCCGGATCCCTGCCTGCCGATGACGAGCCGATCGACGCGGAACCCGGCGAGTTGCTCCTGGGTTTCTTCGAAAGGATTGAAGTGTCCGATCCGCGTTTGGCACGGGTTCTCGCTGATCTGCCGCCCCTCTGACTAGGGTGCCAACCCTGACCCGATCACCAGGTCGCGCAGCGCGAACGAAATCTGCCGCCACCCTTCTAGCGCTTCATATTTCGTCGATGATCTGCCCGCGCTTGGCCGCGTATTCGGCGTCGGAGATCACACCGGAGGCGCGCAGCGTCTCCAGCTCCTGCAGGCGCTGGGCGGCCGAAGGTTGCGGGGGCGCGGGCTGCGCTCCGCCGGTGATCACCTTTGGGGTGCTCGGGCGCAACTCGTCCATCACGCGCTGGCTCGCAGCGTCCCGGCCGACCATGAACTTGTGCGGGAACCCGGCGCCCGGATTGTTGCGCGCCGCGGCCGAGAGGTACGGGTTCCCACCACCTTCGATCGGCAGGAAGAGGATCAGCATCTGACGATCGTCGGGCACCCCCATGCTGCGCTCCATCTGCGGGGTACCGCGGCTGGCGCGAAAGCCGCGGTCCCAGGTTTTCAGGATCGCCCCGGGGACGAGCTGGCCTCCGTTGCGCTTGTCCTCGAGCGCGTACACGTGGGCCGCCGTGATCGCGAGAATGAAGCTGTCCGGCAGACCGGCCATCTCCATGTACTTCGCCATCCCGCCGACGTTCGTCACGGCGGGCATCGCTCGACTGACCTTCCGGCTCATTCGCATCCCCCAGCGGGTGACCGCGCCGACACCGACGGCCTCGGCCGTCATGGCGTCCGTCACCTGTTCGCACCTCGTTGCCGCGACCACGGCTTCCGGGACGACCGACGCCGCGACACTCGCGGCCTGCTGGTTGATCAGCAGTTCTTCCTCGGATAACGCCTTCATGACCACTCCTGGGTTAGGTCCCCCGTGTCCGCTCAGCGAATGGTCTCACGAAGAAGCCGCGCGGCGGCTAAAAATAGACAATGCCGCGCTACCGGATCCCGGTGCGCGGCCGGTCTTTTCGCGGGTCTTGTTTCCTATTGCCAGTCAACCGGCAGATCGCCCGCATGGTTGGAACAGCACGAAGGCGTACCGCCCCAGATACCAGGAGTACCGCTGGCTCATCGCGGTGCCGGCGCTTGGGCGACGCCGGCGCCGAACCGGGCGGCCAAGCCGACGGCCGCCACGGTGCTGAGGGCCCCGGAATTGAACGCGATAAACCCGCCGAATTTCCAAATTATTTGTGGCGGCCGAAATAATTACGTTGAAAGTGTCGAATAACTCGCTCAGCCCAATTGATACGACTCGCGGGACACCCGGAAAAAATGTCCGGTCCCGGAGTCGGTGCACGTGATTCCGGCGGGCTCGCTGCTGCAGGTGATCGTGCCGAGCGATCTCGACTGGCCGAAGCCGAGCGTCGGCCACGACCCCGCCCCCGAACCGATCGCCGAGTAAGTGCACGTGACGTAGGCGACCTGGCCTTGGTCGAGGCGAAAATCGCGACCCAGATCCGATCCGGGCGGGCACGGCCCCCCATTCTTATCCCGGCCCAATCCCGGCGGGACCGGGTAGGCGTGGTCGCCGATCTGGCACATGGCAATCGGCAGCGGAGCGTCTTCCCCGTTGAGAATGCATCGAATGTTTCCCGACGCGGACGCGAACTGCTGGTAATTGTCGTCGGCGTGCGCGCTCGCCGCGCCGAAAAACAGGAGGGCCGGGGCGGCAACGGCAACCGCGGCGGAGATCGTGTTCATTCGGTGCTCCCTTCCCGCGATGTTCGCGCGCTCATCATCGCATCCTGCACGCGCCGCCACGCCACAATACTTATCTTCAGCATGAAGACAATTCCGTGTCTTGCAGCGGGTTTCGATCCGGATAGGCTTCGTTGGTGACCGAAAAGCCGTCGTCATATTTGGTGCTGGCTTCCCAGCGCAGCGGCAGCACGCTGCTCGTCGAATCGCTGCGCGCGACCGGGGTCGCCGGCGAGCCGCAGGAGTTCTTTCAGTACCTGCCGAGCACCAGCCAGGCCCCGCAGCCGCGGCAGTGGTTCGCCGACGTGGACGACGAGTCGATCCTGCACCTCCTCGACCCGTTGGACGAGGGGACGCCCGACCTCGCGACGGCCGAGATCTGGCGCGACTACATCCGCACGGTCGGCAGAACGCCGAACGGCGTGTGGGGCGGCAAACTGATGTGGAACCAGACACCGCTGCTGTTGAACCGCGCCAAGGACCTGCCGAACCGATCGGGCGACGGACTGCGGGCCGCGATCCGCGACGTCATCGGCGAAGAGCCGCTGCTCATCCACGTGCACCGCCCCGATGTGATCTCCCAGGCCGTGTCGTTCTGGCGCGCGGTGCAGACGCGGGTGTGGCGCGGCAGGCCCGATCCGGCGCGCGACGCGCGCGCCATCTATCACGCCGGGGCGATCGCGCACGTCGTCCGCATGCTGCGCGCCCAGGAGGAGGGCTGGCGGAACTGGTTTGTCGAGGAAGACGTCAAGCGGATCGAAGTTCCCTATCCGGTGTTGTGGCGCAACCTGACTCAGGTGGTGGCAACCATCCTCGAGGAACTGGGCCTCGACCCCCGCCTTGCGCCGCACCCGGTGCTGGAGCGCCAAGCCGACCAACGCTCCGACGAGTGGGTGGAGCGTTACCGCGCGGACGCCGAGCGAGACGGGCTACCAACCTGACGGCGAGCTAAATTCAGCGCGAGCCAATCGCTTGGTCGCCGGCGCCGGCCGGACAACGATGTCAGCGTGAGCGAACAGGATTCGAAGCCGCACGGTTGGCGCGAGCGGCTCGGCTCGGTATCGGTGGACTGGTGGGCGACACTGCTCGCCGGGGTGATCACCGCATTGGCGGTGGCCAACGTGCTGCCGAAGATTCCGTGGTGATCGCGTGACCACCGCCCAAGTCCAATCCCCAGAATACGAAGACGCGCTCGACGAGCCCGCCTTCACCAGCCGGCGCCCGCTGGACTACGTGCCGGGCATCCTGCTGCTGATCGGTGTGGGCCTGCTCGGCAAGTACGCGCAGATCTGGTGGAACGCGCTGGCCAAGCACGAGCACTGGCGGGTCCCCGACATCGAATACGTGTTGTGGGCCATCGTGATTGGGCTGCTGATCACGAACACCGTCGGCCTTCATCGGATATTTCGCCCGGGCGTGCAGACCTACGAGTTCTGGCTCAAGGTCGGCATCGTCGTGCTGGGGGCCCGGTTCGTGCTCGGCGACATCGCCAAGCTGGGCGGGCTGAGCCTGCTCCAGATCCTGGTCGACATGGCCGTCGCGGGAACCATCATCATCGTCGCCGCCCGGGCCTTCGGGTTGTCCGGAAAACTGGGCTCCCTCCTGGCGATCGGCACCTCGATCTGCGGGGTGTCGGCGATCATCGCCGCCAAGGGCGCGATCCGGGCCCGCAACTCCGACGTCGGCTACGCGATCGCCGCCATCCTGGCGCTGGGCGCGGTGGCGCTGTTCGTGCTGCCGCCGCTGGGACATTCGATCGGCCTGACCGACCGCGAATTCGGCATCTGGGCCGGGCTGGCGGTGGACAACACCGCAGAGACCACCGCCACGGGCTATCTGTTCTCCGACCACGCCGGCAAGATCGCCGTGCTGGTCAAGTCGACCCGTAACGCGCTGATCGGTTTCGTCGTGCTGGGCTTCGCGCTGTATTGGGCCGCGCGCGGGCAGGCCGACGAGATCGCCCCCGGTTTCAAGGCCAAGGCCGTGTTCGTCTGGAAGAAGTTCCCGAAATTCGTGCTGGGTTTCCTGGCCGTCTCGGCGATCGCCACCGCGCACTGGCTGACCAAGGGGCAAACCGCCAACCTGGCCAACGTGTCGAAATGGGCGTTCCTGCTCACGTTCGCCGGGGTGGGACTCAACACCGACATCCGCCAGATCGCCCGCACCGGGTGGCGCCCGCTGGTCGTCGCGGTCATCGGGCTGACCGTGGTCGCGACGGTGTCGCTGGGCATCGTCCTGCTCACCTCTCGCGTGTTGCATTGGGGCGTAACGGCCTAGCGGATGGGCCGGGCGGTAACCTGGCCCGCAATGTGGATCACCATCCTGGTGATGGCCGTCGCCGTCAGCCTCGAACCCTTCCGGATCGGCATGACGGTGCTGATGTTGAACCGGCCGCGGCCGATGCTGCAGCTGCTCGCGTTCCTGTGCGGCGGCTTCGCGATGGGCATGAGCGTCGGCCTGGTCGTCCTGTTCGTCTTGCGGCGCAGGCTGCTCTGGTCGACGTACCTCACGCTGCCGCGGGTGCAGATCTGCATCGGCGTGCTGGCGCTGTTTGCCGCCGCCGCCCTGGTCGTGACCCGCAACCGGGTGGCGGTTCCGGAATCGGTGGCGACGCGCGCGCAGCGACTGGTGACCGGGCGCTCCCTGTGGGTCGCGGGGGCCGCGGGCCTCGGGATCGCGCTGCCGTCGGTCGACTATCTGGCCGCGCTGGCCGTCATCCTGGCGTCGGGCGCCGCGGCCGCGACGCAGGTCGGCGCGCTGCTGATGTTCAACGCCGTGGCCTTCGCCCTGGTGGAGATTCCCCTCGTGGTGTACCTGCTGGCGCCCCAACGGACGCGCAATTCGATGGCGGCGCTGCACGACTGGATCCGGTCGCGCCGGCGCATCGAGGTCACCGCCCTGCTGGCCGCGGTCGGGTGCGTCCTGCTGGTGGTCGGCCTAGCCGGTATTTGAGGACGACGCGTACGTCTCGGCCAGGAACTGTTCGACGGCCACCGCGGCGTGCGCCGCGCGCGCCGAGCCGAAGATGTCGAAAGCGTGTTGCGCGCACGGCAATTCGGCGTACACCACGGGCTGACGGCTGACCTCGCGCAGCCGCGCGGCAAATCTGCGGGCCTGCTCGACCGGGATCAGCGAGTCGTTGGTGCCGTGCAGCACGAAAAACGGTGGCGCGTCCTCGGACACGTGGGTGATCGGCGAGGCCATCCGGAACGGCTCGGCCACATCGGCGTGACTCAACTTGAACACGCGCTTCGCCACGATCGGGGCCATCAACGGATGCATGTCGTCGTTCGAGGTGAAGTCGTAGACGCCGTAGAACGGGACGGCCGCCCGCACACGGGTGTCGGCCTCCTCGAAACCCGGCTGGAATTGCGGGTGGTTCGGCGTCAGCGCGGCCAGCGAGGACAGGTGCCCGCCGGCCGAGCCCCCGGTGATCGCGATCCAGTCCGGGTCGCCGCCGTACTCGGCGATGTGCTCCTTCGTCCACGCGATCGCGCGCTTGACGTCGACGATGTGATCGGGCCAGGTGGAGCGCGGGCTGAGCCGGTAGTTGATCGCGACGCAGATCCAGCCGAGCTCGGCCAGGTGGCTCATCAGCAGATGCGCCTGTCCCCGTTTGTTTCCCACCATCCAGGCACCGCCGGGAACCTGCAGCAGCACCGGGGCCCGTCCGCCCCGATCCAGATCGGGCCGCCGCCAGATGTCGAGGTGGTTGCGCGAGCCGCACTCCCCGTAGGCGATGTCGCCGTCGTGCGCGTAGTCGCGGTAGATCCGCAGCATGCGTGCGGGGCCGGGTCTCTTCGCGGTCGCGCCGCCCGGCGCCGGTCGCCGCCAGAGGTCACCCGAGTCGGTGCGGCGGTCGGGGCCCAGGCCGGCGTCCAGCGCCGCGGTGAGCGGCGCGTCGGCGCCGCGCCCCACCCGGCGCAGGCCCAGCAGCCCCAGCCAGGACGACACCGCCACCAGCCAGCTGACCCGGCGCAGCCGCGGCGGCAGCAGGCGCGACACGCCCGCCTGCGCCGCCAGCTGGACGGCGAGGGTCTGCATCGGGAGCTCCGAGGCGAACACGCCGTAGGCGAACGCGAAACCCGACCCGAAGCGGTCCCGCGTCAGCGGCCGGTAACCATTGGCGGTGTACGCCAGACCCAATACCGAAACCAGCACGGCCGCCAGTCGTTTCACGACCCGGCCGCCTTCGCCGGGTCCTCGATGATGTGATACGCGGGATCGACCATCGCCATCGACCGGGTGCCGCTCTGCCGGGGCTTGCCGGTGATCCGCAGCAGCTGGCCGGGCTGGATGTCCGCGCCGCCGCGCCCGTGCCGGAACGTCACGCAGATCTCGCCGCTGTTGTCGCCGACGACGACCCGCCGGACGGTGCGCCTGCGTTCGTTGATGTCCTCGACTTCGTTGACCCGCCCCTCAAACGTGGCGCGCTGCCCGGGAATCAGGCCCCCGACGGTGATCACCGACGCCGACCGGTCGGGGTGTTCGTAGGCCTCGACCTCTTGTTCCTCGTCCCTGGAAACCCACGCTTCGATCTTGTCGAGCTCGCGGGCAATTCGTTGCTCGAATCCCTCGGGGTACGCCTCCTTGATGCGGGACTGCACGTCGTAGGGAACGATCGTCGCCGCGGCGTCCGGGATCAGGCTGACCGCTCGGGAGACCTTGTCCGCCGTGCGGTCGTGCAGCAGGCGGCCCAGGACCGGTGCATAGGTCCGGCGCGGCAGCAGCACGGTCACGTTGGTGTTGCGGTGCTCGTCGCGCGCCTTGGCGACCAGTACCTGCGCGGCCCGGGTGACCCTGCGGTCCGGGCAGTCGACCACCCGCAGCGGGGTGTCGAGATCGAAGTCGTCCCAACGCTTTCGCAACGCCTTGGCGTGCGTTTCGTCGATCATGAAGTGCACCGCGACCAGTTCGTCGGCCCGCAGCCCCCGGCCGTAGCGCAGCGCCTCGATGACCGCCAGGTCGAGCGAGTTCACGAACACGAACACCTTGTGCCGGGCGTACTTCACCAACTCGGGGCGGTCGGTTCGGAACATCTCCAGGATGGCCGCCTCGGCGCGATACTCCCGGTTCAGCCGCATCAGGAAGAACACCAGCACCGGAAAGACCACCACCACCAGCCACGCGCCCTCGGTGAACTTCGCCACCGCGAAGATGCCCACCACGATGGTCGACAAAATGGCCGACGACAGGTTGATCGCGAGCCGGCGCCGCCACCCCGGTTCGCGTTGGGTGAGATGGTGTTTGGTCATCCCGTAGCCCGCCATCGAGAAGCCGGTGAACACGCCGATCGCATAGAACGGGACCAGCGCGGTGACCGAGCCGCCCGTCGTCACCAGCAGCACCACCGAGAGCCCCGTGAGCGCGATGATGCCGTTCGAAAACACCAGGCGGTGGCCGCGTTTCATCAGCTGGCGTGGTAGGAAGCGGTCCTCGGCGACGAAGCTCGCCAGCGCCGGGAAGCCGTTGAAGCTGGTGTTGGCGCCGGTGTACAGGATGGCGGCCGTCGCCGCCTGGACGAGCGTGTACAGGACGTTGCCGATTGTCCCGTGGCCGAACACGATTCGGGCGACCTGCGACAGCACCGACGGGTATCCGGCCTCGAACGGTGTCGCGTGGGTGACGAAAGTCAGATAGGCGACGCCGGCCAGCAGGAACCCGAGTATGCAGGCCATGATCGTGAGCACCCGGCGGGCGTTGCGGCCCTGCGGTTTACGGAAGACGTTCACCGTGTTGGAAATCGCCTCGACCCCCGTCAGCGACGAACCGCCGTTGGCGAACGCGCGCAGCAGCACCAGCACCGTCGCGCCCATCACCAGCCCGTCGCCCTGATGGACCGGCACCGCCCCGGCGATGTGCGCTGCGTCGTAAGTCGGTAATCCCCAAAAGATTTCGCGGATGACGCCGACCACGATCGTCAGCGCGATCATGCTCACGAAGAAGTAGGTCGGCAGCGCGAATTGCACGCCCGCTTCCCGCAGTCCGCGCAGGTTCGCGTAGCAGATGAGCAGCACCACGCCGACGGTGATCGCCAGGCTGTAGGGGCCCACGGCCGGGATCGCCGACGCCACCGCGACCGTCCCCGCCGCCGCCTGCACCGCCACGGTGACCACGTAGTCGATCAACAGCGCCGCGGCGGCGACCTGCGCCACCTTGGGCCCGAAATTCTCCCGCGCCACGATGTAGGAACCGCCCGCCCGGGTGTAGGCCATGACGACCTGCCGGTACGACGCGGCCACCAACACCAGGATCACCAAGATCGCGGCGTTGATGGGCAGCAGCAACGCGAAGGCCGCCAACCCGGCGTTGGGCAGCAGCTCGATCAGGATCTGTTCGGTGCCGTAGGCGGTGGACGAGATCGCATCCGGCGAAAGCGCGCCGAGCGCAATCCCGTTGGACAACTTCTCGGTGGACAGGCTCTCGGTGATCAACGGCTTGCCCAGAAACACCCGCCTGGCGATGTCGCCGAGCGACGTCGGGATGGGAACCTTGCCCGTCGAAGTCGTCACGACCTGCATTCTGCCGCCCAGCCGGTCCGCGCGGCGGGCGGACGGGCTAAGTCAGCCGCTCGACCGCCGCGGCGATGCGCTCGTCGCTGGCGGTCAGCGCGACGCGCACGTGGCGGGCGCCGCCCGGGCCGTAGAAGTCGCCGGGCGCCACCAGGACGCCGCGGGAGGCGAGCCAGGAGACGCTGTCCTGGCACGGCTCGCCGCGGGTGGCCCACAGGTAGAGGCCGCCCTCGGAATGCTCGACTTCGAAACCGGCGCAGCGCACCGCCGGCAACAGGGCGGCGCGCCGCCGTTCGTACCGCTCGCGCTGCACCTTCTCGTGGGCGTCGTCGTCGAGCGCGGCCACCATGGCGGCCTGCACCGGCGTCGGCACGATCATGCCGGCGTGTTTGCGCACGGCGAGCAGCTCGCCGACCAGCGCCGGATCCCCGGCGACCAGGCCGGCCCGGTAACCGGCCAGCGACGAGCTCTTCGACAGCGAGTGGATCGCGAGCAGCCCGGTGTGGTCGCCGTCGCACACCGAGGGGTGCAGCACCGAGAGCGGTTCGGCGTCCCAGCCCAGACCCAGGTAGCACTCGTCGGAGGCGACGATCACCCCCCGCTCGCGCGCCCATCCGACGACCTTGCGCAGGTGGTCGAGGCCCAGCACCCGCCCGGTGGGATTGCTGGGCGAGTTCAGGTAGAACAGCGCCGGGGATCGCGGGCCCAGCTGGGTCAGCGAATCCGCGCGCAGCACCGGGGCCCCGGCCAGCCGCGCGCCCACGTCATAGGTCGGGTAGGCCAGCTCCGGCACCACGATCAGGTCCGCGGAGCCCAGGCCCAGCAGCGTGGGCAGCCACGCGATGAGCTCCTTGCTGCCGATCACCGGCAGCACGGCCGCCTCGGTGAGCCCGGTGATTCCGAAGCGGCGGGCCAGCGCGGCCACCGCCGATTCGCGCAGGCGCGCGGTGCCGGCGGTGGCGGGGTATCCCGGTGCCGAGCTGGCGGCCGCCAGCGCGTCGGAGATCAGGGGCGCGACCGGGTCGACCGGGGTGCCGACGGACAGGTCGACGATTCCGCCCGGGTGCGCCTCGGCCCGCGCCTTCGCGTCGGCCAGCGTGTCCCAGGGAAACTCCGGCAGGGACGCCGACACCCTCCCGCTCAGTCGCCTTCGCCCTGGGGCGGCAGATCCTTGACGACTTGCGGGTCGTTCTCGGTCATGCCGACCTTGGCGGCGCCGCCCGGCGATCCCAGCTCGGCAAAGAAGTCGGCGTTGATCTGCGTGTACTGGCTCCACTGTTCGGGCACGTCGTCTTCGTAATAGATCGCTTCGACGGGGCAGACCGGCTCACAGGCCCCACAGTCGACGCACTCATCGGGGTGGATGTACAGCATCCGGGCACCCTCGTAGATGCAGTCGACCGGGCACTCCTCGATGCATGCCTTGTCCTTGATGTCGACGCAGGGCTCGGCGATCGTGTACGTCACAGACATCTCCTCCATGTACTGCGTGTGGGCTGCTGTTCGGCTCGCCGCGGCGCTCCGGCCGCGTCAGCGCAAGCATTCGGTTACTGATACTAGACGTTGCACATACACGTCAACCACTCGGCACGGGTGCGGTCGCCCGAGCCGCATTTCACCGAGGGCGAACACCGCCGCAAAATGCCCTGACCTGCGCATAGTTACGATTAGAGATTCCTGTGCGATAACGGTTGCGATGGAAGATTGCTCACGGGGCCTGGTAGCCTCGTCCGCAGACGGCAACCGTTGGGCAATGTCGTCGCCGTTTATCGACGGTGCATTGAAATGGGGAAGGTCCACAAAATGGTGAAGCTGTCGTTGACCAAACTGGCCGCTGTTGCTGGGGGTGTTGCGTTTGCGTTGACCGCCGGCTCCGGGATCGCATCCGCCGATCCGCTGGATCCGGTCATCAACACGACGTGCAACTACGGCCAGGTGATGGCCGCGCTGAACGCGACGGATCCGGCTGCTGCGGCGCAGTTGACCGCGTCGCCGATCGCGGTGAGTTACTTGAACCAGTTCCTGGCGTCGCCGCCGCCGAAGCGCCTGCAGATGGCCCACCAGATCCAGGCCATGCCGCAGGCCGCGCCGTACTTCAACGACGTGTTGTCGGTTGCCGGCAGCTGCAACAACTACTGAGCCAGCCGCGCGTCAGTAGCCGCTGAGCAGCCGGCGCACCTGGCCCAGTAGTTCGGGCCCGACGTCGCTGCAGATCCGCGAGGGGTTTCCGGGTCGCCGACCCCAGAGCAGCAAAACCCTTGCGGCGGAATCGGTTTCGAGAGTGGCCGGGCCTTCGGGCCCGGCCATTCCGATTGCGGTCCGCTCGGCGTCCGCGGTGACCACCACGTCGTCGCTGCCGAAGACCCGTAACCGCGCCTCGATTCGCTCGCCCGGTGCCAGCGACTTGGCGCCCTTGGCGAGCAGCGGGCGTCCCACCGCGACGACGCTGTGCGTCGTCATCCAGGGCTCGGCGAGCCGGGCGGCGAACCCGGCGTCCTCGTCTCCGGTGATGTCCCAGCCGTGCAGGACAAGTTCCTCCCGCATGTGTTCGGCGAACCACGGCACCTTCATGGTGCGGCCGGTCCAGGCGACGTCGGTGTCGGCGGGAACGTCGTCGGCCGCGGCCGCGACCTCGTTCAGCGTGGCCATCCGGTCGTGCAGCGCGTCCCACAGGTCCGCGTCGTTCATCGCGCGCAGCGGGGCCTCCCGCTCCTCGAAGCCGCGCGTGCCGACGGGTTCGCCCTGCAGGTGCGCCCCCAGCACCCGGGCGAGCTCCTCGGCGTTTCCGGCCTGATGGATGACGATGTCGCGCACCGTCCACGCTTCGCACCAGGTGCCCGACTCGGGGCGGCGCTTCTGCACCGCGTCCAGGAAGGGCTGCCATTCCGGGAACCGGTCTTGATCGATGTGTCGTTTCACGGCCTCGGGTATACCCGCCGCGACTGACAGCTATGCGGCTAGCGGGGCGTAGGTGGTGGTGCGTTGGCGGGCCGGGCGGCCGACGCCGTCGGCGATCGCGGCCAGCTCCGCGACGGTCTTCGAGGACCCGTGTTCCGACCCGGCCATCCGCGAAATGGTCTCCTCCATCAGCGTCCCGCCCAGGTCGTTGGCGCCGCCGTTGAGCATCACCCGGGTGCGTTCGACGCCGAGCTTGACCCAGCTGGTCTGGATGTGGGAGATGCGGCCGTGCAACATGATTCGCGCCAGGGCGTGCACCGCCCGGTTGTCGCGGTGGCTGGGGCCCGGGCGCGCCGCGCCGGCCAGGTACAGCGGCGAGTTCTGGTGCACGAAGGGCAACGGCACGAACTCGGTGAAACCGCCGGTTCGGTCCTGGATGTCCCGCAGCACGTTGAGGTGGCCCACCCAGTGCCGCGGGGTGTCGACGTGCCCGTACATCATCGTCGACGACGACCGCAGCCCGACCTCGTGCGCGGTGCTGACGATCTCGATCCACAGCGAGGTGGGCAGCTTGCCCTTGGTGAGCACCCAGCGCACCTCGTCGTCGAGGATCTCCGCGGCGGTGCCGGGGATGGTGTCCAGGCCGGCCTCGCGGAGGCTGATCAGCCACTCGCGAATGCTCAACCCGCTCTTGGTCACACCGTTGGCGATCTCCATCGGCGAGAAGGCGTGCACGTGCATCGACGGCACCCGGGCCTTCACGGCGCGCACCAGCTCGGCGTACCCGGTCACGGGCAGCTCGGGGTCGATGCCGCCCTGCATGCACACCTCGGTGGCACCCTCGACGTGCGCCTCCCAGGCGCGGTCGGCCACCTCCTCGGTGGACAGCGAATAGGCGTCGGCGTCGCCCTTGCGCTGGGCGAACGCGCAAAAGCGGCATCCGGTGTAGCAGATGTTGGTGAAGTTGATGTTGCGGTTCACCACGAAGGTGACGTCGTCGCCGACGGCATCGCGTCGCAGCGAATCCGCCAGCGCGGCAACCGCTTCCAGCGCCGGGCCGTCGGCGGTGGCCAGCGCCAAGTACTGGTCGTCGGTGCAGCCCGCGGGGTCGCGTTCGGCCGACCGCAGTGCGGCCAGCACGTCGGTGTCCAGGCGTTCTGGCGCTTTGGCGCCTCGGGCGGCCAGCTCACCGACGTGCTCGCGGATCGATTCCCAATCCCCGAACGCGCTGTCGAGGTCGCTGCGGGCCGCGGTGTTGCGGCCTTCGGTGTCGATCGCCGCGTTCAGGTCGATCCTCCCGGCGGACTCCACGTCGTCGGGCTCCTGCCAGGGCATGCCCACCGGGTTGACGTCGCGGGCCAGGCCGGTGGCCGGGTCCGCCAGCGCCAGCACGTGTCCGCGCACCCGGGGGTCGATCCACGCCGCGCCGGCCTGGACGTACTTGGGTTGCGCGGTCAGCCGCTGCACCAGGTCGTAACCGCCTTCGGCGGTGATGGCGGCCAGCTCGTCCAAGGCGGGCCAGGGCCGTTCGGGGTTGACATGGTCGGGCGTCAGCGGCGAGACGCCGCCCCAGTCGTCCACCCCGGCGCGGATCAGGGCCAGGCACTCGTCGCGCGACACCAGGTTGGGCGGCGCCTGGATGCGCATGCCGGGGCCGAGCACCAGCCGCGCGACCGCGATCGTCGCCAGGTAGTCCTCGATCCCGGCGTCGGGGAACGCCGCCATCGCGGTGTGTTCCTTGGCCCGGAAGTTCTGCACGATCACTTCCTGGACGTGCCCGAACTCCTTGTGCGACTTGCGAATCGCGTGCAGGGTGTCCGCGCGTTCGGCGAGCGTCTCGCCGATGCCGACCAGCAAGCCGGTAGTGAACGGGATGGACAGCCGGCCGGCGTCGGTCAGGGTGCGCAGCCGAACCGCCGGGTCCTTGTCCGGGCTGCCGTAGTGCGCAAGCCCTTTCGTCTCGAACAGCCGCCGCGACGTCGTCTCGAGCATCATGCCCATCGACGGCGCCACCGGCTTGAGCCGCGACATCTCCGACCAGCTCATCACGCCCGGGTTCAGGTGCGGCAGCAGCCCGGTTTCCTCCAGCACCCGGATCGCCATCGCCCGCACGTAGGACAGCGTCGAGTCGTAGCCCCGTTCGGCGAGCCACTCCCGCGCCTCCGGCCACCGGTCCTCCGGCCGGTCGCCGAGGGTGAATAGCGCTTCCTTGCAACCGAGTTCGGCCCCGCGGCGGCCCAGGTCGAGTATCTCGTCGGGCTCCAGGTACATGCCCGCGCCCCGGGCGCGCAGCTTCCCCGGCACGGTGACGAACGTGCAGTAATGGCAGCTGTCGCGGCACAGGTGGGTGACCGGGACGAACACCTTGCGGGAATAGCTGATCGGCAGCCGCCCGGTCGGCCCGCGCCGCCCCGCCGACTCGAGGCCCGCGTCGCGCACCCGCGCCGCGCTCGCGCACAGATCGGCGAGGTCCTCGCCGCGCGCGGTCATGGCGACGGCCGCCTCTTCGACATTGAGCGCGACCCCGTCCCGGGCCCGCCGCAACACGCGCCGCAACGCCGACGCGCTGGCCTTGGGCGGGAAGACGGGGCTAGGCAGAGCGCTGGGCTCCGGAGGCTCCGGTGTCAGTGGCACGTTGGTGTAACTTCCCCACGATCGAATTTCATCCGCCCGGCCCAACCGGTGAAGCGCTGGGCGGCGGTGCCATACGCGCAACAGTAGCCGCAGGCTCGCGGCGGCCCTCGGTCGACATCCCGGCGGCCGCGGCCGGGCTGCTTGTTAAGTGTTTGCCGAACTTGCCCGCCCGCCAGCGGCGATCGAGATAGCATCCGTCGTATCCAGGGAGGTTCCGAATGTCGTTCCTATTCGCCACCCCGGAGGCGCTGGCGGCAGCGGCTTCGGAATTGGCTGGCATTGGTTCGACCATCAACGGCGCCAGCGCCGCGGCGGCTGCCCCGACCTCGGCGGTGGCGGCCGCGGCGGCCGACGCCGTGTCGGCCCAGGTCGCGGCGTTCCTCTCCGAGCACGGGCTGGGATATCAGCAGTTCAGCGCGCAGATCGCGCAGTTTCACGAGCAATTTGTCCAGACTTTGAGCTCCGGCGCGAACGCGTTCGCGGCGGCCGAGTCCAGTGCCGCGCAGAACCTCGCCGGTGCGGTGAACGCGCCCGCCGCGGCGCTGCCCGGCGCCGCGGAGAGCCTGGCCAGCGCGGTGAACGCGCCCGCCGCGACGCTGCTCGGCGGCGGCGGTGGGGGCGGGGTCGCGGGCGTGATCGGCGGCGCCGTCACCAGCGCGGTGAACCGCGTCGAGAGCGTCGTGGCCGGCTCCAACTTCCTGGGCGGCGCCGGGCTGGCGGGTGGCGGCGGTGTGGCGGGCATGGTCGGCGGCGGCCTGTCCGCCGCGGTGAACCAGGTCGAGAGCGTCGCGGCCGGCTCCAACTTCCTGGGCGGCGCCGGCCTGCTGGGCTCGGGTTTCCCGGGTGGCCTTTCGGCGCTCGCCGGTGAGGCCGGCGCGCTGCTGCCGACCGGCGGCATCCGCGCCCTCACCGCGGCCAGCGCGCTCGTCACACCGGCCGCCATGACCAACGCCGCGGTCGTGCCGGCGGCAACCGGGTCGATCGGCGACGCCATCAAGGCCGGGTACCTGCTCGTCGAGCCGTATGTGCAGTACGGTTTCGACCTCGCCGCGTACGCGGTCGGTTACCTGCCCTATGTCGGCTGGGCCGCCCCCCAGATCTACTTCTTCTACGACCTTTTCGAGCCCATGGTGCAGGCCGGCCTGTTCAACACCATCGACTGGCTACAGGGCAGCATCAGCTTCGCTCAGGGGCTGGCCAACTTCTGGGATGCCACCACGGCGTCGATCAACCAGTTCATCAGCACCGAGATCTACTGGGCGCTCAGCTTCCTCCCGCCGTTGCCGCCCCTGCCGCCCTTCTTCCCGTAACGGTTGCCGTCAGCCCCGCCGGAACAGCACCCACACCGGGGGACCGACCCCCAGCGCGATCAACACCAGGGCCCCGTACGCCATCAATCCCCGGCCGCCCAGGATCACGTCGTCGCCGGGACCGCCCATGCTCAGCACGGCGACCGTCAGCAGCCACGTCCACAACGGCAGCGCGGCCACCCGCGCCGAGCGGGTCCACAGCCCGGCGGCCCACACCAGCGCCGCGTTGAGCAGCCCACTGAGCAGCCCACTGACGGGGAAGGGAATCGCACCTATATAGGAAGGAAGCAGCAGCGCGCCGGCGAGTGCCGAAAGGATTCCGTCTACGGCCAGCAGCGCCAAAACGACGAAACGAATCGCGGGATCTGTGGCGCCGCCGTCCTGGATGGACGCGGCGCGTGGCTGGGTTTCGGTCAGGTCGGGACGCTGTCGACGTTGGCGAGTATCGAGCCGATGACCCACTGCAGGCTGTCGAGCCGGTCCTGCCAATGCTGCATATTGGGGTCCAGGTCGGGGTCCATGCGAATTCCTTCCGTGGCTGCCTGTTTGGCAGCCTACCGCGTTGCGGCGGCGGTCAAACCGAGTCCCGCGAGCAGGTCCGTCTCCCAGCCGCGCGCGTCGCGCTCCCCCGCGGAGCCTCCCACCAGGACGTAATGCTCGTCGGCCAGGATGGGCAGCGCGAAGTTGTTCGACAGCGCAAGGGCGCGGCCCGTGGGGCCGACGACGAGCTGGGTTTCGTGCGCGGCCAGGGCGGCGAGCTTCGCCGCGAGCGCATCCGGGCCGGCCTGCACGACGGCGTCGATGTCGGAGTCGGCAAATCCGAAGTCGAACTCGTCTTGCGGCGGGACCATCCAGCCGGGCAGCAGGTCTTTCGTATCGAGCGCCCGCCACCCCGCCTGGAACGCGCTCGTGGCCAGGACCGTCCAGTAGAACTTCGGCACCGCCCAGGGCTCGCCCGGGTAATCGTCGGTGGGCGAGGCGGCGACCGCGGCCGTCGTGACGGTGTGGGTGTGGATGTGGTCGGGATGCCCGTAGCCGCCGTTGGGGTCGTAGGTCACGACGACGTGGGGACGCTGCTCGCGGATGATGGCGACCAGCGCGCCGACGGCCTCGCGTTCGTCGGCGTCGATGAACCGCTGGCGCCCCCGTGGCGGCGTGCCCTCCATGCCGGAGTCACGCCAGCGACCCGCGCCCCCCAGATAGTCGGGCCCGTCGACGCCCAGCGCCCGCAACGCGGCCGTGAGCTCGCCGATCCGGTAGCCGCCGAGTTGGTCCGCGCGGTCGACGGCGAGCCCTGCCCATCGATCGCCGATGACCTCGCCCTCCTCGCCGAGCGTGCAGGTGACGACGCGCACCTGGGCCCCGCGGGCGGTGTACTGGGCGATGGTGGCGCCGTTGGCGAGGCTCTCGTCGTCGGGGTGCGCGTGCACGAACAGCAGCCGTGGAGTCTCGGGCATGGACGAACCCTACCTCCGCGTCACCGAGGCTCGGCGGATAGGAACGCGGGCGGCTACTATCGAGAAATGCCGCAGCTAACCCAGGGTCGGAGCAGCATCCGGAGCCGCCGACGAGGCGAGGTGCTCGAACGTGCGCTCTACGAGGCCACGCTGGTCGAGCTGGCGGAAGTCGGCTACGGCGGCCTGACGATGGAGGGCATCGCGGCGCGGGCGCACACCGGCAAGGCGGCGCTCTACCGGCGCTGGTGCAGCAAGCACGACCTGGTGCACGCCGCGCTGGTCTACGCGCTGCCGCCGACGCCCGAGCCGCGCTCCGGCCGGTCGGCCAGGGAGAACCTGCTAACGATGTTCACGTCGCACCGCGACATGCTGGCCGGCAAGACGACCTTTCCCGGCATGTACGTCGTCCAGCAGCTGCTGCACGAACCGGAGATGCGCACCATCTTCGCCGACGCCGTGGTGGCCCCGCGCCTCAAGGCCATCGAATCGATCCTGCGGGCCGCCGTCGAGGACGGCGACCTCGACCCCGCCACGATCACGCCGCTGACCGCGCGGGTCGGGCCGGCGTTGATCAACCAACACTTCATGCTCACCGGAGAACCGCCCAACCGGCGCGAGCTGGCGCTGGTGGTCGACACCGTGATCCCGCCGCGGGCGGCGCCTCGGGCCTAGCCCACGAAGATGCCGGCGAAGTCGGCACCCGCGGCCAGGGTCTGGTCGAAGATGCCCTCCAGGCCGCCGATGTTGCCGCCGTTGAACACCTGCGCACCGGTCCCGGTCAGGACCGTGCTGACCGCCGGGTACTGCACGCCGCCCAGGAAGCTGTTGACCGTTTGCTCGCCGGTGAGCAGGAACAGGTTGGGGATGTTGAAGAGCCGGTTTATCGCGCCGTTCAGGGCGGTATTGGACCCGAAAGTCGCCGTCTCCCAAGCCAATTCGTTGTTCAGCAGGTTGGTGTTGAAGCCGACCTCCGCGGGAATCAGGTTGGACAGGAAGTTGACCTGGCCCGACGCCAGGCCCTGCAATCCCGCTGTCGGCGCCGCCACCAACGCCACACCGAGGTTGGGAGCCGTGGTCAACAGCGACCCGGTGAGCGCCGCGTTCAGCGACGCCTGCAGGCCGGCCGCGTTGATCCCCGCCGTCAACGCGGCCTGCAGGCTCCCGTTGCCGGTCAGCGAGGTCGCCACCCCGCTGACGACGTCCAGATCCCACAGGAACTTGGTGTCCAGGGCGCCCAGGAACCCGCCGAGGGTGCCGCCGGCGATCAGGTTGGCCGGGGCGCCCATGGCGAGGCTGGCCAGGATGGCGCCGCCGGTCGGGAGCTGCGCTCCCAGGATGCTGTCGAAGGTCACCTCGCCGGTGCCCAGCACCAGGTTCCAGAAGTTGAAGAAGCTGTCGATCGAGCCGCCCAACGCGCCGGTGCCGCCGAAGAGCGCCGTCTCCAGCGCCGTCTCCTGGGCGACGAGGGCCGTGTTGAGGCCGAGTTCGTTGGTGATCAGCGCGGTGTTGAAGCCGACCTCCATCGCCTGCAGCTGGGTGAAGAACGCGGGCACGTTCGGCGCCGTCAACAGCACCTGCCAGGGCGCGACCAGGTTGGCGAACAGCGTTGGAAGCCCGGCGATTCCGAGGCTGAGGCCGCCGTTCAACGCCGCGTTCAGCTGGAGGCTGAGCCCGTTGAGCCCGGCCATGATGTTCACGCCCAGGCTGGGGCTCAGGCCGACGGCGCCGCCCAGCATGTTGAGGGCGGCGGTCAGGTTGGCCGGCAGGGTGAATCCGCCCGACAGGCCCGGCAGGCCGGCGGTCAGGTTGGCGATCAGCGACCCGCCGGTTTGCAGGGCACCGGACAGGGCGGCGCCGAGGCCCGACAGGCTGCCGCCGAAGCCGCCGGAGAGCGCGGCGTTGATGGCGCCGTTCAGCCCGGCGAGCCCGCCGGTGATGCCGGCCTGCAGGCCGGGGAACCCGGCGGTCAGGCTGGTCACCAGCGAGCTACCGGTCTGGGCCAATCCCGACAGCCCACTGCTGATGTCCGCGGCCAGGGTGGCACCGAGCGGCCCGAGGCCCGAAAGGCCGCCGCTGAGGCCACCCGACAGCGCGGCGTTGATCGACGCGCTCAGGCCGCCGAGCCCGGCGCTCAGGCTGGCCGCGAGACCCGGGAACGCCAGGCTCAGTCCGCCGGCCAGCCCGGACAGGCTGGCGCCCAGGTTCGCCGCGAGCGCGTTGCCGGTCTGGATCAGCCCCGAAAGCCCGCTGTTGAAGTCGGCGGCCAAGGCCGCGCCGAGCGGCACCAGGCCCGAAAGGCCACCCGACAACGCAGCATTCAGTGAGCCGTTCAGCCCCGACAGGCCGCCGCTCAGGCTGGCCTGCAGGCCGGGCAGCGCGGCGTTGAAGCCGCCCGCCAGCCCGGACAGCCCCGTGCCGATGTTCGTCGCGATCGCACCGCCGGTCTGCGCCAGCGCCGTCAGGCCGCCGTTCACGTTGGTCGCGATTGCCGCCCCGAGCGGCGCCAGCCCGAGGACGTTGGCGCCGAGGCTCGCCGATACCGCGGCGTTGAGCGAAAGCCCGAGCTCGTTGATGTCGGCGCTCAGGCTGGCCACCAGCCCCGCGATCCCGCCGCTCAAGTCGATGGAGAACGCGGGGACCGCGCTCGCCAGCGTCTGCACGACGTTTACCTCGGCGGCCGCATAGCTGGCCGCGCCCCCCGCCAAAGTTTGAACGAACTGCTCGTGGAATAGCGCGGCCTGCGCGCTGAGTTGCTGGTAGCCCGCGGCGTGCGAGGAAAACAATGCGGCAATTTCGGCCGAAACCTCATCGGCGGCGGCGGGCAGCAAGCCCGTCGTCGCAGCGGCGGCCGCGCTGTTGGCCGAACCGATGACCGCTGCCAGGTTCGCCAAATCCGTTGCGGCATCGGCGATCAACTCTGGCGCTGCGATGAGAAAAGACACTATGACCTCCCCGTTTCCACCCCATGATGACCGCTATCCGCCTGTTTCCCGAGCAGCCGTTCAGCGATGGCCGCAGCGTATCGAAATGGCGTTGTGAAAACGTTTGTTTGCACAAACTGGCCGGCGGCTATTGAATTCGGCTACCTGTAATTAATTCGTTACCCTTTTCGGGTTGCCGGCAGAGGATACCCATTTTTCAGAAAATCATTGTTTTCAATACCGCAGAAAGGTCGCCTACGGCCCGGTCTTGATCCATTGGCCGGCGTCCCCGACGATGCCGACGGGGACGGCGCCCGACAGGCTGACGTTCTGCACGCTGGGCCCGGCCGCGACGATCGTGGTGTCCTGCAGGATCGGCAACACCGTGGACATGTTCCACAGCCGGGGTTCGACCGCGGTGATCACGTCGTTGATGCTCTTGGTGCCGTTCAGCGCGGCGTCGATGTTCGACTGAATGCTGCGGTCGCAGATTCCGGTGAGGTTCGACGGCGCCTGCACCAGCGCGCCGGGCTCGGGCGGGCGGCTCGGGGGCGTCTGGGTGGGCGTCGTGGCGGTGGTGGTCGGCCCGGTGGACGGCGTAGGCCCGACGGCGGGCGTGGTCGTGGCGACGTTCGAGGTCGGGACCGTCGTCGTCTGCAGCGCGGGGCAGCCGTAGCGCGAGGCCAGCAGCGTCGCCAGGTTTCCGCCGGCCCGATGCCAGCCGACGATCGCGTCGATTGAGTTGTTGTTCAGCGCGTCGCGATACAGCGTCACCGGGTCCAGCGCCAGCACCGTCGCCGCGATGCCCACGTTGCGCAGCTGGTCGGCGGCGGTGTTGGCCACCGCGACCGAGGTCGGGTCGTTCGCCGCCACCCCGATCACCAGTGACAGCTGCTGGCCGTCCTTGCTGATGCGGCCGCGGGTGACCTCCGGCGGCCCGGTGCTGGCGGGGGTCGGCACCGGCGACGTGGACGTGTTGGGTTCGACCTTGTATCCGGAGCCCTGCAACAACGCCAGCGCGGCGGGCGTGGTCATGGCGGGCGGAGCGGTCGGCTCGTAGCCGGGGTCGCTCGGCGAACGGATCTGGGCCTGGTCCAGCGTGACGGTGTTGTCGCTGCCCGCGCCGACGGCCGCCAGCAGATCGACGTCGAGCAGGCCCAGGATCGCCTTGCGGACCTGGGCGTCGGACAGCTTGGACTCGTTGGCGCGCAGCGTGAACTGCATGACCCGCGGCGTCACGATCCGGGCGGTGCGCACGTCCGGGATGGCCGACAGCTGCGCGAACGCCGCGGAGCCGCCGTGCACCTGGGCGACCTGGGTGTCGCCGTTGCGCACGGAATCGGCCAGCGCGGCCGGCGCGCCGGCCCGGCGGAACAGGATCAGGGCGGGCTTGGCCGGCGGCCCCCAATAGCGGTCGTTGCGGGCGATCAGGATCTCGTCGCGCTGCGGGTCGATGCTCTCCACCCGGAACTGGCCGCCGGTGACCGGCAGGGCCCGCGCCAGCCCGGCAGCGAATCCGCCCGGCACGTCCTTGACGATGTGCGCCGGCAATATGTTGCTGAACAGCTCTTTCCACGCCGGATACGGTTGGGCGAAGGTGACGACGGCCTGCTTGCCGCCCTCGAGCGACTGCACCCCGGTGATGAGGTCGTATCCGGCCGGATCGACGACCCCGGGCTGGCTGACCATCTGGCGCCACAGGTACCAGAAGTCGTCGGCGGCGATCGGCGCGTTGTCGGTCCACTGCGCCTCGGGCCGGATCTTGTAGGTCACGGTGAACGGGTTTTGGCTGGTCACGTCCGCGGACACCAACAGGGTCGGGTCCATCTCCCAGCGCGAACCCGTCGGCGTGGCGGGATCCGGCACCGGCCGAAACGCGCTGGGCAGCACCAGCGCGCTGATCGCCGCGTTCACCGGGGACAGGTCCGACAGCAGGTGCGGGTTGAACCCGGCGCCGATCGAATCGATGCCCATGATGATCTGGGTGGGCCGCTGTGGCGGCGGCGCCGAGTTGTGCGGCGTGTCGGTGCTCTGCGGCGCCGGCGGCGGGTTGACCGTGCACGCCGCCAGCACCAGCCCGACCAGCGAGACCAGCACGCCGACCCTCAGGAGCAGGCGGCTGGCTCGTCTCGGCACGCCCATCAGGGTATCGAGCAGCCGCTCAGCAGCCCGCCCAACCACGCCCGTGACGCGGCCCGGTGCCAAGCCGCTAGCCCCGCGCCTTGGCCCGCGCCCGGCTGCGGGCCCGGGAGGTGGCGTCCAGCTCGACCTTGCGCACCCGCACGATCTCGGGGGTCACCTCCACGCATTCGTCGGGCGCGCAGAACTCCATGGCCCGTTCCAGGTCGAGCTCCAGCGGCTTGGCCAGCGTCTCGATGACGTCGGCGGTCGACGACCGCATGTTCGTCAGCTTCTTCTCGCGCGTCACGTTGATGTCGAGATCCTCTGGGCGCGGGTTGATTCCGACGACCATGCCCTCGTAGGTGTCCTGTCCGGGCTCGACGAAGAACTGGCCCCGGTCGGCGAGCTGGATGAGGGCGAACGGCGTGATGGTGCCCGACCGGTCGGACACCAGCGAGCCGGTGTGGCGAGCCCGGATCTCCCCCGCCCAAGGCCGGTAGCCGTCGAAGACGGCGTTGGCGATGCCGGTGCCGCGGGTCAGGGTGAGGAAGTCGGTGCGGAAGCCGATCAGGCCGCGGCTGGGCACGATGAAGTCCATCCGGACCCAGCCGGCGGCATGGTTGGTCATCTCTTCCATGCGGCCCTTGCGGCCGGCCATCAACTGGGTGATCGCGCCGACGAATTCCTCGGGGCAGTCGATCGTCATCGCCTCGAACGGCTCGTGCAGCTGACCGTCGATCGTCTTGGTCACCACCTGCGGCTTGCCGACAGTCAATTCGAAGCCCTCGCGGCGCATCTGCTCGACCAGCACGGCCAGGGCAAGCTCCCCGCGGCCCTGCACCTCCCAGGCGTCGGGCCGGCCGATGTCGACCACCCGGATCGACACGTTGCCGACCAACTCGGTATCCAGCCGGCTGCGGACCATCCGCGCGGTCAGCTTGTGACCGGACACCTTGCCCGCCAGCGGCGAGGTATTGGTGCCGATGGTCACCGAGATCGCCGGCTCGTCGACAGTGATGCGCGGCAGCGCGTGGGCGTGGTCGGGGTCGGCGAGGGTGTCGCCGATCATGATCTCGGGCAGCCCGGCCACCGCCACGATGTCGCCGGCGATCGCCTCGTCGGTGGCGCTGCGCTCGACGCCCTCGGTGGCCAGCAGCTCGGTGATCTTGGCGCTGGTGATGACCGGGACCCCGTCGACCTCCCGCATCCACGCGACCTGCTGACCCTTGCGCAGCTTGCCGTTGTAGATCCGGATCAGCGCGAGCCGCCCGAGGAAGGCCGACGCGTCGAGGTTGGTCACCAACGCCTGCAGCGGCGCCTCGGGGTCGCCCGACGGCGGCGGGATGTGCTCCATCAGCACGTCGAACAGCGGGTCGAGGTTGTCGCCCGCGGGCACCTCGCCGTCGGCCGGCTGTTCGGTGCTCGCGATGCCCGCGCGTCCGGACGCGTACAGCGTCGGCAGGCCCAGGGCGTGCTCGGCGGCCTTGGCCGCCTCGTCGTCGAGGTCCGACGCGACGTCGAGCAGCAGGTCGTGGCTGGCGTCGACGACCTCGGCGATGCGCGCGTCGGGCCGGTCGGTCTTGTTGACGACCAGGATGACCGGGAGGTGCGCGGTCAGCGCCTTGCGCAGCACGAAGCGGGTCTGCGGCAAGGGGCCCTCGGAGGCGTCGACCAGCAGCAGCACCCCGTCCACCATGGACAGCCCGCGCTCCACCTCCCCGCCGAAGTCGGCGTGCCCCGGGGTGTCGATCACGTTGATGACCGTGACCGTCCCGTCGCTGTTGTGGCGGTGCACGGCGGTGTTCTTGGCCAGGATGGTGATGCCCTTTTCCTTTTCCAGGTCACCGCTGTCCATGATGCGTTCCTGGGTGTCGTCGCCGCGGTGGTGCAGCGCCCCGGATTGCCGCAGCATCGCGTCGACCAGGGTGGTTTTCCCGTGGTCGACGTGGGCGACGATGGCGACGTTGCGGAATGGCACGTCGGTGATTCTGGCAGCGGGGGCCTCAGATAGCGAACCGGCGGATGCTCGAGGGCCCCAGGGCGTTGTGTGTGCGGTGGCGGCGCTCCTTGTGCAGTGGCGGCGCCCCGGCTCGGCGTGTTGTCGCCGTCAGCGCACGCACAACGCCCTGAGCGCACTTTCGCTCACAGCACTCGAACCAGATCGGGTAGCCAGCCGCGATCGGCCGGCACCCAATCCACGTCGTGCAGCTCCGCGGCGGTTACCCACCGCAGAGCCCGATGATCCCGCGGGTGTGGCTCGCCGCCGAGCAGCCGCACCCGATACGCCCGCAGCGTCATCGTCTCGTTCAGCGGAATGTCGGAGCCGAGGCGGTCGCCCACCACAACGTCGCCGCTCTCAATGCCCAACTCCTCCACCAACTCTCGGGCCAGCGCGTCGCGTTCGGATTCGCCGGGCGCGACCTTGCCGCCGGGCAGCTCCCAGCGGCCCGCCAATTCCGGCGGCCGGGCGCGCTGCGCGACCAAGACCCGCGAGCCGGAGATGACCGCTGCGGCGACGACGATCTGGGTCGGCATGGCCAGTGACGGTATACGGTCGGGATACGGGTCGCCGGGGCGGCCATCGCCCGCAAACGAAACCCCTTGGGGCACAATGCCTCTATTACGTTTTGAACGCCAAAGTGGAATACTCGACACTGTCGGTTACCACCTCTACCGGGCACTTCTGAGAATCGGGGTTGGCCATGATCACCGAACCCGCAAAGACGTTCTCCCGCACCTTCAGGGGCTACGACCCGGCCGCGGTCGATGCCTACCTCGAGGTGTTGTTCACCAAGCAGAAGTTGCTGATCGACGAGGTTCAGAGCTTAAGAGCCCAGCGAAATGAATACGGCGACGAAGCGGCCGCCCTGCGCATCGAAGTCGCCTGCCTCAATGATGAGGTCGCCATGCTCTCGGACACCTCGCCGTCGCCCTACGCGATGCAACACCGCATGGCGAAGTTGCTGCGGCGCGCGCTCGACGAGATTTCGCGGATGCACTCCGAGGCGCGAGCCGAGGCCGACGCCATGATCGCGGCGGCCGAGGCCGAGACCGAGGCCGCGCAGCGAGAGCACCAAGAACTATTGGCGGACATGGCCTTACAGCAAAAGGCGCTCGAAACGCAGTGTGCGGAGACCAAGAAAAACGTCGACGCCGAAGTCGCCGGGAGGCGCGCCGAAGCCCAATCGTCGATCGATCACGCGTTTCAGGAAGCCGAGCACGAGCGTGAGCGGCTCCTCGCCGAGGCAAAGCGGCAAGCTCGTCTATTGCAGGAGCAGGCCCGGCAGGCGGTGGCACAGGCGAATCAGCAACGCATCCTGATCCTGGAGGAATTGATGGGTGTCGCCCGCGACCTGCAGGCGGTTCCGGCCAGCCTGGAGTCCGCATACCAGGAACTGAACAACGCGGCGGAGGCGAGCGTCGTGGTGCCCTTGGACCAGAGAAGTCAGGCCCCGGCCGGTCCCGCCGTAGCCTCGTAGGTGACCACCGTTCCTATCCCAGACGAGAGGATGCCTGCGGAATGGCTGTGTTAACCGATGAGCAAGTAGACGCCGCACTGCCCGAACTCAACGGATGGGAGCGTGCCGACGGCGCCCTGCGCCGGTCCATCAAGTTCCCGTCGTTTCTGGACGGCATCGACGCCGTGCGGCGGGTGGCCGAGCACGCCGAGAGCAAGGACCATCACCCCGACATCGATATCCGTTGGCGGACGGTGACTTTCGCGTTGGTCACGCATTCCGAGGGCGGCATCACGCAGAACGACGTCGACATGGCGCGCGACATCGACGGGATCGTCGGGGGCTAAGCCGTCGGCTCGGCGCGTCGGCCGGTCGCCGCGATCCAGGCCGGCGTCGCCACCGCCGCCACGATGTAGACCAGCCCGGCCCAGGCCAGGTACCACGGCCGGCTGATCTGCCAGATGGTCGGCTGCGCGAAGCTCAGCAACCAGGGCACGCCGACGATCGTCAGCGCCAGCCAGCCCCAGCCGACGATGCGGGCCCCCGGCCGCTCGCGTGGCGGCCCGTGAATCGCCCAGATCATCAGCGGCACCAGCCACACCCAGTGGTGGGTCCACGAGATCGGCGAGAGCAGCAGCCCGAACAACTCGACCACCAGCAACTTGCCCAGCCGGTCGGTCGGGTCCAGCGCCCGCCAGGCCAGGACGGCCAGCACCGCCGTCACCGCGATGGCGGCCACGACCAGTGGGCCGAAGCCGGCGTCGTGGCCGAGGATCCGCGAGATGCCGCCGCGCCAGGATTGATTGAACGACGTGGCGATCGGCCCCACCCGGTGCGCGTCGCCCAGCAGATCGGTGAAGTAGTAGCGGGCCTGATCGCCGACGACCAGGACCGACACGCCGACGGTGGCCAGGAAGACGACCGCCGAAAACACCGCCGCACCCCGGCGCCGGACGCCGAGCAGGTAGACGCCGGCGATCGCCGGCGTCAGCTTGATCCCGGCCGCCACGCCGACCAGCAGCCCCGATAGCCACCAGCGGGTCGTCCAGGCCGCCCACAGCACCGCCAGCATGAGCAGCACGTTGACCTGGCCGTAGTCGAATGTGCTGCGCAGCGGCTCGATCCAGATGGTGATCGCCGTCCACGCCATCGCGACGCGGTGACCGGCCCCGGCGGGCACGCCCACCAGGCGCTGGCTGAGCCGGACCGAGCCGTATAACGCGGCGATCGTCGCGACCTGCCACAGGAAGGCCACCAGGGGAAACGGCAGCAGGTGCAGCGGATAGAACACGACCGCCGCGAAGGGCGGGTACGTGAACGGCAGCGGGAAGTCCGGCGTCTGGTCGGCGTAGGCGTAGCTGTACAGGGTGCCGGGATGGTCGAGGGCGGCGGCGCCGCCGAGGTAGACGTGCAGGTCGACGAAGTTCGCGCCGTTGGGCGCCAGGTAGGTCCAGGCGAGCCGCGCGGCGACGCTCGCGATCAGCAGCGCCGGGGCCGCCGCCTGCCGCCGGATGCGGGGTGCCGCCGGGGCGGCCGGGATGGTGTCTATCCGCCCGACTTTAGCCATCACCCGGTGTTCTGTGGGCCGCCCGGTCACCGCCGTCACTCGTATCGGTAACGATCGAATAAATGCCACACGTGTCACTTGAGTCACACCAGTATCAACGTAACTTCGGGGCCGAACCCGTCATCGACAACCAGGGAGAGTCATGCCAACCATCTGGACCTATCTGCGAGCGGCCGCCGTCTTGGTCGGTTCGTCCGCCGCCCTACTGACGGGCGGGATCGCCCACGCCGACCCCGTCCCCGCCCCGCCGGTGCCGAACATCCCGCAGCAGCTGATCAGCTCCGCGGCCAACGCGCCTCAAATCCTGCAAAACCTCGCCACCGCCCTCGGCGCCCGCGCGCCCGCGGCGCCGGCCTCGCCCGGCATCACGTTCCCGGGCATGCCCTCGGCGACCTCGCCGGTCTCGCCTTCGGCGGGCCTGCCGTCCATTCCGGGGCTCACCCCGCAAACCGCGACGGCCCCGGCGGCGACGACGCCGACGATCCCGGGCCTCGGCTCGCTCCCGGGCCTGGCCCAGACCCCGGCGGCGCCCGCCGCTCCGGCCGCCCCGTCGATTCCGGGCCTGCCCGCCATCCCCGGGCTGTCGGCGCCGGCGGCTCCCGCCGCCCCGGCGACCCCGCAGATCCCGCAGGCGAAGGTGGACATGCCGGCGCTGCCGTCCGGCCTGCCGGTCAACGTGCCCGCGCAGCTGACGATTCCGCAGGATCTGCAGGCGCTGGCCGGGGGCCAGGCTCCGGCGGCTCCCGCCGCGCCGGCCGCACCGGCCGCACCGGCGCTGCCGTCGCTGACCAACCCGATGGCGCCGCTGCTCGCCGCCATTCCCTGAGCAACTCGGCATCCAACTAACCCGCCACTAGCCAGGACCGGAGGACATCGTGGCAACCACTAGGAATCTGTCCAAGGGTTTGGCCGCTGTTGTCGTGGCGTCGGCTGCCGCGTTCGGGTTATGCCCGAGCGCGGCGGCCGCCCCGGCGGCGCCGCAGCCGACACCGCCGACGAACCCGACCCAGCAGCTTCCGGGCCTGCCCGCCCTGTCGGAGCTGAGCCCGATCATCCAGCAGGCGGCGAGCAATCCCGGGCAGGCGACGCAGCTGCTGATGGCCGCCGCCCAGGCGTTCACCCACAATCCGACAGCGCCCACCGAGTCGAAAAACGTTGCGGCGTCGGTGAATAAGTTCGTGGCCGAGCCGGGAGCCCCGGGCGCCGCCCCGGCCGAGACCGCGCCGGCGCAGCACGTGCCGCCGTTGGGCATCGAGCCCGGGCTGCAGTCGCACCTGCCGCCGGGGATCGATCCGGCGCGCGCGGCGGGCCCCGGCCCCGTTGATGTCGGTGCGCGGCTTGAGCGCGACCGTCCCGGACTTGCCCGTGGTCAGG
>NZ_LZKR01000044.1 GCF_001672915.1 Mycobacterium sp. 1245805.9 | reverse complement strand
GCGAGATCACCGCTGCGCATGTCGCCGATGTCCTGTCGCTACAGAACGCGGCGGTATTGGTCGCCGCCCGGGGCCGGTTCATGCAGGCGCTGCCGGCCGGCGGCGCGATGACCGCCGTGCAGGCCACCGAAGACGAGGTGCGGCCGCTGCTGACGCCCGACGTCGGCATCGCGGCGGTCAACGGGCCCGCCTCCGTGGTGATTTCCGGCCCCGGGCGGCGACCAATACCGCCGCGTTCTGTAGCGACAGGACATCGGCGACATGCGCAGCGGTGATCTCGCCGACCGAGTGACCCATCACGAAATCGGGCCGCACACCCCAGGATTCGAGCAGCCGGAACAACGCGACTTCAACGGCGAACAGGGCCGGCTGCGCGAATTCGGTGGTGTTCAGCAGGTTTTCGTCCTGGCCCCAGACGACGTCGCGCAGGGGCCGCAGCAGGTGCTGGTCCAATTCGCCCAGCGCGGCGTCGAACGCCTCGGCGAACAGCGGGTACGCGGCGTACAACTCCCTTCCCATGCCGAGCGTTTGGGAGCCCTGGCCCGGGAAGACGAAGACGGTCTTGCCGCCGGACGTTGCCAGGCCACGAACCACCGAGCCGCCCAGCTCGTCGCGGGCCAACTCGTCCAGCCCGGCCAGCAGGCCGCCGCGGTCCGCGCCGACGACGACGGCCCGATGCTCGAAGTTCGACCGGCCCGCCAGCGACCACCCCACGTCGGCGACGTCCAGTTCGGCGTGGGTGCGAAGGTGCGTCGCCAGCCGGGTGGCCTGCGACGCCAGGGCCGTCGCCGATTTCGCCGACACCATCCAGGGCACGACCGGCAGCTCGGGGCGCTGCACGACGCGCTCCGACCCGGCGGGCGCGGCTTCGATGATCACGTGCGCGTTGGTCCCGCTGATGCCGAACGAGGACACCCCGGCGCGCAGGGTCTTGCCCTGCGACGGCCAGGGCCGGGCTTCGGTCAACAAGCTCACGGCTCCCAGCGACCAATCCACATGGGGGCTGGGCTCGTCGACGTGCAGCGTGGCCGGCAACATCTCGTGGCGCATCGCCAAGACCATCTTGATCACACCGGCGACACCGGCCGCGGCCTGGGTGTGACCCATGTTCGACTTGATCGACCCAAGCCACAGCGGTTCGGCCCGGTCGCGTCCGTAGGTGGCCAACAATGCTTGGGCCTCAATGGGATCGCCCAACATCGTTCCGGTTCCGTGGCCCTCGACCGCGTCGACCTCGGCCGCGGACAGCCCGGCGTTGGCCAGCGCCGCCCGCACCACCCGCTGCTGCGACGGGCCGTTGGGTGCGGTCAGTCCGTTCGAGGCGCCGTCCTGGTTGATCGCCGAACCCCGCACCACCGCAAGCACGCGGTGCCCGAGGCGCTCGGCGTCGGACAGGCGCTCCACCACGAGCATGCCGCCGCCCTCGGAGAATCCGGTGCCGTCGGCCGCGCCGGCGTAGGCCTTGCACCGGCCGTCGGCGGACAGCCCGCGCATGCGGCTGAACTCGACGAAGATGTCCGGGGTGGCGTTCACCGTGACGCCGCCGGCCAGGGCCAGATCGCATTCACCCGAGCGCAGCGACTGCACCGCCATGTGCAAGGCCACCAACGACGACGAGCATGCCGTGTCCACCGAGACCGCGGGGCCCTCCAGCCCGAGCGCATACGAAATGCGGCCCGACGCCACACTGGACGACTGCCCGGTCAGCCGGAAGCCCTCGGCGGCCGGCGGGGCGCCGATTCCGTAGCCCTGCGTGTACACCCCGGCGAACACGCCGGTGGCGCTGCCGCGCAGCCCGCCGGGCTCGATTCCCGCGCGCTCCAAGGCTTCCCAGGACAACTCGAGGAACAGCCGCTGCTGCGGGTCCATGGCCAGCGCCTCGCTCGGGGTGATGCCGAAGAAGGCGGGATCGAAGCCGGCAACGTCGTCGACGAAGCCACCGGTGCGGGTGTAGCACGTGCCCGGGACGTCGGGGTCCGGGTTGTACAGCCCGTCCAGGTTCCAGCCGCGATCGGTCGGGAATTCCGAGAGCACGTCGCGGCCGTCGGTCAGCATGTCCCACAGGTCCTCGGGGGAATTCACCCCACCGGGATAGCGGCACGACATGCCGACGATCACGATCGGATCGTCGTCGGTGGCGCGCACCACCGGGGCGTGCTTGACCTCTTGCGGCGCTCCGGCGAGTTCGGTGCGCATGTAGCTGGCCAGGCCGTTGGGCGTCGGGTAGTCGAAGATCAGCGTGGGCGAAAGCGCCAGTCCCGTGGAGGTTTTGAGCCGGTTGCGCATCTCGACCGCGGTCAGCGAGTCGAAGCCCAACTCCTGGAACGCCTTGTCCGGGTCGATCGCCTCGGCGGTGGTGTTGCCCAGCACCGTCGCGATGTGCGAGCGCACCAGGTCCAGCAGCACCGCCTGCTGCTCGGCCTCGGGCAGGCCTTGCAGGCGATGCGCCAGAGCCGATTTCGATTTCGCGGCGGCGAGCGAGTCGTCGACTCGGCGGCGCACCGGCGCGTTGACGAGGTCGCTGAACATCGGTGGCACCGCGAGGGCGTGGGCGCGCAGCGCGCCGAGATCGATGCGGGCGGGCGCCATGAACGGTTCGTCGACGATCAGCGCGGTGTCGAACAACTCCATCGCCTCGGCCGACGACAAGGCCAGGATTCCGTCGCGGCCCAGCCGGGCGCGGTCGGCCTCGGCGAGCCCACCGGTCATCGCGCTGGCCTGATCCCACAGCCCCCACGCCAGCGATATCGCCGGCAGCCCGTTGGCGCGCCGATGCGCGGCCAACCCGTCCAGGAACGAGTTGGCCGCCGCGTAGTTGCCCTGGCCCGACGAGCCCACCAGCCCGGCCATCGAGGAGAACATCACGAACGCCGACAGGTCCAGGTCTCGGGTCAGTTCGTGCAGGTTCCACGCCGCATCCACCTTGGCCCGCAACACCGCGTCGACGCGTTCGGGCGTCAGCGAGGTGACCATCGCGTCGTCGAGCACGCCGGCCGCGTGGATGACGGCCGAAAGCTTTGGCACCGCGGCGATTAGCGCCGCCAGCGCGGTCCGGTCGGCGGCGTCGCATGCGACGACCCGGACCCGGGCACCCGCGGCCTCCAACTCGGCGACGAGTTCGGCCGCACCCGGTGCGTCGGGTCCGCGGCGGCTCAGCAGTGCCAGGTCCCGGACGCCGTGGTGCGCCACCAGGTGGCGGGCCAGCGTCGCACCCGCCATGCCGGTGCCGCCGGTGATCAGCACCGTGCCGTGAGCCAGCCCGGCACCAGGCCCAAAAGGCATCGTCATGACGACCTTGCCGACGTGGCGGGCCTGGCTCAGGTAGCGCAACGCGGTGCGCGCGCGCCGCACGTCAAACGTCGTTACCGGCAACGGCTTCAGCACCCCGGCATCGAACAGCCCGGCGAGCTCCAGCATCCACTGATGCATCCGGGGGCGGCCCGGCTCGAAGAGGTCGAAGGCGCGATAGCGCACGCCCGGATATTCCTGGGCGACGGCGTCGGGGTCGCGGATGTCGGTCTTGCCCATCTCCAGGAACACGCCACCGGGCGCGACCAGCCGCAGCGAGGCGTCGACGAATTCGCCGGCCAGCGAGTCCAGCACGATGTCCATCCCGGCCCCGCCAGTGCCCGCCCGGAACTTCTCCTCGAAATCCAGGCTGCGGGAGTCCGCGATGTGGTCGTCGTCAAAGCCCATGGCCCGCAGGGTGTCCCACTTGCCGCGGCTGGCCGTCCCGAACACTTCCAGGCCCAGATGCCGGGCCAGCCGGACGGCGGCCATCCCGACGCCGCCGGCCGCCGCGTGCACCAGCACGCGCTGTCCCGGTTGGGCGTCGGCCAGGTGGATGAATGCCATGTAGGCGGTGGTGAAAACGGCGGAGATGGCGGCGGCTTCGGGGTAGGTCCAGTCTTCGGGCTTGTGCACCAGCAGGCGGACGTCGCCGGCGACCAGCGTGCCGCTGCCGTCGGGGAAGAAGCCGTACACCGAATCGCCGACCGCGAACTCGGTGACCCCAGGCCCGACTTCGACCACCACGCCGGCGCCTTCGCCGCCGAGCAGCGCGTCGTGGGTGAACATGCCCAGGGTGATCATCACGTCGCGGAAGTTCGCGGCGATCGCGCGCAGGGCCACCCGCACCTGCCCGGGCTGCAGCGGCGCCTCGGCGTCGGGCACCGGCTCCAGGCGCAGGTTCTCGAACGTGCCCGCGCTGCTGATGCCCAGCCGCCACGGCCCCTCGGTCGGAGGCGTCAGGAGACCGTCCACCGCGCGGCTGCCCTGCACCCGCGGGTGGTAATACGTGCCGCCGCGCAGCAACACCTGCGGCTCGCCGAGCGCGAGGACGGCGGCGATCGCCCGATCATCCAGCGGCACATCGGTGTCCACGAGGACGATCCGGCCGGGGTGCTCGGTCTGCGCCGACCGTGCCAGCCCCCACACCGCGGCGCCGGCCAAGTCGGTGACGTCCTCCCCCGGCAATGCCATCGCACCGCGGGTGGCCACCACCAGCACGCCGGAATCATGCTCGGACAACCACGACTGCACGGCCGCCAGCGCCTGGTGCGTGCGCTCATGGGTCCGCGTGGCCGGGTCGTGCTCGGCGGCAAGGGATTCGAAGACCTCGTAGGCAGGGGGCTCGGCGTCGGCGGTCGTCGCCGTCGACGGCGCCCAGTTCACCTCGAAGAGCCGGTCGGGGCCCGCGCCGGAGACCGCCGCGCGCAGCTGCTGCTCGCTGACCGGGCGGGCCGCCATCGCCCGCACCGACAGCACCGGCAACCCGAGCCCGTCGGCGAGCTCGATGGAAACCGCGTTGGACGCCGACGTACCGGCCGGCGCGATGCGCGCGCGCACCGCCGACGCGCCCGCCGCGTGCAGCGACATACCCTCCCAGGAGAACGGCAACACGACTTCGTCAGTCCCGCCGGCGATTTGATGTCCCATCACCAGCGCGTGCATCGCCGCGTCCAGCAACGCGGGGTGCACACCGAACCCGTTGACGCCCCCGGCGGCGTCGGGCAGCCGCACCTCGGCGAACACCTCGTCGCCGCGGACCCACGCCGCGGTCAGGCCCTGGAACGCGGGGCCGTAACCGTAACCGCGCGCCGCCAAGCGTTCGTAGCCGTCGGCCGGGTCGGCGGCGGCGGCGCCGGCCGGCGGCCAGACCGACAGGTCCGCGGCGGGCTCGACCGACCCTTTGCCGAGCGTGCCCTCGGCGTGGCACACCCAGCCGGAGCCGGCGTCGTGGCGCGAGAAGATCGACACGCCGCGCCGGCCGCTCTCGTCCTCGGCCCCCACCACGACTTGCACGGCGACCGAGCTCGACCCGGAATCCCTGGCGGGCAACATCAATGGCGCCTGCAGCGTCATTTCGTCGACCGTCGAGCAACCGACTTCGTCACCGGCGCGGATCGCCAACTCGACGAACCCCGCTCCGGGGAACACGGCCACCCCGGACACCGCGTGATCGGCCAGCCACCCCTGCAGGCTGGCCGACAACCGGCCCGTCAGCAGCACGCCGCCGGAGGACGGCAGCTCCACGACAGCGCTCAGCAGCGGGTGCTCGCTGGTTCCCAGGCCCAAGCCCGTGGCGTCGGCCGCGACCCCTTCGCCGGAAAGCCAAAACCGGCGGCGGTCAAAGGCGTAGGTCGGCAGCTCCACGAAGCCCGCCCCGTCCAGCGCCCCGCGCCAGTCCACGCTCACTCCCGCGACGAACGCGGTGGCGGCCGAGGTCAGGAACCTCTCGAGCCCGCCGTCATCGCGGCCCAGCGTGGGAACGACGATCGCCTCACTGATTTGGGGGCTGTCGCCCGCCAAGCAGCTGTTGGCGGTGTCTTCGATACCGGCGATCAACGCGGGGTGCGGACTGGATTCGATGAACGTCCGGAATCCGTGTTCGCACGCGCTGCGCACGGCCTGGTCGAACTGGACGGTCTGCCGGATGTTGCGATACCAGTAGTCGGCGTCCAATCCCGCGGTGTCCAACCGGTTTCCGGTCACGGTCGAGAAAAACGCCGTGCGCGAGGACCGCGGCTCGATGCCGGCCAACACCTCGGCGAGCTCGCTTCGGATCGCCTCGACCTCGACCGAATGCGACGCATAGTCGACGTCGATCCGCCGGGTGCGCAGCTCCAGGTCGGCGCAGAACCCGGCGAGTTCGTCCAGCGCGGCCCCGTCGCCGGATACCACGACCGCCGACCGGCCGTTGACGGCGGCGATGCTGACGCGATTTCCGTAGGGCGCCAACAGCTCCCGGGCGCGCTCGGTGCTGCATGCGATGGACAGCATGCCGCCGGGGCCGGCCAGCGACCTCAGCAGCTTGCTGCGCAACGCGACCACCCGCGCGGCGTCGGTCAGCGACAGCGCGCCGGCGACGTACGCCGCGGCGATCTCGCCCTGCGAGTGCCCGATCACCGCGTCGGGACTGACCCCCACCGACTTCCACAGCTCGGCCAGCGACACCATCACCGCAAACAGCACCGGCTGTACCACGTCTACCCGGTCCAAGCCCGGGGCGTCGGGGGCGCCGCGCAGAACGTCGGTCAGCGACCAGTCGACGAACTCGGCGAAGGCCTCCTCGCAGGCCTGGATCTGTTGCGCGAATACCGGTGCGGCGTCCAGCAATTCGAGGCCCATGCCCAGCCATTGGGAGCCCTGGCCGGGGAAGACGAAGACGGTCTTGCCCGCCGGGGCGGCGGTTCCCCGGATCACCGATGCGGGTTCGTCTGCCGCCAGCTCGTCCAGCCCGGCCAGCAACCGGTCCCGGTCACCGCCCACGATGACCGCGCGATGCTCGAACGCCGAGCGGCCGGCCAGCGACCAGCCGACGTCGGCAACGTCGAGCTCTGGATGCGCACCGAGATGCTGAGCCAACCGAGTGGCCTGTAGTTGCAACGCCTTTGCGGACTTCGCCGAGAGCACCCACGGCACCACGGCCGGTGTCGGGCGGGCCTCCCGCGGATCGGCCTCGGGCACCGCCTCCACGATCACGTGCGCGTTCGTGCCGCTGATCCCGAACGACGACACGCCCGCGCGGCGCGCGCGGCTCGCCGGCCACGGTTGGGCCTCGGTGAGCAGAGACACCGAGCCCGCCGACCAATCGACGTGCGGGCTGGGCACGTCGACGTGCAGGGTTGCCGGGAGGGTCTCGTGGCGCATCGCCTGCACCATCTTGATCACCCCGGCGACACCGGCGCCGGCCTGCGTGTGACCCATGTTCGACTTGATCGATCCCAGCCACAGCGGCGCGTCGCGGTCCTGGCCGTAGGTCGCCAACAGCGCCTGCGCCTCGATCGGATCGCCCAGCGTGGTCCCGGTGCCGTGGCCCTCGACGACGTCGACGTCGGCGGCCGAAAGCCCGGCGTTGGCCAGCGCGGCGCGCACCACCCGCTGCTGCGACGGGCCGTTGGGCGCGGTCAGCCCGTTCGAGGCGCCGTCCTGATTGACGGCCGAACCGCGCACCACCGCCAACACCGGATGCCCCAGCCGTCGCGCGTCCGACAACCGCTCGACGACCAGCATGGCCCCGCCCTCGGACCAGCCGACGCCGTCGGCGGCGCCCGCGTAGGCCTTGCAGCGGCCGTCCGGCGCCAGCCCGCGGTGCCGGCTGAATTCGACGAAGACCGTGGGCGTGGCGTTGACGGTGGCGCCGCCGGCCAGGGCCAGGTCGCACTCGCCCGTTCGCAGCGACTGCACCGCCATGTGCAGGGCCACCAGCGACGACGAGCACGCCGTGTCCACCGACACCGCCGGGCCCTCCAGCCCAAGCACATACGACACCCGGCCGGAGGCGACGCTGGAGGTCATGCCGGTGAGCCGGTAGCCCTCGATCTCCTCGGCCAACATGCCGTAGCCCTGCACGATGAGGCCGGCGAAGACGCCGGTGGCGCTGCCGCGCAGCCCGCCGGGATCGAGCCCGGCCCGCTCCAACGCCTCCCAGGACAGCTCTAGCAACATCCGATGCTGGGGATCCATCGCCAGCGCCTCGCTGGGCGCGATGCCGAAGAACGCGGCGTCGAAGTCCGCGACACCGTCCACGAAGCCACCGGTGCGGGCGTACGTCTTGTGGCGCGCGTCGGGATCGGGGTCGAACAACGCCGCCACGTCCCAGCCGCGGTCGGTCGGAAAGTCCGTGATCACGTCGCGACCGTCGGCGACCATCTGCCACAGGTCCTCCGGGGTCTCGACCCCGCCGGGGAAGCGGCACGACATCCCGACGATGGCGATCGGCTCGCTTGACCGCTCCAGCAGCGCACGGTTGGTGCGCTTCAGGCGTTCCACCTGGACCAGCGCTTTGCGCAGCGCTTCGGTCGCATGCTGGAGTTGATCCATCACTAACCTCGCCTAACCCTCACCTGGCAGGTGGGCCGTCTGGTAACCGCCGGATGCGGCGTGTGCCGAGCGCCCTTGCCGAGTCACAGAAGTTGCTGCACGAATCGGTCTCGTGGATTTTTCGACCAGCGCCGACAAGCTTCGTGCTGCTCTCCGACCCAAGAATGTCGCTCGTGAGTATGGCCAACTCCGGCAGGATTTCAAAACGTCCGATACTCCCGGCTGCTAAAAGAGGAACGGCGCCGACCTCTAAACCCGAATGAAAATGGCCCGCCGCCCATGGCGCGACTGTACTCGGCAACCCATCGGTGGTGGTCAAGGCGGAGTTAGACGCCCACCCGGCGCCAACCGTCGGCGGCGCGGGCGGCCCGGATCAGCACGTCGCACAGCTCGCGTAACTCGGCCGTCGCGGCCCCCTCGTCGAGCGCGGTGGCGACGTCCTCCGCCGCGCATCGCACCTGGTAGACGCGATCCGAGAGGTCGGCAGCGTCCTCGGCGGACAGCACCACCGCATCGGCGGGCACGGCTCCAGCATCGCCCCGATTCAGCAAGGCCCGTTGCTCGTAGGCGCGTTGCCGGCAGGACTGCCGGCAGTACTGGCGGCGACGGCCCATCCCGGCGTCGGTCACGTCTCGACCGCACCACCGGCACGGGTGGGGGCGGGCGCGGCGGGTCACGCCTGCCGAGGATAGTCGGCCTTAGTCGGCAATCCCGTATCATTGAAGGTCGCGTCGCGTATGCCGCGTGTCGGCCTGGGAACTACGCGGGCCGTCGTTACGTTTGCTAAACGGAATTTGCACCACAGCCCACAGGATCTATAAGGAGTAGCAGCCATGGCCGATCGCGTCCTGAGAGGCAGTCGCCTTGGAGCCGTGAGCTACGAGACCGACCGCAACCACGACCTCGCGCCGCGTCAGATCGCGCGGTACCGCACCGAGAACGGCGAGGAGTTCGAGGTTCCCTTCGCCGACGACGCCGACATTCCCGGCACCTGGCTGTGCCGCAACGGCATGGAGGGCACCCTCATCGAGGGCGACCTGCCCGAGCCGAAGAAGGTCAAGCCGCCGCGCACGCACTGGGACATGCTGTTGGAGCGCCGCTCGGTCGAGGAGCTCGAAGAGCTGCTCAAGGAGCGCCTCGAGCTGATCCGGTCCCGTCGCCGCGGCTAACCGCGGTTGTTGGCCCGGATCGCGCGGGGCCGCGTGGTTCGCCCCTCGATGCCCCACCGGGTGACTTTGACCAGCGCCTCGCGGATGTTCGATCCGCTCATCTTGGAGACGCCGAGTTCGCGCTCGGTGAAGGTGATCGGCACCTCGGCGATGACGAACCCGTTGCAGACCGTGCGCCAGGTCAAGTCGATCTGGAAGCAATAGCCCTTGGAGTCCACGCCGTCCAGGCCGATCGTCTCGAGGACTTCGCGGCGGTAGGCGCGGTAGCCGGCGGTGATGTCATGCACGCCGACGCCGAGGGCGACCCGCGCGTAGGTGTTGGCTGTCCACGACAGCGCCCAGCGCCGCCACGGCCAGTTGCGCACCGCTCCGCCCTCGACGTAGCGCGAGCCGATCGCCAGATCGGCGCCGGCGTCGACCGCGTCCAGCAGCAGGTGCAGCTGTTCGGGCGCGTGGCTGCCGTCGGCGTCCATCTCGACGAGCACCGAATAGTCGCGGCTCAGACCCCAGGCGAATCCCGCCAGGTAGGCCGCGCCCAGGCCGTCCTTGACGGTGCGGTGCATCACATGGACGTGCTCGGGGTCGGCCGCCGCGAGTTCGTCGGCGAGCCGGCCGGTGCCGTCGGGGCTGTTGTCGTCGACGACAAGCAGGTGGACATTCGGGCACGCCGCCTTCAACCGCCGGTGGATCACCGGGAGGTTCTCCCGCTCGTTGAACGTCGGGATGATCACCAGGACACGCTCGCTGGGACGGTTGCCCGGGACCCGGGGCGCCGGCTGGCCGGTGGTCATGTAGCTCCTCTGTCTCGCCCGTAATCAGGTAGGCCGCCATCCTCGGGCGGATTGTCATCATCGCCCTCGTCGGGCGGGGGTTCGCCCGGGGGCGTACCGGCGTGTTCCGATTCACCGCGAGGCCTGGACCTCCGAAGAATCGGACGCGCGAACCATCCATTGTGCCGTATCCCGACCAGAATGACCGCTCCGGCCGCTGCGACCAAAACCCACTGCAGGATCGGGCCCCACCGGGTCGCCGGGGTCAGCTTGGTCTTGAGGCGCACCTGCATGTCCAGGTAGGCGGGCTCGAAGAAGTCGGTGCGGACCAGCTCGGCGCCGTCCGGGGCGATCACCGCGCTGATCCCGGTGGTTCCGGCGACCACGACGTAGCGGTCGTGCTCCACCGCGCGGACCTTGGCGAACGCCAGCTGTTGTTCGCTCATCGTCTTGTTGAAGGTCGCGTTGTTGGCGGGCACCGCCAGCAGTTGGGCGCCGTTCAGCACGGCCTTTCGCGGGGCCCGGTCGAAGATGACCTCCCAGCACGTGGACACCCCGACCGGCACCCCGGCGATGTGCACCACGCCGCTGCTTTTGCCGGGAACCATGTGCCCGGCCCGGTCGGCATAGCCGGAGAGGTGCTTGAACAGCCACGGCATCGGCAGGTACTCGCCGAACGGCTGCACGATTTCCTTGTCGTGGCGGTCGGCGGGCCCGGTGACCGGATTCCACACGATCACCGTGTTGGTGTATTGCGCGTTGTCCGGCGTGCGGCCGGGCACGTCGAGCACCGTGCCGACCAGTATCGGCGCGCCGATCGCCGCGACGGCCCGCGCGACCTGCTCGGCGGCGTCGGGATTGGCCAGCGGGTCGATGTCCGAGGAGTCCTCCGGCCAGATCACGAACTGCGGCTGCGGAGCGAGGCCCGCGCGCACGTCCTCGGCCAGCTGCTGGGTCTCGCGGACGTGGTTGTCCAGCACCGCCCGGCGTTGCGCGTTGAAGTCCAGGCCCAGCCGCGGCACGTTGCCCTGCACCGCGGCGACCGTGACCGAGGGTTCGCCGCCCGCTCCCGCCCCGGCGTGCCGCACCTGCGGCCAGATGATGACGGCGGCGAACAACACCAGGCAGATGCAGACGCCCGGCAGCACGACGGCCGGCGGCGGCGCGGGCTCTGTCGCGGCGGCTGCGCCGTCCGGGTGGCCGGTCTTCCACCACTTGACGATCTCCAGCGCGATCGCGGTCGCGCTGAATCCCACCAGGACCACCGCCAGGGACAGCAGCGCCACCCCGCCCAGTTGGACCAACGGCAGCAACGGGCCCTGTGCCTGGCCGAACGCGACCACGCCCCAGGGAAAGCCGCCGAACGGGAAGATCGACTTCAGCCACTCCTGGGCCGCCCACATCAGCGCAAACCAGATCGGCCAGCCGGGCAGCCGTCGCACGACGACGGCGCACAGGCCGAACAGCGCGGGAAACAGCGCGCAGACGGCGGCCAGCACCAGCCAGGGCACGGCGCCCACCAGGGTGCTGATCCACGGCAACAGCGGCACATAGAAGGCGAGCCCGAACAGGAACCCATAGCCGAGGCCGCCCGCCGGTGTCGTGGCCGGATGCCGAAGCACCCAGGCCAGCAGCGCGGCGGCGACGACGGCGGCCCACCACCAGTTCACGGCGGGGAAGCTGGCGAACAGCAGCAAGCCGCCCGCGATGGCAAGCGCCAGTCGCGGCAGGCGGGGCCGCAGCGCGGCCCAGACGCCGGGGAGCCGTGCGATCACCGCCGCGCCGAGCCGCGCGGTCACGGTGCCCTGTCGCGCGGCCGGGCCGGCAGTGCCGGGCGGTTCGGGTTCGGGTTCGCTTTCGGGTTCGTCGGGCGTCGTGGTCCGGTCGATCTCGGCGGCGTCTTCATCCCGCTCCGATTCGGCCTCGTCGCTGATGGGGTCCTGGTCGGGGGTCAGGTCGCCGCCGAACCACTCCCTAGCCATAGATGACAGCGCCTCGATGCACGGTTCGGCGGCAGCGCGGCAGCACGTCGGTGGGGCCCAGGCGCGGCAACGCGGGCACCCGGGAGCGGGGATCGGTGGACCAGCGCTGGACGGCGTCGCGTGGCGCGCGGACATCGAGGGCCCCGGCGTCCCACACGGCGTAGGACGCGGGCGCGCCGGGCACCAGGGTTCCGGCCTGGCCGTCGCGGGCGCCGCTCGCCCGCCAGCCGCCGCGGGTGGCGGCCGCGAACGCGGCCCGCGCCGACACCGCGCTGCCCGGGGTGTGGTGATTGACCGCCGCCCGCACGCTCGCCCACGGGTCGATGCCGGTGACGGGGGCGTCGGAACCGAGCGCGAGGGGCACGCCTTGGGATGCTAACAGCGCAAGCGGGTTGAGTCGGCTGCCTCGTTCGGCGCCCAGCCGCCGGGCGTACATGCCGTCGGCGCCACCCCACAGCGCATCGAAATTGGGCTGCACGCTGGCGATGACGCCCCACGCGCCCAGCTTGGCGGCCTGGTCGGCGGTGACCATTTCTAGGTGCTCGAGGCGGTGCCCGCAGCGGGCGACCGCGGCCACCCCGAGGTCGGCGACGACCCGTTCCAGCGCCGCGACCGCGGCCGAGACCGCGGCATCGCCGATGACGTGGAACCCGGCCGTCACCCCCGCCTCGGTGCAGGCCCGCAGATGGGCCTCGACGGCGTCGGGGTCCAGGTAGCAGGTGCCGACGCGGTCCGGGGCGTCGGTGTAGGGCTCGTGCAGCCAGGCGGTGCGCGAGCCGAGCGCCCCGTCGACGAACAGGTCACCGGCCAGCCCGCGCGCGCCCGTCTCGTCCCGCAGCGCCCGCGCCTCGGCGGCCGTGGTGACGGCCTGGCCCCAGTAGCCGACGATCTCGACACCGGCATCGAGGTCACGCAGTCCCAGCCAGTCGTCGAGCCCGCCGATCTCGGGACCCGCGCATTCGTGCACCGCGACGATGCCGGCCGCGGCGGCGGCCCGCAGCGCGGCCGTGCGGGCCTCGGCCAGCTGCTGGGGCGTCAGCAGGTCGCGGGCGACGGCGCGGACCAGGTGATGGGCGTCGCCGACCAGCGGCCGCTCCGGGTCGAAACCGGCCGCCGCGGGTAGCTCCGCGACGCGACGCCGCAGCGCCGTGGAGGCCAGCGCGGAGTGGACGTCGATGCGGGTCAGGTAGGCGGGCCGGTCACCGAGGACGCCGTCCAGCTCGGCGGTGCTCGGCGGCGCGTTCTCGGGCCACGCCGATTCGTCCCAGCCGTGTCCCCACACCGGCCGGCCCGGGTGAGCGGCCGCGTAGTCGGCGACCATCTGCAGGCAGTGGGCGCGCGACGCGGCGGATTGCAGGTTCAGGCCGCTGAGCGTCAGGCCGGTCGCGGTGAGGTGGATGTGGCTGTCCACGAACCCCGGCGCCACGAAGGCACCGTCCAGGTCCTCGATGTCGGCGCCCGGGAACTGGCTGCGCCCGACGTCGTCGCTGCCCAGCCAGGCGATGACGTCACCGCGGACCGCCATGGCGGTGGCGTCGGGGTGGGTCGGGCTGTGCACCCGACCGTTGACCAGCAGCGTGAGGTTGTCGGTCACAGGCCAAAGCTACGTGTGACGGCGTCGGGATCAATCCCAGGCGGGGTTTCCCGGGTATCCCCCGCGCATCTCGCTGGGCAGGGCCGGCGCCCGGACGTCCCGCACGTCGACGACCTCGCCGTCGATGTAATCGCGGCCGTCGGTTTCGGCCCCGAAAAGTGTCGCTTCGGCGATCAGCGGCACCCGCCGCCGCACGGCACGCATCAGTCCCACGCCGGCGACCCTTCGTATGGGCGGCACCAACAGCAAGAGCCCCAAGGCGGTGGTGACCAGCCCCGGGACCAGCACCAACGCGATGGCCAGCGTGACCAGCGCCCCGTCGCTCGCCGCGTTGCGCGGCTCTCTCAACCCGGACCGCAATTGCCCGATCTGGCGGATGAGCTGGGATCCGGCCATCGGCGCCAGGACCACCCACCCGAGCATGAAGGTGCCCAGCAGCGCCAGCAGCGTCCAGCCCCACCCGACGGACGAGACCAGCGCGATGACCGCCGCGAGCTCGACGACGGCGTAGATCAGGAACAGCCGCGACATCATGTGAGGCCAACGTCCGCGGGCCGCCGGGGAGTTCCCCTGGTGGCGCCCAACACGGCTGCAGTTAGATGACGCTATGGCAACGATTCAGATCGACACCCCAGACGGATCGATTGATGCGCTGTTGAACGTCCCCGAGGGACAGGGCCCGTGGCCGGGCGTGGTGGTGATCCACGACGCGTTCGGTTACGGGCGGGACATGGCGGCGACCAACGCCCGCGTCGCAAAGGGGGGCTATGTGGCGCTCACGCCGAACCTGTACTCGCGGGGCGGCCGGGTCCGCTGCATCACCAGGGTCATGCGCGAGCTGCTGACACAGCGGGGCCGCGCCCTCGACGACGTCCTGGCGGCCCGCGAGCACCTCCAGTCGATGCCGGAGTGTTCCGGGGCGGTCGGCATCGCGGGGTTCTGCATGGGCGGCCAGTTTGCGCTCCTCATGTCGCCCAAGGGTTTTGGGGCATCCGCTCCGTTCTATGGCACTCCCCTTCCCCGCAACCTCGACACCATTCTGGAGGGGGCGTGCCCGATCGTCGCGAGCTTCGGTGGCCGCGACCCGCTGGGCAGGGGCGCCGCCGACAAGTTCCGCGAGGCGACCGCCGCAAAGCGGCTGACCACCGATATCAAGGAGTACCCCGGCGTGGGGCACAGCTTCGCGAACACGCTGCCCGCCCAGCCGCTGCTTCGCATCACCGGTTTCGGCTACGACCAGGCCGCCACCGACGACGCGTGGAGCCGCGTCTTCGCCTTCTTCGGCGAGCATCTGAAGGCGAGCTGAAACACGTTGGGTCACTTCAACTTCTGCGAGACCACCGTTGCGAACGTGTGCGTGTCGCCGGGCCAGCGCGCCGACACGTAGTCGCCGTCGTCGACGACGAAGGCGGGCCGAGAATCGGTGGCGGTGTCGCGCACCATGCCCGATGACTTCAGCCAACGGTGCGGCGTGCCGCTGCCGACGTCTTGAAAATCCGACGGATCCTTAAGCGCGCGAGTGACTTCCGATTGCACGGACATGTACCCGACGGGCTGGCCGGCCTCCTCGGTGTAGGTTCGGTAGTAATTGCGATCCCAGAATCGGGTCAGCCGCGTGAGCCGCCAGGCCAGGCCTTCCATCGCCCATGTCAGCGCGGTGGTCTTGCGCCCGAAAAGCACCGAGCGCCCGGTGGCGGGATCGATGCTGCGGGCGGCGAGCAGCACGCCGTGACAGATCGCGGCGACGATCAGACCTCGCGCGAAGGCATCCACGACGAGCCGCTGCAGAATGTCGCTGTCGATGTAACTGCGCATTCCCCGGGCACGGTGGCCGCCGGGCAGCAGCAACGCGTCGATGCCGTCCAGGCCGGCTTGTGACCAGCTGATCGGACGCTGGAACTCCGCCGAGCGCAGCATGTCCCGGTACGCCTCGCGGCCGTCCTTGTTGGCCCGCAGCATCAGCCCGACGACCGGGAGGCTGCGCAGCATCGGCAGCCTGGACCAGATGTCCAACCCCCGGCCGGTCACCATGATGTCGTCGGCGACGCCGGGCGTGCCGCTTTCGGTGGCGAAGACCACCCGGTGGCCGTCGCGCGTCAGGACCCGCCAGCTGACGGCGACCTCGGTGGGGTCGAAGTCGCGGTCCGGGACCGGGATGAGGACGCTACCCATTTGCCTTAGCCTGGCGCCACTTTCAGCTCGAGGCCGACGTTGCTGTCCATGCCGCCGCGCAGCTTGCTGAAGAAGTTGAAGACCTTGCCGACGATGCCGTACCGCTTGCCGATGGCGTCGTAGACGGCGGCGGTCTGCGACTTGTCGAGGATCGCCGCGGTGCCCTCGACCGCCTCGCTGGTCGGCCGGCCCTGCATGGTGCAGGTGGCGAGCGTGACCCGCGGGGTGTTGCGGATCCGCTTGACCTTCCACGACTTTTCCTGCGTGATGACCAGCAGCCGGTCGCCGCGCTGCTCGTCCAAAGCGGCCCAGACTGGCACCGGCTTGGGCCGGCCGTCCTTGGTGAACGTGGTCAGCAGGAGGTATTGCGCCTTGGCGAGGTCGGCGAAAGTGGGGGTCACGGGTGTCAACCTACGCCCGTCGGCCCGCTCGTGCCGAGCGTGCGGCCAGCCGCACGTTCGGTCCCGAGTGTGCGGCCAGCCGCACACTCGCGGCGGGGTCAACCCTCGAGGTCGCCCTCGGTTTCGAGCAGCGCTTGGCGCAGCCCGTCGAGGGTTTCGGGCTGCGGTTCCGCCCACAAGCCGCGGCCGGCGGCCTCCAGGAGCCGCTCGGCCATGCCGTGCAGCGCCCACGGGTTGGACTCGGCCATGAACTTGCGGTTCTCGGGGTCGAGCACGTAGCGCTCGGTCAGTTGTTCGTACATCCAGTCGGCCATGACGCCGGCGGTGGCGTCGTAGCCGAACAGGTAGTCCACGGTCGCCGCCATCTCGAACGCGCCCTTGTAGCCGTGCCGGCGCATGGCCGCCATCCAGCGCGGATTGACCACGCGGGCGCGAAAGACCCGGGTGGTTTCCTCCGACAGGGTCCGGGTGCGGATCGCGTCGGGCCTTGTGTTGTCGCCGATGTAGGCGGCGGGCGCCTGCCCGGTCAGCGCGCGCACCGTGGCGACCATGCCGCCGTGGTACTGGAAGTAGTCGTCGGAGTCGGCGATGTCGTGCTCGCGGGTGTCGGTGTTCTTGGCGGCCACCGCGATGCGCCGGTACTGGCGGTTCATGTCGTCGGTCGCGGGGCGACCGTCCAGACCGCGCCCATAGGCGAACCCGCCCCACGCCGTGTACACCTGGGCGAGGTCGGCGTCGTCACGCCAGTTGCGGCTGTCGATCAGCTGCAGCAGCCCGGCGCCGTAGGTTCCTGGCTTGGATCCGAAAATCCGTGTGGTGGAACGGCGCTGGTCACCGTGCTGGGCGAGGTCCGCCTGGGCGTGGGCGCGCACGTAATTGTCCTCGGCCGTCTCGTCGAGGTCGGCGACCAACCGCACCGCGTCGTCGAGCATGGTGACGACGTGCGGAAAGGCGTCCCGGAAGAACCCCGAGATCCGCACGGTGACGTCGATGCGGGGACGGCCCAGCTCGGTCAGCGGAATGGGGGTCAGGCCCACGACCCGCCGCGACGCGTCATCCCAGACCGGTCGAACGCCCAGCAGCGCAAGGACTTCGGCGATGTCGTCGCCGGCGGTGCGCATCGCCGACGTGCCCCACACCGACAGCCCGACCGACTGCGGCCATCGCCCGTGATCGGTCCGGTACCGGCTCAACAGCGAATCCGCCAGCGCCACACCGGCTTCCCACGCCAGCCGGGACGGCACCGCTTTCGGGTCGACCGAGTAGAAGTTGCGTCCGGTCGGCAGCACGTTGACCAGGCCGCGCAGCGGCGACCCCGACGGGCCGGAGGGAATGAACCGGCCATCCAAAGCCCTGAGCACCTGGTCGATTTCGGATGACGTGCCCGCCAGCCGGGGCACCACCTCGGTGGTCGCGAACCGGAGCACCGCAGCGACGTCGGCATCGTCGGTGAGGCGCGCGGCGGCCTCCGGATCCCAGCCGCTTTCCTGCAGCTCCGCGACCAATTCGCGCGCGGCGGCCTCGGTTTGGTCGACCGTCACCCGCTCGTCGGTGCCGTCCTCGGCCAGGCCGAGTGCCTGCCGCAAGCCGGGGATGGCGTGCTCACCGCCGAACAGTTGGCGCGCCCGCAGGATGGCCAGCACCAGGTCGAGTTCGGCCTCCCCCGTGGGCTTTTGGCCGAGGATGTGCAGCCCGTCGCGGATCTGGACATCTTTGATCTCGCACAGCCAGCCGTCGATATGCAGGATCATCTCATCGAACGAGTCCTCTTCCGGTCGCTCGGTCAATCCCAGGTCGTGATCCATCTTCGCGGCCCGGATCAGCGTCCAGATCTGCTGGCGGATGGCGGGCAGCTTGCCGGGGTCCAGCGCCGCGACGTTGGCGTGCTCGTCGAGCAACTGCTCCAAACGCGCAATGTCACCGTAGGTTTCGGCGCGCGCCATCGGCGGGATGAGGTGGTCGACCAGCACGGCGTGCGCCCGCCGTTTGGCCTGGGTGCCCTCGCCGGGGTCGTTGACGAGGAAGGGGTAGATCAGCGGCAGGTTGCCCAGCGCGGCATCGGATCCGCAGGCCGCCGACATGCCGAGGGTCTTGCCCGGCAGCCATTCCAGGTTGCCGTGCTTGCCCAGGTGGACGATCGCGTCGGCGTGAAACCCGGTGTCCAGCCAGCGGTACGCGGCAAGGTAGTGGTGGCTGGGCGGCAGGTCCGGGTCGTGGTAGATGGCCACCGGGTTTTCCCCGAATCCGCGGGGCGGTTGGACCATCAGGACGAGGTTGCCCGCTTGCATGGCGGCGATGACGATCTCGCCGTCGGGGTCTGCTGTGCGGTCGACGAACAGGTCGCCGGGCGGCGGGCCCCAGTGCTCGACCACGGCGTCGGCGAGCTCGGCGGGCAGGGTCGCGAACCACGCGCGATAGTCCTTGGCGGACACCCGAATCGGGTTGCCGGCGAGCTGCCCTTCGGTGAGCCAGTCGGGATCTTGTCCCCCGCGTTCGATCAGCGCGTGGATCAGGGCGTCGCCGTCGTTGGCCTCGACGCCGGGCAGATCGCCCACCTGATACCCGCGTTCGCGCATGGCGCGCAGCAGCGCGACCGCGCTGGCCGGGGTGTCGAGCCCGACCGCGTTGCCGATCCGGGCGTGCTTGGTCGGGTAGGCCGAAAACACCAGGGCCACACGCTTTTCCGCCGCCGGGACATGCCGCAGCCGCGCGTGCCGGATGGCCAGGCCGGCAACCCGCGCGCAGCGTTCCGGATCGGCGACGTAGGAGATCAGCCCGTCGTCGTCGATCTCCTTGAACGAGAACGGGACGGTGATGATGCGCCCGTCGAACTCGGGCACCGCGACCTGGCTGGCCACGTCGAGCGGGCTCAGGCCGTCGTCGTTGTCGCGCCACTGGTCGCGGGGGCTGGTCAGGCATAGGCCCTGCAGGATCGGGATGTCCAGCGCGGCCAGGTGTTCGACGTTCCAGCTGTCGTCCTCGCCGCCGGCGGACACCGTGGCGGGCTTGAGGCCCCCGGCAGCCAGCACGGTGACCACCATGGCGTCGGCGTCGCCGAGCCGTTGCAGCAGTTCGGGTTCCGCGGTGCGCAGCGACGCGCAGTACACGGGCAGCGCTCGGCCCCCGGCGTCTTCGATGGCCCGGCACAGCGACTCGATGTAGGCGGTGTTGCCGGCCAGCTGCTGGGCGCGGTAGTAGAGCACCGCGATGGTGGGGCCGTCGCCGCCGGCCGCGTCCGGGCGCCGCAGCTCCCCCCAGGTCGGCGTCACCACCGGCGGGGTGAACCCGAAGCCGGTCATCAGCACCGTGTCGGAAAGGAAGGCATGCAATTGGCGCAGGTTCTCCACGCCGCCGTGGGCCAGGTAGATGTGCGCCTGCACCGCGATGCCGGCCGCCAGCGTGGACAGGCCGGTCAGCTCGGCGTCGGCGGCCTGCTCGCCGCTGACGAGCACCGTCGGGACGCCGCTGGCGATCACCGCGTCGATGCCGTCCTGCCAGGCGCGGTACCCGCCGAGGATCCGGACCACCACGATGGCGGCGTCGGCCAGCAGGTCCGGCAATTCCTCGTCCGAGAGCCGCGACGGGTTGGCCCACCGGTAGTTCTTGCCGCTGGACCGGGCGCTGATCAGGTCCGTGTCGGACGTCGACAGCAGCAGGATCCTCGGCTCAGCCACCCGTCATTCGTACCGCAGCGTCGCCGCGATGCGCGCGGCGACCTCGCCGGCCACCTCGAGCGCCGGCCCGCCCGTCGCGGGCACATAGCGATCGGCGACCGGGTCATAGTCGGCGCCGGCGATCGAGCCGTGATCGGCAGCCAGCTCCACCAGCTCCACCGGCCAACCGGCCTGGCGCAGGTCGGCGGCGAACGCCCGGCTGGCCGTCACCGGCACCGCGTCGTCGGCGAGCCCGTGCAGCAGCAGGAACGGCGAGCGGGCGCGGTCGGCCCACAGCATGTCGGTCGGCGGCCGACCGGAGATCGGGTCCGGGGCCATGAAGGCGCCGGCCAGGCAAACCGTATGCGCGAGCGCGACGCCGAAGCGCGCGGCGTCGAACGTCAGGCCCGCCGCGGCGGAGCCGCCCAGGGACCACCCGACCAGGACCAGCCGGCCGCCGGCAATGTTGCGGGTGAACTCGAGCGACCGCAACAGGTCCGCGCGCCCGCCGTCGTCGGCGTGGGAGTTCCAATCCGGCGCCACCACCGCGGCGCCGTGTTCGGCGAGCAGGCCGGCCAGCGGCCCGACGGCGGCGCGGGCGTCGGTCTGCATGCCATGCCACAGCAGGATCGTGGGTTGATCCGAATCACCGAAGACGTCGGCCGATCGTCCCGGGGCGTACTCCATCGTCCTCACGGGCAAGAGTGTGCCCACACCGGGCCCGCGCCGAACCTGCGCGAAACGGAGCCGCGGAGTCGTACCGTAGGCGAATGGTCCGCGCGCGCGACATCGACGCCTGCCCGGGTGCGCTGCAGGTGCATCAGGCCGCCGACGGCGCGCTGGTGCGGGTGCGCTTGCCCGGCGGCCAGATCAGCGCCGCGCAGCTGGCGACGCTGGCGGGTCTCGCGGGCCAGCGCGGCTCGGGAACGCTCGAGCTGACCGCCCGCGGCAACGTGCAGCTCCGCGGGATCACCGACGTCGCGGCTGTCGCCGAGGCGCTCGCACAAGCCGGGCTGCTGCCGTCGCCGACGCATGAGCGGGTGCGCAACATCGTGGCGTCGCCGCTATCCGGCCGGGTCGGCGGACTCGCCGACGTGCGCGAGTGGGTGAGCGAGCTGGACGCGGCGATTTGCGGCGAACCCAGGCTCGCGGAGTTGGGCGGCCGGTTCTGGTTCAGCCTCGACGACGGCCGCGCCGACGTGTCCGGGCTGGGCGCCGACGTCGGCGCGCATGCCCTGGACGACGACGTGGCGCTTGTGTTGGCTGGGCGGGACACCGGTGTTCGGTTGGCCGTCGCGGATGTGGCGCAGTCGCTGGTCGCGCTCGCGGTGCACTTCATCGAGGTACGCGGGAAGGCTTGGCGGGTAAGCGAATTGGCCGACACTGCCGGGTTGTGGCCGGGCGCCGAACTCGGTGCGCCTTTTCCGCCGGTGACCAGGCCGCAAGTGGGCTGGATCGGCCAAGACGACGGCCGGGTGGCGCTGGGCGCCGCGGTGCCGCTGGGCGTACTGCCCGCGCGGGTCGCGGAATACCTGGCCGCCATCGAGGCCCCACTGGTGGTCACGCCGTGGCGATCGGTGCTGGTGTGCGACCTCACCGAGGAGGTGGCGGACGTCGCGCTGCGCGTGCTGGCGCCGCTGGGCCTGGTTTTCGACGAGCACTCCCCCTGGCTGAGCGTCAGCGCCTGCACCGGCAGCCCCGGTTGCGAGCACTCGGCGGCCGACGTGCGGGCCGACGCGACGATGTCGTTGGAGCCGGATTCCACGGTTCACCGCCACTTCGTCGGCTGCGAGCGCGCCTGCGGCAGCCCGCCCGCCGGTCAGGTCCTGGTCGCGAGCGGACAGGGATATCGGCTGCTGCGCGACCAGCCCTTAAGGTGAGCGAGTGCTCGACTACATCCGCGACGCGGCGGAGATCTATCGCCAGTCGTTCGCGGCCATCCGCGCCGAAGCCGACCTGACGAGATTCCCGGACGACGTCGCGCGGGTGGTGGTCCGGTTGATCCACACCTGCGGTCAGGTCGATGTCGCCGATCACGTCGCCTACTCCGACGACGTGGTCGCGCGGGCGGGCGCGGCGTTGCGCGCCGGCGCGCCGGTGTTGTGCGATTCGTCGATGGTGGCCGCCGGGATCACCACCGCACGGCTGCCCGCCTGCAACGAGGTCGTGTCGCTGGTGGCCGATCCGCGCGCCCCCGAGCTGGCCGCGCGCCGGCAGACCACGCGTTCGGCGGCCGCCGTCGAGCTGTGGGCGGGGCGGCTGGCCGGCGCGGTGCTCGCGATCGGTAACGCCCCCACCGCCCTGTTCCGGCTGCTGGAGCTGATCGACGAGGGCGCCGCCCCGCCCGCCGCGGTGCTCGGCGGGCCGGTCGGATTCGTCGGGTCCGCGCAGTCCAAGCAGGAGCTCATCGAGCGTCCGCGCGGCATGTCGTATCTGGTGGTGCGGGGCCGCCGCGGGGGCGGCGCGATGGCCGCGGCCGCCGTCAATGCGATCGCGAGCGACACCGAATGAGCGCCCGAAGAGGGACCCTGTGGGGAGTCGGGTTGGGGCCGGGCGATCCGGAGTTGGTGACGGTGAAGGCCGCCCGGGTGATCGGCGAGGCCGACGTCGTGGCCTATCACAGCGCCCGGCACGGCCGCAGCATCGCGCGCGGCATCGCCGAGCCGTATCTGCGGCCCGGCCAGATCGAGGAGCACCTGGTTTACCCGGTGACCACCGAGGCGACCGACCATTCGGGCGGCTACGCCGGTGCGATCGAAGACTTCTACGCCGACTCGACGCGGCGCATCGCCGCGCACCTCGACGCCGGTCGCGACGTGGCGTTGCTCGCGGAGGGCGACCCGCTGTTCTACAGCTCGTACATGCATTTGCACACCCGGCTGACGCAGCGGTTCAACGCCGTCATCGTGCCGGGTGTGACGTCGGTGAGCGCCGCGTCCGCGGCCATCGCGACCCCGCTGGTGGCCGGCGACGAGGTGCTGTCGGTGCTGCCCGGCACCCTGCCCGTGGCCGAGCTGACCCGGCGCCTCGCGGACGCCGACGCCGCGGTGGTGCTCAAGCTGGGTCGTTCGTATCACGCTGTGCGGGAGGCGCTTTCGGCGTCCGGACAGCTTGACGACGCGTTCTACGTCGAGCGGGCCAGCACGTCGGGACAGCGGATCCTGCCCGCGGCGGAGGTCGACGAGGCCGGCGTGCCCTACTTTTCGTTGGCCATGCTGCCCGGTGGCCGCCGGCGCGAAACGCTTTCGGGCACGGTCGCGGTCGTGGGCCTGGGGCCAGGTGACCTCGACTGGATGACGCCGCAGAGCCGCCGCGAACTGGCCGCCGCGACCGACCTGATCGGCTATGCCGGCTATCTGGACCGCGTGCCCGTTCGTGACGGCCAGCGACGCCATCCCAGCGACAACACCGACGAACCGGCGCGGGCGCGGCTGGCCTGCGCCCTGGCCGAGCAGGGCCACGCCGTCGCTGTGGTGTCGTCGGGCGACCCGGGCGTGTTCGCGATGGCGACCGCGGTGCTAGAGGAAGCCAAACAGTGGCCGGGAGTGCGGATTCGAGTCATTCCAGCGATGACGGCGGCGCAGGCCGTCGCCAGCCGGGTCGGCGCCCCCTTGGGTCATGACTACGCGGTGATCTCGTTGTCCGACCGGCTCAAACCGTGGGACGTGATATCCGAGCGGCTGTCCGCCGCGGCGGCCGCCGACCTGGTGCTGGCCATCTACAACCCGGCGTCCAAGGCGCGGACCTGGCAGGTCGGCGCGATGCGCGACGTGCTCCTGGCCCACCGCGAACCCGGCACGCCGGTGGTCATCGGCCGCAACGTGTCCGGTCCCGACGAGGACGTCCGCGTCGTGAGACTGGCCGATCTCGATCCCGCCGACGTCGACATGCGCTGCCTGCTGATCGTCGGGTCGTCGCAAACCCAGTGGCACTCAGACGATTTCGGCGACCGGGTGTTCACTCCTCGGCGGTATCCCGCCTGAGGCTCATTCGCGGCCCCAGGTGCTGGGCATCAGCGGCAACGTAGGGCCGTCGCTCAGCCCGTCACCGGCCAGCGTCGCCAAACCCGCCGCGGGCCGGACGTCGGATTCCGTTGCCGTCCCGGCGAATCCGAGCAACCCGCCGCCGCGGTCGGAGATCGCGACGCCGTCCTGCTCCAGGTATTCGTAGCGGTGGGCGTGGTCCGTCGATATGGCCCGCACGCGCCGACGGCCGCTCCCCCGCTTGACCGAGGTTGCGGTGGCAGCGGGTGCGTCGACGTCATCGGGAGCCGGCTCCTCGGACTTGCGAGGCGCGCGGTTGTTGGCGCTGCCCCGCGCGGACAACCCGGACAACCCCACGGCATACAAGACGTCGGCGAGCCCCGTTGCAGTCGTCGGACCGAAGCCCACCCCCGGCCCGCCACCGACCGGTCCCCCGCCGACGGCGGGCGCCGGGCTGGCCGTGGCGGGGCTCGGCATGCCCGTGGCGCTGCCGATGCTCGCCGGTGGGGCGCCCGCGCTTGCGGCAGCCGGCACCGCACCCGCCGGTACCGGCGCGGCGGCGCCCGCCGGTAGCGCCGTCGCGACGGACACCGGGACCGCGATGCCGGCCGCGACCGCGGCGACAGCCGGAACGGCGGCCAGGGCGGGGGCAAGCGATAGGGCCAACTGGACCGCCTGCTGACCGAACGGCCAAAAGATCATCAGCGTGTGGAAGGTGGCCCACGCCAGGGCGCTCGCGAGAGCCGGGGACATTCCGGGGATTTGCATCAGCGCCGAACTGAGCCCGTTGGCGAACGGCACCGCCGGAATCGGCCATCCGGCGGGGTTGAGGTCCTTGGACACCGGCCACGCGAAATTGCGGGTGTACTGCTGGATGAGGGCGGCGAGCTGATCCTGCCACGACGTATTGGCGTTGGCCGCTGCGGCGGTGACCTGCTTGGACTCTCCGCTCGGCGCAACGATCTGCGGCGCCGGCGTGGTCGTCGGGACCGCCGCCAGGGCCGAGTCGGTCGCGGCCTGGTAGGTCGTCATGGTTTCGGCGGCCTGAACCCACATGCGGACGTAATCCGCTTCGTTGACGGCGATGGGAATGGTGTTGATGCCAAAGAAGTTGGTGGCCACCAGCGCCGCATGGATGGCGTGGTTTGCGGCGAGCTCGGCCATCGTGGGCATTGCGGCCAGCGCGGTCGTGTAGGCGGCGGCCGCCGTCTGGTGCAGCGCGGCGGCGGCGCTGCTCTTGGCGGCGTTCTGCTGGAGCCAGCCGAGGTACGGGGCATGGGCCGCCACGTACCGTTCGGCGCTGGGCCCTTCCCAGGCGCTTTGCGCGGCGCCCAACAGCCCGATGAGTTCGTCTGCCGCGGTTGCATATTCGGTGCCCATCGACGTCCACGCCTCCGCAGCGGCCAGCAGCGACCCGGGACCCGGTCCGCTGCTCAGCAGTGCCGAGTGCACCTCCGGAGGCAGAGCGATCCAGATCGGGGCGGTCATCGGTGGGGGCCTTCAAACAGGAACACGAATACCTCTTCGGTCGACGGCGCGGCGGGAGGGCTTGCCTCCAGTGGTCGGTTTGCCGGACGGTTTGGTTCCCAGCGTCTGTTCCACCCAGGCCTTTGCGCACCGATCGGGCATGCGCAACGATGCAGGCATGCGGTGTGACGTTGCGCGTGAGGCGCTTTCTGCGCGGTTGGACGGTGAGCGTCCGCAGGTGCTCGCGCAGCAGGTCGATGCCCACCTGGATTCGTGTCGCGCCTGCCGGACCTGGTTGATCGGCGCGGCGGTGCAGAGCCGGCGGCTGGCATCCATGGAGCCGGGCGAGGGGCCGGACCTGGTCGCCCAGATCATGGCCGGCCTGGATCGGGAATCCCCCGCGTATCACCGCCCGATGCGCTGGCTGCGGTCGCACTACCGGCGCTGGGGACTGATCGGCGTTGGTTTGTTCCAGGTGGCGATCGCCGCGGCCCAGATCGCCGGGATCAATTTCGGCATGGTGTCGAGCCACATGCATGGGGCGATGTCGGGAGAACACCTCATGCACGAGTCGACCGCCTGGTTGCTCGCGCTGGGTCTGGCCATGGTCGCCGCGGGGATATGGCCCATCACCGCGATCGGCGTGGCCGCGATCACCGGCGTGTATTCGGTGGCGCTGTTGAGCTATGTGGTGGTCGACGCCTTCGCCGGCGAGGTGACCGCGACGCGCATCGCCAGCCACATGCCACTGCTGCTGGGTCTGGTGTTCGCGCTGCTCGTCGCGCGCGAACGCGCCCGGTCGGGCCGCAACCACGCGTCCGGCGCTGACGCGCATGACGACCGGCCGTCGCGGCCCGCGGAGTCCGGTCGGCGACACCGGCATCTCTGGCCCATCAACCGGGCGGGCTCTCGATGGCCCGCGGCGGGCGACGACGAGGCCGTCACCAACCTCGCCTTGGCCGCCGCGCGCGGGAATCCGCGATCACTCGAGGCGTTCATCAAGGCCACCCAGCAAGACGTGTGGCGGTTTGTCGCCTATCTTTCGGACGCCCGGGCCGACGACCTGACGCAAGAGACCTTCCTGCGGGCGATCGGGGCGATCGATCGATTCTCCGGGCGTTCCGGCGCGCGCGCCTGGCTGCTGGCCACCGCGCGCCGTGTCGTGGCCGATGACGTCCGCCGCGTCCAGTCGCGGCCGCGCAGACACCGCTTCGAAGAGCCGGTTGAGGTGACCATGATGTTGGCCGGGCTCGCCGCCGAACAACGGGAGGCCCTTGTTCTCACGCAGCTGCTCGGACTGCCGTATGCCGCCACCGCGGCGGTGTGCGGTTGCCCGCTGGCCACCGTCCGGTCCCGCGTCGCCCACGCCCGCGATGCCTTGCTGTCCAACGTGGAGCGCGGCGACCTGACCGGTTAGTGCCGACCAGCACACGATTATGCGAGCGGGCTCTCCCTCAGCGTCATCGCGGCGAAGTCGAGGCGCCACAACGCTTCGAACAGTCTGCGACCGAACTCCTCCAGGTCATCCGCACTCGCGCCGGGCGACTCCCCGCTCTTGGCGACCCGATCGGCGATCTGACGTATCGTGCGCTTGCCGTTGACGTGCTGCAGGAAACGCATCTGAGCCGGCGTGGCCTGCATGCGCCAATTCGGCCGAAAAATTTCGTTCCCCTCGATTCCGCAGCGCATCCGCATCCGCGGAACGTACTCGAGGCACTCGGGAGTGGAGAAGTTGATCTCGTAGCTCTTCTTCGGCCGGTCGGAACGGCACGCCATGAACAAATGGGAGCCGTTCATCACGTGGAGACGCTCAACGACGGACCAGAGCTTAGCCTCGGGCAACGCGCTCACCGCCTTATCGAGCGGACCTCCGGGTCTGAACCAGTCGTGCGGGTAGTACGGCGCCTTGATGAACCATCCCTGAAATACCAAACCCGCTGACGTCACGAGATCGACGCACTCATCGACGCTGTAATTGCGTTCGGGACCACGCAGGAACGTATCCGCCAGGGCGGCATCGGATTGGGCGGAAACCGGTGCCATCTTGAAGTAGTTATGGACGGGGTGTTCGGTCGGTAGCGCCGTGATCACTTCTTTGACCATTTCGACCGATGCGTCGTCGTGACCCATGTCCAAGTCACGGAAGGCTGATTGCAGCATTTCGACGCCCATTTGGCCGTACTTCGCGTAGACCATCACGCCCAGCACGCCATCGCGCCGTAGACAGCCCTTGAGTGCCGTCATGCCTGCCGCGGGGTCGGGTAGGTGATGCAAGACGCCGGTCGACACGATCAGGTCGAAGTTGCGCTTAAGCGATGGCATCTCGTCTATCGGGACCCGATGCAATTCGAGGTTCCACAGCCCGTACTTGTCTTTCAGATATTGCAGGTGGTCCAGCGACGGTTGGCTGGTATCGACCGCCACCACCTTCGCGGAACGGTTGGTGTAGGCGAAAACCGCGGCCTGATTGGTGCCGCCGCCCGCGATCAAAATGTCGAGATCGGGCTTGTAGTCGCGGTCGGGCCACAAAGTCGAGTGAGCGTGGGCGGGGTCGAACCACTCCCAATTGCTGTCGGTCCATGCCTCGAGGTCGTGTATCGGTTCTGGGTAAGTCTGGTAATCGCGCGAGACGACGTCGGTGTTCAGATCCTCGTTCATCGGAGCTAGACCCTTCAGATTGCGGTGATGCAGAGTACTTCGTCGAGGGTGGCGGTGCTCAGTCCGGCGGTGGCTGAGCGTTGTCGGAGTTGGGCGATGGGATCGGAGTCGGTGTCTTTCAGCCCGCCGGCTTTGTCCAATCGCGCGGTGTCGAACATCGCCGGGCCGCTGGCCACCGCATCGGCCAACACATAGCGACCGGCACCGGGCGCGCGGCGCGCCAGTTTCTCGGCCGCACAGGAATGGGTGAGCTTGACCGCATCGCCATAGTTGACGCCCACCTGAAACACCCGCGGCTCAGCCTCCAGCACCCCGATCAGCCGGCCGAGGTAATCCTCCGGGGCGAAAAACCGCCACCCCTGACCCAAATGCAGCCACCACCGCGACCCAACCTGCTTGCGCACCAACCCAAGCGGGACCCCAGCACCCTCACCCACGCCAGCATCGGCGAACTCCACAAACCCGTAACGCTGCTGCAGCCACGCCCGGTCCTGCGCCGACAGGCCCGCACCGACCACCACAAAACGCCCCACCCGCGACAGATCCGTGCAGCAATGCAAAAACGAGTTCAACGTCTGCTCGGTGACTTCACGATCCGACCCGGCCACCACGCTCACCGTGACCTCGCCGTCACGGGCACTCCCAACGAGGCCACCCACCACCGCATCCGGATACGACGACGCCGCCTCAAGCATCGCCGGAACCGACACATCACGATTGCCCGCAACCCCCTGTCGACGCCCCTCGGGCAACTCCGGGCTGGCCAACAGCCGCCGGCACAACCCAAACGCTTCGGCATGCTTACCAATCCACGAGGCGCACACCGCCTGCTCATCGAGCGCGCGCCAGGCATAGACGTCGCGATCGACACTGATGTCCTCACCGGGCAACGGAATCGCAGCCGCCCGCTGGGCGAACAGATAGCCCAACTGGTACTGCTGCTCGACCCGATAATGCACCGCGATCTGATGCAACGGCTCGGCGCGACACGGCCGAAACGCCCACGCCCGCAAGAACGCATCCTGCACCTCAGGCCACGGCGCCCCGAGATTCGCCATCGCCTGTGCGACCAGGTTCAGCGAGCAGTAGACCTCCTCGTCCGCGCCGCCCATCTCGGCCCGCCGCGCATACCACGTGCGGGCGTTGGCGAAATCGCCTGAATCAAAGTAGCTTTGGGCCAAGTCGAAGACCGACTTGACATCCGTGGGGTCGCGTTCGACCTCGGCCACCAAAAACTCGCGATCACGCTTCATGCCCAGCGGCATCGTTACGTACGAAGCCTCACCGTCGTTCGCCCCGAAATGGATCCACGTCACCACCACGATCTTCGGACCAGACTCCGGCGGTCGAGCGAGATGATGGAAAAGATAATTCGACGGGAAGAAAAGAACGCTTCCCTTCTCACAGCGCTGTGTGTAATCGAGGGCGGGAAAAACCGTTTCGCCGCCCTCGGCGACATCGTTCAAATACGCGACCACGCTTACCTGCCGGCTCGCCGACGCGGCACTCCAGGCATCGGCATGCTCGTGGAACCACTCCGGTCGATCGGGAGTCGACGGTTCGTATCGCAGGACATTGGGCTGCTCGAGCCGCGTGCAAAAGTAGAGCGTTGTCGAGATGGAGCGGTAATCCGCCAGGCATTCGCGAATAACACTGCGGAAGCGTTCCAAGACGTCACCAACGACAGGCGTAAGCGAACAGCGCCGGTGGCCAAGATCCAGCTTCTGGGCACCCGGTAGCGCGATCAGGTCTGCCGCAAGCGCGTCGTCGATAGCACCTGGGTAAACCCGCACGAACTGCGCAAGGTCCGTTGGCCGCGACGTTGCACATACCTCCATTCGCTGGAAGCTAGCACCAGCCCAGTGCCTTGGTGCGCGAGTTCGACAAGTTTGCCGGGCGTAAATTGTCGTGACGGTCCCCGGGCCCAGAGCGAAGCTCCGGGGGCCGCTTCAGAGGCCGCCCGCGGGGTTAGACAGCGGCGATGCAGAGCACCTCGTCGAGGCTGGCGGTCTGCAGCCCGACGGCGACCGCCCGGCGTCCGAGTTCAACGATCGGGTCGGGGCCGCCGACCTTTACACCGCCGGCTTCATCCAGTCGAGTGGTGTCGAACATCGCCGGGCCGCTGGCCACCGCATCGGACAAGACGTAGCGGCCGGCCTGGGGTGCCCGGCGCACCTCCTGCTCGCCGGCACAGGCGTGGGTGAGCTTGACCGCATCGCCATAGTTGACGCTCGCCTGAAGCACCCGCGGCTCGGCATCGAGCACCCCGATCAGCCGGCTGATGTAATCCTCTGGGGCGAAAAACCGCCAACCCTGCCCTAGGTGCAGCCAAAACCGCCCGCCAATCTGCTTGCGCAGCTGCCCGAGCGGGTCGCCGGATCTGCGATTGGCGAACTCGAGAAACCCGTAGCGCTTCCGCAGCAGGGCGCGGTCCTGCGGGGACAGGCCGACACCGACGACCACAAAGCGCCCAACACGTGACACATCGGTGCAGCAGTTCAGAAACGAGTTCAGTGTCTGCTCGGTGGCTTCGCGATCCGGTCCGGCGACCACGGTGACGGTGACCTCGTCGTCGCGTGGACCCGCAACCAGGCTGCCCACCAGCGCATCCGGGTACGCCGAGGCCGCCTCGAGCATCGCCGGCACCGAGAAGTCGCGATTGCCCGCAATCGCGCGTCGACGCTCGTCCGGTAGGTCGGGGCGGGCCAGCAGGCGCCGACACAACCCGAACGCCTCGGCGTGCTTGCCGATCCAGAATGCGCACACCGCCTGCTCGTCGACGGCGCGCCAGGCATAGACGTCGCGGTCGACACTCATGTCCGCATCGGGAAGCGGGATCGCAGCGGCGCGCTCGGCGAACAGGTAGCCGAGCTGATACTGCTGCTCGACCCGGTAGTGGACAGCGATCTGATACAGCGGTTCGGCGCGGGTCGGTCGAAATGCCCACGCCTGCAGCAGCGCATCGTGAACCTCCGGCCACGGCGCCCCGAGATTCGTCATCGCCTGCGCGACGCGGTTCAGCGAGCAGTAGACCTCCTCGTCCGGGCCGCCCATCTCGGCCCGCCGCGCATACCACGTGCGCGCGTTGGCAAAATCCCCCGCGTCGAAATAGCTATTCGCCAGATTGAACACTGAGCGCGGATCCGCGGTGTCGGCGGCGACCTCGGGCAGCAGTGGATCGGGGTCATGCGCGGCGCCCGGGAATTGCGACAGAAGCTCGGCCTCGGAAACAACGAACGCCGCGCTGTCGGCAGGAACTCGCCCCGGACTCGCCAGCAGGATCACGTTTGGGGGCAACGGCAGGGACCTGTCCTGCAAGGCCACCAGACCCGCCGCGGCAAACCCGCGTGCTTGCACGAGGACCCGAGGGGGATCGTCCTGGTAGTAGGCAACAGTGGCGGGTTCGGGATGGAATGGCTGCAGGCCGAGCAGGTACTCAAGCGCCGCGTTGATGCGATACGTCTCGTACGGGGCCGGCAGCAGTGAATCGTCGCCTCCGCAGCGGAGGCGGTTGGCGATGTAATAGTTGTCGATCCAGTCCTTGCCCTCATGGGTACGCAGCCGCAACCCAACGTGCATCCGGATGCGCACAAAACGATCGATCGCGAGATGACACGCGTCGAGGTCCTCGGCCGATAGGAGCGACGCGAACCGGGCAAGGATGTACTCCAGCCCGCCGCGGTAGCGGTCCCAGCCCACCTTGACCTCTTCGTGCCCAAGCTGGGTGTGCGGTTCGTCCTCGAAGTAGCCGACAACTTGGCGGTAGAAGGGTTCCGGGAAGAAGGTGACCGCCGCCCGATCCAGCATTGCAGCGATCCTGACAAAAAAGATGTACGAGAACGGGTTGGCGGCGCCCGCCAATTCTCGGGCGAGGAAAGTTCTGGCCAGGTAAACCTCAGGGAAGATGTGACCGTTTACCAGCAGGTCGAACAGGGCGGCGTGGTCTCTCGCCTCGATACGCGTTTCCCGCTCGACGGCATAAAACTGGCCGGTATCCCGTCCCGCAATCCGGTCGTGAAACAACCAGGGCGCGTACACCGCGCCAACGTCGGGATGGGCTTCCAGATGAGCTACGTACCGGCCGAGCACGCCCGGAATGAGCAGATCGTCATCGGCGACGTAGGCGACATACCGCCCTTCAGCGGCCTCGATCAATTGGGAAATGTTGTGGTACGCACCCACATTCTGCGGACGCCGGATGTAGCGGATTGCGAGCTGGTGCTCGTACCTCCGTACGACGTCGGGGGTCTGGTCCTCCGAGGCGTTGTCACCAATCAACAGTTCGTAGGAAAAATCGAGATCACCGATATGGGCCGCAAGGTCCTGCAGCAGACCGTCAAGATACCGGGCCCGGTTGAAGGTGGGCACGCAGATGCTGAGCACGGGGGGTTGATCGTTTACCGAGTCCACCACCTCGATATTCTCCCAGAGACGCCGCGCTGCTCGCGGCAAAATCTGGAATATGCGGCACCATTCGGGCCCCCGCGAATTGCGGACAATTTGAGCCGCGGTGCCCGCTGACCGTTATTAAGCTGACCATTGTGCGGAAGCTTCTCGTGGCGTTCGCCGTCCTTCCCGCCATCCTCGCCGCGACCGCCCCGGGCGGCGCGGGACAAGCAGGTGCCGACGCCGGCGTGCAGCAGCCGGAGGGCTCGGCGCCCATTCCCGACGTAGCGGCACCGGCCTGGATCGTCGCTGACCTCGACAGTGGTCAGGTGCTGGCCGGCCGAAACCAGAACGTGGCTCTCCCACCGGCCAGCACGATCAAGGTGCTGTTGGCGCTGGTGGTGCTCGACGAGCTGAAGCTGGATTCCACCGTGGTCGTCAACGAGGCCGACGTCGACGTGGGATGCAGCTGCGTGGGCGTTAGAGTCGGCCGCACCTATACCGCGCGGCAACTCCTCGACGGGCTGCTGCTGGTCTCGGGCAACGACGCTGCCAACACGCTGGCGCACATGCTCGGCGGCGAGCAGGCGGCGGTAGCCAAAATGAACGCCAAGGCCTCATCGCTGGGAGCGAGCAACACCCGCGCGTCCAGCCCGTCCGGTTTGGCCGTGGGTGACCCGCGCGACCCGGGCGCGACGACGGCGCGCGATCTGGCGGTGATCTTTCGGGCAGCCATGGCCAATCCCGTGTTCGCTGAAATTACCGCCGAGCGGTCTGCGATGTTTCCCGGCGACGACGGTGCCCGCCAGATCGTCAACGCCGACGAGATGCTGCAGCGGTACCCGGGCGCGATCGGCGGGAAGACGGGCTACACCCCACTCGCGCACACCACCTTCGTCGGCGCAGCTTCCCACGGTGGCCGCCGGCTGGTGGTCGCGATGCTGTACGACGACGAGACCGGACAACGCTACTGGGAACAGGCTGCCCACCTGCTGGACTGGGGCTTTGCCCTCAACCCGGCATCGGCGATCGGTGCCCTCTGAACGCAGCGGCGCGCAGATTGAATACTGCTGTGGCGCTGTGCATTTCGGCTCAAATGGGCCATATCGCCGTGAGCCGTCAGATTGCGGTGATGCAGAGTACTTCGTCGAGGGTGGCGGTGCTCAGTCCGGCGGTGGCTGAGCGTTGTCGGAGTTGAGCGATGGGATCGGAGTCGGTGTCTTTCAGCCCGCCGGCTTTGTCCAATCGCGCGGTGTCGAACATCGCCGGGCCGCTGGCCACCGCATCGGCCAACACATAGCGACCGGCACCGGGCGCGCGGCGCACCAGTTTCTCGGCCGCACAGGAATGGGTGAGCTTGACCGCATCGCCATAGTTGACGCCCACCTGAAACACCCGCGGCTCAGCCTCCAGCACCCCGATCAGCCGGCCGAGGTAATCCTCCGGGGCGAAAAACCGCCACCCCTGACCCAAATGCAGCCACCACCGCGACCCAACCTGCTTGCGCACCAACCCAAGCGGGACCCCAGCACCCTCACCCACGCCAGCATCGGCGAACTCCACAAACCCGTAACGCTGCTGCAGCCACGCCCGGTCCTGCGCCGACAGGCCCGCACCGACCACCACAAAACGCCCCACCCGCGACAGATCCGTGCAGCAATGCAAAAACGAGTTCAACGTCTGCTCGGTGACTTCACGATCCGACCCGGCCACCACGCTCACCGTGACCTCGCCGTCACGGGCACTCCCAACGAGGCCACCCACCACCGCATCCGGATACGACGACGCCGCCTCAAGCATCGCCGGAACCGACACATCACGATTGCCCGCAACCCCCTGTCGACGCCCCTCGGGCAACTCCGGGCTGGCCAACAGCCGCCGGCACAACCCAAACGCTTCGGCATGCTTACCAATCCACGAGGCGCACACCGCCTGCTCATCGAGCGCGCGCCAGGCATAGACGTCGCGATCGACACTGATGTCCTCACCGGGCAACGGAATCGCAGCCGCCCGCTGGGCGAACAGATAGCCCAACTGGTACTGCTGCTCGACCCGATAATGCACCGCGATCTGATGCAACGGCTCGGCGCGACACGGCCGAAACGCCCACGCCCGCAAGAACGCATCCTGCACCTCAGGCCACGGCGCCCCGAGATTCGCCATCGCCTGCGCTACCCGCCACATCGCGACGAAGACATCCTCGTCGTATCCGCCCAACTCGACCTGCCGCGCATACCACTTGCGGGCGTTCGCGAAATCGCCTGTATCGAAGTAGATGTGGGCCAGGATGGCGACCGGCCAGACATCGTCGGGGTTACGTTCAGCCTTGGCCAACAGCAAATCGATTCCGAATGGGTCGGCGTCGCGCACATCGGCTGCTTGCATGATACCTTGCACGGCCGTCTCGATCTGGGCGTCGGTTGCGTTCAGCTGCAGATCGTTTGCGAGGCGGCGAATCACAACGGCCGGCGCGGCGCGAAGCTCTTCGAAATCCACCCGGACCGTTGCGATTCCGCGCAACGCGTTGTCGCGCGCCCCGATCAGATGTGCGGTCGACTCGGCCCGCTCTTGCTCGTCGCTCCACCATTCGAGCCGATTCAGCGAAGCCACCACTTTCTCGAACGGTCGGTCCACCACAACCGGCACCACCGGGCCGCAGGCATCCCGAATGAAATCCACCGCGACGCAAAGAAGCGGGTGCTTGACGCCGGGGCGGCATCCCGCGCGGCCGGCAATACTGCGATGATCGTCGGCCCAACTGCGAAGTTCCGCCTTGAGAGAATCGGCGTCCATTTGCAGCTGACCGCCGGGAACACTAAAAGCCCTGCCGCACAAGCGGCTCAGCCGCGAATCCTCCCAGGTTTCGTGTGGTTCGCGGTAAGCCCAGTCGAATCCCGCGCCCATGAACACGCCGAGGTCCTGCAGCACTTTGGCAACCGCCGACGTACCACCGCAAAACGGGCCCAGCACAACGATGATCGGCTCAACGCCCGCCGTCACGCCTCCCACCGTCTGAACTCCGGTCACTGAGGAGGTGTTTTCGGCCGATTTCCCTTCGTCGCGACCCGAGCCGGGACTTTGGGTTGCTGCGCGGGCCGGACTGCGGCCTTCTTCGCGGCCCTTGCCGGGGCTTTGGGTTGCTGCTTGGCCTTCTTCGCGACCCGAGCCGGGGTTTTGGGTTGCTGGTCTGGCCTTGCTGCGGCGACGCAGAGCACTTCGTCGAGGGTGGCGGCTCGCAGTCCGCGGGTAACGGCCCATCGCCCGAGTTCGGCGACGGGATCGGCGTCGGTGGCCCCCGTGTTGCCGGCCCAATCCAGGCGTGTGGTGTCGAACATCGCGGGGCCGCGGGCCACCGCATCGGACAGCACGTAACGGCCGGCGTTGGGCGCCCGACGCACAGCCGCCTCCGGCGCGCAGGCGCCGGTCAGCTGGACCGCGTCGGCGAAGTTGATCCCCACCTGGAAGACCTGTGGCTCGGCTTCGAGCACCGAGATCAGCCGGGTGATGTAGTTCTCGGGGGCAAAAAACCGCCAACCCTGCCCGAGGTGAAGCCAGAAGCGTCCTGCGATCTGAGCGCGGAGCCGCGAAAGCTGCCCGGCGGGCCCGTCGCCGCGGCTGCTATCGACAACCTCCAGGAACCCAAAACGTTCACACAGCAGCGCGCGATCGCGAACTGACAAGCCGGTGTTGATCACCAGGAACCGACCGACCCAAAGCGACGCATCGAGGCAGTAATTGAGAAACGAGTTAATGGCATGCTCGGTGGTCTCGCGGTCAGGTCCGGCGACCAGGCTGACGACCACCTTGGCCGCGCCCGGATCGGCGCCCAGTCGCCGCACGAGCGCGTCGGGATACGAGGACCCCGCCTCGAGCATGGTCGGCACGCTGAAGTCACGGTTGCCCGCAATCCTTTGCCGATCACCATCAGGGATCTCGGGGAGCGCCAGCAGGCGCCGACAGAGCCTAAACGCCTCGATCTGCTTGCCGATCCAGAATGCGCACACCGCCTGCTCGTCCATCGCGCGCCAGGCGTAGACGTCGGCGCCGACGAACAAGACGTCCTTTTCGGGAAACGGGATTTGGGCGGCGCGTTCGGCAAACAGGTGACCGGGCAGGTAGCGCTGATCCTCGCGGTACCGGCGAGCGATGGCATGAAGCGCCTCGGCGCGGGTCGGGCGAAACTCCCACGCCTTGAGGTAGGCGTCCTGGACAACCTGCCACGGCCAATCGAGGTGCGCCATCGCCTCCGCGAGCCGGACCATCGAGTAATAGATCTCCTCGTCCCAGCCACCCATTTCGACGCGCCGCTCATACCACTTGCGCGCGTTGGCGAAGTCCCCCAGATCGAAGTAACTCTGGGCCAGATAGAAAACCGACCGCGCATCCTCGGGGTTACGTTCGACTTCGGCCAGCAGCAGATCGCGGTCACGCGCATACTTCTGCGGATCCTGGCTTCGCGCACCGAGACGGCGAGATTCGACGTGCCAGTCGCCCGCGAGGCTCTCAACGACGCAGGAGCTATCCCATACCGGGGCCTCGTGGACGACGCCCTGGTAGTGCACGCCCGCCCCGTCACGGAACAACTGCGCGCGCCGGTAAACGATGTTGGCATCCACGATGGTCATGAAGTAGATATCTGCGACGAGCTGGTTGAACTCAGGTGTGCCGACGAGAATGTCGTCGGCGTCGATGACCCAGATGTAGTCGCCGTGGCCCTGGGCGAGTTTCAGTGCCTCCGTGCGGTTGTGGCCGAAGTTTCGCCACGGTCGTTCGTGAAGCTCGCCGGGGATGCCCAGACGGGCCATGTGGTTGCGGATCACGTCCTGGGTGCCGTCGGTGGAGCCGGTGTCGACGATCACCCACGAGCTAATGTGCGGCGCGACCGAATCAAGCGTCTCCGTGACGACGTGGGCCTCGTTTTTCACGATCATGTTCAGGCAGATTGCGGGGTGCGCGGTTACTGGCTCGGACACCGTTCAGACTTTACAGAGCAATCGCGTGTCGCGGATCGGGTTGAACATGAAATAGCGGCGGTTGCGAATTCATTGGCCTGATGGCGGGATGGCGCTACATCCTCCCGCCATTGGCCGCACGCACCGTCGCCTCTTGCACGAAGACCCGAGCAACCGTGAATACGAGCAAATCTGCATCGAGATGCGCACGTTTTTCACCGATCTCGCCATCAATACGTCGCTAGCCGCAATAACAGTTCAGGCCGCTCGGTCAACGACATTCACGACAAATTGCTGAAAGTCGATCCTCAATACCCGGTCGAGGGAAGGGGTGACCTTGGGCCACCCCTTCCTCCGGCTTACGGTCCAGTCGGGCCAGTCGGGCCAGTCGCCCCGGTCGGGCCGGTCGGGCCAGTCGCTCCGGTCGGGCCGGTCGCTCCCGTCGGGCCGGTCGGGCCGGTCGCTCCCGTCGGGCCGGTCGCTCCGGTCGGGCCGGTCGCTCCGGTCGGGCCGGTCGCTCCGGTCGGGCCAGTCGCTCCGGTCGGGCCAGTCGCTCCCGTCGGGCCAGTCGCTCCCGTCGGGCCAGTCGCTCCGGTCGCTCCGGTCGGGCCGGTCGCTCCGGTCGGACCAGTCGCCCCGGTCGGGCCAGTCGCTCCGGTCGCTCCGGTCGGGCCGGTCGCTCCGGTCGGACCAGTCGCCCCGGTCGGGCCAGTCGC
>NZ_LZKR01000043.1 GCF_001672915.1 Mycobacterium sp. 1245805.9 | reverse complement strand
CCCGGCTCACCCTGAACATCGCTGCCACACACCACGATTCGCGGGTCGGCGGGCGCCGGCTGGTGTACGGCGGACACACCATCGGGCTGGCGCTCGCGCAGGCCAGCAGGCTGCTGCCCAACCTCGCGACGGTCCTGGGTTGGCAGTCCTGCGATCACACCGGTCCGGTGCACGAGGGCGACACCCTCTACAGCGAACTGCACGTCGAGACCGCGCGGCCGACCGGGCACGGCGGGGTGCTGGGGCTGCGATCGGTGGTCTACGCCGTCGCCGATGCGGAGGGCGAGCCCGACCGGCCGGTGCTGGACTGGCGGTTCGACGCGCTGCATTTCTGAGTCGCGCGCCCCGGCCGCGCGCACAATGGTGGGCGTGACATCGGCGTCGTCAAGCTGGGGCAGCAGCGGGCTGGCCTGCGCGAGCGCCAGCCCGATGGTGTGTCCGCCGTACACCAGCCGGCGCCCGCCGACCCGCGAATCGTGGTGTGTGGCAGCGATGTTCAGGGTGAGCCGGG
>NZ_LZKR01000042.1 GCF_001672915.1 Mycobacterium sp. 1245805.9 | reverse complement strand
GCCGCGGCGCGCCGCCCCCGCCCGCCCCGGCCAGGGGGTGCCGCGGGGCAGGGCCGCCCGGCCCGGCCCGGCGCCCCGCGACCCGGCGGCGGCCGGCCCGGTGGGCCCGGCGGCCGCGCTGACGGCGGTGGCGGCAACTACCGCGGCGGTGGCGGCGGCGTCGGCGCCCCGCCCGGGGGTGGCTTCAGGGGCCGTCCCGGCGGCCCCGGCGGTGGCGGCGGTGGCCGCCCCGGACAGCGCGGCGGCGCGGCCGGCGCGGTCGGCCGCCCCGGCGGCGCGCCCCGGCGTGGCCGCAAGTCCAAGCGGCAGAAGCGCCAGGAATACGACTCGATGCAGGCGCCGGTCGTCGGCGGCGTGCGGCTGCCGCACGGCAACGGCGAGACCATCCGGTTGGCGCGGGGGGCGTCGCTCTCGGACTTCGCCGAGAAGATCGACGCCAACCCGGCCTCGCTGGTGCAGGCGCTGTTCAACCTCGGCGAGATGGTGACGGCCACCCAGTCGGTCGGCGACGAGACGCTCGAGCTGCTCGGCAGCGAGATGAACTACGTGGTGCAGGTCGTCAGCCCCGAGGACGAGGACCGCGAGCTGCTGGAGTCCTTCGACCTGACGTACGGCGAGGACGAGGGCGGCGAGGAGGACCTGCAGACCCGGCCGCCGGTGGTGACCGTCATGGGTCACGTCGACCACGGTAAAACCCGGCTGCTGGACACGATCCGTAAGGCCAGCGTCCGGGAGGGCGAGGCCGGTGGCATCACCCAGCACATCGGCGCCTACCAGGTCGCCGTGGACCTGGACGGCACCGAGCGGCTGATCACCTTCATCGACACCCCGGGTCACGAGGCGTTCACCGCCATGCGTGCCCGCGGCGCCAAGGCGACCGACATCGCGATCCTGGTGGTCGCCGCCGACGACGGCGTGATGCCGCAGACGGTGGAAGCCATCAACCACGCGCAGGCCGCGGACGTGCCGATCGTGGTGGCGGTGAACAAGATCGACAAGGAGGGCGCCGACCCGCAGAAGATCCGCGGGCAGCTCACCGAATTCGGTTTGGTCCCAGAGGAATTCGGCGGTGACACGATGTTCGTGGACATCTCGGCGAAGGTGGGTACCAACATCGAGGCGCTGGAAGAGGCGGTGCTGTTGACCGCGGACGCCGCCCTGGACCTGCGGGCCAACCCCGACATGGAGGCGCAGGGCGTGGCGATCGAGGCGCACCTGGACCGTGGTCGCGGGCCGGTGGCCACCGTGCTGATCCAGCGCGGCACCCTGCGGGTCGGCGACTCGGTGGTCGCGGGCGACGCCTACGGCCGCGTCCGCCGCATGGTCGACGAGCACGGCGAGGACGTCGAGGAGGCGCTGCCGTCGCGGCCGGTGCAGGTCATCGGGTTCACGTCGGTGCCCGGCGCAGGTGACAACTTCCTGGTCGTCGACGAGGACCGCATCGCTCGGCAGATCGCCGACCGGCGCAGCGCCCGCAAGCGCAACGCCCTGGCGGCCCGGTCGCGCAAGCGGATCAGCCTGGAGGACCTGGACTCGGCGCTGAAGGAAACCAGCCAGCTGAACCTGATCCTCAAGGGCGACAACGCCGGTACGGTCGAGGCGCTGGAGGAGGCCCTGATGGGCATCCAGGTCGACGACGAGGTGGCGCTGCGCGTCATCGACCGCGGCGTCGGCGGCATCACTGAGACCAACGTCAACCTGGCGTCGGCGTCGGACGCGATCATCATTGGGTTCAACGTGCGCGCCGAGGGCAAGGCGACGGAGCTGGCCAACCGCGAGGGTGTGGAGATCCGCTACTACTCGGTCATCTACCAGGCGATCGACGAGATCGAGAAGGCCCTGCGCGGCATGCTCAAGCCGATCTACGAGGAGAACCAGCTGGGCCGCGCCGAGATCCGCGCGATCTTCCGGTCCTCCAAGGTCGGCCTCATCGCCGGCTGCATGATCAGCTCGGGTGTGGTGCGCCGCAACGCGAAGGCCCGGCTGCTGCGGGACAACATCGTGGTCGCCGACAACCTCACGATCACCTCGCTGCGCCGGGAGAAGGACGACGTGACCGAGGTCCGCGAGGGCTTCGAATGCGGTATGACGCTGGGCTACAACGACATCAAGGAAGGCGACATCATCGAGTCCTACGAGCTCGTGCAGAAGGAACGCGCCTGACCGCCGCTGACGATGCAGAAAAGGGATTGTGTGATGAGGTGGGGGTACCTCCCGCTTGCGGGGGAGAGGCGGTGAATCATGCCTGACCCGGCCAGGGCGCGCCGGTTGGCCAAACGGATCTTCACCATCGTCGCCTCGGCGATCGAGTTCGAGATCAAGGATCCGGGCCTGGACGGGGTGACCATCGTCGACGCGAAGGTGACCGCCGACCTGCACGACGCGACCGTGTTCTACACGGTGATGGGCCGCACGCTCGACGACGAGCCCGACTACGCCGCCGCGGCGGCCGCGCTCGAGCGGGCCAAGGGCGCGCTGCGCACCAAGGTTGGGGCCGGCACCGGTGTGCGCTTCACGCCGACGCTGACGTTCACCCGGGACACGACGGCCGACAGCGTGCAGCGGATGGACGAGTTGCTGGAGCGTGCCCGCGCCGCGGACGCCGATCTGGCGCGAGTTCGCTCGGGTGCCAAGCCGGCCGGGGAGGCCGATCCATACCGGATAAGCGGGGCTGGGGACGCGAGCGACGGGAACGCCGGTGACGACGATCGACCCCAAGACTGACCTGGCGAGTGCCCCTCGGGGCGCTCAGGGGTTGTCCGTAGACGCCGACGGCGCCGTCGAGCTGCTGTCGCGCGCCGCGTCGATCGCGGTGATCGCCCACGTCCACCCCGACGCCGACACCATCGGCGCGGGGCTGGCGCTGACGCTGGTGCTGGACCGGTGCGGAAAGCGCGTCGAGGTCAGTTTCGCCGCGCCGGCGTCGCTGCCCGAGTCGCTGGCCACACTGCCCGGTTGTCAACTGCTGGTCCGCCCGGACGAGCTGCGCCGCGACGTCGATCTCGTTGTCACCGTTGACGTTCCGAGCATCAAGCGGCTCGGGGAGCTGAGCGACCTGGCCGGTCCGGGCCGCCAGTCGCTGGTCATCGACCACCACGCCTCCAACGACCGGTTCGGCAGCGCCAACTTCATCGACGTGTCGGCGGATTCCACCACGATGATGGTCGCCGACATCCTGGACGCGTGGGGCAAGCCGATCGACCACGACGTCGCGCACTGCATCTACGCCGGCCTGACCACCGACACCGGATCGTTCCGCTGGGCCAGCGCCCGGGCGCTTCGGCTGGCGGCCCGGCTGGTCGACCTCGGCGTCGACAACGCCGCGATCAGCCGCACGCTGATGGACACCCACCCGTTCGGGTGGCTGCCGCTGCTGTCGCGGGTGCTGGGCTCGGCGCAACTGGTGCCGGACGCGGTCGGCGGTCGCGGGCTGGTGTACGCCGTCGTCGAGCACCGGGACTGGATCAGCTCGCGCGCCGAGGAAGTCGAGAGCATCGTCGACATCGTGCGCACCACGCAGCAGGCAGAGGTGGCGGCGGTGTTCAAGGAGGTCGACCCTCAGCACTGGTCGGTGTCGATGCGGGCCAAGGCCCAGGTGGACCTCGCGGCGGTGGCCTCGGAGTTCGGCGGCGGGGGCCACCGGCTGGCCGCCGGCTATTCGACCGTCGGTTCGATCGACGACGCGGTCGCGTCGCTGCGCGCGGCGCTCGGCTAACCGCGCGTCAGAACGCCCAGCTTCCGGAGCGCTGCAGCACGAAGCCGTGGTCCCCGCTGGTGGTGTCCAGGCAGGCCACCAGGTTGTCGGCGCCCACGGCGCAGGTCACGTTCAGGTACGACACCTTCTGTCCCGCGGCCAGCGGCTTACCGCCGGACGTCAACGGTGGTGGGTTGCCTTCGCACCCGCTGTAGGTCATGCGGCTCAATTCGTAGCCCGGCCCCTTGAAATTCACCGCGCCCACGACGCAATCACCCGGCTTCGTGTGCCCGCCGCCGGGAAACGGCACGTCGTCCATGCCGGGCATGTCGCCGCTGCACTTGATGTCCCCTGACGGTTGCGGCGGGGGCGCCGTTCCGCCATAGAAGTCGCACACCAGCGTCGGCGTGGGCGAAAAGCTGATCCGGGGCGCGCTGCCCTGCGGCGCGGTGGCGTAGCCGTCCGCGGCGACGGAGGTGAAGCCGTCGAGGCTGGGGAAGCCCGGGGGCGGCACCGCGCCGCCCAGCGGCGCGGGCGCCGCGATCACGGCGGCCACCAGGGCCGGGCCACCGAGGGCCCGCAGGGTGTAGCGGCGAGCACGCATCGCTTCCTCCTAACGCACCTGGGCTCGCCCGCGTTGCAGCACGGCGTCGCGGTTGGCGGCGATGTCCTCGCCGCTGGTGCGGAACTGGCGGGCGGCCGTCGCCTCGAGCCACAGCCCGGTGCTGGTGTGTGTGTCGTCGATGCGGTGATAGGACGCCAGCAACGCGCGCACCGCGTTCTGGTTGTTGCCGACGATCGAGGCCGCCACCTGGCGGGCCGTGGGCATCAGCCGATCGTGGGGCACCACCTCGGTCACCAGGCCGGCGCGCAGCGCGTCGGCGGCGGACAGGTAATCCCCGGTCAGGCTCATCCGCCGGGCCAGGCCGACCCCCACCTTCTGGGGTAGCCGCACGGTCAGGCCCCAAGTCGGCAGCAGGCCCACCCGGGCGTGCGTGTCCGCGAAGCGGGCCTGCTCGGAGGCGATCAGGACGTCGCAGTACAGGGCCAGCTCCAGCCCGCCGGTGACCGCGGCGCCGTTGATCGCGCCGATCACCGGCTTGGTCAGCGCCGGCCAGCGCGGCGAGATGTCGGGGAGCGCAGTTTCGCTGCCCAGCTCCTTGAGGTCCAGCCCCGCGCAGAACACCGGGTCGGCGCCGGTGACGATGACGACGTCGACGCCGTCGTCGGCCTCGGCGTCGGTCAGTGCGCCGAAGAACCGGTCCCGCAGCGCAGAGGACAGCGCGTTGCGCGCCTGGGGGCGGTTGAGGGTCAGGGTGCGCACCCGCTCGTCGGTCTCGATCAGCAGGACGTCTGTCATGTGTTCACCGTAGTCAGCAGGGATCGCGGGGCCTCGCCGAGCCTGCGCTGAGCGCGTCGCTGCGCCGAAATATTGGCTCTGACCGCAGGCTCGATGCGCTGAACGCAGACTCGACGGCGCGTTTATCGTTGAGATCATGTGCCGGAACATCACCGAACTGCGGGGCCTGCAGCCGGAGGCCACCCCGGAGGAGGTCGCGGCGGCGGCGCGCCAGTATGTGCGCAAGGTCAGCGGCATCACCCGCCCGTCGGCCGCCAACGTCGACGCGTTCGAGGCGGCGGTCGCCGAGGTCACCGAGACGACGACGCGATTGCTGGCGGCCCTGCCGCCGCGCCGCCAGCCGCCGAAGACCGTGCCGCCGCTGCGCCGCCCGGAGGTACTGGCCCGCCTCGCCGCCGCGAAATGACGCCAGCGCTCAAGGAGTGGGGCGCGGTGGTGCACGCGCTGCTCGACGGCCGGCAGCGGGTGCTGCTGCGCAAGGGCGGCATCGGCGAAAAGCGGTTCGAGCTCGCGGCCCGGGAGTTCTTGCTGTTCCCGACCGCCGCCCACAGCCACGCCCAGCGGGTCCGGCCCGAGCACCGCGACCTGCTGGATGCCGGGGCCGCCGACAGCACCGACGACCACCTGGTGCTGCGCGCCGCCGTGAAAGTCGTTGCGGCACACGAGGTTAACCGGCCGGATGGCATGTCGGCGATCGAAGATCTGCACATCTGGACCGCCGAGTCGGTGCGCGAGGATCGGCTGGATTTCCGGCCCAAGCACAAGCTGGCCGTGCTGGTGGTGTCGGTGATCCCGCTGGCCGAGCCGGTGCGGATCCCGCGCGCCCCCGAGTACGGCGGTTGCACCAGCTGGGCGCAGCTGCCGCTGGCCGACGTTCGCCTGGCCGCGCCGGTGCACGACGAGGCCGCGCTAGACCGGGTGGCGCTGCGGGTCCGCGACGCGGTCGGTTAGCGGGTCGGTCTCAGCTCAGCGGGTCGGCTGGGCCGACCGGAAGCAGCAGCCGGGAGCCCCCGTAGTGCACAAAGTGGGTGGCCGGTGTGGCCTGCCCGGCCGTCAACATCGGTTCCGCGGTGCCGAGGTTGCGGGCAAAGCGCGGGAACCAGCTGCCCGCGATCAGGACGCGGATGCGCGATCCGGCGCGGAAGCGGTGGGCGATCCCGTCGAGCTCCACCCGCACGATCTCGGTCCCAGCGGCGGCGTCCGCACCGCCCAGCCGTCGGTAGCCGTCGCTGACGTTGCGGGACCGGCCCCTGGCGTCCACCTCGCTGACCCGGACGAACAGATCGACGTGGGGGTTGTCGGAGCTGTGCGCCAGCTCGACCACCGGATTCCCGTAGACGTACAGATCGTGGGTGAGCGTGAGGCTGGTGAAGGCGAGGACGTCCTCGCGCGCGGCGAGGCGAGTGTCGTCGCGGTAGCCCCCGTTCGTGGACAGCAGCGGACCGCCGGTGGTGGGCGTCGGGTCGGCCGGGTCGTAGCGAAATGTCGCCGGTGCCAACCCATCCGGGGTGGGCGCCGTCTCGCCCAGGTGCCCGCCGGGTCGCAGGTACAACGACCGCTCGGTGGTGGCGGGCGGCCAGTCGGGCAGGTGGCGCCAGGCTTGGCCCTTGTCCACGCCGGTGACGCAGACGTGCACGCGGCTCGGCCGGCGCTGCGCCTCGCCGCCCAGGTGGGTGTCCAGCCAGTCCAGCGTCTCCCGCGCGCTGATCGGGAGCGCCTTGCCCAGCAGCTGGGTGTGTGTCCAGGGGCCGACGGTGAGCGCGCCGTCGACCCCGCGGCCGCGCAGGTGGGCGTACTGCTGCAGCGTCTGCCGGATGAAGATGTCCTGCCAGCCGCCGATGAGCAGCACCGGCACCTGCGCCCGGTCCAGCGCGTCGGTGAACCGCCGGGCGTCCCAGAACACGTCGTCATGCTCGTGGTGCTCGATCCACGATTCGAACCACGGCGCACCCTCACCGAGCAGCGTACGGGCCGCGGCGCCCAGGGGTAGCGCACCCGCCGCCTCCGCCACCTTGCGCCGGGCCTGCAGCTGGCGCAGCGCCATCTTGACCCGTCGCGGGTCCTCCTGGTGAGCGACAAGATCGCTCCAGCCCAGGAAGTCGTTGACGGCGAACGAGCCGGTGCCCCACACCGAAGCGTTGAAATCGTGTGGGCCCGCGGTGATCACCGCGGCGGCCAGCTCCGGCGGCGGGTCCTGCAGCAGCGCCCACTGGGTGAAGCCCAGGTAGGACACCCCGACCGTGGCGAACCGGCCGGTGAACCAGGGCTGCTCGCGCAGCCAGACGACCGTGTCGGCGCCGTCGGCGGCCTCGTTGACCATCGGGTCGAAGTCCCCGCCCGAGCCGTACGTTCCGCGCACGCTCTGCAGCACGACGTGGTAGCCGCGAGCCGCGTGCAGCCGCGCGTAGGCGTGCGAAAACGGAAACCGCCGCCCATAGGGTCCGCGGACGAGCAGGCTGCCCGTGGGGCTCGAGGTGACGGGCGCGTAGTGGTCGGCGGCCAGCGTGACCCCGTCGCGCATCGGCACGTCGACGCGCTCGACGGTGTACTCGGTGGTGGCCCGGGGCAGGCCCAACAGCCGGCCGAGCGCGGCGTCGCCCGCCCGTCCTAGCGTGCGGGGCTTGGGCTGCGCGGGGCGCGTCGAGGTGGTACTCACCGACCCCACACTAGGTTTTTCCAGGACGCCGGGCGGCGTAACTCAGAACTTGTAGTACGGCGCGAGGTCGTTGGCGCGCTGCACATTGGTGGACATGCAGTCCACCTCGGGGTTGGAGTAGACCGCCGAGTAGTACAGCGCCTGCTGCAACACCCCGTAGCTGGTCTTGAACGCCACCATGCAGGAGAAGAACCAGAAGCTGTTGTGATAGGTCGGCTTCATCACCCAGTACTGTGCCGCGCGGTGCCCAGCAATCGTGGTCTCGATCGCGTCGGCGGGCAGGGATTGCTCGTAGGTGCGCCAGATGATGGGCTCGACGGCCAGCTGGTAGTTGCCCGCGTCGAAGTGACAGCGCAGCCCGTCCTCGTGCTCGGGCGGCGTGAAACCCAACCCAAGCCGCTGCACGACGTCGAACGGGATGTCCTCGCACGCGTCGAAGGGACGCGGGTCGGTGGTGGCCACGATGGGACTCTTCATCGTGGTCTCCATCGGTTCGGCCGTCGACCGCAGCTCGACCGGACCACCGCCGCTCGGCCCCGGCGGGGCGCTCTGCCAGCCCACGACCAGCGCCGCGGCCAGCGCGCCCAGCGCCGAAATCTGGCGCAGCTTGGCGATCACCGACATCTTCTGCCCTCCCTTGCCGGGGAGTGTAGAGCCCCCGCAGTGAAAAGAGAACACGTTCTAATCCCGCGGGCAAGGGCCCGGCGGGAACGGGCTCATCGCCGCGGGTCGTTAGGCTGGTTAGTCGTGGCGAGCCGGGAATCGACGAATGGTGCGCAGCCGACGCTGTGGGCGGTTTCCGACCTGCACACCGGGCACCTGGGCAACAAGCCGGTCACCGAATCGCTGTACCCGTCGTCGCCGGACGACTGGCTGATCGTCGCGGGCGACGTCGCCGAGCGCACCGACGACATCCGCTGGGCGCTTGACGTGCTGCGTCGCCGGTTCGCCATGGTGATCTGGGTGCCCGGCAACCACGAGCTGTGGACGACCACCCGGGATCCCAACCAGATCTTCGGCAAGGCGCGCTACGACTACCTGGTCAACATGTGCGACGAGATGGGCGTGGTCACGCCCGAGCATCCGTACCCGGTGTGGACCGAGCGCGGCGGGCCGGCCACCATCGTGCCGATGTTCCTGCTCTACGACTACAGCTTCTTGCCCGAGGGGGCGACGAGCAAAGCCGAGGGCCTGGCGATCGCGCGGCAGCGCAACGTGGTGGCCACCGACGAATTCCTGCTCTCGTCCGAGCCGTACGCCACCCGCGAGGCCTGGTGCCGCGAGCGGCTGGCCGCGACGCGCGCCCGCCTCGAAGAGCTCGACTGGATGACCCCGACCGTCCTGGTGAACCACTTCCCGCTGGTGCGCGACCCCTGCGACGCGCTGTTCTACCCGGAGTTCTCGCTGTGGTGCGGCACCACCAAGACCGCCGACTGGCACACCCGCTACAACGCGATCTGCTCGGTGTACGGGCACCTGCACATTCCGCGCACGACGTGGTACGACGACGTGCGCTTCGAGGAGGTGTCGGTGGGTTACCCGCGGGAGTGGCGCCGCCGCAAGCCGTACAGCTGGCTGCGCCAGGTGCTGCCGGATCCCCAGTACGCGCCGGGCTATCTCAACGACTTCGGCGGTCACTTCGTGATCACCCCCGAAATGCGCCGCCAGGCCGAGCAATTCCGGGAACGAGTGCGGCAGCGGCAGTCTCGATGACCGGCCGCATGCTGGTGGCGTCGGTGTTGCCCGACACAGCGTCGGAGGATCTCGCGTACGCGGAGGTGTATTCCGACCCGCCGGGCCTGAGCCCGTTGCCCGAAGAGGAGCCGCTGATCGCCAAGTCGGTCGCCAAGCGGCGCAACGAGTTCATCACCGTGCGGCACTGCGCCCGTATCGCGATGGGTGAGCTCGGCGTGCCACCCGTGCCGATCCTCAAGGGCGAAAAGGGGCAACCGCTCTGGCCCGACGGGGTGGTTGGCAGCCTCACCCACTGCACGGGCTACCGCGGCGCGGTGGTGGGGCGCGCCGGCGCGGTGCGTTCGGTGGGCATCGACGCCGAACCGCACGACGTGCTGCCCGACGGCGTGCTGGGCGCGATCGCCCTCGACGACGAACGCCAGGAGATCGCCGCGTTGCCCGCCGGCCTGCACTGGGACCGAATCCTGTTCTGCGCCAAGGAGGCAACCTACAAGGCGTGGTTCCCGCTGACCGAGCGCTGGCTGGGTTTCGAGGACGCCCACATCGTGTTCGACCCCGATCCGTCCGGCCGGGGAACCACCGGCACGTTCGTCTCCAAGGTCCTGATCGACGGCGCCGCGCTGTCGGGTCCGCCGCTGACCGCGCTGCGGGGCCGCTGGTCGGTCGAGCGCGACCTGGTGCTGACGGGGATCGTGCTTTGACGGAACCGGGCGTTGGCCCGGGACTAGTCGTCGTCGACAAACCGGCCGGGATGACCAGCCACGACGTCGTGGGCCGCTGTCGCCGCATCTTTGCCACCCGCCGGGTGGGGCATGCGGGGACGCTGGACCCGATGGCCACCGGCGTGTTGGTGATCGGCGTCGAGCGGGCCACCAAGATCCTCGGCCTGCTCACGGGGGCGTCGAAGGCGTACGCCGCGACCGTCCGGCTCGGGCAGACCACCTCCACCGAGGACGCCGAAGGCGAAGTGCTGCAAACGGTTTCGCCCCGGCACGTGACGGACGAGGAGATCGCCGCCGCGGTGGCCGGGCTGCGCGGGGACATCGAGCAGGTCCCGTCGGCGGTCAGCGCGATCAAGGTGGACGGACGCCGCGCCTATCGGCTGGTCCGTGAGGGCCAAACGGTCGAGCTGGCGGCGCGGCCGGTGCGGATCGACCGATTCGAGGTGCTGCGCGTCCGGCGCCACGACGACCTCGTCGACGTCGACGTCGAGGTGGACTGCTCGTCGGGCACCTACATCCGCGCCCTGGCCCGCGACCTGGGCGCCGCGCTCGGCGTGGGCGGGCACCTGACGGCGTTGCGGCGCACCCGCGTCGGGCGCTTCGGGCTGGACCAGGCGCGCTCGCTCGACGACCTGGCCGAGGTGCCCCGGCTGACCCTGACGCTCGACGAGGCGTGCCTGCTGATGTTTGCCCGCCGCGACCTGACTGCCGAGGAGGCCCTGGCGGCGAGTAACGGCCGGTCCCTGCCGCCGGCCGGAATCGACGGCGTCTACGCCGCCGCCGATGCCGACGGCCGGGTGATCGCGCTGCTGCGCGACGAGGGTGCGCGGACCCGGTCGGTGGTGGTGTTGCGTCCGGCCACGCTCTGACGCGTCAGAGCCGGCTGAGCAGTTCGGCCTTCTTCGCGGCGAACTCCTCATCGGACAGGATGCCGCGTTCGTGCAACCCGGCCAGCGATTCGATGGCCGCGACGATGGCCTGGGAATCTCCGGAATTGTCCGTCGGAGCGGACGCGGGTTTGGCCGCCGGAACCTCGGGTGGGAACTGCACCTCGGGCGCGAATTGCGGCGGCGGGCCGGACTGGTACTGCGCCTGGTAGCCGGGGGCAGGTGACGCGGCTTGGGACTGCGCCGCCTGGTGGCTACCGACCTCATGCAGACTCGACACGCCGAACGTGCCGAACTGGCTGGTGAAGCTCACCGAGCTGTATCCGGTGCCCTGCTGCTGTTGCACACCGCCGATTTGGTGCTCGCCGGTATCGAAAATCCTTGTGACGCCATTGATGTGGATCGCCAGGCGCCGCGTGCTCGGGAAGAACGCGTAGCGCACGTCATTCTGTCCGCCGACCGAGCTCGGTACCCCCAGGTCGGCCGGCCACCAGTTGTTCGAGGCGAATGCCGCCGGGGAGTGCGGGGGCGGGGCGGCATGACGATGGTCGGCAACATGTTCGACAACGCGCTCAAGGCCCGCGTCGACGCGCTGTGCAACGAGTTGGCCCAGCTGCTCGCCACCACCGCGGTGTTTCCCGCCCCGCATCCACTGCCCGTTGCCGCCGAGCTCGGGGATGTTGAACTGGGCCATGGTGCCGCCCCCGATGCGCAGCGCGACCAGCATCGAAAGCACCGCATCTTGGGAGAGTCCATGGCGCTGGGCGATCTCGGCGATCGCGCTGGCGGCCTCGGGGGTAACCGTCGCCTTCATAATCGTGAATCTTTCGTCGTTGGTACTTGGTTCGAGCCTACGCAAAACGGGGCGCAATGAGCATGGGATGACGACGTCGCGAGCGGGGTTCCGGCCGGCCAACCCGCACGGCTAAGCTGCCGACCAGACGGGTGTCAAAATGCCCACCGTTCGGAAGGCATGAGCTATGTCCAACAAGGTTTACGTCGTCGGCGTCGGCATGACGAAATTCGAGAAGCCGGGCCGCCGCGAGGGCTGGGACTACCCGGACATGGCGAGGGAGTCGGGCACCAACGCGCTGGCCGACGCCGGCGTCGACTACCGCGACGTGCAGCAGGGCTACGTGGGCTATGTCGCCGGCGACTCGACGTCGGGCCAGCGGGCGCTCTACGAGCTGGGCATGACCGGCATCCCGATCGTCAACGTCAACAACAACTGCTCGACCGGTTCGACCGCGCTTTTCCTGGCGGCGCAGGCGATCCGCGGCGGGATCGTCGACTGCGCGATCGCGCTCGGCTTCGAAAAGATGCAACCGGGCGCGCTGAGCGGCGGCGCCCAGGACCGCGAATCGCCGATGGGCAAGCACGTCAAGGCGATGGCCGCCATCGACGAGTTCGCGATGCCCGTCGCGCCCTGGATGTTCGGCGCCGCCGGCCGCGAGCACATGCGGCAGTACGGCACCACCGCGGAGCACTTCGCCAAGATCGGCTACAAGAACCACAAGCACTCGGTCAACAACCCGTACGCGCAGTTCCAGGAGTCCTACACGCTCGACGACATCCTGGCGGCTCGGATGATCTCCGACCCGCTCACCAAGCTGCAGTGCTCGCCGACCTCGGACGGTTCGGGCGCGGCGATCCTGGCCTCCGAGGACTACGTCGACAAGCACGGGCTGGCCGGCCAGGCGGTCGAGATCGTCGGCCAGGCGATGACCACCGACTTCGCGTCGACCTTCGACGGCAGCGCCAAGAACCTCATCGGCTACGACATGAACGTGCAAGCCGCGCAACAGGTTTACGACCAGTCCGGGCTCGGGCCGGAGGACTTCCAGGTGATCGAGCTGCACGACTGCTTCTCGGCCAACGAGCTGCTGCTCTATGAAGCCCTCGGCCTGTGCAGCCCGGGCGAGGCGCCCAAGCTGGTCGACAACGGCGACACCACCTACGGCGGACGCTGGGTGGTCAACCCGTCGGGCGGCCTGATCTCCAAGGGGCACCCGCTGGGCGCGACCGGGCTGGCGCAGTGCGCCGAGCTGACCTGGCAGCTGCGCGGCACCGCCGACAAGCGTCAGGTCGAGGGCGTCAACGCCGCGCTGCAGCACAACATCGGGCTGGGCGGCGCCGCCGTCGTCACCGCCTACCAGCGCGCCGAACGCTAAGGGCGCCATGTTCGAATGGTCGGACACCGACCTGATGGTTCGGGATGCGGTTCGCCAGTTCGTCGACAAGGAGATCCGCCCGCATCTGGACGAACTGGAAAGCGGTGCGCTGTCGCCCTACCCCATCGCCCGAAAGCTGTTCAGCCAGTTCGGCCTCGACGTCATGGCCGCCGAGTCGGTCAAGAAGATGCTGGAGCGCGAGCGCGCCGGCAAGAACGAAAAACCGGACGGCGCGGGCGGTTTCGACGGCGCTCAGGGGTCGATGGTCGCGGTGCTGGTGTCCGAGATCGCCAGGGTCAGCATCGGATTGCTGAGCACGGCGTCGGTCAGCCTCGGCCTGGGCGCGGCGACCATCATGAGCCGCGGCACGCTGGCCCAGAAGGAACGCTGGCTGCCCGACCTGATGACGCTGAAAAAGATTGCGGCGTGGGCGATCACGGAGCCCGATTCCGGCTCCGACGCGTTCGGCGGCATGAAGACCTATGTCAAGCGGGACGGTGAGGACTACATCCTCAACGGCCAGAAGACGTTCATCACCAACGGGCCGTGCGCCGACGTGCTGGTGGTCTACGCCAAACTCGACGAGGGCGACCCCTCGGTGGACCGGCGCAACCGACCGGTGCTGATCTTCGTGCTCGACGCGGGCATGCCGGGCCTGACCCAGGGCAAGCCGTTCAAGAAGATGGGCATGATGTCCTCGCCGACGGGCGAGCTGTTCTTCGACAACGTGCGGCTGACTCCCGATCGACTGCTCGGCGAGAACCAGCGCGAGGCCGACGGCGACGGCCGCGACAGCGCCCGCGACAATTTCGCCGCCGAGCGGATCGGGATCGCGATGATGGCGCTGGGCATCATCAACGAATGCCACCGGCTGTGCGTGGACTACGCCAAGACCCGCACGCTGTGGGGCAAGAACATCGGGCAGTTCCAGCTGATCCAGCTCAAGCTGGCCAAGATGGAGATCGCCCGAATGAACGTGCAGAACATGGTGTTTCACACCATCGAGCGCCAGCAGGCGGGCAAGCCGCTGTCGCTGGCCGAGGCGTCGGCGATCAAACTGTACTCGTCGGAGGCGGCCACCGACGTCGCGATGGAGGCCGTGCAACTGTTCGGCGGCAACGGCTACATGGCCGAGTACCGGGTGGAACAGCTGGCCCGCGACGCGAAGTCGTTGATGATCTACGCCGGCAGCAACGAGGTGCAGGTCACCCACATCGCCAAGGGCCTGCTGAGCAGCTGAGTACGTGCGCCGAACGTGCTCTCAGGGCGAAAAATTCGCGCGGATCTCGCCGTGAATGCACGTTCGGCGCGAGAAAAGCGGCGCGCGAAAGGCTAGGCCACCACCCAGATGGCCCGGGCCGCAGGGCTGCCGAGGTCGACCGTGCTCTCCGCGCCGTCGGCGGACTCGATCGCCACCGAGATCATGCCGGCGAATTCCCGACGGGTCAGCACCCGCAGCCGGGAGTCGAGCTGTATCCCGACGCCGGTGAAATAGCGCAACATCTCCGGGTCGGCGTCGGAGATGCGGGCCACCGTCCCGGTGTCGCCGTCGCGGCACGCCCACAGCTGGCGGGCCGGCGGGGTGGGGACCTGACCGTCGGAGGCCGGAATCGGGTCGCCATGCGGGTCGCGCTGCGGATAGCCGAGCTTGGCGTCGATGCGCGCCACCAGCCGGTCCGACACCGCGTGCTCGAGTACCTCGGCCTCGTCGTGCACCTCGTCCCAGCGGTAGCCGAGCTCGTTGACCAGGAAGGTCTCCAACAACCGGTGCCGGCGCACCACCTCGAGGGCCGCGCGGCGCCCCGCCTCGGTCAGCGTGACCGCGCCGTACTTCTCGTGGTCGACCAGGCCCTGCTCGGCGAGCTTGCGGATCGACTCCGACGCCGTGCTGGCCGACACCCCGATCCGGTCGGCCAACATCTTGGTGCTGACCTTCTCGATCGACCACTCCTGGGCATTCCAGATGACCTTCAGGTAGTCCTGGCCGACCGCGGTGATGCCGCCTGGCTCATCGTCAGCCCTCACAACCAGAAAGTTTAGGCAACCCACACCTGATTCGGCGTGCCGCGCCGCCATCGAGACTGCGGTGAGAGCGTCCCCAAGGGGGCAAGTGGCGATCTGGACGCAGTCTCGGCGCAGAGTCAACAGCGATCTCGCCACCCCATGTTCGCGCCGGGCGCCGTAGGCTAGCCCTCGTGCAGCGGTGGCGCGGCCAAGACGAGATTCCCACGGACTGGGGCAGATGCGTGGTCACCATCGGGGTGTTCGACGGGGTGCACCGCGGCCACGCCGAGCTGATCGCGCACGCGGTGAAAGCCGGCCGCGCGCGCAACGTGCCGACGGTGCTGATGACGTTCGATCCGCACCCCATGGAAGTGGTCTATCCCGGCAGCCACCCCGCGCAGCTGACGACGCTGACCCGGCGCGCCGAGTTGGTCGAGGAGCTGGGCATCGACGTCTTTCTGGTGATGCCGTTCACCACCGACTTCATGAAGCTCACCCCGGAGCGCTACGTCCACGAACTGCTGGTGGAGAACCTGCACGTGGTCGAGGTCGTGGTCGGGGAGAACTTCACCTTCGGCAAGAAGGCCGCCGGCACCGTCGCCACCCTGCGCAAGGCCGGCGAGCGGTTCGGCTTCGCCGTGGAGTCGATGTCGCTGCTGTCCGAGCACCACAGCAACGAGACCGTGACGTTCTCGTCCACCTACATCCGGTCCTGCGTCGACGCCGGCGACATGGTGGCGGCGACGGAGGCGCTGGGCCGCCCGCACCGCGTCGAGGGCGTCGTCGTCCGCGGCGAGGGCCGCGGCGCGGAGCTGGGCTTTCCCACCGCGAACGTGGCGCCGCCGATGCACTCGGCCATCCCGGCCGACGGCGTGTACGCCGCCTGGTTCACCGTGCTCGGGCACGGGCCGGTGACGGGCACCGTCGTGCCGGGGGAGCGCTACCAGGCCGCGGTGTCGATCGGCACCAATCCCACCTTCTCGGGGCGTACCCGCACCGTCGAGGCGTTCGTCCTGGACACCGCGGCC
>NZ_LZKR01000041.1 GCF_001672915.1 Mycobacterium sp. 1245805.9 | reverse complement strand
CCGGGCGCTGCCGGGCTTGCCGAGCTTCACGTTGCCGCCGTTCCCGGGGTTGCCGCCGATTACGTTGCCCAACTTGGCTGCCGACATCAACGCGGCGCTGAACGCGGTCCTGTCGGGGGCACTGACCCTGCCGCCGATCAACCTGTCGCTGCCGGGCTTGCCGAGCTTCACGTTGCCGCCGCTGCCGGGGTTGCCGCCGATTACGTTGCCCAACTTGGGTGCCGACATCAGCGCGGCACTGAACGCGATGCTCAACCTGACGCTGCCCGGGTTGCCGCCGATCAACTTGACGCTGCCTGGCTTGCCGAGCTTCACGTTGCCGCCGTTCCCGGGGTTGCCGCCGATTACGCTGCCCAACTTGGGTGCCGACATCAACGCGGCGCTGAACGCGGTCCTGTCGGGGGCACTGACCCTGCCGCCGATCAACCTGTCGCTGCCTGGCTTGCCGAGTGTCACGTTGCCGCCGTTCCCGGGGTTGCCGCCGATTACGTTGCCCAACTTGGGGGCGGACATCAG
>NZ_LZKR01000040.1 GCF_001672915.1 Mycobacterium sp. 1245805.9 | reverse complement strand
GGCCTATCGTCGCGTCGGCCGCGGTCACGATGCCGACGCGGGCCAGCGCCCGAATGACCAGGACGCGCAGCTGCCGCCCGACCTCGAACTGTTTGCCGGGCAGGGTGCGGGCCACCACCCGCAGGGTGACGGTGTCGACCTCGATGCTTTCCACCCCCATCACGGTGGGCGGGTCCAACAGCAATTCCCCGAGCACCGGGTTCTCCATCGCGCGGTCGCACTCCTGGTGCAGGACCTCGTTGACCCGGTTCAGGTCGGCGTTGGTCGACACCGGGATGTCCACCACCGCGCGCGCCCAATCCTTGGACAGGTTGACCACCTTGACGATCTGCCCGTTGGGAATGGTCAGCACCTCGCCATCCGGCGAGCGCAGCCGGGTGACCCGCAGCGTCACGTTCTCGACGGTGCCGGTGGCTTCCGTCGAGGAAACGACGGTCAGGGTGACCAGGTCACCGAACCCGTACTGCTTCTCCACCAGGATGAAGAAGCCGGATAGCAGATCCCGCACCAGCTGCTGGGCGCCGAAACCCAGCGCGGCGCCGACCACGGTGGCGGGCGCGACCAGTCCCCCCACGGAAAACTGCAGCACGTTGGCGATCTGCATGATGACCCAGATGCCGATGATGACGACCGACACCCAGGAGATCACCGACGCCAGCGCCTGGCGGTGCTTGGACGTCTCCGAGCGCACCAGCGCGTCGCTTTCGGCGAAGCCCTCGGTCAGCTGACGGGTCACCTGTTGTGCCACCCAGTTCACGAACCGGGCCATCAGCACCGCCGCGATCAGCACCATGACGATGCGCAGGCCACGGGTGATGATCCACTGGCCGGCTTCGCCGCGCCAGAATTCGTGCCAGCCCAGCGCGTTTATCGAAGTTGTCGAAGCAAGAACAGTCGTGTTAGTCGTCATCTTTTCGGTTGCGCCACCGGATTCCCGCTTCCAGGAACCCGTCGATGTCTCCGTCCAGGACGGCGGCCGGATTGCCCACCTCGTACTCGGTTCGCAGATCCTTGACCATCTGATACGGGTGCAGTACGTAGGAGCGCATCTGGTTGCCCCAGGAGCTGCCGCCCTCACCCTTCAACGCGTCCAGCTCAGCGCGTTCTTCTGATCGCTTGCGCTCCAATAACTTTGCCTGAAGCACTCGCATTGCCGAGATCTTGTTCTGCAGTTGCGATTTTTCGTTCTGGCAAGTCACGACGATACCCGTTGGGATGTGGGTCAAACGAACCGCCGAGTCGGTGGTGTTCACCGACTGACCGCCCGGACCGCTCGAGCGATACACGTCCACCCGCACGTCGCCGTCGGGGATATCGATGTGATCGGTGGTCTCCACCACCGGAAGCACCTCGACTTCGGCGAAGGACGTCTGGCGCCGGCTCTGGTTGTCGAACGGGCTGATCCGCACCAGCCGGTGCGTGCCCTGTTCGACGGACAGCGTGCCGTAGGCATACGGCGCATGCACGGCGAACGTCGCGCTCTTGATCCCCGCTTCTTCGGCGTAGGAGGTGTCGAACACCTCCACGCCGTACTTGTGTTGCTCCGCCCAGCGGATGTACATCCGCATCAGCATCTCGGCCCAGTCGGCCGCGTCCACCCCACCGGCGCCGGAGCGAATGGTGACCAGCGCCTCGCGCTCGTCGTACTCGCCCGACAACAGCGTGCGCACCTCGGCGGCCTCTATATCGGCGCGCAGCGCCTTGAGTTCGGCATCGGCCTCGGCGAGGGCGTCAATGCCGCTGGCGGCATCCCCTTCTTCCGCCGCCAGCTCGTACATCACCGGAAGATCGTCGAGGCGCTGGCGCAGCTCTTCGATGCGGCGCAGCTCCCCCTGCGCGTGGGATAACTGGCTGGTCACCCGCTGCGCGTTGCTCTGGTCGTCCCACAGTTTGGGATCGGACGCCTCGTGCTCGAGCTTCTCGATGCGGCTGCGCAGACCCTCCACGTCGAGCACCCGCTCCACCGTGGTCAGGGTGGAGTCAAGGGCGGCGATGTCGGCTTGACGGTCGGGTTCCACAGCCGCCCACGTTACCGGCGATGAACGCACAGGTCGTCGTCCGGGCCGCAGCGTTTAGCATCAGGTGACCAGTATGTGCAGCCCGGACCGCGACGCTCAGCCCCCTCGCGCGCTGCCCGGCACGACCCAGAAGGCTGGAGTATGCGTCCATATCATGTCGCCATCGTCGGCTCCGGGCCCTCGGGTTTTTTCGCCGCGGCATCGTTGCTCAAGGCGGCCGACGCGTCGGAGGACATCGATGTGGCCATCGACATACTCGAGATGCTGCCGACGCCCTGGGGGCTGGTCCGCTCCGGCGTCGCGCCCGACCACCCGAAGATCAAGTCGATCAGCAAGCAATTCGAGAAGACCGCCGAAGACCCCCGGCTCCGTTTCTACGGCAACGTGGTGGTCGGTGAGCACGTGAGCGCCGCCGAACTCGCCGAGCGCTACCACGCGGTGATCTACGCCATCGGCGCGCAATCGGATCGGTCGTTGAAGATCCCCGGCGAGGACCTGCCGGGCAGCATGGCCGCCGTCGAATTCGTCGGCTGGTACAACGCGCATCCGCACTTCGAGGAGTCGACCCCGGATCTGTCGGGCGCCCGGGCCGTGGTCATCGGCAACGGCAACGTGGCGCTGGACGTCGCCCGCATCCTGGTGACCGACCCCGACGAGCTTGCCCGCACCGACATCGCCGACCACGCCCTGGAGTCGCTTCGCCCGTGCGGCGTCGACGAGGTGGTGGTCGTCGGCCGTCGCGGGCCGCTGCAGACGGCGTTCACCACGCTGGAGTTGCGGGAGCTGGCGGATCTCGAGGGGGTCGACGTGATCGTCGACCCGGCGCAGCTGGAGGGCATCAGCGACGAGGACGCGGCCGCGGCGGGCAAGACGACCAAGCAAAACATCAAGGTGCTGCGGGACTACGCCGCGCGCGCGCCGCGGCCCGGTCACCGCCGGATAGTCTTCCGCTTTCTGACTTCGCCGATCGAGATCAAGGGCGACGGCAAGGTCGAGAGCATCGTGTTGGGCCGCAACGAGCTGGTCACCGACGAGACCGGCTGGGTGTCGGCCAAGGACATCGGCGAGCGAGAGGAACTGCCGGCCCAGTTGGTGGTGCGCTCCGTGGGATACCGCGGAATGCCAACGCCCGGGCTGCCTTTCGACGACAAGAGCGCAACCATCCCAAACACCGGCGGCCGCGTGCATGGCAGCTCGAACGAGTACGTCGTCGGGTGGATCAAGCGGGGGCCGACCGGTGTGATCGGTACGAATAAGAAGGACTCCCAGGACACCGTCGACACGCTGCTGAACGACCTGGCCGCATCTAAACAACGAGGGGCGCTCGCGGAGTTCCCCGACGACCACGCCGACCAGCTGGCCGACTGGCTGACGTCCCGGCAGCCGAAAGTCGTCACGTCGGCCCATTGGGAACTCATCGATCGCCACGAGCGGGCGGCCGGCGAGCCGCACGGCCGTCCCCGCGTCAAGCTGCCGAACGTGGCCGAAATGCTACGGATCAGCCACGGCTGAGCCGGCGCCTCAAAACCACTGGCGGTAAGCCCGATTGGGCTGGTGGGTCACACCCAGCTTGACCAGCAAGCGCGACACGTGGTTCTTCACGACGTCTTCGGCAAGCAGCGTCCGGTCGGCGATTTGCCGGTTGGTCAGGCCGTCGCCGAGCAATGCCAACAACGTTCGTTCCCGTTCGGTGAAGGCCCACAGCTCGTCGCTGTTCTCGATGTTCCACCACAGTCTTGCCAGCAATGCCGCCGCGGCCTGGGTGTCGAGCAGCGACCGTCCGGCGCCCACATCCTTGATGGCGCAAGCCAATTCCATTCCCTTGACGTCTTTGACGACATAGCCGCTGGCACCGGCCAGGATCGCGTTCAGCAACGCCTCGTCGGACGTGAACGACGTCAGGATCAGGCAGCGCAGATCGAGCACGCACGACAACAGTTCGCGGCACAGTTCGATGCCGTTGCCGTCGGGCAACCAGTCGTCGAGCACCGCGACGTCCGGGCCGACCGCCGGAATCTTGCTCATCGCCTCGGCGACGGACCCGGCCTCGCCGACGCAGTCGAGTTCGGGGTCCGCACAAAGCAAATCGACCAGGCCGCGCCGCACCGCCTCGTGGTCGTCGACCAAAAATACTCGTAGCGCCACTCCTCCGGAGCCCAACCGAGTCCCCACCCGCGCGCCTCTACGAGTTGCCCGAACGCGCGAAGGGAACGGGGGTTCCCGGGTTGTGCGCGCCGCGCAGCTCGGCACTTTCCGGGCCAACACCCGCGACGACCGTCGGGGCTGGCTGAAGCATCGCGGTCTCCTGTGCTGGTCGGGCGGGGCAAATCACGGATTCGCCCCACCCAACGCTATTGAGCACAGACCGGCGCGACCCAGGGGCATTCGGTCTACAAATGGGGGCCATTGGTCCCTATCGACGACGGGGTGGACCGTCACCGTCGTCGCGACGCCGCACCGCTCGGCGGATTCTGCTTCGGGCGGCCGGCCCCAAAAATGAATTTGGCTGTTTTCAGGCTCGGAAATCGAGCATCCGTTATCGCCCTGACCCACTTGCCTTTTCGCACTAAAACTCCAGTACAAACGCGGATTGACGCCTACATTTTTATGACCACCGCCGGCGGGCCGGCGGCGGAAAAGGTGCCGATTCGGGCTCGGCACGGTTCATCCGGCACACCCATAAGGGAGATCTGACAATGGATTACGCCTTTTTTCCGCCCGAATTCAATTCCGCCAGGATGTACAGCGGTCCGGGTTCCGGGTCGCTCTTGGCGGCGGCGGGAAGCTGGGACTCGCTGTCCGCCGAATTGGGCACCACGGCCGAGACGTATGGCTCGGTGCTCTCGGCCCTGACCACGCTGCACTGGCACGGCCCGGCGTCGGCGGCGATGACCGCCGCGGCGACTCCCTACGTGGAGTGGCTGACCACGACCGCCCACCAGACGAAGCAGACGGCCATGCAGGCAAGGGCCGCGGCGGCGGCGTTTGACCAGGCGTTCGCCATGACGGTGCCCCCGCCGGTGATCGCGGTCAACCGCGCGCAGCTGCAGGCGCTGATCGCGACAAACTTCTTCGGCCAGAACACCGCGGCGATCGCGGCCACCGAGGCCCAGTACGCCGAGATGTGGGCCCAGGACGCGACCGCGATGAACGGCTACGCCGCCACCTCGGCCGCTGCTTCCCGGCTGACGTCGTTCGCGTCCCCGCAGCAGACCACCAACCCCGACGGGGTCAACGAGCAGACCGCCGCGGCCAATCAGGCGGCCAGCAACCCGTTGGCCGACTTGTACGAGACGCTGCGGACGTGGAGCGATCAGATTTACGACAACCTCAACGACTTGCTGAAGCTCAGCCCCATTCCCCTCACCTCCAACGGGCTGGACAGCCTGAACGTGCTCGACGGCATCCTGGCCACGAACACGGCGACCGGCTCACTCGCCAGCATCGAGGGCATTCCGGTGTCGCTCATCGGAGCCCAAAGCAACCTGACGTATCTGGCCGGCGCCGCGGCGCCCGCACCCGCGCTCGGGCCCATGGGGTTGCTGCCCAATCTGACCGGTGCGGCCGGCAGCTCCGGGCTCGGCGGGATGCCCAACGCGATCACGGTGAGCATGGGGCGGGCCAACGCCCTCGGGCCGATGTCGGTGCCCGCCAGCTGGTCGGCGCCGTCGGCCGGTCGCGTGTCGGCGCTGGAGCCCGCCGGCCTGACCACCCTTCCGGGCACCGACGAGCTGGTCGGTTCCGGCTACCCGGGCGTTCCCGGGATGCCGGCGGGGACGTTGGCCCGGGCGTCGGGCGTCCTGCCGCGCTACGGAACCCGGCTCACCGTGATGACCCGCCCGCCCGCGGGCGGGTGACCGCTACGCGGCCGGCGGTTCGGCCGGCGCGAACCGCCACTTGTCGGGGTTCTTGGGCGAATAGACCACCGGGAGCAGCTGGCCCATGGTCGGCCAGTGGTCGACGTCGACCGCCATGCGCTGATACACCTCGTAGTCGCTGACCGTGGGTCCGTTGATGACGCCGGCGACGGTGACGTACTGCTCGCCGGTCGCGTCCGGTCGCGGGCTGACGCCGGTCACCAGCAGCGTGCCGCTCGCCAGCTCACCGCGGGGACCGCGCGGGGCGAACCGCTGGGCAAGGGCGACCCCCAGGACCGCCACGAGCAGAATCAGCACACCGTATTCCCACATCCGGCCATGGTAGGACGATTCAATGACCGACGACCTGGCGCTGGCGCTCGCGCTGGCCGACCGTGCCGACGCGCTCACCGCCGCGCGGTTCGGCGCGCTCGACCTGCGCGTCGACACCAAACCCGATCTGACCCCGGTCACCGACGCCGATCGCGCGGTGGAAACCGAACTGCGCGACGTGCTGGGGCGCGAACGCCCGGGCGACGGCATCGTCGGCGAGGAGTTCGGTGGAACCGCCACCTTCAGCGGGCGGCAATGGATCATCGATCCGATCGACGGCACCAAGAATTTCGTGCGCGGGGTGCCGGTGTGGGCCAGCCTGATCGCGTTGCTCGAGGACGGCGTTTCGTCGGTCGGCGTCGTGAGTGCACCGGCGCTGCACCGTCGGTGGTGGGCGGCGCGTGGCCGCGGCGCGTTCGCCGCGGTCGACGGCGGTCCCCCGCGACCGCTGTCCGTTTCCTCAGTGGCGCAGCTGGATTCGGCGAGCCTGTCGTTCTCGAGCCTGTCGGGATGGGCGCAACGCGGCCTGCGCGATCGCTTCGTCGGGCTGACCGATGCGGTGTGGCGGGTGCGGGCCTACGGCGACTTCTTCTCTTACTGCCTGGTGGCCGAGGGGGCGGTCGACGTCGCCGCCGAACCGGAGGTGTCGGTGTGGGATCTGGCGGCGCTCGACATCCTGGTGCGCGAGGCGGGCGGAACGTTCACCGGCCTGGACGGGACCGCGGGCCCGCACGCCGGCAGCGCCGTGGCAACCAACGGACTGCTGCACGAGCAGGTGCTTTCGCGCCTGCGGGCCTACTCTTTGTGAATTAGTTAACACGTGGTCGCATCTATCTTACTCCGGAGTAAGATAGGTTTTATCCGCAACGCCCATCGACAGAGGCTGAAATGACCGACACCCGTTCCGGTTCAAAACAGACTTCAGAGAACACCCGCTCACGCATCCGGCGCCGCGGCCGCAAGACCGGCGTCGGGCTGCAACCGCACAAGCGGACCGGCATCGACATCACCCTGGCGCTGCTCACGCCACTGGTCGGCCAGGAGTTCTTGGACAAATACCACCTGCGTGACCCGCTCAACCGGAGCCTGGGCTACGGCACCAAGGCCATCTTCTCCACCGCCGGGGCCACTGCCCGCCAGTTCAAGCGGATCCAGAACCTGCGCGGCGGACCGACCCGGCTCAAGTCCAGCGGCAAGGACTACTTCGACCTGACGCCCGACGACGAGCAGAAGATGATCGTCGAGACCCTCGACGAGTTCGCCGCCGAGGTGCTGCGTCCCGCGGCGCACGACGCCGACGAGGCCGCGACCTACCCGCCCGACCTGATCGCGAAGGCCGCCGAGTTGGGCATCACCGCGATCAACATCCCCGAGGACTTCGACGGCATCGCCGCGCACCGCTCCAGCGTGACCAACGTGCTGGCGGCCGAGGCGCTGGCCTACGGCGACATGGGCCTGGCCCTGCCGATCCTGGCGCCCGGCGGCGTCGCCGCGGCGTTGACCCACTGGGGCAGCGCCGACCAGCAGGCCACCTACCTGCACGAATTCGCCGGCGAGAACGTCCCGCAGGCATGCGTGGCGATCGCCGAACCGCAACCGCTGTTCGACCCCACCCGGTTGAAGACCACCGCCGTGCGCACCCCGAGCGGCTACCGGCTCGACGGCGTGAAGTCGTTGGTTCCGGCCGCCTCCGACGCCGAGCTGTTCGTCGTCGGCGCCCAGCTGAACGGCAAGCCCGCATTGTTCATCGTCGAATCGTCCGCCAAAGGCCTTACCGTCAAAGCGGATCCGAGCATGGGAATACGCGCCGCGGCCCTGGGCCAGGTCGAGCTGTCCGGGGTGTCGGTGCCGCTGAGCGCCCGCCTGGGCGAGGACGACGCCTGCGACGAGGACTACTCCGAGGCGATCGCGCTGTCCCGGCTCGGCTGGGCGGCGCTCGCCGTCGGCACCTCGCACGCCGTCCTCGACTACGTCGTCCCATACGTCAAGGAACGCCATGCCTTCGGCGAGCCGATCGCGCATCGGCAGGCCGTGGCCTTCATGTGCGCCAACATCGCCATCGAGTTGGACGGACTGCGGCTGATCACCTGGCGCGGCGCCGCTCGCGCCGAACAGGGCCTGCCGTTCGCCCGGGAGGCGGCGCTGGCCAAGCGGCTCGGCGCCGACAAGGGCATGCAGATCGGCCTGGACGGCGTGCAACTGCTCGGCGGCCACGGCTTCACCAAGGAGCACCCGGTCGAGCGCTGGTACCGCGACCTGCGGGCCATCGGCGTCGCCGAGGGCGTCGTCGTCATCTAGGTCGTTATCTGAGTCGTTATCTGAGTCGAGCCGAAAGTTCAACCATGGCAATCAATCTGGAACTTCCCCGCAAGCTGCAGTCGGTGATCGTCAAGACCCACCAGGGCGCCGCCGAGATGATGCGGCCGATCGCACGCAAATACGACCTCAAGGAGCACGCCTACCCGGTCGAGCTCGACACCCTGATCAGCCTTTTCGAGGGCGCATCCGAATCGGTGGCCTTCGCCGGTGCCGACGCGCTGCGCGACGAGGACGAGGACAGGGACCGAAACCACAACGGCGCCAACATGGCCGCGCTGCTGCAGACGATGGAAGCCTGCTGGGGCGACGTCGCGATGATGCTGTCGGTTCCCTATCAGGGGCTCGGTAACGCCGCCATCTCCGCGGTCGCCACCGACGAACAACTGCAACGCCTGGGCAAGGTCTGGGCGGCGATGGCGATCACCGAACCCGGCTTCGGATCCGACTCCGCGGCTGTGTCCACCACCGCCAAGCTCGACGGCGACGAGTACGTCATCAACGGCGAGAAGATCTTCGTCACCGCGGGTTCGCGCGCCACCCACATCGTGGTGTGGGCCACGCTGGACAAATCACAGGGCCGCGCCGCGATCAAGTCGTTCATCGTGCCGCGCGAACATCCCGGCGTCACCGTCGAACGCCTCGAGCACAAGCTCGGCATCAAGGGTTCGGACACCGCGGCGATCCGGTTCGACAACGTCCGCATCCCCAAGGACAACCTGCTGGGCAACCCCGAAATCGAGGTGGGCAAGGGCTTTTCGGGGGTGATGGAGACCTTCGACAACACCCGCCCGATCGTCGCCGCCATGGCCATCGGGGTCGGCCGCGCCGCGCTGGAGGAAATCCGCAAGATCCTCACCGAGGCCGGGGTCGAGATCTCCTACGACCGGCCGTCGCACGCCCAAAGCGCGGCCGCGGCGGAGTTCCTGCGGATGGAGGCCGACTGGGAGGCCAGCTACCTGCTGTCGCTGCGCGCGGCGTGGCAGGCCGACAACAAGATCCCCAACTCCAAAGAGGCCTCGATGAGCAAGGCCAAGGCCGGGCGGATGGCCAGCGACGTCACCCTCAAGTCCGTCGAATTGGCGGGCACCGCAGGGTATTCCGAGCAGTCCATGCTGGAGAAGTGGGCGCGCGACTCCAAGATCCTCGACATCTTCGAGGGCACCCAACAGATCCAGCAGCTGGTGGTCGCGCGGCGGCTGCTGGGGCTGTCGTCGGCCGAACTCAAGTAGCGATCGGTCGCGGCGCGTCCGCATCCTCGTCGGGGCCGAGCAGGTCGAGCTGCCACCACTCCACGTCCTGCCAGGCGCCAAGCTTCCACCCCACGCGCGGGTAGTAGCCCACCGGCCGAAAGCCGAACGCCTTGTGCAGCGCGTTGCTGGCCTCGTTGGGTTGGGCGATGCCGGCGAACGCCCGCCGGAAACCGCGTTCGGCGAGCCGGCGCAGCAGTTCGGTGTAGAGCAGCCGGCCCCCGCCGCGGCGCAGTCGATCCGGGGCGAGGTAGATGCTCGTCTCGACCGACCATCGGTACGCCGCACGCGGATTGAACTGGTGCGCATAGGCGTAACCGCTCACGACGTCGGAGTCCTCGAGCACCAGCCACTCGTGGGCGCCCGCGATGCGGCGCGCCATCTCCTCGACGGTCGGCACCTCCGTCTCGAACGAGATGACGGTGTCAAGCACGTAGGGCCGGTAGATGTCGGCGCACGCCGCGGCGTCGGCGGCGGTGGCGGGTCGGACGCGCGTCAAGCAGCGACGGCGTTCAGGCGTTCGCGGGTGTCGTCGTCCAGCTCGACGGACGCGACGTCCATGTTCTCTTCGAGGTGCGCCACCGATGAGGTACCCGGGATCAGGAGCACGTTGGGCGCCACGCTCAGCGTCCACGCCAGCGCGACCTGAGCGGGAGTCCGGCCGAGACGCCGGGCGGTGTCGACCACCAGCGGGTTGGTGAGCACCGGGTTCGGCTTGACGAAGGCCGCGCCGAGCGGAAAGAAGGGGACGAACGCAATCCCCCGCCGAGTACATTCCTCCAGTACCGCGGCCGACTCTCGCTGAACGAGGTTGAAAGCGTTTTGCACACAGGCGATCTCGGTCCGTTCGAGGGCGTGCAGCAGGTGCTCACGGTTGATGCTGCTCAGCCCGATCCCGCCGATCAGTCCCTCGTCACGCGCGTCGATCATCACCGAGAGCTGCTCGTCGAACAGTTCGTCGGGCCCGTCGCTCTCGAAGAGCCTCAGGTTGACCGCGGCCAGTTGGTCCACGCCGAGAGCGCTCAGGTTGGCTTCGATGTCGCGGCGCAAGTCGGCCGGCTCGTCGACCGGCAGCCAGGCTCCGGATTCGTCACGCCGCCCGCCGACCTTGCTCACCAGGGCCAGGTTCTCCGGGTACGGATGCAGCGCCTCGCGGATCAGCTCGTTGGCCACGTCGGGGCCGTAGAACTGGGCGGTGTCGATGTGGTCGACGCCGAGTTCGACCGCCCGGCGCAGCACCGCCAGCGCTTCGTCACGGTCCCGCGGCGGCCCGAAAACGTTCGGGCCGGGCAGCTGCATTGCGCCGAAGCCGATGCGGGCAACCGAATAGCTACCAAGTGGAAAGGAATCCATGAGGTGAGGTTAGCGCCGTCGATATGGGCACGTTGCGGGCGGATTCGGAGCCGGCGTTAGGCTGTCCGACCATGCGGGCGGCACGGGTGACTCGGCTAGATGGTCCAGACGCGATCGAGGTGGCGGAGGTCGACGAACCCGCTGGGGACGGTGTGGTCGTCGAGGTGCACGCGGCCGGCGCGGCGTTCCCCGACGCGCTGCTGACCCGCGGGCTGTATCAGTACCGGCCGGAGCCGCCGTTCGTGCTCGGCGCCGAGATCGCCGGCGTGGTGCGGTCGGCGCCGGACAACAGCCACGTCAAGGCCGGCGACCGGGTCGTCGGGCTGACGATGCTGTCCGGCGGCATGGCCGAGGTGGCCGTCGTGCAGCCCGACCGGGTGTTCAAGCTGCCGGACAACGTGAGCTTCGAGGCGGGCGCCGGCCTGCTGTTCAACGACCTGACGGTGTACTTCGCGCTGACCGTGCGCGGCCGGTTGGCCCAGGGCGAGACCGTGCTGGTGCACGGCGCGGCGGGCGGGATCGGAACCTCGACGCTGCGGCTGGCATCGCTGCTCGGGGCGTCGCGCGCGATCGCGGTCGTCAGTACCGCGGACAAGGCCGACGTCGCGACGGCCGCCGGCGCCACCGACGTGGTGCTGGCCGAGGGGTTCAAGGACGCCGTCAAGGAGCTCACCGGGGGCCGCGGCGTCGACGTGGTGGTCGACCCGGTCGGCGGCGACCGTTTCACCGATTCGCTGCGTTCGCTCGCGCCCGGCGGCCGGCTGCTGGTCATCGGGTTCACCGGCGGGGAGATTCCGACCGTCAAGGTGAACCGGCTGCTGCTCAACAACATTGACGTCGTCGGCGTGGGCTGGGGAGCCTGGACCGCGACGCACCCGGACGCGCTGGCCGAGCAGTGGGCCGGGCTCGAGCGGCTGCTGAGCTCGGGCCAGCTGGCCGCCCCCACGCCGGAGGTCTACCCGCTGGAGCAGGCGGCCGCGGCGGTCGCATCGCTCGAGAACCGCACGGCCAAGGGCAAAGTCGTGGTGCGCATCCGCGACTGACGGCCGTATGTCGTCCCGCTGATCGCGACAGTGCGCAGGCAGCTGCCTGCGGTGCTTCGCTCCGTGGCGGGGGATGAAGCACCGCCGCCGAGCGTGAACCCACTGCGAAAATCAGCGCGGAATCCCGCAGCAGCTTCACGCTCGGGGCGGTGGGGGTTTCGGCTCATTTGCGATAGACGCAGACTCGCCGCCGGGCGAACGCGGTTCCGTGTCTGTTCCGCCCTTGTGTGACACCAAAACAAAAAGTAATGTCACTTTCAGTTTCGCCCGCCCCGCGCCTGGAGTGACCTATGGAATCCTTCATTCACCTGCGAAAAGGGAAGACGCCGCGGCGGCTGCACGCCGATCTCGACGGGCTCAAGGACGACGAGCTGGGCCGGGGCGGATTCACCGGCCGGACCGCCAACATGTACCGCCGCCACGACCCCACTGCCTATCGGTCGGTCGGCCCGCTGCGGCCGGTCGACGTGCTCGCCGGCGAGCTGAAACCCAGTGATGCCACCGACGCCGGTGGCGGGCCGCTGCTGATGTTCAGCAACGACGACTGCCGAATCCTGTTGAGCCGCCGCCACGAGGCGATGCCGTTCTACGCCCGTCATGTCGACGGGGACCTGCTGTGCTTCGTGCACCGCGGCGCGGGCCTGCTGGAGACGGAATTCGGGCCGCTGCGCTACCGGGAGGGCGATTGGGTCTACATCCCGAAGGCCTGCACCTGGCGGCACCTGCCCGATACCGAGACGACGCTGCTGATGATCGAGGCCAGCGACGAGTTCCGGGTGCCGCCGCCCGGGGCGCTCGGGCGCCACTTTCCGTTCGACCCGTCGCAGGCCACGATCCCCGAGCCGGAGCCGATCGACGACGACGGCCGTGACGAGTACGAGGTGCGGCTCGTCCATGAGGGCGGGCCGACAACGCTGTTCTACCAACACAATCCGATCGACGTCGAAGGCTGGCGCGGTGACAACTTTCCGTTCACGTTCAACATCGCCGACTACAACGTAATCACTTCGGACAGCGTCCACCTGCCGCCGACAGTGCATCTGTTCATGCAGGCCACCGGCGTCTACGTGATGAACTTCCTGCCCAAGCCGGCCGAAGGCGTCCCCGGCACCGAGCGCACGCCCTGGTATCACCGCAACGTCGACTACGACGAGATCGCCTTCTTCCACGGCGGGTCGCTCTACGGCATCCCGATGCCGCCGGGCCTGATCACCCATGCACCGCAAGGGGTTCACCACGGCGCGCCGGAGAAGGCGCGGGAACGCGCGCGCCGCAAGTTCGACGAGCATGCGCGGGTGGACTGGCAGGTCATCGCCGTCGACACCCGCCGGCGGCTGAGCCCGTCGGCCGAGGTGCTGGCGCACGACCTCGGGCAGCACTGATGAAACACGAATACGACCGCATCCCGTATCTCGTTGCGTTCCAGAACAATTCCGCGGTCCGCGACGTGTACGGCGGGCTGGCGGAGATCACGGTGCTGGAAAGCTATCTGCTCAAGCCCAGGGACAAGCCGTCCGACACCGTGCTGGTGTTCATGCATCCCATCGGCGGCGGCGCATACCTCCCGATGACGGGCGCGCTGGCCCGCGCCGGCCACCACGTCATCTACTGCAACAGCCGATTCCGCGGCACGGATTCGGCGCTGCTGATGGAGAAGGTGGTCGAGGACCTCGGCGAGTGCATCAAGGACGCAAAGAAGAGGCTGGGCTATTCCAAGGTGGTGCTGGCCGGATGGAGCGGCGGCGGCTCGCTGTCGATGTTCTACCAGCAGCAGGCCCAGCGCGCGACCATCACGTCGAGCCCGTCCGGGGACGGCCCCGACCTGACACGGCTCGACCTGCCCGCGGCCGACGGCGTCATGCTGCTCGCCGCGCACATCAGCCGGCACGGCACGCTCACCGAATGGCTGGACGCGTCGATCCTCGACGAATCCGACCCCACCAAGCGCGATCCCGAGCTCGACCTCTACAACCCGGACAACCCCAACCAGCCGCCCTACAGCCAGGAATTCCTGGCCGGCTACCGGCGGGCCCAGATCGACCGCAACCGCCGCATCACCGCGTGGGTCAAGGACAAGCTGGCCGAACTGCGGGCCGCCGGGCGCCCCGACGAAGAATTCTGCTTCGTCGTGCACGGCACCATGGCCGACCCGCGCTGGCTCGACCCGAGCGTCGATCCCAACGAACGCACCCCGGGGACGTGCTATCTGGGCGATCCTCGAGTGGTGAACATGAGCCCGGTCGGGTTGGCCCGCTTCTGCACGCTGCGCGGCTGGCTCTCGCAATGGAGCTACGACGACGCCCGCGGCGACGGGGTAGCCTGCGGGCGCGACCTCGCGGTCCCGGCGCTGGTGATCGGTAACCTGGCCGACGACGCCTGCACGCCCAGCCACACCCGGCGGCTCTACCAGGCGATCGGGCACCCGGACAAGGAGATGCACGAAATCCCCGGCGCCACACATTATTACGCCGGCCCCGACCAGCGGGACAAGCTGCGGCACGCCGTCGACGTGGTCACCGACTGGCTGGTCCGCCACGACTTCGCGAGCAAAGAGTGACGGGCCCACTGGACGGAGTGCGGGTGCTGGAACTCGGCACCCTGATCGCCGGGCCGTTCGCCGGCCGGCTGCTCGGCGACATGGGCGCCGACGTCATCAAGGTGGAACCCCCCGGCGCGCCGGACCCGCTGCGGACCTGGGGCCAGGCCGAAGTGGACGGGCACCACGTGTTCTGGACGGTGCACGCGCGCAACAAGCGGGCCATCACGCTCGATCTGCGAAAGCCCCGCGGCCGCGGGCTGTTCCTCGACCTCGTCGCGAAGTCCGACATCGTCGTCGAGAACTTCCGCCCGGGCACCCTGGAGAAATGGGAGCTGGGCTACGACGTGCTGTCCGACCGCAACCCGGGCATCATCCTGGTCCGGGTGTCCGGCTACGGACAGACCGGGCCCGAGGCGCACAAGGCCGGCTACGCGTCGGTGGCCGAGGCCGCGAGCGGGCTGCGGCACCTCAACGGATTCCCCGGCGGGCCGCCGCCCCGGCTGGCGCTCTCGCTCGGCGACAGCCTGGCCGGCATGTTCGGCGCCCAGGGCGCGCTGGCCGCGCTGTACCGCCGCGGCGTCACCGGGCGCGGACAGGTGGTCGACGTTGCGCTGACCGAATCCTGCTTGGCGGTACAGGAATCCACGATCCCCGACTACGACGTCGGGGGCGTGGTGCGCGGGCCGTCGGGCACCAGGCTGGAGGGCATCGCGCCGTCCAACATCTACCGCAGCGCCGACGGCTCCTGGGTGGTGATCGCCGCCAACCAGGACACCGTGTTCGCGCGGCTGTGCAAGGCGATGGGGCGCCCGGAACTGGCCACCGACGACCGGTTCGCCACGCACGGCGGCCGCGGCCGCAACCAAGACGAACTCGACGAGATCATCGGCGCGTGGGCCTCGGAACGCCAGCCCGGTGACATCATCGAAACCCTCAGTGCCGCAGGGGTGATCGCCGGTCCGATCAACACGGTCGCCCAGGTGGTCGACGACCCGCAGCTGCGGGCCCGCGGCATGCTGGTCGAGCACTACGACGAACGGATCGGCCGCAACGTGCTGGGACCGGGCGTGATCCCGGTGCTCTCGGACTCCCCCGGCGGCGTCCGCAACGCCGGACCCGCCCGCCCGGGACAACACAACGACGACGTCTACATCGGGCTGCTCGGCAAGACCGCAATGGAGCTCGAAGAACTAAGGGCCGAGGGGGTTTTATGAACACCCACGTCGACATTCGCGAGGTGTCCCTGCGCGACGGCCTGCAGATCGAAAAGCCAATCCCGTTGTCCGCCAAGCTGGAACTGCTGGCCGCGGTGGCCGCCACCGGGGTGCGCGAGGTCGAGGCCACCGCGTTCGTGTCGCCGTCGAAGGTGCCGTCGATGGCCGATGCCGCCGAAGTCGCCGCGCACCTGCACGACTACCCCGACATCGAGTTCTCCGCCCTGGTCGCCAGCCCCAACGGTGCCCGCCGCGCGGTCGCCGCGGGGCTGCGCTCCATCGAATACGTGGTCGCCGCCAGCGACGCGTTCAGCGAGGCCAACGTCGGGCGCGACAGCGCCGAGGCCGCCAGGCAGATCGGGGAGATCGTCGCCATCGCGCATGGCGCCGGCGTCACCGTCGAGGTGATCGTCGCCACCGCGTGGGACTGCCCGTTCGACGGCCCGACGCCGCCCGAGCGGGTGCTCGAGATCGGCGCGGCCGCCCGCGATCAAGGCGTCGACCGGTTCTCCGTCGCGGACACCATCGGCACCACCACCCCGCGACGCGTGAGTTCGCTCGTCGCCCAACTGCGTCCGGTGATCGGTGACATGCCGCTGGGCGGGCACTTCCACAACACCCGCGGCGCCGGGCTGGCCAGCGCGTACACGGCGGTCGAGGCGGGGGTGACGAGGCTGGACGCCTCGGTCGGCGGGCTCGGCGGCTGCCCGTTCGCCCCGGGCGCCACCGGCAACATCGCCACCGAGGACCTCGTCTACCTGCTGACCGACAGCGGCGTCGACGTCGACGTGGACCTGCGGGCCGCCATCGCCGCGGCCGGAGTCGCCAAATCCGTTGTCGGCCATGACCTGCCGAGCGCGCTGCTGCGCGCCGGCGACCGAATCCGGAACTGATGCCGGCCGACTCGTTGACCGCAAAGGGCCGCCAGACCAGGCAGGCCATCGAACAGGCCGCCCGGAAACTGTTCGCCGAGCGCGGCTTTCACGGCACCACGCTGGCCGACATCACGTCCGCCGCGGGCAAGTCGCCCGCCGTGTTCTACCGGTATTTCGCCGACAAGGAAGACCTGCTGGCCGCGCTGGCGGAGTCGTTCCTGCACGAGGTCGTGGCGCCGCCCGGACTGCGCCTCGAGCTACCCGAATCCCCGGATGACGACGCGTTCTTCACGTCGGTGGTCACCGGGTACTGGAACATGTTCAAGCAGAACATCGGCATCATGATCGCCGTGGCACAGCTGGCGGCCACCCAGCCGCGCTTTGCGCGCGTGCAGAACGAGTTCCGGCGCTTCGGCATGGACATCGTCGCCGCCTCGGTGCGCCGCGCGCAGCAGCAGGGCTACGGAACCGAGCTCAACCCCCAACACACGGCGGCCGCGATCGCGCTGTTGTTCGAGAACTTCACCACCGTCTTCGCGGGCCCGTCCGGCCTGGGCCTGCAGATCAGCGACCACGACGCCATCACCACCTTGTCGACGGTCTGGAAGAAAACCCTCTACGGCACAAAGGAGTAACCGTGGATTTCACTCTGCCAGAGCATCTTCCGGGAGTGCTCGCCGAGATGGACGCGTTCATCGAGTCGGAGATCAAGCCCCTGGAACGCGACAACATCCAGTATTTCGACCATCGCCGCGAACATGCCCGCACCGACTGGGACAACGACGGCATCCCGTCACGCGAGTGGGAAGATCTGCTCGCCGAGATGCGCAGGCGGGCCGACAAGGCGGGCTGGCTGCGCTACGGTCTGCCGGCGTCGCTGGGCGGCCGCGACGGCACCAACCTGGACATGGCCGTCATTCGGGAATACTTGGCGCACAAGGGCCTTGGGCTGCACAACGACCTGCAGAACGAGTCGTCGATCGTCGGAAATTTCCCGCAGGTGATCATGATGGAACGCTTCGGCACCGACGAGCAGCGCCGCGACTGGTCGGAGGCGTTGATCACCGGGGAGCGGTCGATGGCGTTCGGGCTGACCGAGCCTCGGCACGGCTCCGACGCGACCTGGCTGGAGACCCGCGCCGAACGCGACGGCGACGGGTGGGTGCTCAACGGCTCGAAGCGGTTCAACACCGGGGTGCACCGCGCCACCCACGACCTGATCTTCGCGCGCACCTCGGGCGAACCGGGGGCCGCGCTGGGCATCACCGCGTTCCTCGTCCCGACGGATGCGCCCGGGTTCCGTGTGCCCTACTACTGGTGGACGTTCAACATGCCCACCGACCACGGCGAGGTCGAGCTGACCGACGTGCGGGTGCCCGCCGACGGCGTGCTCGGCGAGGTGGACCGCGGCCTGGAAGTCGCGCAGACCTTCCTGCACGAGAACCGGATCCGGCAGGCGGCGAGCAGCCTGGGCGCCGCCCAGTACTGCATCGACCGCGCCGCCGAATACGCCGGTGGCCGCACGGTTTTCGGCAAGCCGCTGTCGGTCAACCAGGCCGTGCAATGGCCGCTGGCCGAGCTGCAGACCGAGGCCCAGATGGTGCGGCTACTGGTGCAATACGCGGCCTGGCATCTGGACCGCAACCACCACATGGAGGTCTCGGACAAGGTGTCGATGGCCAATTACCGCGCCAACCGGCTGGTCTGCGACGCGGCCGACCGGGCCATGCAGGTCTTCGGCGGCCTCGGCTACAGCCGCCACGAGCAGTTCGAGCACATCTACCGCCATCACCGCCGCTACCGGATCACCGAGGGCGCCGAGGAGATCCAGATCCGGCGGGTGGCGCAGCGGCTGTTCAAGTTTGGCCACAAGTGACGCTGCAGGAGAGCTTGTCCGTGGTGTTGCGCCCGATACTGGGCGGGTCCGTCACGATCGAGAAGCTGCGGGCGCTGACCGGCGGCGCCAGCCGCACCACGTGGGCGTTCGACGCCGTCACCGGCGAACAGCGCCGTTCGCTGATCCTGCGCACCGGCCCGCCAGACGACGTGCATGCCGGCATGGAGCTGGAGGCCCGCGCCCAGGCCGCGGCCGCGGCGTCCGGAGCGCCGGTCCCCCACATCCTGGTCGCCGACGATTCCGTTGCCGCACTGGGCAATCCGTTCCTGATCTGCGACGAGATCAAGGGCGAGACGATTGTCCGGCGCATCCAGCGTCGGCTCGACGCCTCCGACGGCCAAGCGGGCCGCAGCCGACTGCTGCAGCAGTGCGCGTGGGCGCTGGCCGCCATCCATCGCGCCGATCCGGACATTCCCGGCCTGGCACACGAGGACCAACTCGCGCAGTGGCGCGAGCGGCTCGACGCCATGGACGACACCACCGCCACGTTCGAGTGGGCGTTTCGCTGGCTCGAGGCCAACCGGCCCAACAACACCGAGCCGTCGAACCCGGTCCTGGTGCACGGCGACTACCGGATGGGCAACCTCATCGTCGACGGGTCGGACCTGGCCGCCGTCCTGGACTGGGAGCTGGTCCACCTAGGCGAGGCTTACGAGGACCTGGCGTGGTTCTGCATCCGGGCCTGGCGGTTCGGCGCCCCGGCCGGCCTGGCGGCCGGCGGCCTCGGCAGCATCGAGGCCTTTCTCCATGCCTACGAACAGGCCGGTGCGGCTAGCGTCGACCGGGTGGCGTTTCACTGGTGGCTGGTGCTGGCGACGCTGCGCTGGGGTGTCATCTGCCGCTACCAGGCCGAGCGGCACCTGAGCGGCGAGTTCCGCTCGGTGGAGCTGGCGACGATCGGGCGCCGCGTGTGCGAGACCGAGTGGGACCTGCTCGACCTGCTGGAGCGGACCCCGTGATCGGCGCCTACGGACGCCCGCTCGCGGCCGAGCTCGTCGCCGCGGTGGCCGAGTTCCTCGAAACCGACGTCCGCGAGGCGACCAGCGGGCAGGTCAACTTCCACGCCAGGGTGGCCGCGAACGCGTTGCGCATCGTCGAGCGCGAACTGCTCGACGAGAGCGAGGCGGAGGCCGGCGCGGCGCTGGCCGGCCTGGGCTTCGCCGACGAGGAAGCGCTTGCCGCCGCGATCCGGGCCGGCGAGCTGGACGGCCGCGCCGACGACGTCACCGCCTGCCTGCGCATCCTGGTCCGGCGTCGCCTGGCCGTCGCCCATCCCGGATACGAGCAATCGGACTAGGAGGGTGACGATGCGCGCCGCGCAGCGGCGCGAGGAGGAACCCGACAATCAGACTTAGGAGCCCCATGTCCGCTGCCACCGCACAGACCGTCGTCGACGTGGCCGACCGCCTGTTCGCGGCGATCGAGAGCGGCGACGCCGCCGCGGTCGATCGACTGTGGAGCAACGACATCGCGGTCTGGCGCACCGGCGCGCCCCGCGATAACGACAAGGCCCGGGCGATGCGGGTCATCGACTGGTTCATCACCGCCACCACCGAGCGCCACTACGACATCATCGACCGACGGCTCTTCGATGATGGCTCCGTCGCGGGCTTCGTCCAGCAGCACATCCTGAACGCCACCGGCCGTGCCGGCCAATCGATCTCCATGCGAGTCTGCATCGTGATCAAGGTGGGCGCCGACGGGCTCATCGAACGGATCGACGAATACTTCGACCCCGCCGACATCGCGCCGCTGCTCACCTAACGACTAGATTTGCCACCAGTACAGGGGGGGACGATGACGACACTGGAAACACTGCTGAGCGATCCCGACCTGGCCGGCGTGTGGACCCTGGTTCCCGACCGCTCGGCCGTCACCTTCAAGGTGAGGAACTTCTGGGGCCTGGTGAACGTCAAGGGCCGCTTCGGCGAGTTCGGCGGCGACGGGCAGCTCACCGGCAAGGGCGCGGTTTTCGGCCGCGTCGACATCCGGGCCGCGTCGCTGTCCACCGGCATCGGCCGTCGCGACAAGCACCTGCGCTCGCCCGATTTCTTCGACGTCGAGCGTTTCCCCGAAATCAGCGTCGTCGTCACCGCGGTAAACCCGACCCGGGGCAGGGCCGCCGACCTTCGAGCCAGCCTCACCATCAAGGGCGTCACCGCGCCGCTGCCCCTGCCGGTCACGATCACCGAGCTGGAGGACGGTTCGATTCAGATCGCCGGGGAAACGAAGGTCGACCGGTCCCAATTCGACCTGGGCTGGAACAGGTTCGGCATGATCGGCGCGACCGCGACGGCGGCCGCGCAGGCGGTCTTCGTTCGGGCAACCCGGTAGGGCTTGCGCGCCACCAGTACCATCTGAGCGTGCCCGACTCCAGCAGCGCCCTGCGGATCCTCGTCTACAGCAACAACGTCGAAACCCGCGAACGGGTGAAGCGCGCGTTGGGCAAGCAGCTGCACCCGGACCTCCCCGAGTTGACCTACGTCGAGGTGGCGACCGGGCCCATGGTGGTCCGCACGATGGACGAGGGCGGCATCGACTTGGCCATTCTCGACGGCGAGGCGACGCCCACCGGCGGCATGGGCATCGCCAAACAGCTCAGGGACGAACTCGAGACCTGCCCGCCGATCGTGGTGCTCACCGGCCGCCGCGACGACGCGTGGCTGGCCAATTGGTCGCGCGCCGACGCCGCCGTGCCGCACCCGCTGGACCCCATCGTGCTGGGCCGCACGGTGCTCGGGTTGCTCCGCGCCCCCGCCCGCTAGCAATTACCGCTCTCACCTGCGCCGACACGGAACCGTAGGCCGTGTGGGCGGGTGCTCAGCACCCCCGCGACGACTCGCCCGGACGCGGGGACGTTACAACCGGGCAAATAGCACCACCCCGAGCACGTGCGCCGACGCCAACGACGCTATGTTGAAGGTCACTGTGACGGGCCACAGACCCGGTTCGTCACAGCAGCCCGGTCACCGCCCGGCCGCCCGCTCAGTTGAAAAGGCGGCCGCATTACGACGGATCATGGAGCGAGTTGAACGTCTACATACCCATCCTGGTACTCGGCGGGATTGCCGCCGCCTTTGCCATCGGCTCGGTCGGAATCGCGAGCGTGGCCGGGCCGAAGCGCTACAACAAGTCGAAACTGGCGGCCTACGAATGCGGGATCGAGCCCACGGAATCCCCTGTGAGCGGCCCGCACGCAACGGCCGGACAGCGGTTCCCGGTGAAGTATTACCTGACCGCAATGCTGTTTATCGTCTTCGACATCGAAATCGTGTTCTTGTATCCCTGGGCCGTTAGCTACGACGCGCTCGGGACCTTTGCGTTGGTCGAGATGGTGGTGTTCATGCTCACGGTCTTCGTGGCCTACGCCTACGTGTGGCGCCGCGGCGGCCTGACATGGGATTGAGGTAAAGAGTGGGCCTGGAAGAACAGCTGCCCGGTGGCATCCTCCTGTCCACCGTCGAGAAGGTGGCCGGCTACGTCCGCAAGAACTCGTTGTGGCCGGCGACGTTCGGGCTGGCGTGCTGCGCGATCGAGATGATGGCAACCGCCGGACCGAGGTTCGACATCGCGCGCTTCGGCATGGAGCGGTTCTCGGCGACGCCCCGGCAGGCCGACCTGATGATCGTGGCCGGTCGGGTCAGCCAGAAGATGGCCCCGGTGCTGCGCCAGATCTACGACCAGATGGGCGAGCCCAAATGGGTGCTGGCCATGGGCGTGTGCGCGTCGTCGGGCGGGATGTTCAACAACTACTCGATCGTGCAGGGTGTCGATCACGTCGTCCCGGTCGACATCTACCTGCCCGGCTGCCCGCCCCGCCCCGAGATGTTGCTGCACGCAATCCTGAAGCTGCACGAGAAGATTCAGGAGATGCCGCTGGGCGTCAACCGCGAGGAAGCCATCGCCGAAGCCGAACAGGCCGCGCTGGCGGCCACGCCCACGATCGAGATGCGCGGGCTGCTGCGATGAGCTCGCCCGAACACGACCCGACGGTAGCGGCCAGCGAAGTGGGGGGATCGGTCCCGACGGCCGACGAAGAGGTGATCGACGTCCGTCGCGGCATGTTCGGGGTGCGCGGCACCGGTGACACCTCCGGTTACGGGCGGCTGGTGCGCGAGATCACGCTGCCGGGCGGCAGCCCCCGACCCTACGGCGGTTACTTCGACGACATCGCCGACCGGCTGGCGGAGGCGCTGGGCCGCAACGGCATCGAATTCGACGACGCGATCGAGAAGGTCGTGGTCGACCGCGACGAGCTGACCCTGCACGTGCGCCGCGATCTGCTGCCCCAGGTCGCCCAGCGGCTGCGCGACGAACCCGACCTGCGGTTCGAGATGTGCCTGGGCGTCAACGGGGTGCATTACCCGCACGAGACGGGCCGGGAGCTGCACGCCGTCTACCCCCTGCAGTCGATCACCCACAACCGTCGGCTGCGGCTGGAAGTGGCTGCGCCGGACAGTGATCCGCACATCCCGTCGCTGTACGGCGTGTACCCCACCAACGACTGGCACGAGCGCGAGACCTACGACTTCTTCGGGATCATCTTCGACGGCCACCCGTCGCTCACCAGGATCGAGATGCCCGACGACTGGCACGGGCACCCGCAACGCAAGGACTATCCGCTGGGCGGCATTCCGGTCGAGTACAAGGGTGCGCAGATACCTCCGCCCGACGAACGCAGGGGTTACAACTAATGACTCAAACGAGAGGAATGACTGATCCTGAGACGGTTCTGGTCGCCGGCGGTCAGGACTGGGACCAGATCGTCGACGCCGCCCGCAACGCCGACCCCGGCGAGCGCATCGTCGTCAACATGGGCCCCCAGCACCCGTCCACGCACGGCGTGCTGCGGCTGATCCTCGAGATCGAGGGCGAAACTGTCACGCAGGCCCGGTGCGGAATCGGCTACCTGCACACCGGGATCGAGAAGAATCTCGAATACCGTTACTGGACCCAGGGCGTCACGTTCGTGACCCGAATGGACTACCTGTCACCATTTTTCAACGAGACCGCCTACTGCCTGGGCGTGGAGAAGCTGCTCGGCATCACCGACGAGATTCCGGAGCGGGTCAACGTCATCCGGGTGATGATGATGGAGCTCAACCGGATCTCGTCGCACCTGGTCGCGCTGGCGACCGGCGGCATGGAACTGGGCGCGATGACCCCGATGTTCGTCGGCTTCCGCGGCCGCGAGATCGTGCTGAAGCTGTTCGAGTCGATCACCGGCCTGCGGATGAACAGCGCCTACATCCGGCCCGGCGGGGTCGCGCAGGACCTGCCGCCCAACGCGGAAACCGAGATCGCCGAGGCGCTCAAGGAGTTGAAGCAGCCGCTGCGCGAAATGGGCGACCTGCTCAACGAGAACGCTATCTGGAAGGCGCGCACCGAGGGCGTGGGCTACCTCGACCTGACCGGCTGCATGGCGCTGGGCATCACCGGGCCCATTCTGCGTTCCACCGGGCTGCCGCACGACCTGCGCAAGAGCGAACCCTATTGCGGCTACGAGAACTACGAGTTCGACGTCATCACCGACGACGGTTGTGATGCGTACGGGCGCTACATCATTCGCGTCAAGGAGATGTGGGAGTCGATCAAGATCGTGGAGCAGTGTCTGGACAAGTTGCGGCCGGGGCCGACGATGGTCGAGAACCGCAAGATCGCCTGGCCCGCCGACCTGAAGCTGGGGCCCGACGGCCTGGGCAACTCGCCCGAGCACATCGCGAAGATCATGGGCAGCTCGATGGAGGCGCTGATCCACCACTTCAAGCTCGTCACCGAGGGCATCCGCGTTCCGGCCGGCCAGGTTTACACCGCGGTGGAATCGCCGCGCGGCGAGCTCGGGGTGCACATGGTCAGCGACGGCGGCACCCGGCCATACCGGGTGCACTACCGGGACCCGTCCTTCACCAACCTGCAGGCCGTCGCCGCGATGTGTGAGGGCGGGATGGTCGCGGACCTGATCGCCGCGGTCGCCAGCATCGACCCGGTGATGGGCGGGGTCGACCGATGACCGGACCGCAGGGTCAGCCGGTGTTCATCCGGCTCGGACCGCCGCCGGAGGAACCCAACGCGTTCGTGACCGAGGGTGCGCCGCAGTCGTATTCGCCCGAGGTGCGCTCGCGCCTCGAGGTCGACGCCAAGGAGATCATCGGCCGCTACCCCAACAAGCGCTCGGCGCTGCTGCCGTTGCTGCACCTGGTGCAGGCGCAGGACTCCTACCTCACCCCGGCGGGCCTGGAGTTCTGCGGCGAGCAGCTCGGGTTGACCGGCGCCGAAGTGTCCGCGGTGGCAAGCTTTTACACGATGTATCGGCGCGGGCCCACCGGCGACTACCTGGTCGGTGTCTGCACCAACACGCTGTGCGCCGTCATGGGCGGCGACGCGATATTCGACTCCCTCAAGGAGCATTTGGGCATCGGCAACGACCAGACCACCGACGACGGGTCGGTCACCCTGCAACACATCGAGTGCAACGCGGCGTGCGACTACGCGCCGGTGGTGATGGTCAACTGGGAGTTCTTCGACAACCAAACACCGGAATCGGCGCGCGAACTGGTGGACTCCCTGCGGGCGGGCAAGCCGGCCGCGCCCACCCGCGGCGCCCCGCTGTGCGTGTTCCGCGAGACGTCACGCATCCTGGCCGGCCTGCCCGACGAGCGCCCCGACGAGGGCCAGGGCGGCGCGGGCGCGGCGACATTGGCCGGGCTGAAGGTGGCCAGGGAACTCGGCATGGAGGCGCCGCCGGCCCCCGGGAAGGAAGACTGATGGCCGACGCCGGCGCGCAGGCCACGCCGTTGACTCCGGTGATCAGCCGCTACTGGGACGATCCCGAGTCGTGGACATTGGAGACCTACCGCCGCAACGACGGCTACCAGGCCATGCAGAAGGCGCTGGCGATGGACCCCGACGAGGTGATGGGGGCCGTCAAGGACTCCGGCCTGCGCGGCCGCGGCGGCGCGGGCTTCTCGACGGGGACGAAGTGGTCGTTCATCCCGCAGGGCGACAGCGGCCCGGCGGCCAAGCCGCACTACCTGGTGGTCAACGCCGACGAGTCGGAACCCGGTACGTGCAAAGACATTCCGCTGATGTTCGCCACGCCGCACCTGCTCGTCGAGGGCGTCATCATCGCCTCCTACGCGATCCGGGCCAGCCACGCGTTCATCTACGTGCGCGGGGAAGTGGTGCCGGTGCTGCGCCGGCTGCAGAACGCGGTGGCCGAGGCCTACGCCGCCGGCTACCTGGGTCGCGACATCAACGGCTCCGGCTTCGACCTGGAGCTGGTGGTGCACGCCGGTGCCGGCGCGTACATCTGCGGCGAGGAGACCGCGCTGCTGGACTCGCTGGAGGGCCGGCGCGGCCAGCCGCGGCTGCGCCCGCCGTTCCCCGCGGTGGCCGGCCTCTACGGATCCCCCACGGTGATCAACAACGTCGAGACCATCGCCAGCGTCCCGCCGATCATCCTCAACGGCGTCGAGTGGTTCCGCTCGATGGGCAGCGAGAAATCACCCGGCTTCACGCTGTATTCGCTGTCCGGGCACGTCGCCCGGCCCGGCCAGTACGAGGCCCCGCTCGGCATCACGCTGCGCGAATTGCTCGCCTACGCCGGCGGGGTGCGCGCCGGGCACCGGCTGAAGTTCTGGACCCCAGGCGGGTCGTCGACGCCGCTGCTGACCGACGAGCACCTCGACGTGCCGCTGGACTACGAGGGCGTGGGCGCCGCCGGTTCGATGCTGGGGACCAAGGCGCTCGAGATCTTCGACGAGACAACGTGTGTGGTGCGCGCGGTGCGCCGCTGGACCGAGTTCTACAAGCACGAGTCGTGCGGTAAGTGCACGCCGTGCCGCGAGGGCACGTTCTGGCTCGACAAGATCTACGAGCGGCTGGAAACCGGGAAGGGCACCCTGGAGGACATCGACAAGCTGTCGGACATCTCCGACACGATCCTGGGAAAGTCGTTCTGCGCGTTGGGCGATGGCGCCGCCAGCCCGGTGATGTCCTCGATCAAGCTGTTCCGCGACGAGTACGTCGCCCACGTCGAGGGCGCCGGCTGCCCGTTCGACCCCCGGGATTCCATGCTGAGCGCGAACGGAAAGGCCTGACCCGCCGATGACACGCGCCGGCGACGATGCAGTGGGGGTACCGCCCGCTTGCGGGGGACGAAGCGATGAGGAGGAGCGGCGCACGTGACTAGTGCGGCTAAAACCGAATCCGGCGACGAGGTGCGTCCGCCGGACATGGTGACATTGACCATCGACGGCGCCGAGATCAGCGTCCCCAAGGGCACGTTGGTGATTCGCGCGGCCGAGCTGATGGGCGTCCAGATCCCCCGGTTCTGCGACCACCCGCTGCTCGACCCGGTCGGCGCGTGCCGCCAGTGCCTGGTCGAGGTCGAGGGACAACGCAAGCCGATGGCGTCGTGCACCACGGTGGCCACCGACGACATGGTGGTGCGCACCCAGCTGACCTCGGAGGCCGCGGACAAGGCCCAGCACGGGGTCATGGAGCTGCTGCTGATCAACCACCCGCTGGACTGCCCGATGTGCGACAAGGGCGGCGAATGCCCGCTGCAGAACCAGGCGATGTCCAACGGGCGGGCCGAATCCCGCTTCACCGACGTCAAGCGCACCTTCGCCAAGCCGATCAACATCTCCTCGCAGGTGCTGCTGGACCGCGAGCGCTGCATCCTGTGCGCCCGCTGCACGCGGTTCTCCGAGCAGATCGCCGGCGACCCCTTCATCGACATGCAGGAGCGCGGCGCCCTGCAGCAGGTCGGCATCTACGCCAACGAGCCGTTCGACTCGTACTTTTCGGGCAACACGGTGCAGATCTGCCCGGTGGGCGCGCTGACCGGGACCGCGTACCGCTTCCGGGCCCGCCCCTTCGACCTGGTCTCCAGCCCGAGCGTGTGCGAGCACTGCGCCTCGGGTTGCGCGCAGCGCACCGACCACCGCCGCGGAAAAGTCTTGCGCCGCTTGGCCGGTGACGACCCCGAGGTCAACGAGGAGTGGAACTGCGACAAGGGCCGGTGGGCGTTCAACTACGCGACCCAGCCGGACGTCATCACCACTCCCCTGATCCGGGACGCGGACGGCACGCTGCAGCCGGCCTCGTGGTCGCACGCGATCGTGGCCGCGGCCCAGGGGCTCGAGGCGGCCCGCGGGCGCGCCGGCGTGCTGGTGGGCGGCCGGGCGACCTGGGAAGACGCCTACGCGTACAGCAAGTTCGCCCGAATCACGCTGGACAGCAACGACATCGACTTCCGCGCCCGCCCGCATTCCGCCGAGGAGGCCGATTTCCTGGCCGGCCGGGTCGCCGGTCGGCCGATGACCGTGAGCTACTCGGACCTGGAGTCGGCGCCCGTGGTGGTGCTGGTCGGCTTCGAGCCGGAGGACGAGTCGCCCATCGTTTTTCTGCGGTTGCGCAAGGCCGCCCGCAAGCACGGGCTGCCCGTGTACGCGATCGCGCCGTTCGCCACCCGGGCGCTGACGAAGATGAAGGGCCGGTTGGTCAAGACCGTGCCCGGCGCCGAAGCCGCCGCGCTGGACGGGCTGGCCACCGGCGAGGCGGGCGAGCTGCTGTCGAAACCGGGCGCGGTCATCATGGTCGGCGAGCGCCTCGCCACGGTGCCCGGCGGCCTGTCCGCCGCGGCCCGCCTCGCCGACGCCACCGGCGCCCGGCTGGCGTGGGTGCCGCGCCGCGCCGGTGAACGCGGCGCGCTGGAAGCCGGCGCGCTTCCCACCCTGCTGCCCGGCGGCCCCCCGGTCGCCGACGACGCCGCCCGCGCGCAGGTGGCCGCGGCGTGGAACGTCGACGAATTGCCTTCTGCCCCTGGGCGCGACGTCGACGGCATCCTGGCCGCCGCCGCCGACGGGTCCCTGGCGGCGCTGCTGATCGGCGGCATCGAACCCAACGACTTCCCCGATCCGGAGGCGGTGCTGGCCGCGCTGGACGCCGCCGGATTCGTCGTCAGCCTCGAGTTGCGGCACAGCCCCGTCACCGAACGCGCCGACGTGGTGTTCCCGGTCGCGCCGACGACCCAGAAGTACGGTGCCTTCGTCAACTGGGAAGGCCGCTACCGCGCGTTCGCGCCGGCGCTGCGCGGCACCACCGGAGAGGCCGGGCAGTCGGACCACCGGGTGCTGGACACGCTGGCCGACGAGATGGGTGTCTACCTGGGAACGACCACCGTCGAGGCGGCCCGCGAGGAACTCGCCGCCCTCGGCACCTGGGAGGGCGGACACGCCGCCGACCCGCAGGTCGCGGCGCCGGAACCGGCCACACCGCAGCAAGGGCAGGCCGTGCTGACCGGATGGCGGCTGCTGCTCGACGAGGGCCGAATGCAGGACGGCGAACCGCATTTGGCCGGCACCGCCCGCAAGCCCGTGGTGCGGCTGTCGGCCGAAACCGCCTCCGAGATCGGCGCCGCCGACGGTGACAACGTCACGGTCAGCACGCCGCGCGGCTCGATCATGCTGCCGCTGGCCGTCACCGACATGCCGGACCGGGTGGTGTGGCTTCCGCTGAACTCGCCGGGTTCGGCGGTGCACCGGAAATTGGGCGTCACGCTCGGCAGCGTCGTCGAGATCGGAGCGGGAACATGACCGTCCCCTTGTCCGCCTTCGGGCACGACCCGTGGTGGTTGGTGCTCGGCAAGGCGCTGGCCATCTTCGTCTTCCTCATGCTCAACGTGCTGGTCGCGATCCTGCTCGAACGCAAGATTCTCGGCTGGATGCAGCTGCGGCCCGGCCCCAACCGGGTGGGGCCGTGGGGCGCGCTGCAGAGCCTGGCCGACGGGATCAAGTTGGCGCTCAAGGAGAGCATCTCCCCCGGCGGCATCGACAAGTTCGTGTACTTTACGGCGCCGGTCATTTCGACGATTCCGGCGTTCACCGCGTTCGCGTTCATCCCGTTCGGACCGGTGGTCAGCGTGTTCGGCCACCACACGCCGTTGCAGCTGACCGATCTTCCGGTCGCGGTGCTGTTCATCCTGGGCCTGTCGGCGATCGGGGTGTACGGCATCGTGCTGGGCGGCTGGGCATCGGGATCCACCTACCCGCTCCTGGGTGGGGTGCGCTCCACCGCGCAGGTCATCTCCTACGAGGTGGCGATGGGGCTGTCGTTCGCGGCGGTGTTCCTCTACGCCGGCTCCATGTCGACGTCGCAGATCGTCGGCGCACAGGACCGGGTCTGGTACGTCTTTTTGCTGTTGCCGTCCTTCGTGATCTACCTGATCTCGATGGTCGGCGAAACCAACAGGGCGCCATTCGATTTGCCCGAGGCCGAGGGCGAGCTGGTCGCGGGATTCCACACCGAGTACTCGTCGCTGAAGTTCGCGATGTTCATGCTGGCCGAGTACGTCAACATGATGACGGTGTCGTCGCTCGCCACCGCGCTGTTCTTCGGTGGCTGGCACGCGCCGTGGCCGCTGAACATGTGGGCGGGCGCCAACACCGGCTGGTGGCCGGTGCTCTGGTTCACCGCCAAGATGTGGACCTTCCTGTTCATCTACTTCTGGCTGCGGGCCAGCCTGCCGCGGCTGCGCTACGACCAGTTCATGGCGCTGGGCTGGAAGCTGCTGATCCCGGCCTCGCTGGTGTGGGTGTTGATCGCCGCGGTCATCCGGACCGCGCGCAACCAGGGGTACGCGCATTGGACGCCGATCCTGGTGGTCAGCAGCGTGGTCTTCGCCGCGGCGCTGGTGCTGCTGTTGCGAAAACCGTTCAGCACACCGACCATTCGCGCGATGGAACGCGAGCTGCGCCGCCAGGGCGTGGAAACCTCCGCCCCGGAGGCCACCGAGCCCGCCTTCCCGACACCGCCGCTGCCGACGCAGAAAGTCGGCGCGAGCAAGGAGAAAGCACGTGCCTAAATTCTTCGACGCCGTCGCAGGTTTCGGCGTGACCCTCGGGTCGATGTTCAAGAAGAGGGTGACCGAGGAGTATCCGGAAAAGCCAGGCCCCGTCGCGCCGCGCTACCACGGGCGCCACCAACTCAACCGCTATCCCGACGGGCTGGAGAAATGCATCGGGTGCGAGCTGTGCGCGTGGGCCTGCCCCGCCGACGCGATCTACGTCGAGGGCGCCGACAACACCGAGGAGCTCAGGTATTCCCCGGGCGAGCGCTACGGCCGCGTGTACCAGATCAACTACCTGCGTTGCATCGGCTGCGGCCTGTGCATCGAGGCCTGCCCGACCAGGGCGCTGACGATGACCAACGACTACGAGATGGCCGACGACAACCGCGCCGACCTCATCTACGAGAAGGACCGGCTGCTCGCCCCGCTGCTGCAGGACATGCTCGCCCCGCCGCACCCGAGGGCGGAGGGCGCCACCGACAAGGACTACTACCAGGGCAACGTGACCGCGCAGGGGTTGCGGCAGCGGCAGAACTCCGGAGACACCCGATGATCGCTGTGCTCGCCTCAACCCCGCTCGCCGCGGAGACCATCGTGCGCACCTCCACCGGCGAGGCGGTCACGTTCTGGGTGCTGGGCGCGGTCGCCGTGATCGGCGCGCTGGGGGTGGTGCTCGCCGTCAACGCCGTGTACTCGGCGATGTTCCTGGCGATGACCATGATCATCCTGGCGGTGTTCTACATGATCCAGGACGCGCTGTTTCTCGGTGTCGTTCAGGTCGTCGTCTACACCGGCGCGGTGATGATGCTTTTCCTGTTCGTGCTGATGCTGATCGGCGTGGACTCGGCGGAATCGCTGAAGGAGACGCTGCGCGGCCAGCGCGTCGCGGCGGTGCTGACCGGCGTCGGGTTCGGCGTTCTGCTGCTGGCCGGCATCGGCAACGTGGCGACCGGAGGTTTCGTGGGGCTCACCACCGCCAATGCCAACGGCAACGTGGAAGGGCTGGCGGCGCTGATCTTTTCGCGTTACCTGTGGGCCTTCGAGCTGACCAGCGCCCTGCTGATCACCGCGGCGGTCGGCGCGATGGTGCTGGCGCACCGAGAGCGTTTCGAGCGGCGCAAGACCCAGCGTGAGCTCTCCGAGGAACGCTTCCGGGCCGGCGGGCGCCCCACCCCGCTGCCCAACCCGGGTGTCTACGCGCGCCAGAACGCCGTCGACGTCGCCGCGCTGCTGCCCGACGGCTCGTACTCGGAGTTGTCGGTGTCGCCCATCCTGCGGATCCGCGGCGCGGACGGGAAAGAGACCCGATCCGCCAAAGCGGTGAAGGGTGGTGCGTCGTGAATCCGGCCAACTACCTCTACCTTTCGGCGCTGCTGTTCACCATCGGGGCATCGGGTGTGTTGTTGCGCCGCAACGCCATCGTGATGTTCATGTGCGTCGAGCTGATGCTCAACGCAGTCAACCTGGCGTTCGTCACGTTCGCGCGAATGCACGGCCACCTCGACGGCCAGATGATCGCGTTCTTCACGATGGTGGTGGCCGCGTGCGAGGTCGTCGTGGGCCTGGCGATCATCATGACGATTTTCCGTGCGCGCAAATCCGCTTCCGTCGACGACGCGAACCTACTCAAAGGCTAAAAGAACGCCGAGATGACTGACTACACCTGGCTGCTGGTGGCGCTGCCGTTGGCGGGTGCCGCGATCTTGTTGTTCGGGGGCAGGCTCACCGACGCGTGGGGCCACCTGTTGGGTTGCGCCACCGCGCTGGCGGCGTTCGGGGTGGGCGCGACGCTGCTCGCCGACATGCTCGGCCGCGGCGACGCCGACCGCGCCATCCACCAGAAGCTGTTCACCTGGATCCCCGTCGGGCAACTGCAGGTGGACCTCGGGCTGCAGATCGACCAGTTGTCGATGTGCTTCGTGCTGTTGATCTCCGGGGTCGGGTCGCTGATCCACATCTATTCGGTCGGCTACATGGCCGAGGACCCCGACCGCCGCCGGTTTTTCGGCTACCTCAACCTGTTCCTGGCCTCGATGCTGCTGCTGGTGGTCGCCGACAACTACCTGGTGCTCTACGTCGGCTGGGAGGGCGTCGGCCTGGCCTCCTACCTGCTGATCGGCTTCTGGTACCACAAGCCGTCGGCCGCCACCGCGGCCAAGAAGGCGTTCGTCATGAACCGGGTCGGTGACGCCGGCTTAGCCCTGGCCATGTTCATCATGTTCAGCACGTTCGGAACCCTGTCGTACGCCGGTGTTTTCGCCGGCGCCCCGGCGGCCAGCCGCGGCGTGCTGACGGCGATGGGGTTGCTGCTGCTGGTGGGCGCCTGCGGCAAGTCCGCGCAGGTGCCGCTGCAGGCCTGGCTGGGCGACGCGATGGAGGGCCCGACGCCGGTGTCCGCCCTGATCCACGCCGCCACCATGGTGACCGCCGGCGTGTACCTGATCGTGCGGTCCAATCCGCTCTACAACCTCTCGCCCGGCGCGCAATTGGGCGTGGTCATCGTCGGCGCCGTCACCCTGCTGTTCGGGGCGTTCATCGGCTGCGCCAAGGACGACATCAAGCGCGCCCTGGCGGCGTCGACGATGAGCCAGATCGGCTACATGGTGCTGGCCGCCGGCCTCGGCCCGGCCGGCTACGCGTTCGCGATCATGCACCTGCTCACCCACGGCTTCTTCAAGGCCGGCCTGTTCCTCGGGTCCGGCTCGATCATCCACGCGATGCACGAGGAACAGGACATGCGCCGCTACGGCGGGCTGCGCAAGGCCCTCCCGGTCACGTTCGCCACGTTCGGGCTGGGATACCTGGCCATCATCGGCGTGCCGCCGTTCGCCGGCTTCTTCTCCAAGGACAAGATCATCGAGGCGGCGCTGTCCACCGGGGACACCCGGGGCTACGTGCTGGGCGGCGCCGCGCGGACGGGCGCCGGCGTCACCGCGTTCTACATGACCCGGGTCATGCTGATGACCTTCTTCGGTGAAAAGCGTTGGGCCCCCAACGCGCATCCGCACGAGGCGCCGGCCGTGATGGCCTGGCCGATGATCCTGCTCGCCGTCGGCTCGGTGTTCTCCGGCTTCCTGCTGTGGTGGGGCGGCGCCCTGCAGCGCTGGCTCGAGCCCGTCGTCGGGGTGCACGAGGAATCCGCCCACGCCCTGCCGGCCTGGGTCACCACCGTCGTGGCGCTGGGCGTCGTCGCCGTCGGCATCGCGGTGGCCTACCGGATGTACGGCACCGCGCCCGTCCCGCGGGTCGCCCCGGTGCGGGTCTCGGCGCTCACGACCGCCGCGCGCGCCGACCTCTACGGCGACGCGTTCAACGAGGAGGTGTTCATGCGCCCCGGCGCGCAGCTGACCGACGCACTGGTCGAAGTCGACAACGCGGGCGTCGACGGCTCGGTCAACGCCCTGGCCGCGCTGGTGGGCCGGACGTCAAACGCCCTGCGGCGCTTCCAAACCGGCTTTGCCCGCAACTACGCATTGTCGATGCTGGCGGGCGCCGTGCTGGTGGCCGCACTGATCCTGGCGGTGAGGGTGTGGTGAGCGGAAGTTTCTTTACCGACGTGCCGTGGCTGAGCGCCCTGTGGCTGTTGCCGCTGGCGGGCTCCCTGCTGATCATCCTGCTGCCCCCGGGGCTGCGGCAGCTCGCCAAGTGGACCGGCCTGGTTTTCGGTGTGCTGACGCTGGCGGTGGCGATCGTCGTCACCGTCGGCTTCAAGACCGGCGGCCCCACCTACCAGTTCGTCGAAAGCCACAAGTGGATACCGGCGTTCGGCGCGGGCTACTCGCTCGGCGTGGACGGCATCGCGGTGGTGCTGGTGCTGCTGACCGCGGTGCTGATCCCGCTGCTGCAGGTGGCCGGGTGGAACGACGGCAACAGGGGCACCCAGGCGAATACCCGTAGCGTGCACGCCTACGTCGCGCTGACGCTGGCCATCGAGGCGATGGTGCTGATCTCGGTGGTCGCGCTGGACGTGCTGCTGTTCTACGTCTTCTTCGAGGCCATGCTGGTGCCGATGTACTTCCTGATCGGCGGCTTCGGGCAGGGCTCCGGCCGGTCCCGCGCGGCGGTGAAGTTCCTGCTGTACAACCTGTTCGGCGGCCTGATCATGCTGGCGGCGGTCATCGGGCTGTACGTAGTCACCGCGCAGCACGGGTCGGGCACCTTCGACTTCCGTGACATCGTGGCCGGCGTCGCGTCGGGCCGCTACGGCGCCGACCCCGCGGTGTTCAAGGCGCTGTTCCTGGGCTTCATGTTCGCGTTCGCGATCAAGGCCCCGCTGTGGCCGCTGCACCGCTGGCTGCCCGATGCCTGCGTCGAGGCCACGCCGGCGACGGCGGTGCTGATTACGGCCGTGATGGACAAGGTCGGCACCTTCGGCATGCTGCGCTACTGCCTGCAGCTGTTCCCCGACGCCTCAACGTATTTCCGTCCGGCGATCGTGACGCTGGCGATCATCGGCGTGATCTACGGCGCGATCGTGGCGATCGGCCAGGCCGACATGATGCGCCTGATCGCCTACACGTCGATCTCGCACTTCGGGTTCATCATCGCCGGGATCTTCGTGATGACCAGCCAGGGGCAGAGCGGGTCGACGCTGTACATGCTCAACCACGGCATCTCCACCGCCGCGGTGTTCCTGATCGCCGGATTCCTGGTGACCCGGCGCGGCAGCCGGGCGATCGCCGACTACGGCGGCGTGCAGAAGGTCGCGCCGATCCTGGCCGGCACCTTCCTGGTTTCCGCCATGGCGACGCTGTCGCTGCCCGGCCTGGCGCCGTTCGTCAGCGAATTCCTGGTCCTGCTGGGCACTTTCAACCGGTACTGGCTGGCGGCGGCGTTCGGGGTGACCGCCTTGGTGCTCGCGGCCATCTACATGCTGTGGCTCTACCAGCGGGTGATGACGGGCCCGGTGGCCGAGGGCAACGACCGGATCACCGACCTGCGGGCGCGCGAATTGGTCGTCGTGGCACCGTTGCTCGCGCTGCTGTTCGTGCTGGGCGTCTATCCCAAGCCGGTGCTCGACATCATCAATCCCGCCGTCGCGAACACCATGACCACCATCGGCCAGCATGACCCAGCGCCGAGCGTGCCGCCCCGGACTGCCGAAGGACCGCACCGATGACCCTGCCGACCCCCAGCGTCGAGTACTTCCTGCTGTGCCCGATGCTCATCATCTTTTCCGTCGCGGTTGTCGGCATCCTCGTCGAGGCCTTCCTGCCCAGGCGGATTCGCTACGCCGCGCAGATGACGCTGGCCCTCGGCGGCCTGATCGCGGCGTTGTTCGCCGACATCGAGGTCGCCGAGTCGATTCCCGCGTCCGGTCGCACCGCGGTGCTGGGGGCGGTGGCCATCGACCGGCCGACGCTGTATCTGCAGGGCACGGTGCTGCTGGTCGCGGTGCTCGCGGTCATCTTCATCGGCGAGCGGACCCAAGCCAAGGCGGAAAGCAAGGTCGCCGCGAAGGTGGGCACGGGCGGGCTGGATTCCTTTACACCGCAGGCGTCCGCGGTTCCCGGCGCCCATGCCGAGCGGGAGGCCGAGCGCGCCGGGGCCGCGCAGACCGAGCTCTTCCCGCTGGTGATGCTGTCGGTCGGCGGCATGATGGTGTTCCCCGCGTCCAACGACCTGTTGACGATGTTCGTCGCGCTGGAAGTCTTGTCGCTGCCGCTGTACCTGATGTGCGGGCTGGCCCGGCATCGCCGTCTGCTGTCCCAGGAAGCGTCAATGAAGTACTTCCTGCTGGGCGCGTTCTCCTCGGCGTTCTTCCTCTACGGCGTCGCGCTGCTCTACGGCGCGACCGGCACGCTCCTGCTGCCGGGCATCCGGGATGCCCTTGCCGCCCATGGGGATAGCTCGATGGCGCTCATCGGGGTCGCGCTGCTGTCGGTCGGCCTGCTGTTCAAGGTGGGCGCGGTCCCGTTCCACTCCTGGATTCCCGACGTCTACCAGGGCGCGCCCACCCCGATCACGGGTTTCATGGCGGCGGCCACCAAGGTGGCGGCCTTCGGGGCGCTGCTCCGCGTCGTCTACGTCGCGCTACCCCCGCTGCACCACGAGTGGCGCCCGGTGCTGTGGGCGATTTCGATCCTGACCATGGCCGTGGGCACCGTCACGGCGGTGAACCAGACCGACGTCAAGCGGATGCTGGCCTATTCCTCGGTCGCGCATGTGGGCTTCATCCTCACCGGCGTGATCGCCGACAACCCGGCGGGCCTGGCGGCCACGCTGTTCTACCTGGTCGCCTACAGCTTCAGCACGGTGGGCGCGTTCGCCATCGTGAGCCTGATCCGCAACGCCGACGGCGTCGAGGACGCGAAGATTGCGCACTGGGCCGGGCTTGGGCAGCGCTCCCCCATTGTGGGCGTGATGTTTTCGATGTTCCTGTTGGCCTTCGCCGGCATCCCGTTGACGAGCGGGTTCGTCAGCAAGCTCGCGGTGTTCAAGGCCGCCGCCCAGGGCGGCGCCGTGCCGCTGGTCGTCATCGGCGTCGTCGCCAGCGGTGTCGCCGCGTACTTCTACGTGCGCGTCATCGTGTCGATGTTCTTCACCGAAGCCACCGACGACACCCCGCACGTGGTGGAGCCCGGCATCCTGAGCAAAATCGCGATCGCGGTATGTGCCGCCGTCACAGTGATTTTGGGGATCTTCCCGCAGCAGCTGCTGGATCTGGCCGATCAGGCGGCCCAGCTGCTGCACTGAGTCAGCTGACGAACGGGCGGGTGGCCAGGACGTAGATCGCCAGGACCCCGACCGGCGCGGCGAGCGGCAACCACGGCAACTGCAGCGGGAACGACGCCGCGACCAGTCCCGCGCAGGTAAACCCCACGGCCGCAACGGCGGTCGGCCAGGCCCACATGACACCGCCGGCGGGCGTCCCGACCGCGTGCCGGCACACCAGGTAGGCCACCGCGCACAGCCCGGACCAGGCGGCGAAGACGAGCGACGGGTCCGACGCCAGGATGGTCGCCACCGACAGCAGCACGGCGAGCGTCGCCGCCGGGCGGAAAACCACGGAGACAGCCACCGCGACGGCGGCCGCCACGCCCGCGACGAGCGCCGGCCCGTGCGTGCCGAACGCGGCCAGCCCCACCACGAGCGCGCCGAAAACGGTTGCGACGCCGAGCGTGGTCCACCTCATGCCCGCAGCCGTCCCCGGACGCGATGGCGGCGGTCGGGCAGCACGGCCATCGACTGATCCAGCGTGCTGTCGCCCCGCCACGCCACGATGTCGACGCCGACGGTCGCCATGTCGCGGTACATGGCCGAGCGCTGCAGCGCCCACATCCGATCGATCAGCGGGTCCTGGCGGCTTTCGAAGGGTGAGCTGTCGAGGATGTCGACGGCGATCACGACGTGGCCGCGCTTGCGCAGGTCGATCAGCGCCAGCGCGAATTCCGTGTCGAGCAGTGTGGAGAACGCGATGACGATCGCGCCCACGGGAACCGCCGCGCGGGGAGCCAATGTGCCGGTGGTGTTTTCGAATCGGTCGCCGGCGCCGAGCACGGTGTCGAGCACCCGGTAGAACTGGCGCTGCCCGATGTCGGCGCCCAGCCAGCGCGGGCGGTTGCCGCCGAGGGCGACGATCCCGGCACGATCGCCGTGCCGCAGGGCAGTCTGCACCACCTGCGCGGCGCCGCGCACGACGCGTTCGGTGGCTTCGGTCGCCGGGCCCGCGGGTTGGCGATACGTGTCGATCAGCACCACCACGTCGGCGGCGCGATCGGTCAGTCGCTGCGTCACGTGCAGCTGGCGCCGGCGCGCGCTCACCGGCCAGTTCACCGCCCGCAGCTGATCACCGGGCACGTAGGGCCGGATGTCGGCGTACTCGACACCCGGGCCGATGTGCCGGGTTAGGTGGGCACCCAGCCGGTCGAGCAACTCGATCTGCGGGATCGGCGTCGACTGCGGGGGCGTCAGCGGGAACACGATGACGTCGGCGGCGTCGACGGTGCCCGTCCCCGCCAGCAACCCGCCCCGCGCCAGCACGTCGACCCGCGCCCGCACGGGGTAGCGGCCCCAGCGCTGTGCCATCGCCGCAACGGTTTTCGCGTGGCGCGAATCGGTGTCGAGCTCCTCGAGCTGCATGCCCGCGACGGGCCGCACGGTCAGCTCCACCGCCGACGTCGGGGTGTCGCTCTCCTCCGTCAGCCACACCCGCACCCGCGCCTGTTCGTTTTCGAAGCAGCGCTGCGAATCGGGCTGCCCGTGCACCCGGATCTTCGGCACCGGGGGTTGCCAGCTGATCGAACACAGCACGCCCAGCAGCGGCGCCGCGAACGCGAGCAGCTGCCAGCGCGCGCCGATCACCGCGGCGGCCAGCGCAACCCCGGCGCAGGTCGCGATCGAGCGGGCCAACGACGATGCGCGCCATCGAAACTCGACTTCGGTGCCCATCGAAGTCAACCGTGTCCCCCGCTGGTTCGGGGCACCGGCAAGCGTCGCAGCAATTCCCCGACGACGTCGGCCCCCTGGATCTTGCGCACCCACATCTCCGGGCGCAGGGTGATGCGATGCGCGACGGCGGCGACGGCGAGCGCCTTGACGTCCTCGGGGATCACATAGTCGCGGCCGAGCAGCAACGCCCGGGCGCGGGCGAGTTGAACGAGGTCGAGTTCGGCGCGCGGGCTGGCGCCCACGGCGACCTGCGGGTGGTGGCGGGTGGCGGTGGCCAGCGACACCACGTAGTGCAGCACGTCCTCGTGCACGGTCACCTGCTCGACCGACTCGCGCATCGCCAGCAGGTCGTGCCCGTCCACCACCTGGTTGACGGTCGGTTCGGCCGAGCCGCGGTCGAGGCGGCGGCGCAGCATCGAGGTCTCGTCGCGCTCCGAGAGGTATCGCAGCTCCAGCCGGATCGCGAACCGGTCCAGCTGCGCCTCCGGCAACGGATAGGTGCCCTCGTACTCGATCGGGTTGTCGGTCGCCAGGACGATGAACGGCGTTGGGAGCTTGTGGGTTTCGCCGTCGATGCTCACCTGGCCCTCGGCCATCGCCTCCAGCAGGGCCGCCTGCGTCTTCGGCGGTGTGCGGTTGATCTCGTCGGCAAGCAACAGGTTGGTGAAGATCGGGCCGGACCGGAACGCGAAGCTGCCGGACTGCATGTCGTAGATCGTGGAGCCGAGCAGGTCCGCGGGCAGCAGGTCCGGGGTGAACTGCACCCGGGTGAACCGAAGCCCCAACGCGGCGGCGAAGGATCGCGCGATCAGCGTCTTGCCGAGGCCGGGCAGGTCCTCGATGAGCACGTGGCCGCGCGCCAGCACCGCGGTCAGGATCAGCGTCAGCGCCGAGCGCTTCCCCACCACCACGCGTTCGATTTCGTCGAGTACCGCCTCGCAGCGTGCGGTAGTGGTCGCGACCGGCAGCGTCATATTTGCTCCAACTTTCGCAGAATCTCTTCCAACACCCCGCGGCCGGGCCCGGGTTCGCGGTCACCGGTGCGCGCGACGTTGTTCGGATTGACCCATTCCCACAGTTCCGCGCCGAAAAGCATTCGACCGCTGGCGTGATACGTCGCCGGGTCCTTGGATTGCTTGTGCCCCGTGGTCATTTCGTAGCGCCGGGCGAGCATGGGGCGCAGATGCCGATCCCAGTCCGCCCGCGTGGAGTCCGACCGCCGGATCGTCGCCTCGGTGGTGGAAAGCCAGCGCCGCAACGAATCCCCCAGCTCGTCGTAGTCCGGCTCGGCCGCGGGTTCGCCGCCGCGCCCCACGTAGCGGCGGACGTTGAGCAAGACCAGGGCCAGGCCGACACCGGAGGCGGCCAGCAGGAAGCGGCGGCCGTGCAGCGTCAAGGCCAGCAGCTCGATCCCCACCACGAGGCAAACACCCAGGGCTACAAGCCTTCTCATACCGGGCTCCGCAACTCCGCCAGGACCAGCCGCAGGACGTCGACCGCCACCTCGCGGTGCCCCTCGTTCATCACGTGCGGGGAAAAACGCGCCTCCTCGAACAGGTTGACCAGCCGCTCCGCGTTATCGGCGTGCAGCGCATGGTGTTCGACGGCCCGGACCAGCACCTCGGTCGGCGTATCAAAGTCCTGCGGGGCGGCCCCGGGCACGCGGGCGAGCTCGCGTTCCATCGCGGCGTAGCACGCGATGATCGCCTCGCGGGGTTCGCGGTTGAGGTCACCGATCTCGGCCAGTCCCACTTCGGCCGCGCGGGCCAGCGACTCCGACCGTGGCTCGCCTGCCGGCGATTCGACACGATCGTCGGCCACCATGACCGGTCGGGGGGCGCGCCACCGCCGCCGGGCCATGGTCAGCGACCCGGCCACGATCACCAGCATCATCGGGATCGTGCCGGCAAGCAGGACGCCGAACATGTCCCCCGAACCGTGGCCCGGCGGCCGCTGGGTGGTCTCCGGGCCGCCGGGGGGCGCCGACGGCCGCGCGGCGGGGACCTGGGTGGGGGCCGAGGGATTGGCGTCGTGCGGCACCAGATAGCGGACCAGCAGGGTCACGATCAGCAGCCAGGCCACGATCAGCAGCAGCCCGATCAGCAGCACGCGCCAGCTCGGCCGGCCCTTGCCGGTGCCGAGCAGGTCGGACAGGTCCGCCTGGGCGGGTGCCGGCGCGCGCGGATCCCGCAACCGCGCGATGACCGCGATCGCCAGCAGCGCGAGCGCCCCGCTCAGCGCCGCGATGACGAACAGCAGCGCCGCCCGGCCGCCGCCCGCCTCCGCGTGCGCCGCATGCCCTTGGGCCGGGAAGTACCCGCGGAGCGCGGCGGCGACAAAGATCAACAGGACGATCAGGGCAACCACGCGCCCCGTCGGCTTGTCAATACCGGGCTTCATAACGGGCATGGGGCACCACCCGACCGGTTGCATGCGCGGTTGCGGCTCTGTCTTGGTTCATACTGGCACGTCAAGCGCCCATCCCGCCAGGAACGACGCCGCGGCTCCTGCCCCGAGCCGGACCGCAGTTGCGGCTTTATCCACAGGCCAGGACCGCCGCCGCTCGGGGCTTAGAGTCGTGTCAAAATGTGGCGTACGTCACACTGCACTGCTTCCTGGGACAGGTGCTCGCCGCCGCTGGTAGAACGCACGTACTCGGTGTCACTATTGGACGCACGTCGACCAAGCCCCCAATCTTTGATTGGCTGAGAACCCGTGGCAGCGATTAAGGAGGGACCTGCCGTTGACCGCTGTATACAACGCGACAGCGGCTGAACCACCGACTGAGACAGAAGGCGACGCAGTCGCCTGTATCGACGCCGACGCCGGCACCACCACAAACGGTGAGCCTGACCTCAGTCAGGTGGTGCTGCCGTCTGACGAACCGGAAGACGGCCAGGCCGTCCCGGATGCCGCGGTCGCGGCGCCGACGGCCTCCCGGACCGGCACGGCGCTGGGCAAACCCTTCCGGTACGTCCTGCGCCAGCTCGATTCCTCGATGCAGACGCTGGGCCGCTTCTTCGACCTGGCCGCCCAGTCCTTCAGGTACCTGATCACGGATCTGGTCAGGTTGCGCCACCCCTGGCGGGACACCGTCAACCAAGCCTGGTTCATCATCAGCGTCACCGCGATACCCGCGTTGCTGGTGTCCATCCCATTCGGGGTGATCGTGGCGGTGCAGGTGGGCAACTTCGTCCAGCAGGTCGGCGCCTCCTCGGTGTCCGGCGCGGCCGGCGGCCTCGGGGTAATCCGGCAGGGTGCGCCGGTCGTCGCGGCGCTGCTGCTTGGCGGCGCCGCCGGTTCGGCGGTGGCCACCGATCTCGGCGCCCGCACCATTCGCGAAGAGGTCGACGCGCTGCGGGTGATGGGCATCAACCCGGTGCAGCGGCTGGTCACCCCCCGGCTGGCCGCGATCGTCATCGTGGCTCCGGTGCTGTGCTCCTTCATCATCTTCATGGGGCTGGCGGCGGGCTACGCGATCAACGTCGGCTTCCAGTCCGGCACCCCGGGTAGCTACATCGCGTCGTTCGCGTCCTTCGCCAGCGTCAGCGACGTCGTCGTGGCCGTCCTCAAGACCTGGCTGTTCGGCGTGATCGTGATCCTGGTGGCCTGCCAGCGCGGCCTGGAGACCAAGGGCGGCGCCCGCGGCGTGGCCGACGCCGTCAACGCCTCCGTGGTGATCGGCATCGTCTCGGTGTTCGTCATCAACCTGGTGATCACGCAGGGGCTGTCGATGTCGATGCCGCTGCGAGTGGGCTGATGGCCCGCATGGCAGAGCCCGCACGACATCTACCGCAGCCCCTGCGGGCCCCGCGCTGGTTGGCGCACCGGGGCGATTCGCTGGTCCAGCGCCTCGGTCACCAGGTCAGCTTCGGCGCCCAGGTGCTCGGCGCGATCCCGCACACGCTGAAGCGCTACCGGCACCAGACCGGGGTGCTGCTGGTCGACATGATCTGGGGAAACGGGTCGCTCATCGTCGGGGGCGGCACCATCGGCGTGCTGGTGTTCATGGGCGCGGCGGTCGGTGGTTCGGTGGGGGTCGAAGGGTACGGGGCCCTCGACATGGTCGGGATGGGCCCGCTGACCGGCTTCGTCTCCGCGTACGCCAACACCCGCGAGATGGCACCGATGATCGCGGGGATCGGCTTCGCGGCCCAGGCCGGGTGCCGCATGACCGCCGAGATCGGCGCCATGCGGATCTCGGAGGAGATCGACGCGCTGGAAGCCCTTGGCATTCAGTCGATCCCGTTCGTGGTCACCACCCGGGTGATCGCCGGCATGATCACCATCGTCCCGCTGTACGTGGTGACGCTCGCGTTGAGCTACGCGTCGTGCGCGATGGTGGTCAACGTGCTGCACGGGCAGTCGTCGGGCACCTACTATCACTACTTCGACTCGTTCATCCAGCCGTCCGACGTGGTGTTCTCGGTGCTCAAGGCGGCCATCTTCGTGACGCTGATCATCGCAATCCACTGCTATCAGGGCTACTACGCCAGCGGTGGTCCCGAGGGCGTGGGGCGGGCCTCGGGCCGGGCGATCCGGGCCAGCATCGTCACGGTGGTCGCCGCGGACATGGTGCTCACACTGTTGTTCTGGGGCAACAATCCCGGCATTCGGATATCGGGATAACCCATGGCGACACTGCCGGGTTCGGACCAGGGAGCGCGGGCGCCCAGCTCGCGCTCGTTGCGGATCCGTGGCCTGATCGCCGCGATAGCGCTGGCTATCTCGGGCATCGTGCTGTATCAGCTCGGCACCGGCGGCTACGCCGACACGTTCACGCTGACCGTGGTGGCCGATTCGATCGGTGAGGGCCTGACGCCGGGCGCGGAGGTGAAGTTCCGCGGCCTGACGATCGGATCGGTCAAAACGCTGCAATCGGTCGGGTACAACAGGCAGAAGATCACGGTGGAACTCGAGCCGCGGCAGGCGAGAGCACTGGCCTCGGACACGACGGCGAATTTCATGTCGTCGAACACTTTTGGGCTCGCGGCGGTCGAACTGGTCAGCAGCGGCGCGGGCCCCCGCCTGCGGCCGAACCAGACACTGCTGATCGGTGCCAACGCGCGGTCGGCCTCCATCACCGGGCTGCTGCGTCAGGGCCAAAAGCTCGGCCGGATCGCGGACTCGCCCGACGTCGACCACATCATCGAGGTGGTGCGCCGGCGCGCCGACCTGACCGAGCCGGTCACCCGGTCGTACTTCGATCTGGTCAAGATGCTTGTCGACTCCCAGAAAGTGCCGTTCTCGCAGTCGCTTTCGGTGTTCGCCTCGGTGGTCAACGGTGCCAGCGACTCGATCCCCCTGATCGGGCTGGCCTACGACCTGCTCAACGGGATGGAGTTTCTGGCGCACCCCGACGGGGTCGAGCGCATGAACGTGATCCTGGACCAGACCGCCAAGCTCCTGTTCACCAGCGACAAGATGATCGTGCGGAACGTTTCGTGGCTGGCGCCGTTCATGCGCGCGACGACCGATGTCTTGCTGCCGCTGTCGTACATGCAGGGCAGCATGGCGCCGGTCTATGACCGGCTCTCGGGTCTGCTGGACCGCACCAGCGCGGCGTTCCCCATCATCGACGGCAAGGTCCGCATGCAGATCGAGGTCACCCTGGACACGATGCCGGGGCTGGCGGCGGCCCTGCCCTCCCCGCCCCCGGCGGCGCCGCAGCGGGGTGGCCGATGAGAAGTGTCACCAAATCGGTGGTGTGGCTGACCGTCTTCACCGCGGTCGCGGTGGTGTGCACGCTGATCGTGTTGACCGCCTTGCGTTCCCCGGTCACCGGGGCGGTCTCCCGCTACACCGCCGCGTTCTCCGACGTGTCGGGGCTCTACGTCGGCGACGACGTCCGCATTTCCGGGGTGCAGGTCGGCAAGGTGGAGACCATCCGGCTCGACGGGCGCATCGCCAAAGTCGATTTCACCGCGCAAAACGACCACCCGGTGTTCGCCAACACCGTCGCCGCGGTGCGCTATCAGACCCTGCTCGGCCAGCGCTACGTGGAACTCGTCCAGCCGGCCGAGCCGCAGCAACGGCTGGCGGCCGGGGGTACCATCGCGCTGGCACAGACGATCCCGTCGTTCGATGTGGCCAAGCTGTTCAACGGCTTTCGGCCGATATTCCAGACCCTCGACCCCGCCCAGTTCAACCAGTTGGGCGAGAACCTGCTGCGGCTGATCCAGGGCGACGAGAACGGAATCGGCCCGTTCCTGCACGACCTCGACGTCATTTCCAAGCTGGCCGTGGACCGGCAGGCGGTCATCGCCGGCGTGCTGCGCAACCTCAGCGCGATCTCGGCGGACCTGGGCGGCAAATCGCAGCAACTGTTTCACCTCATCGCCACGCTCAACGACGTGGTGACGAAGTTCGCCTCCAAGGGCGAGGAATTCAGCGAGGCGATGGAAGCCGGACTGCCCGTCTTGCGGAACACCACCCATTTCCTGCAGTACTTCGAGCGCATCTTCGACGGGACGACGGTCCCGCTGTACGACCTGTTCAACCGGATGTGGCCGCAGACCGCGACGATCATCGCGGGCCTGTCGCTGGCGCCGTCGCTGATCCAGGGCATGCGGGACTGGCTGGCCGACGAAAAGCCCGCCACGCCAACGTTTAGCTGCTCGCACGGCGAAGTCACCCTGCCCGGGATCGGGCAGGTGTCATTCGCGCAACAGAACCTGGTGGTGTGCCGGTAATGGTGTTCGGCGACAAGGGGACGGGACGGCGGCGCCCCGTGCTCGACGAACGCGCGGCCGCCGTCCGCAATCGCCGCAACGGCATCGTCGGCGTCGTCGTAATCGTCGCGGCGTTGGCCGCCACCGCGATGGCTTACCTCAATCCCACCGGCCAGACCGGCTACACCGCGCACCTGCCCAACTCCGGCGGCGTGCGCGCCGGCGACCAGGTGCGCATCGCCGGCATCCCGGTCGGGAAGGTGACCGGCATCCGGCTGGCCGGCGCCGTCGTCGAGATGAAGTTCGACATCAAGCAGTCGGTGGTGGTCGGTTCGGAATCCACCCTGGACATCAAGCTGCTGACCCCGCTGGGCGGCCACTATGTGGCGCTCGACCCGAAGGGCGGTCTGCCGTTGGGCCGCAACGTGATTCCGCCGCAGCGCGTCACGCTGCCGTTCGAGGCCAACGACATAATCCAGGCCGCGACCCCGCTGATCAAGCAAGTCGACGGCCAAGTCATCCACGACACCTTCACCGAGGTGGCCAACGCGGCCAACCGGTATCCCGACGCGGTCCGCGACCTGCTCCGGTCGGCCAACGCGCTCACCGCGTCGCTGAGCAAGACGACGGCCGACTTCCATCGCGGTCTGGACTTCGTCAACAACGGCCTGCGGGCCACGGTCGCCGAGCGTAAGCAGCTCATCACGCTGTTCGAGCAGCTCGACATCCTCGGCAGGGCCTACACCTCGAGGTCGGTCGACATCATCGAATTCTTCGGCCTGTTGTCCGAATTGGCCCGCATCATGGACCGCCTCACCGTTTTTTGGGGCCGGGAGGTCGCGCCGGTCGTCAACGGCCTCGACGACATCAGCGAGACGCTGGGCGCCCACCCCGAGCGCATCGGCGAGGCGCTCGAGAACCTGGGTCAGACCCTCAACATCGTCGGGCCGATGCTCAGCGGGAACGGGGTCGTCTTCGACAAACACAACCGGCTGGTGCCCGGGCAGGACCTGTGCCTGCCCAACATCATGAGGAACTGTTGACATGGCCCGGCTTTCGGCGCTCGGCTCTCGGCTGCGGTCCCCGCTGGGGATCGCCGCGGTCGTGGCCGTGGGGGCGGCGGTCGCGGCGGCGGCGGTCGTCGGCACCAAGCTCCTCATGCCGAGCCACACCCGGGCGATGTGCGCCGAATTCACCGACGCGGTAGGGCTTTACCCGGGCAACAAGGTGGCGCTGCTCGGCATCGAGGTCGGCTCGACGACCGCGATCGTCAACAAGGCCGACCACGTCGAGGTCGACTTCACCGTCCCCACCGACCTCGACCTGCCGGCCGACGTCGGTGCGGTCACCTACTCGCAATCGATCGTCACCGACCGCCATATCGAACTGACCAAGCCCTACACCGGAGGTCCGAAATTCACCGGCCCGGGCTGCATCAAGCTGAAGTCCACCAAAACACCGATCAGCGTCAGCGAAACCTTTTCCGCCGTAGGCAAGCTCGCCGACACCATCATGGGGCCCCAACCCGGCCAGGACCCGTCGAAGTCGCCGGGCGTGCAGGCCATCAACGACAGCCTGCGCGCGTTCAGCCGCTCCCTGGACGGCACCGGCCCCGGACTCAACCAGACGCTCGGCAACCTGGTCACGATGCTGGCCGACCCCTATAAGGCCGACGCCGACTACCGGCAGCTGTTCGAGAACAGCGAGATCCTCACCTCTGACTTCCTCAAGAACTGGGACAGCTTCGCCTCGTTCGTCCGAATGCTGCCGACCACCACCGAGTTGATCGAGGGCCTGTCGGACAACTTCGGCGCGGCCCTGAGCCACATGTCCCACCTGCTGCCGATCCTGGTCGAGGCGCTGGACCGGTGGGGGCCGCGGCTCTATCAGAAGTTGGACAAGGGAATCACCTGGCTGCGGGACATGCTGAACAGGCACACCCCCGCCATCCTCGCGATGATCAACTCGTGGCCGCAGTTCAGCCACTGGATCAGCGACATCTACGAGCCGGCGTGGGGAACCCACGACGTCACGTATATCCCACCGCAGGTGGCGATTTCGCCGTCGCAGGCCGGCGCCATCTGCGAGGGGCTGCGCAAGCGCAACGTCCCCGGCGCCGCGGCGGCATGCGCGTCGGGCACCGCGTCGGATCCGGTCACCCTCGGCCTGACCGATCTCATCCTGGGGGCCGCGCTGTCATGACCCGGCGATCGATGCGCGTTCTGCTGGCCCTGCTGACGATCGGCCTGACGGCGGCATGTTCGCTGGACCCGACGCGGCTGCCCGTCCCGGGCGCCTACAGCCCCGAGGACTCCTACCGGGTCAAGATCCAGTTCTCCAGCGTGCTCAACCTGCCCGCCCGCGCCAAGGTGGACTTCGGCGGGGTGCAGATCGGGGTGCTCGACCACGTCCAGCTCGACGGCACCACGGCGGTCGCGTACGTCGACATCGCCGGCGACAGCAGGCTTCCCGCCAACACCCGCGCCGAACTGCGCCAGGCCACCCCGCTGGGCGACATCTACATCGCGCTGCTGCCGCCGGAGGATCGGGCCGGGGATCGAGCCGGGGACAGAGCTGGGGATCTGGCGCAGCCGAAACTGCGCGACGGCGACACGATTCCGTTGCGCAACACCGCGCCGGCCGACAACGTCGAAGACGTGCTGCGCTCGGTGTCGAACCTGGTGGCCGGCGGCGCGATCGGCACGCTGCAAAGCACCGTGGTCAACCTCAACCACGCGTTCCCCAAGGACCCCGACGAGCTGACCCGGACCCAGCAGACCGTCGCCGGCGTGCTCAACGACTTGGCGGCCAACCAGGACACCATCGACGGGATCCTGTCCAGCATGGACAACATCACCACCAACGCGGCCGCCAACACCACGGTGTTCAACCGGCTGGTCACCGAAGGCCCGCCCAAACTCCAAGGGCTGTCGGCGATCACCCTCGCCATCCTGAACGTCGTCGGAGACTCCAAGGAAATCGGTGACCTCGGCGGACAGATCCTCAACCCGGTCGCCGGGGACATGATGCAAATGCTCTCCTACATCACGCCATTGGTCGGAACCCTGGCGACCCTCGACACCACCATTCCGGTGCTGGCCGACAAGCTCATCGCGTTCCTGCACTACAAACTCCTCGGATTTTTCCGCAACGGCGGCCCGAAATACATTGTCTCCGAACTTCATCCACCGACCGGCCGCGAGGGCGTGGACCCCGCCGACAAGGCCGACGCGGCGGTCTCGGCGATGCAGACGATGGGAATGCTGCCGTGAAGTTCAATGCCCGCGTCACGCTGGCCATCCTGGCCGTGATGACGCTGCTCGGCGCGGCCTACATGTCGATCGGCGTGCTCGACATCAGCCCGACGAAACAGGTCACCCGACTCACCCTGCTGCTCAACACTTCCGGCGGCCTGATGCCCACGTCGGAAGTGACAATGCGCGGCATCAAGGTCGGCCGGGTGACCGGCATCGAGACCACCGCGACCGGACTGGCGGTCTCGATCGACCTCGACCGCGAACACCCGGTGCCCGCCGACAGCCCGATCAGCGTGGAAAACCTCTCCGCGGCGGGCGAGCAGTACATCGACTTCAAACCGAAACTGATTGCGCCGCCGTACTTCACCGACGGGGCGGTGATCCCGCCGGACCGGGTCGCGCCGATGGTCACCGGCGCCGACCTGCTCACCAAGGCCAATGCCCTGATCTCGGCGCTCAACCTCGACCAGGTTCGCACGATCATCAGCAACGTCGCCGCGGCGTTCGCCGGCAACGACGCCACCCTCGATTCCCTTGCCACCACGGCCGGGTTGACGGCCAAAGTGATCCACGACGACAAGCAGCTGATGGCCACCCTGTTCAACAACGTCTCGACGATGACCACCAACCTGGGTGACATCAACGCCGGCGAAGTGATCAGCGAGACGGGAAAACTGCTGCCGCGTTCGGTGCCGGCGTTCCTGCGGATGGTCCACGAGATCGAAACCCTTTCGCACAGCGGCGTCGGCGTGGTGGGTCCCGACGACCCGGCCGGCATCCTGGTGGGGAAGTTGAGCCAGTACATCGACATGCTTGCCGGCCCGCTGAGCACCTTCGCCACCGTTATGGAAACCGCGCTCGCACCCCTCCACGACGTCAAGGTCGATGCCGGGCACTGGCTCGACTTCTGGGAATCGACCTTCAACGACACCGGCGGCATGCGGGTTCAACTCAACGTTCCCGCATGGCACCAATGATCAAGAAAGAACGGGCATGACCAACTCAACTGTCGACAAAGATGAAACCGTGGACGACCCCGAGCCCACGGCGCCCGACGACGGCGCCGACGACACCGTCGCGGCCGCCGAGCCGCCCCGAGGGTTGTCCAGGTTCCGGCCGAAGGTCTCGAGGCGATGGGCGGCGGCCGTCGTCTCGGCGGTGGTACTCGCCGGCGGCGTGTTCGGGTTCATCAAATACCACGACGTGTCCAGGCAGCTCGCGCAGCTGCGCCAGCAGCAGGCCGACCGCGACGCGGCGGCACAGCTGGCAAAGGAGTACGCGCTGAAGTCGCTGACCTACAGCTTCGAGGACCCGAACGCCTTCTTCCGCTCGGTCGAAGACGGTGTGTCGCAACAACTCAAGGACAAGTACGTCAACGCCTCCGATCTGCTGAAGAGCATCATGCTGCAGGCGCAGGTCACCTCCACCGGTGAGGTGCTGGCCACCGACCCGGTGGCCCAGCCCGGCGGGGTCTACCAGGTGGTGGTGTCCGCCCACCAGACGACGCGCAATCTGCAGAACCCGACGCCCAAGGTGTCGATCATCCTGCTGCAGGTCACGGTGAACAGGGTGGGCAACGCCTGGCAGGTCGCCGATATCGGCCCCAAGGCCGGCGCCCGCCCGCCCATCGAGCAGCAGCTCCCGCCGCCCGAACACCAATCTGTGGATAAAACCGCGACTGTGGATAAAGGTAGGGCCAATGCTCGAACCTTTAAGACGA
>NZ_LZKR01000039.1 GCF_001672915.1 Mycobacterium sp. 1245805.9 | reverse complement strand
CGTCGTCGGTCTGGTTTTCTTGGCGATCCCCGCGCTGCTGCCGGCATCGCTGTCCGAGCAGAACGGTGCCAAGATCTGGATTCGCTTGCCGGGCTTCTCAATTCAGCCGGCCGAGTTCTCCAAGATCTTGCTGCTGATCTTCTTCTCCGCGGTGCTGATCGCCAAGCGGGGTCTGTTCACCAGCGTCGGCAAGCATTTCATGGGCATGACCCTGCCCCGGCCCCGAGACCTCGCGCCGCTGCTGGCGGCCTGGGTGATCTCGATCGGCGTCATGGTCTTCGAAAAGGACCTCGGCACTTCGCTGTTGCTCTACGCGTCGTTTCTGGTGGTTGTCTACCTCGCCACGCAGCGCTTCAGTTGGGTCGTCATCGGACTGGTGCTGTTCGCCGCGGCGAGCGTGGTGGCGTATTTCCTTTTCGAGCACGTCCGCGTTCGGGTGCAGATGTGGTGGGACCCGTTCTCCGATCCCGACGGCAGCGGCTATCAGCTCGTGCAGGCGATGTTCAGCTTCGCCACCGGCGGCATCTTCGGCACCGGGCTGGGCAACGGTCAGCCGGACACGGTCCCGGCGGCCTCGACGGACTTCATCATCGCCGCGTTCGGTGAAGAACTCGGGCTGGTGGGCTTGGCGGCCCTGTTGATCCTGTACACGATCGTCATCGTGCGCGGCCTGCGCACGGCGATCGCGACGCGCGAAAGCTTCGGCAAGCTGTTGGCCGCGGGCCTGGCCTCGACGCTGGCCATCCAGCTGTTCATCGTGGTCGGCGGCGTGACGCGGCTGATTCCGCTGACCGGGCTGACCACACCGTGGATGTCGTACGGCGGGTCGTCGCTGCTGGCGAACTACATCCTGTTGGCCATCCTGGCGCGTATCTCGCACAGCGCCCGACGCCCGCTGCGCACCCGCGCCCGCAACACGTCGCCGATCGCGGCGGCCGGCACCGAGGTGATCGAGCGAGTATGAACGCCTCTCTCCGCCGGATCTCGGTGACCGTGATGGCGCTGGTCGTGCTGCTGCTGCTCAACGCCACGATGACGCAGGTCTTCGCCGCCGACGGGCTGCGTGCCGACCCGCGCAACCAGCGAGTCCTGCTCGACGAGTACTCCCGGCAACGCGGCCAGATAGTCGCGGGCGGCCAGCTGCTGGCGTACTCCGTGGCCACCGACAGCCGCTTCCGCTTCCTGCGGGTCTATCCCGACCCCGCGGTGTACGCACCCGTCACCGGCTTTTACTCGCTGCGCTACTCCAGCACGGGCCTGGAACGCACCGAAGATCCGGTGCTGAACGGGTCGGACGAGCGGCTGTTCGGGCGGCGGCTGGCCGACTTCTTCACCGGTCGCGACCCCCGGGGCGGCAACGTCGACACCACCATCATTCCGCGGGTCCAGCAGGCGGGCTGGGATGCCATGCAGCAGGGCTGCGGGGGGCCGCCGTGCAAGGGCGCTGTCGTCGCGCTGGAGCCGTCCACCGGGAAGATCCTGGCCATGGTGTCGTCGCCGTCCTACGACCCCAACCTGCTCGCGTCGCACGATTCCCAGGTGCAGTCGCAGGCGTGGCAGCGGCTCCGTGACGACCCCGACAATCCGATGACCAATCGCGCCATCTCCGAGACCTACCCGCCCGGTTCGACGTTCAAGGTCATCACCACCGCCGCGGCGTTGCAGGCCGGCGCGACCGACACCGAGCAGTTGACGGCGGCGTCCTCGATTCCGCTGCCCGGCAGCACCGCCACTCTGGAAAACTACGGCGGCACGCCGTGCGGCAATGCGCCGACGGTGCCGCTCAGCCAGGCGTTCGCCTTGTCCTGCAACACCGCGTTCGTCCAGCTGGGCCTGCTGACCGGCGCCGATGCGCTGCGCAGCATGGCGCACTCGTTCGGGCTGGACAGCACGCCGAGCGTCATTCCGCTGCAGGTCGCGGAGTCCACCATCGGGATCATGCCGGACGCCGCCGCGCTGGGGATGTCGAGCATCGGCCAGAAGGATGTGGCACTCACACCGCTCGAGAACGCCGAGATCGCCGCGACCATCGCGAACCGTGGGGTGTCGATGCAGCCCTACCTGATCGATAGCCTCAAGGGGCCGGACCTTTCCAACATCAGTACGACTGCGCCCTATCAACAGCGCCGCGCGGTGTCGCCGCAGGTCGCCGCTAAGCTAACAGAGCTGATGGTCGGCGCCGAGAAGGTCGCGCAGCAGAAAGGGGCGATTCCCGGCGTGCAGATTGCATCCAAGACGGGTACCGCTGAGCATGGCACCGACCCACGCAACACTCCGCCGCACGCGTGGTACATCGCGTTCGCGCCCGCGCAGACACCGAAGGTTGCCGTGGCGGTGCTGGTGGAGAACGGCGGCGACCGACTGTCCGCGACCGGGGGCGCGTTGGCCGCACCGATCGGCCGGGCGGTGATCGAGGCCGCGCTACAGGGAGGACCATGAGCCCGAGAGTTGGTGTGACGCTGTCTGGCCGGTACCGCCTGCAGCGCCTCATCGCCACCGGTGGCATGGGCCAGGTGTGGGAGGCGGTCGACAGCCGGCTGGGCCGGCGCGTCGCGGTCAAGGTACTCAAGCAGGAGTTCTCCCAGGACCCTGAGTTCATCGAACGGTTCCGCGCCGAGGCGCGCACCACGGCAATGCTGAATCATCCCGGAATCGCCCAGGTCCATGACTACGGCGAGAGCCAGTTGGACGGGGAGGGCCGCACCGCCTACCTGGTGATGGAGCTGGTCAACGGCGAGCCGCTGAACTCGGTGCTGAAACGCACCGGACGGCTGTCGCTGCGGCACGCGCTCGACATGCTCGAGCAGACCGGCCGGGCCCTTCAAGTCGCGCACGCCGCCGGCCTGGTGCACCGTGACGTCAAACCGGGAAACATCTTGATCACCCCGACCGGCCAGGTGAAGATCACCGACTTCGGTATCGCCAAGGCGGTCGACGCGGCGCCGGTGACCCAGACCGGGATGGTGATGGGCACCGCCCAATACATCGCCCCCGAGCAGGCGCTGGGTCACGACGCGACCCCCGCAAGCGACGTCTACTCGCTGGGAGTCGTTGGCTACGAGGTGGTTTCGGGCAAGCGTCCGTTCAGCGGCGACGGCGCACTGACGGTGGCGATGAAGCACATCAAGGAACCGCCGCCGCCGCTGCCCGCCGAGCTGCCGCCCAACGTGCGGGAACTCATCGAGATCACCCTGGTCAAGAACCCCCAGATGCGCTACCGCAGTGGGGGACCGTTCGCCGACGCCGTCGCCGCGGTCCGGGCCGGTCGCCGGCCGCCGCGGCCGAGCCAGTCACCGCCCCCCGGCCGGGCCTCGCCGGCGGCCATTCCGTCGAGCCCGCACGCCAGGTCCGCCGCCGTCGGGCCGAGCCGCGCCGGAGCACCCCGTCGCTCCGGGCCGTCCACCGGTCGTTCGCGGCAGCCCGCGCGGCGCACGTTCTCGTCGGGCCAGCGGGCGCTGCTGTGGGCCGCGGGTGTGCTGGGGGCGTTGGCCATCCTGATCGCGGTGATCATCGTCATCAACTCCCGCGCCGAAAACGGGCAGCCGGCGCCCCCGACGGTCACCGACACCGGGACCCCACCGGCCACGGCGCCCCCGGCGAGCAAGACGCCCAGCGGGTCCGCGCCGCGTCTACGCCTGGATTGGACGGATCCCCGGCGCATAGGTAATTCTGGACTTCAGAGCAGGCCGCATGGACATGACTGGGTTCCCCCCTCTCCACCCAGCACATCGCCGGCCCGTTATGAGACACCGCGATGACCACCCCGCAGCACCTGTCCGACCGCTATGAACTCGGCGAGATCCTCGGTTTCGGGGGCATGTCCGAAGTTCATCTGGCCCGCGACGTCCGTTTGCACCGCGACGTCGCGGTGAAGGTGCTGCGCGCCGACCTGGCCCGCGATCCCAGTTTTTATCTGCGCTTTCGGCGCGAGGCGCAAAACGCCGCGGCGCTGAACCACCCGTCCATCGTGGCGGTGTACGACACCGGTGAGGCGGAAACCCCCACCGGCCCGCTGCCCTACATCGTCATGGAGTACGTCGACGGCGTCACCCTGCGCGACATCGTGCACACCGACGGCCCGCTGCCGCCCCGGCGCGCCATCGAGATCATCGCCGACGCCTGCCAGGCGCTGAACTTCAGCCATCAGAACGGCATCATCCACCGCGACGTCAAACCGGCGAACATCATGATCAGCAGCACCAACGCGGTGAAGGTGATGGACTTCGGCATCGCGCGCGCCATCGCCGACAGTGGCAACAGCGTCACCCAGACCGCGGCCGTGATCGGGACGGCCCAGTATCTGTCACCCGAACAGGCCCGCGGTGACTCCGTCGACGCCCGATCCGACGTCTATTCGCTGGGCTGCGTCCTTTACGAAATCCTCACCGGCGAACCGCCTTTCACGGGTGACTCGCCCGTCGCGGTCGCCTATCAGCATGTCCGCGAGGACCCGGTGCCGCCGTCGAAGCGGCACGAGGGCATCTCCGCCGACCTGGACGCCGTGGTGCTCAAGGCGCTGGCCAAGAATCCGGAGAACCGCTACCAGACCGCGGCGGAGATGCGCGCCGACCTGGTGCGGGTGCACAACGGTGAGCCACCCGAGGCGCCCAAGGTGCTCACCGACGCCGAGCGCAGTTCGTTCCTGTCGTCCAGCGGCCCCGGTCACGGGCCGCGCACCGACCCGCTGCCGCGCCAGGCGCTGGATGACACCGACCGCGACCGCGCCGGCGGTTCCATCGGCCGCTGGGTCGTCGCGGTCGCCGTGTTGGCGGTGCTGACCATCGTCGTGGTGATCGCCTTCAACACGTTCGGTGGCAGCACCCGCGATGTCCAGGTACCCGACATGCGCGGCCAGGTGTCCGCCGACGCCATTGCCGCGTTGCAAAACCGGGGCTTCAAGACGCGCACCCTGCAGAAGCCCGACTCGACCGTCCCGCCCGACCACGTCATCAGCACCGACCCCGCCGCCAACGCCTCGGTGAGCGCCGGCGACGAGATCACCATCAACGTCTCGACCGGCCCCGAGCAGCGCGAGGTGCCCGACGTCTCGTCGCTGAGCTACAGCGACGCGGTCACCAAGCTGAAGACCGCCGGATTCAGCAAGTTCAAGCAGGCGAACTCCCCGTCGACCCCGGAGCTGCTGGGCAAGGTCATCGGGACCAACCCGCCAGCCAACCAGACGTCGGCGATCACGAACGTGATCACCGTCATCGTCGGCTCCGGGCCGGAGACCAAGCAGGTCCCCGACGTCGCCGGTCAGACCGTCGACGTCGCCCAAAAGAACCTCACGGTCTACGGCTTCACGAAAGTCACCCAGGCGCAGGTGGACAGCACCAGGCCCGCCGGTGAGGTGATCGGCACGAATCCGCCCAAGGGCCAAACGGTTCCGGTGGACTCGATCATCGAGCTGCAGGTGTCCAAGGGCAACCAATTCACGATGCCCGACCTGACCGGCATGTTCTGGACGGACGCCGAACCGCGGCTGCGCGCGCTCGGCTGGACCGGGGGACTGGACAAGGGGCCCGACGTCGACGCCGGCGGCTCGCAGTCCCACCGGGTCGTCTATCAGAACCCGCCGGCCGGCGCCGGGTGCAACCGGGACGGGATCATCACGCTGAAGTTCGGCCAGTAGCTCCCGCCGCGCCGGTCTCGGCGTCCGGGAAGTAGGGCCGGACCGCGGCGCGCACTTCGTTCTCCAGGCGGCGCACCAGCATGTCGTCGTGCGTCCAGCCGCAGAAGCCGAGCCAGTTGGCCAGCATGCGGTGCCCGCCCTCGGTGAGGATCGACTCCGGGTGGAACTGGACACCGTGGATGGGCAACTCGGTGTGGCGCACGCCCATGATCACGCCGCTGCGGGTGCGGGCCGTCACCTCCAGCACCGCGGGCAGCGACTCGGGCAGGATGGTCAGCGAGTGGTACCGGGTCGCCGTGAACGGATCCGGAAGCCCTTGCAGCACACCGACATTGGTGTGAAAGACGCTGCTCGTCTTGCCGTGCAACAACTCCGGCGCGCGGTCCACCGTGGCCCCGAACGCCACGCCGATCGCCTGATGTCCGAGGCAGACCCCCAGCAGCGGGGTGCGCTGCTCGGCGCACGCCCGAACCAGGCTGATCGACGCCCCCGCGCGTTCGGGGGTGCCCGGTCCGGGGCTGAGCAGGATGCCGTCGAACTGCGCCGCGGCGGCGTTCGGGTCCGAGAGGCGGGCGTCGTCATTGCGCCAGACGTCGGCCTCTACGCCGAGCTGGCCCAGGTACTGCACCAGGTTGAACACGAAGCTGTCGTAGTTGTCGACAACCAAGATCCGCATCGTGTCAGGTTACCGTCCGGCCCGGCCTCCGCCGGCCGCTCAGTACCCCACCGGGCCCGCTGGCTGCGCGACGTGCATGCGAACCGGTTCGGAATGGCCGGCGATCTGCACGTCGGGCTTGACCTCTTCGCGATAGCCGAGGCCGAACCGCACCACGTACTGCTTGTACAGGATGACCAGGGGAGCGGCGGCCAGCGCGGCCTGCATGGTGGCGGCGTTGCCGATCGCGGTGATCGTGTAGGGCGGGCTGTAGGTACGCCCGTTGAGCAGCAGCGTGTTGCCGACGCAGCGAGGTACCGAGGTCGCGATGATCCGCTGGTCTTGCATCTGGATCGCCTCCGCGCCGGCGCTCCACAACGCGTTCAGGACGGCCTGGATGTCCTGCTGGTGCACGACCAGATCGTCGGGCGATGCATCGCGGGGGAAGCGGCCGTTGGCGTCGCGTTGGGCGTCCTGCAGGGTCACCACCAGACCCGGGCCGTGCACCGGGTCCAGGCCCGCTTCGGCGGCCAGCTCGGCGGAGCGCCGCAGCATCGCCTTGAGCGCGGTGTCCGTCGACCGGCCGTGCGCGGAGTCGATCTTGTGGGACAGCTCGTCGCGTTGGGCGCGGAGGCGATCGACCGACGACTGGGCCTCGCGGACCAGGTCGACCAGGCGCGGCGCATCGCTGCGGCGGATCTCGGCGCCGCCGGACACCCCGTGCGTGGCGGCGAGCAGCAATCCCGCCAGTAGGCACACCAGCGGGACCCCGAAGCGCCATGGTGAGCGCCGCGTGTCAGTCATCGACTCTCCATTTTCCTGGTCGCCGTGCCAGGTGAGTTAGTCTCGTACCCGAGCTATACGTGCAGCTGCCATCGTTATCGTCGCACCCCGTCCCGTTGTTCAGGTATGCCGAGGTATTCAAATGCCCAAGTCGAAGGTCCGTAAGAAGAACGACTTCACCGTCAGCGCGGTCAGCCGCACCCCGGTGAAAGTGAAGGTCGGACCATCTAGCGTGTGGTTCGTTTGTCTGTTCGTGGGCCTCATGCTGATCGGGCTGGTCTGGCTGATGGTGTTCCAATTGGCCGCCGTCGGAAGCCAGGCACCGGCCGCGCTGAACTGGATGGCGCAACTCGGCCCGTGGAACTACGCGATCGCGTTCGCTTTCATGATCACCGGGTTGTTGCTCACGATGCGCTGGCACTGACCAACCCCGCAGAGGTAATGAATTCATCTTGGGGTGTTCCTGTAACTGGCTCAGCAACGTCGCGACCAAGCAATCACACGCGTGTGATTTATCCCCACTGTTGATAGCGCTTGTGGATAACCGCGTTGGCAATGGTGGGAGGGGTTAGGTAGCCCATGCAGCAAACAGAATGGGCGCCGCCCGTGGCCGGAATCGCAGGTTGTGGAGCCGTCGGCGTTTTGATGGCTATCGCCAGTGTGACCGTAGTCACAGACGCGCCCGGCCGCATCTTGACCGGGATTGCCGCGGCGGGGTTGATCTTGTTTGCGGGCATGACGTGGCGCGCGCGCCCGAAGCTGGCAATTACCCCGGACGGCCTCGCGTTGCGGGGCTGGTTCCGGACGCAGTTATTGCGGCGCCCCGACATCAAGATCATCCGGATCACCGAATTCCGCCGGCACGCGCGCACCGTGCGGTTACTCGAGGTCGAAACGGCCAACGGCGGGTTGCTCATCTTGAACCGTTGGGACCTCGGGACGGACCCGTTGAAGGTGCTCGACGCGCTGACGGACGCCGGCTACGCGGGTGGTAGCCGACCCTGAGCGAGCGCCGCCTTAGGAGATCGTGATCGACTCGATGACGACCGCCTCGGTGGGACGGTCGTTTCCGTCGGTAGCGGTCGTCGCGATCGCGTCGACCACCTTTTGCGAATCGGGGTCGGTCACTTCGCCGAAGATCGTGTGGCGCCGATTCAGGTGCGGCGTCTGGGCGACGGTGATGAAGAACTGCGAACCGTTGGTGCCCGGGCCCGCGTTCGCCATCGCCAACAGGTAGGGCTTGTCGAACTGCAGCTCGGGGTGGAACTCGTCGGCGAACTTGTAGCCCGGGCCGCCGCGGCCGGTACCGGTCGGGTCGCCGCCCTGGATCATGAAGCCCCTGATCACCCTGTGGAAGACCGCGCCGTCGTAAAACGGACCCGACGGGCCACCCGAGGCGTTCTGGGTGGAGTACTCCTTGGTGCCCTGGGCCAGGCCGACGAAGTTGGCGACGGTCTTGGGCGCGTGGTTTCCGAACAGGGCGACCTTGATGTCTCCGCGGTTGGTGTGCAGCGTTGCGGTGGCGGTCTGAATGGGGCTGTTAGTCACGGGGCTAGAGTCTGCCATTACGCGCGACCTTGCACGCACCCGGTACCAACCCGGGTGCGCACAATAGGGAGGCATCGCACGAGCGGACAGAAGGGCGGCAGATGAGCGCGAAGACGGAAACCCGGCTGACCCCACGGGAGCGACTGGCCCGCGGACTGACCTACTCGGCGGTGGGACCGGTGGATGTCACCCGGGGAGTCGTCGGGCTGAGCGTGCACGGCGCGCAGTCGACCGCTTCCGGGCTTCGCCGCCGCTACCGCGAGGGCCGGCTCGCCCGCGAAATCGCCGCTGCCCAAGAAACACTCACGCAGGAGCTGGCCTCCGCGCAGGAAGTGGTCGCCGGACTGCCCCAGGCGCTGCAGGACGCGCGCCGGGCCCAGCGCCGCCGCCCCCGGCCCTGGGTGATCGCCGGGGCCGCCGCCGTCGTCCTGGCCGGCGGCGCCGTCGCCTTCAGCGTCGTCCGGCGTTCGATGCGTGCCGGCGGGGAGGAGCCGTCCCCCCGGCCGCCGAGCGTCGACGTGCAGCCGCGACCGTAGGCGTCAGCTGACGGCCAGCCGCAGACTTTTCCGGCGCCGGACCAGGATGCTGGGCAGCCAGTCGCCGATGTCGATCGCCTCGATCCAGGCGGTGCGCTCCAGCAATTTGCGCAAGACGATTTGGGCTTCGAGGCGGGCCAGCGCGGCGCCCACGCAAAAGTGCACGCCCTTGCCGAACGCCAGGTGGCCCTTGGCGCCGGCGCGATCGAGCCGGAATTCGTTCGGGGCGTCGAAGTGCGCCGGATCGCGATTTGCCGCCCCCCACATCAGCAGCAGATGGGAGTCGGCCGGCACCTGGACCCCGGCCAGCGTGGTGTCGCGCCACACGTGCCGGTAATGACCGCGGAACGGCGACTCGAGGCGCAGCGTCTCCTCGATGAAAGCGGTTAGTAATTCCGGGTTTTCGCGGAGCTGCCGTTGGATCGCGGGGCGATCGGCAAGAATCCAGGCGGCGCTGCCCAGTAGCGAGGCCGTCGATTCTCCGGCGGCGCTGAAGAGCGTCATCATGATGCCCATTGCCGGGAGTTGGTCGAGTTCACCCGAAGCGCAGCGCGCCGCCAGATCGGCGATCAGACCGGATTCGCCGCTGTCGCTTGCCTTTTCGAAATGCTCCGTGACATACCCCGATAGTTCGAGCGCCGCCGCGAATGCCGCCGCGAGTTGGTCGGCGGTGACGATCCCGTCGAGCAGCGTGGTGGTGGCGTAGCCGAGCCGAATGAGGTTGTCGACGTCGTCCTCGGGCAGGCCAAGAAGCCTGGCGACCACCATCATCGGTAGCCGGTTGGCAATGGCGCTCATCCATTCGATCTGACCGTTGTCCAGGTTCTGCTCCCACAACCGGTCCGCGGTATGGGCGGCGAACTCCTCGATGATCCGCACCCGCTTGGCCGACAAATGCGGCAACAGGATTTTGCGGTGCGCCGCGTGCGCCGGATCGTCGGCGGTGGCCAGCGCGTGGGCAGCCCCTCCCGCCGGCCCCATGTCGAACGGGGTGACGGTGCCGTCCTCCTGGAAAACCATGGTGGCGGTCAGGTTTGACGAAAAGTCGTCGACGCGCTCGACGGCCTCTTGGACCGCGTCCCAGCCGCATACGGCGTAGAAGACGGAGTCGCCGATGCGCTGCACCGGCGCTTCGGAGCGGACGCGGTCATACAGCGAGTACGGGTCTTGCAGCGCCTCGGCGCCGAGGAGCTCGATCGGCTGGTCCAGGACGGGCATACGTCAAGGCTCGACGCGCCGACCTGCGGCGTCAACGGGACGCGGCGATGTTGAGGAGCGGTTGCGACCGGCGCCGGTCAAGACCGACGGCGCCCACCACTCCCCAGCAGCGCATTGGCCTGAGAGGAAATGCTTGATAATTCTCATCTTGAGAGAAGTCTTTCTGTTGGCCGCGATCTGTTGGAGCATGGGTGGATGCGGCGCGAGGACTGGTTGGTGGGGCGCGATCGCCGCAGCGAAGCCACCGAAAGAATCTTCGCCGCGGCCGCCGATCTCATCTCTCGCGAGGGATACGACGGTTTCACGATCGAAGCCTTGGCGGCCCGAGTGCACTGCTCGCCCGCGACGATCTACCGGCATGCCGGCGGCAAGGCGGCCATCCGCGACGCCGTCGTCGCCATCCAAGCGGCTCGCATCGTCGACGCCACCCGGGAAGCCATCAAGGATCTCAAGGGTCCCGACCGCGTCGTGACCGCCACGATAATCGCGCTACAACGACTGCGGTCGGATCCGCTGGCGCAGCTCGTGCAGTCCATCCATGCGAATCCCGTCAGCGAATGGGTGATCAGCTCACCCACCGTCACGGAGTTGGCCGCGGAAATGGTCGGCCCCGAGAACGACGATCCACTGGCCGCGCAGTGGTTGATCCGCGTCTTCCTGGCGCTGTGGTGTTGGCCCGTCAAAGACCCGGACACCGAACGCGCTCTGATTCAACGCTTCCTCGGTTCGGCCCGGGTGACGCAGTAAGGATGTGAGGCGTGAGCTGGAAGAGGTACGAGGGCAGGGCGCTCGCCGACACAAATCTCGTCGGCGACGCGCTGGAGGCGGCGCTCGAAGACCATGTCCGCGTGGCGAATCCGCATCTGACCGACGTCCGCTTGGAGTCGGTGGTTGCCACCAAGGACTACGACACGCAGGCGACGCCCTCGGGGCGTTGGTACCGAGTCACGTACTTGGCCGAAGGTGAGGACCTCTAGGCGGAACCGCCCTAGAGGTGCGCCCCGGTCGGTCCGTTGGTCCCCGCGGCTCCCAAGACGATCCCGCCGTTGCCGCCGGCACCACCGGGACCGCCGGTGGATGTACCAGTTGCGCCGCCTGTGCCGCCGTTACCGCCGTTGCCGAACAGCCCTACAGCGTTACCACCAGCACCGCCGGCGCCACCCGTGCCGATTATCGCCTGTCCGCCCGTGCCACCGTGACCGCCGCTGCCAATCAGGAGCCCACCATTGCCGCCCGCCCCGCCGGGGCCTCCGCTTCCCGCGACGGTATAGAGGCCGCCGCCGGTTCCCCCTGCACCGCCGTTTCCGATGACCCCGGCGTCCCCGCCGGCGCCCCCGGCGAGACCGAGGGAGCCATCGCCGCCATCGCCGCCATCGCCGAACAGCAGTCCGCCTTTGCCGCCGGAACCACCCACGTTGCCGCCGTTGCCGAATCCGGCGTCGCCGCCGTGGCCCCCCGTCCCGAACAGCAGGCCGCCACTGCCGCCGCTTCCGCCGGCGCCCCCCGGGCCGGTGCCACTGTTGGCGATGCCGCCGGCTCCGCCGGCTCCGCCGCCACCGAACAAGCCGATGGCGCTACCCCCGACGCCGCCATTGCCCCCTCGGCCGTTGACAAACTCGTTCACCCCACCGATCCCACCCGCGCCGCCATTGCCGTAAATCAGGCCGCCGGTACCGCCCGCGCCGCCGGTGCCGCCGGTACCGCCCGACACGTTGACGGTCCCGCCGACGCCACCCGCACCGCCGTTGCCGAAGAGGCCGGCGGCCCCGCCGTTGCCGCCATTGCTGCCTGCGGCGCCCGATCCGCCGTTGCCACCGTTGCCCCACAGGATGCCGCCGGCTCCGCCGTTTTGCCCTGTGCCGGGTGCTCCGTTGGTGCCATCGCCGATCAGTGGGCGCTGCAGCAGCAGCTCGGTGGGTGTGTTGATCACGCCCAGCAGGTCCTGCACGGCGGTCTGCAGAGGCGACACATTGGCCGCCTCGGTGCCGGCATACGCGGCCGCGCCCCCGGTCAAGGCCCGCACAAACTGCTCATGAAGGGTCGACGCCCGGGCGCCGACGGCCTGATACGCCTGCCCGTACTCGCCGAACAGGGACGCAATCGCGGCCGACACCTCGTCGGCACCGGCCGAGAGCACCCGCGCGGTTGGGGCCAACGCCGCCGCATTGGCCTCGCTGACCGTCGAACCGATATTCGCCAAATCGGTCGCGGCCGAGGCGATCAGGTCTGGAATTGCGACAACAAAAGACATTCCGCCCCTCCGATCAAACGACACGACCCGGCGATCGGCCACCCAGCTAGATCGTCGAGCCTCGCGGAACAACCGAAGCGTATACGCGCGCCGCACGCCTTATAGAGGATTCCGGGCAAAACGTCGCGCGGGACGGGCGCACCCACCGCTCGCGGTCGCCCGATGGCATGTACGCAATCCCCGTTGGGCCAGTTGATCCGAGCTATCCGCAGGCGACGCCCGCTCAATCCGATTGTTGCGCCGACGAGCTCGCGCTCCCACGAAATTCATACATTCAGGTCGATGGATAAGCTTCTTCGACCGGTAATTCATACCGTATCCATGTTTCGCTTTGGTGCAGGCGGTCATTCAAATCGAATTCAGGGGAATGGGCCGCCGAATTCATAGTTTTCCGATTGCGGAATTTGAATCAGCGTGAGCTTTGCCGAAATATCGAGGTCAGGCACGATTGGTCGGCATTGGGGCGAGGCCAATACAGGGCGCGCTTTGAATATCGTCCCGTGGCAACGACAAACCGCCGGGAGGAAACCCACATGTCTTTCGTAACTGCATATCCGGAGAAGCTGGCGTCGGCCGCCGCCAATCTTCAGTCGATCAGCGCCGCACTGAACGCCGGCAATGCGGCCGCGGCCGCCCCGACCGTCGGCGTCGTTCCCGCCGCCGCCGACGAGGTATCCGCGCTGACCGCGGCCTATTTCGTTTCGCATGCGCAGCGTTTTCAGGCACTGAGCGCTCAGGCGGCGGCGATTCAGCAGTTGCTGGTCGCCACGCTCGCCGCCGGCGCGGCTTCCTATGCGGCAACGGAAGCCGCCAACGCGGCGTCGGCGGGCTGAGCGGCCATGGACTATGGGTTGTTGCCGCCCGAGGTCAACTCCGCGCGGATGTACACCGGTCCGGGTGCGGGTTCGCTGGTTGCCGCCTCGGCGGGCTGGGGCGATCTCGCCGCCGAATTGCATACGGCCGCGGCCGGATTCCAGTCGGTGATTTCCGCGCTGACCAGCGGCCCGTGGCTGGGTCCCGCGTCGGCATCATTGGTGGCGGCCGCGACACCGTTCGTGGCGTGGCTACAAAGCAGCGCCACGAGTTCCGAGCTGGCGTCCAGCCAGGCGGCGGCCGCCGCGTCCGCGCACGAGGCCGCGTTCGCCATGACGGTGCCGCCTCCGGTGATCGCGGCGAACCGCGCGGAGCTGGCGGCTTTGCTCGCGACGAATTTCTTAGGGCAAAATGCCCCGGCGATCGCGGCCAACGAAGCCGAGTATTTCGAAATGTGGGCTCAGGACGCGACGGCAATGTATGCCTATGCGACCTCATCGGCGGCAGCGGCACAGTTGACCGATTTCGCGGAGCCGCCGGAGGTAGCCGATTCTTCCGGCTTGGCCCGCCAATCTGCGGCGGTGTCGGCGGCCGCCGTCGACAATCCCGTCCAGACCGCCGTGCAGGAAGTGCTGACGCGTTTGGAATCCATTCCCAACCCGTGGGCCGAACTGGTTACGTCATTCAATGGCACGCAGCTCGACAAATACATTTCGACGAACACCGTCTTGGACGACGTCGTCATGCTCTACAGCAAGTACTTGGTGCCTTACGTGTCAACCGCGCAGTCGATGATTCAGTCGACGCAGTCCTTCGGGCAGGTGAGCAACGGGATCACGGCCATGACCACGTTCGCCAAGGGCCTCGCCCCCGCGGTCAAGGCCGCCGAAGGCGCGGCGCAGTCGGCGGCCAACGCCGGCTCGAACGCCGGGGGCGTCGCGGCCGGCCTAGGCAGAGCGCTCCCGATGGGCGCCCTGTCGGTACCGCCGAGCTGGGCTCCGGTGAGCGCGGTGACCAACCCGGGGGTGGCCGCCCTCAACGCCTCGGTCGTCCCGGCCGGGGCCGAAGGAATGAATGCCCTGCCCATGGCCCCGCTGGGGCAACTCGGCGGAAACCGTTACGGAAGAATCCTTCCGACCTACGGCTTCAAGCCCGCGGTGATGGCAAAGCCGCCGGCGGCCGGGTGATCGGTCGAAAAGCGTTCGGCTCTAACCGATCTCGCGCGCGACGTAGATCGCGACATATCCGAGCGGGATGCCGGTGCGGTTCGCGATCGATTGCCGCGCCGCCAGCTCCACGGCGGCCCGGCTGGTGGCTCGGGTGGTCCCGCCGATCTCGGGAATTCGGATCAGCCATCCGTCGGCATCGCGAGTGATTTCGATGTCGAAGCATTGGCCGACGGTGGGGCGCGTTACGCGGTGAGCGACACGTTGCGTACGGATCCTGCGCAGCGTGCTTGGACGGTGCAGAGTGTGCTGACCGGGCATGGCTACTTTCCTGAGTTGAAGATGGACCGCGCGCAAGGGTAAATCCAACTCGAAGCAAAAACCTAATCGGCCGACGCCAGGCCCGGTCAGGGTCGCGCGTTCGACCGAGATTGGATCGTGGCGGCTTAATAGCGGGAGTCGATCGAACCGGTGCCCTACCGTCGTCTCCCGGGTCTACCTAGGGGCGACTGGACCAGTCGCAGGCGGGAGGGGGAGCCGACGCTTGATGGGGGTGGAGCCTAGGGGAATCGAACCCCTGACACCCGCCTTGCAAAGGCGGTGCTCTACCAACTGAGCTAAGGCCCCTCATCGTGGCTCGGTGGATGATCGGGTGGATCGGCCACCGCCACGTGCCAGACCTCGACACCGCGTCGTGACCGCACCACCGCCGCCGCTACAGCGACCAGTGCCAGTGGCAATGCAAGCCTCACGCAACGTCTGGACGGGCACATGGTTGTGGGCCTGGGAGGACTCGAACCTCCGACCTCTTCGTTATCAGCGAAGCGCTCTAACCGCCTGAGCTACAGGCCCGCACTCGCGTACGGCCGAGCGACGAGATTACCGCAATCGTCGCCGGACCCCCAAAACCGCGTGATCGCCACCAGTCCGATGGTGTCGACCCACTGCGCCCGGCAGCGCCGCGCTTGTGATCGCCACTAGTCGCGGTCCGCCAGTGTGACTTCGATGCCGCCGATCAGATCGGTGGCCAGGTTGTAGACGAACGCGGCGATGGTGGCCATCGCGGTCAGCAGCACGATGTTGACCAGGCCGATCAGCACGGCACCGCCGAAGATCGTGCCGCTGGATACCAGTTCGCCGCTGCTGCCGCTGGTGTTGTTCAACAGGTCGCCGACGTTGCTGTTCAGCTTGGCCCACACGCCCATGCCGCCGAGCACGAGGTACAGGAAGGCCACCGCGATCATCCACACGAAGAACAGCGCCACCGAGAGCAGCAGGGACACCTTCAGCGTGCTCCAGGGATCGATCCGCCGGATCTGCATGCTGGCCCGAACGGGACCGCGGGTCCGCCGCGACACCTGGACCCGGTTCTCGCGGCCTTCGTTGGCATCGGCATTCGTCGACCTGGCCGAAACCGACGGGCTGGGCGTCTCCGCGCTGCGCTCCGGCGCCGGCTTGCGCTGCGGGGATCGGGGCAGGGGGCCGGACAGGTCGGGCAACTCGCTGGCGTACGCCTCGGCGGGCGGGCCGGCGCCGCGGGGCGGCGCGGGGTCGTACTCGTACGGGTTCTTCGCACGAGCGGAGGCCCCGGGTGCGGCCGTGCCGGAGATGAAGCGGTTGAGCCGGGCATCGGCACCGGTGGGGTTGGCCGGGCGCGGCTCGGCGTGCGGCTCGGGCTCGCGATGCGTCGGGGCGGCCGCCCGAGCGGCGCCGCGCTGACGAGACGTCGGATCACCGGCATCATGTACCCGGCCGGTCTGCGCAGGTGCCGCGCGGTGCGCACCGGTGCGTTCGGCCGCGCCGTCCCCATTAAGGCCGTCGCCCTGTTTGGGGGCGCCCGGCTCGTTCGGTGAGGTCACCCCGACTCCTTAGATCTTCTGCGCTGGCCGCCTGCGGTGGCAGTCGCATTGTGTCTGGTCGGGCCGAGTCTATTTCCCGGCTCCACCTTCACCCTTTGAGACGCCCGTTGAGAGGTCCGTTGAGAGGACCTCCGCTGGGTCCGCATCGCCCGTCGGGCCGAGTCTAGTTGCCCCGAGGTCCCCGCGGACCCCCGCTTGCCCGCATCGTTACCCGCCTAGCTCTGCGCGTCGTCGGCCTCGTCGGCGTCTCCGACGACCTCGTCGGCAGCTTCCTCGGCGTTGCGCGCGATGGCCAACAGCGTGTTGTCCTCGCCCAGGTTCATCAACCGGACACCCTTGGTCTGCCGGCCCGCCTTGCGGACCTGGCGCGCGGCCGTCCGGATCACGCCGCCCCCGGAGGTAATGGCGTAGAGCTCGCTGTCGTCGTCGACGATCAACGCGCCGACCAGCCTGCCGCGCCGGCGGTCGTACATCACGGTCAGCACGCCCTTGCCGCCGCGGCCCTGCACCGGGTACTCCTCGATCGCGGTGCGCTTGGCGTAACCGCCGGACGTGGCGACCAACAGGTAGGTGCCTTCGCGGACGACGTTGAGCGACAACAGGTAATCGTCGGCGTTGAACCGCATGCCCTGCACGCCCGAGGTGGCCCGGCCCATCGGGCGTAGCGCCTCGTCGGTCGCCGAGAAGCGGATCGACTGCCCATTGGCCGAGACCAGCAGCAGGTCGTCATCGGACGAACACAGCACCGCGCCGACCAGCTCGTCGTTGTCGCGCAGGTTGATTGCCACGATCCCGCCCGACCGGTTGGAGTCGAAGTCGGTCAACTTCGTCTTCTTCACCAGCCCGTTGCGGGTCGCGAGCACCAGGTACGGCGCGTCCTCGTAGCTGCGGATCTGGATGACCTGGGCGATGCGCTCCTCCGGCTGGAAGGCCAGCAGGTTGGCCACGTGCTGACCGCGCGCCGTGCGAGAGGCCTCGGGTAGTTCGTAGGCCTTGGCCCGATACACCCGGCCCTGCGTGGTGAAGAACAGGATCCAGTCGTGCGTCGAGGACACGAAGAAGTGCGCGACGATGTCGTCCTGCTTGAGCCCGGCACCCTGCACGCCCTTGCCGCCGCGTTTCTGGCTGCGGTACAGGTCGGTCTTGGTGCGCTTGGCGTAACCGGTTTCGGTGATGGTGACGACGACGTCCTCGCGGGCGATCAGGTCCTCGTCGCTGACCTCCCCGTCGGCCGCCACGATCCGGGTGCGACGGTCGTCGCCGTGCTTGTCGACGATCTCGGAGAGTTCGTCGCGCACGATCGCGCGCTGCCGCTCCGGCTTGGCCAGGATGTCTTCCAGGTCGGCGATCTCGGCCTCGATCTTGGCCAGGTCGTCGATGATGCGCTGACGCTCCAGGGCCGCCAGGCGCCGCAGCTGCATGTCGAGGATCGCCTGCGCCTGGATCTCGTCGATGTCGAGGAGCTCGATCAGGCCGGCCCGGGCGATGTCGACGGTCTCCGACGCCCGGATCAAGGCGATCACCTCGTCGAGCGCGTCGAGCGCCTTGACCAGACCGCGCAGAATGTGGGCCCGTTCGTTGGCCTTGCGCAGCCGGTAGGTGGTGCGCCGGACGATGACGTCGAGTTGGTGCGCGACGTAGTGGCGGATCATCTGGTCGAGCCGCAAGGTGCGCGGCACGCCGTCGACGATGGCCAGCATGTTGGCGCCGAAGCTGGTCTGCAGCTGGGTGTGCTTGTAGAGGTTGTTGAGCACCACCTTGGCCACCGCGTCGCGCTTGATCTCCACCACGATGCGCACGCCGACCCGGTCGCTGCCCTGGTCCTCGACGTTGGAGATGCCGGCCAGCCTGCCGTCGCGGACCTGCTCGGCGATCGAGGTGATGAAGTTGTCGTGGTTGACCTGATACGGCAACTCGGTGATCACCAAAGACGTTCGGCCCCTGGCCTCTTCGACCTCCACCACACCGCGCATCCGAATCGAGCCGCGGCCCGTCTTGTAGGCGTCGGCGATGCCCTGGCTGCCCACGATCAAACCGGCAGTGGGGAAGTCCGGACCTTTGACGCGCTCCATGCAGGCGGCCAGGGTGGCTTCCTCGTCGGCCTCGTGGTTTTCCAGGCACCAGAACACGGCCTCGGCGAGCTCGCGCAGGTTGTGCGGCGGGATGTTGGTCGCCATGCCGACCGCGATGCCGCCCGAACCGTTGGCCAGCAGGTTGGGGAACCGGCTCGGCAGGACCGTCGGTTCCTGCACGCGGCCGTCATAGTTGGGGATGAAATCGACTGTCTCCTCGTCGATTTCGCGCAGCATCTCCATCGCGAGCGGCGTCAGCCGCGCCTCGGTGTTGTGGCTGACGAAGCCGTTCGTCAGGAAGGCGTGATCGTCGGTGTCGACCCGCAGGCTGTAGACAGGCTGGATGCCCGCCTCGGTCACGGAGGCGACGCGCGCGTAGTAGAACCGGCCGTCAGTGAGTTCGGTTGCGATGGCTCGCACATCGGGATCAGCGATACGGGACAGGATTTCGTCTCCGTCGCGCCGCCAGCGGGAAAGCCGATCGATGTTGTGGCGGTTCAGCCAGTCTTTGTCGACCCACCGGCTGCCGCAATGCTTGCGGATGAACGCCGCGAGTCCCGGTACGTGGTCTGTATCCAGGCCTGCGCAGGCAGGCATGGAAGCAAGGATCTCAGTGAGTTTGGCTTGCTTGGCGCCACCGAAACCGACTTGCGCCGCGAATAGTTCAGCTTGAGCCCGATTGGTTATGACGACCTTGTGCTCGCCGACCGCGTGCCGATAGCGGCGCGATACAACACCGAATTCCAACAGCATCTGCTGCACGTCGACGGCCAGCTGCCTGCTGCGTGTCGAGTAAGAGATCTGGATCGTGTTGCGCGGCAACCTAGAGCACGATCCGTCGCCTTCGAAGAGTGCCTGCAGGAACACCCGCTTGACCGCGGCGGGGGCGTGCCACATCCACTCCGGCACATACTTGCTCGCCGACCGGCACCCCACCATTTCCCAAAGCCGGCTCCGCTTCAGCGCCGTCCCATCATGCTGGACGTGAAGCACGTGTAGCCGAGAGCCAGATGCAATGGTCTGCTGGTAGATGCAGCGTTTGCCGCCAACGACCGCGTCGTAAGCTCCGGCGACCATAGTGAAGTAATCGTGGTCCAGGTTCGCAAAACCGGCTTCGCCTTCGGAAACGTAACCCTCGCTAATGAAGGCACCCAACAGCAGCGCCTCCATCGTGGAATGCCAGTCCGCCGGACCCAGTTCCACCGGTGGCGTTCGTTGCAAAACGACGTGGTCGTCGGGGCGGATCTCTTCGATCAGCTTCCACAACAACGTGGGCACCCCACCAATGTCGACCAAGCACAGCAGGGGGTGGTTAGCGGTGCCGGTCACCTCGTAGCCCTCGGCGGTGCGCACCGTATAGGTCTGGTGTTCGCCCGAATGGAACAACCGGTCGGCCACCACGGGATTGCCATGCCGATCAAGGACCTTTAATTCGATCGTGTTATCCGCATTGGGCGGAGTTTGCGGGACCACGTCGGCGATCCGCACTGACTGACCAAATGGCAAGCGCACCAACGCATCGCGGGTAACACAGTAGCGCATCGCGGCCGGCGGGTCGTTGCCCGGCGAACCGAAGTTGCCCTGGCCGTCGACGAGCGGATAGCGCAGCGACCACGGCTGGGCCATGCGCACCAACGTGTCGTAGATCGACGCGTCGCCGTGCGGGTGGTAGTTACCCATCGTCTCGGCCACCGACCGCGCCGACTTGGCGTGGCTGCGGTCCGGACGGAAGCCCGAGTCGTACATCGCGTAGAGCACGCGGCGGTGCACGGGCTTGAGGCCGTCGCGCACCTCCGGCAGCGCGCGGCCCACGATCACGCTCATGGCGTAGTCGATGTAGCTGCGCTGCATCTCCTGCTGGATGTCGACCGGTTCGATGCGGTCGCCGGCCTCGTCGCCCGGGGGCAGCGTGGTGTCAGTCATCTATTCCTCGTTTGCGTTGGGATACGCGTGCCTGATCGATCAGACGTCCAGGAAGCGAACGTCCTTGGCGTTGCGGGTGATAAAGCTTCGGCGCGCGTCGACGTCCTCGCCCATCAGGATGGAGAACAGCTCGTCGGCGGCCGCCGCGTCGTCCAGGGTCACTTGGCGCAGCACCCGCACGGACGGGTCCATCGTGGTTTCCCACAATTCCTTGGCGTCCATCTCGCCCAGACCCTTGTAGCGCTGGATGCCGTCTTCCTTGTTGATCTTCTTGCCGGCCTTCAGCCCGGCCTCCAGCATGCCGTCGCGCTCGCGGTCGGAGTAGGCGAATTCGGGATCGCTGCGCTGCCACTTCAACTTGTAGAGCGGCGGCTGCGCCAAAAACACGTGGCCGTTCTCGATGAGCGGGCGCATGAAGCGGAACAACAACGTCAACAGCAGCGTCGAGATGTGTTGGCCGTCAACGTCGGCGTCGGCCATCAGCACGATCTTGTGATACCGCAACTTGCTGATGTCGAACTCGTCGTGGATGCCGGTGCCCAGCGCGGTGATGATCGCCTGAACTTCGGTGTTCTTCAGCACCCGGTCGATGCGGGCCTTTTCGACGTTGATGATCTTGCCGCGCAGCGGAAGGATGGCCTGGAACATCGAGTCGCGGCCGCTCTTGGCCGAGCCGCCGGCCGAATCGCCCTCCACCACATACAGTTCGGACTTCCGCGGGTCGGTGGAACGGCAGTCGGCGAGCTTGCCCGGCAGCCCACCCAGGTCGGTGGCGCTCTTGCGGCGCACCAGCTCCCGCGCCTTGCGGGCCGCGATCCGGGCCTGCGCCGACGAGACCGCCTTGTTCACAACCACTTTCGCATCAGCCGGGTTGGCTTCGAACCAATGGCTGAGCTGTTCGTTGCACACCTTCTGGACGAATGACTTGACCTCAGTGTTGCCCAGCTTGGTCTTGGTCTGGCCCTCGAACTGCGGTTCGCTGACCTTGACCGAAATGACCGCCGCGAGTCCTTCGCGGATGTCGTCGCCGGTGAGGTTGGGGTCCTTGTCCTTCAGCAGCTTCTTGTCTTTGGCGTACTTGTTCACCACCGACGTCAACGCGCTGCGGAAGCCCTCTTCGTGGGTGCCGCCCTCGTGAGTGTTGATGGTGTTGGCGAAGGTGTGGACCGACTCCGAATAGCCGCCGTTCCACTGCATCGCGATTTCGACCTCGTGGCCAGGGCCCTTGCCGTCGAAGTCGATGATGCTCTGCTGGATCGGGCTTTTCGTGCGGTTGATGTGCTTGACAAAGTCGACCAGGCCGCCGGGGTAGTGGAACGTGCGATGCTTCACCTTGTGGGGCGCGCTCGATTCGGCCGCCTTCTCTTCCGCGGACTTCGGCGCCTCGGCCGTATCGCTGACCACCTCGTCGACGACCTCGTCCTGCTCCACGCGCTCGTCGGTGAGATTGATGGTCAGACCCTTGTTCAGGAACGCCATCTCCTGAAGCCGCCGCGCCACCGTTTCAAAGTCGTACTGGGTGGTTTCGAAGATGTCCGGGTCCGCCCAGAACCGGATGGTGGTTCCCGTCTTCTTGGTGGCCTCGCCCTGCTTCAGGGTCCCGGGCACGGCGTGGTCGTAGAACTGGGACCACTCGTGGCCATCGCGGGAGATATCGACCTCGAGCCGGGTCGACAGCGCGTTCACGACGGACACGCCCACGCCGTGCAGGCCGCCGCTGACGTTGTAGCCGCTGTTCTCACCGCCGAACTTGCCGCCGGCATGCAGCTGGGTCATCACCACGTCGACGGTCGGCGCACCGGTGGCGTGCATCGCCACCGGGATACCGCGCCCGTTGTCGGCCACCTCGACGCCGCCATCCTCCAGCAACCGCACGTCGACCTGGTTCGCGTAACCGGCCATCGCCTCGTCCACCGAGTTGTCGACCACCTCCCAGATGAGGTGGTGCAAACCACGCTCGCCGGTGGAGCCGATATACATGCCCGGGCGTTTGCGGACAGCCTCCAGCCCTTCGAGGACGGTGATCTGTTCAGCGCCGTATCCGGCTTGAGGCTTCTTCTTCTGGGCAGCCACGGTCGGAATGCTCTCCTTGGGGTTTCATGCGGGCGGTCCGGTCACCGCAGCAGTCGCACTCCGTCAGTCTACCGTGACCGGGGCTTAGCACCGATTTTCTGGGCGCGTTTCTACCCAGCTAACCGCGCCGTGCGCACGATTTCTTTATTCTCACCGCGTCCCGACGTGCCTGATAGGGGTCTCTTTCGTCCTGGCGGCTCTGAGGCGCCTGTGGATAACGGCTCAACTGGGGACCGTTTCGGCCCCCGAACGCCTCAGCCGTAGGTGTCGCGCGGCCCCCGGCCGGCGATGTGGCGGGGCCCCTTGCGCCACGACGGCGCGGTGGGCCCGGTGATCTTCAGCGACGTCACCACACCGTTGCCAACCGCCGCGGCGATCTTGGCCAACAGCTGCGCCTGGATCATCCGCAACTGGGTGGCCCACGCCGTCGACTCCGCGGTGACACTGAGAACGCCCTCATTGAGCGCGGTCGGGGTGGCATGGTCGGCGATCTGCTGTCCCACCACCGACGACCAGTGGCCCAGCACCGTGCCTTCGGCGACGTGCGCCGACCAACCCCGTTTTTTCGCGAGGTCGCGCGCCAGTCGCCCCAGCGGCTGCGGATCACGGACGTCGGGCCCGGGCCCCGACCAACTCCGGCGCTGGCCCGCGACGCGGCGCGGCGCCGACGGCCCCCCCCGCCCGCGCCCGGCGTCCTTTCCCTGCGCGCGGGCCGCCGCCCTGGCCTCCTCGAGGGTCCGGCGCACCAGGTCGATCCCGGTCAATCCGCCGAATCGCTCGACGTCGTCCTTTGTGTCGTCGGCGTCGGTCATGACCGCACCGCCGATACCCGGCCGGCGTCGTCGTCGCGCAGATCGATATGCACCCGCTTAGCATCCCAGTCGGCCGGGATGTCTTCCAGCACCGCCGCGGTCACCAAAACCTGCTCGGCCGACTCGGCCACCGTCGCCAAGGCGCGACGGCGGGTGGCGTCCAGTTCGGCGAACACGTCATCGAGCAACAACACCGGTTCGCCGCCGTCCGCCCTCAGCAACTCGTACGCCGCCAGCCGCAGCGCCACCGCGAACGACCACGACTCGCCATGGCTGGCAAAGCCTTTGGCGGGTTGGTCGCCGAGCCGCAGCTCCAGGTCGTCGCGGTGCGGGCCGACGAGACACATCCCCCGCTCCAACTCCGCGTCGCGCCGGGCCGACAGCGCGGCCAGCAAGGCGGCTTCCAGGAATTCGCGGTCGGTGATGTCCGAGGCGTCGAGGCTCGCGCGGTAGGCGATCGAGGCCGGACGCGATCCCGGCGCCAGCAACTGGTAGGCCTTCTCCACCTCCGGTGTCAGCTCGTTGACCAAATCGGTGCGGGCGGCCATCAATTGGGCGCCGTGCTCGGCCAGCCGGCTGTCCCACACGTCCAGCGTGTCCAGGGCGCCGCGGTCGCCCCGAAACCGCGCGCCGGAAAGGGACTTCAACAGCGCGGTGCGTTGCCGCAGGACCTTGTCGTAATCGGCGCGAATACCGGCAACCGCCGGCCGACGGACCGTGGCCAAATCATCGAGGTAACGGCGCCGATCCGCCGGATCGCCGCGCACCAAGGCCAGGTCCTCGGGCGCGAACAGCACTGCGCGCAACACACCGACGACCTCGCGCGTGCTGCGAACCGGCGAACGATTCAGCCGCGCCTTGTTGGCGCGGCCCGCGGCGATCTCCAGATCGATAGCGCATTCCCGGCCCTCGTTGACGACGATCGTCGAAACTACCGCACGGTCCGCGCCCGCCCGGATCAACGGCGCGTCGGTGCCGACCCGGTGCGAACCCAATGTCGTCGAATACCACAGGGCCTCAACGAGATTCGTCTTCCCAAAGCCGTTGGGACCCACGAACACGGTCCGGCCCGGCTGCAGTTCGAGGTCGGCGTGTGCCCAGGACCTGAAATCACGCAGACCTAAATGCCGGACGTACACCTACCCGGGCAACCGGACTGGCATCAGCAGGTACACATAATCCGTCGGCAACGCGGGGAAGGGCCCGGTGCCAGTGGGGGAGCTGTCGCCGTCGGACGCCGGTCGCAGCAACGCGGGCTTGCCCGGCGTCGTGAAACCGAACGACACCCGTTCGGAATGGACCGATGCGAGTCCGTCGGTCAGATACGTGGGGTTGAACGCGATCGTCAACGGTTCGCCGACGAAGTCGACCTGGAGATCTTCTTCGGCCCGGCCCACGTCATCGGCGCCCGCCGAAAGCCGCAGCGTCCCGTCGGAGAATTCCATCCGTACCTGCGCGCCGCGGTCGGCGACCAACGCAACCAGCTTGATGGCTTCGGTCAGCTCGGCCACGTCGATGGTGGCCACCGCGGTGTGCTCGGCCGGCAGCAGCTGACGAAACTTCGGGAACTCGGCATCCAGCAGCCGGGTGGTGCTTTGCTTGCCATTGCCGCTGATGCCGAGCAACCCGTCCTTGCCGACTCCGGCGCCCGCGCCCAGCGACAGCTGAACCTCGGATCCGTCGGCACCGGCCTTGGCCGCCTCGGACAATGTCTTTGCCGGCACCAACACCGAGGCCTCGATGTCGGGCGAAAGCGCCGTCCAGGTGAGTTCGCGAACCGCCAGACGGAACCTGTCGGTCGCGGCCAAAACCACCGTGTCGCCGGAAATCTCAACGCGGATCCCGGTCAGCATGGGCAGCGTGTCGTCCCGGCCAGCGGCGATGGCGACCTGGCCGATCGCCTCCGCGAACAGGTCCGCCGGCAGGGTGCCGGTGCCTTCGGGCAACGCGGGCAGCGTCGGATAATCCTCAACCGGCATCGTCGGCAGTGAGAATCGTGCGCTCCCGCAGGTCAACGCGACCCGATTGCCGTCCACATAAAAGTCGACGGGCTTGTTCGGCAACGCCCGGGTGATGTCTGACAACAACCTTCCGGATACCAAAACGCTTCCCGGAGAAGCGATTTCGGCCGCAACCTGGGCTTCGGCGGACACCTCGTAGTCGAACCCGGAGATCGTCAGGCCGTCGTCCGAGCCAGAAAGCAGGACCCCGGACAGCACCGGCACCGCGGGCCGGGTCGGCAGGTTCTTCGCAACCCACGACACCGCGTCAGCGAATGACTCTCGCACCAGACGGAACTTCAAGTCGGTGAGGCCAGCTGTTGTCGTCGCCGCGTCCATAGCGTCCCTTTACCTGCCGAGTGTCCAAAAACCTTCAAAAACCACGGTGGCTAGCCGCCCGTCGCTAGCAGTCGAACCACAACCGTAGATCTTCTGCCGCCATCTTGAAAGCTAGTCGCAAAGGCCGACAACCCGGGTCAACGCGGGATACGGCGCGGCGCGGACAACGAGTGTCCCCAACGGTGTTCTTCAAAGAAGAAACAACGGATAGATCTCAGTAACAGTATTAAGGCCTGTGCATTCTGGGGACAGCTTGGTTTTAGTGCAGCTAGGGAAGCGGCGGGGTTGTGGATGGTGCGGTTGACAACTTGGCCGCGCTTGTTGGGCCGATGGGGATGAAAGACGGATGTGCACGGAAACCCCAATCCCGCACCGGTCTTTGTCCGACTTGTGCACAGCGCTGCGCACAACGCGCAGGAGTGACAGCTGTGACAGGGGAGCGAGAAGTTTTTTGAAAAAAAGTTCGGCCGGATGGTCTCGAGGCGCCGTGGTCAGCGCTTGGAGCGCTGCCGGATGCGGGTGGTGAGTTCCTTGACGTGATCGAAGACCTCACGGCGCTCGGCCATCTCGGACAAGATCTTCCGCTGCGCGTACATGACCGTGGTGTGGTCGCGGCCGAATGCCTGACCGATCTTGGGCAGCGACAGGTCGGTCAGCTCGCGGCACAGGTACATCGCGATCTGGCGTGACTGCGCCAGCGCCCGCGTCTTGCCCGGGCCGCGTAGTTCCTCGACGGTGGTGTCGAAGTACTCGGCGGTGGCGGCCATGATGGTGGCCGCGCTGATTTGCATGGTGCTCGCGTCGGCGATGAGATCACGAAGGACGATCTCGGCCAGGGCCTTGTCGATCGGAGTCTTGTTCAGCGAGGCGAAGGCCGTCACCCGGATGAGAGCCCCTTCGAGCTCGCGGATGTTGCGTTCGATGCTGCTGGCGATCAGCTCGAGTACGTCGTCGGGCACCGCCAGCCGTTCCATTTGTGCCTTTTTGCGCAGAATGGCGATGCGGGTCTCGAGTTCGGGGGGCTGCACATCGGTGATCAGTCCCCACTCGAACCGGGTCCGCAGCCGGTCTTCCAGCGTGGCCAGTTGTTTCGGGGGCCGGTCGGACGAGATGACGATCTGCTTGTTCGCGTTGTGCAGCGTGTTGAAGGTGTGGAAGAACTCTTCCTGGATACCTTCTTTGCCCTCGATGAACTGAATGTCATCAACCAGCAGCACGTCGACGTCGCGGTAGCTGCGCTTGAACGCGACCTTGCGGTCGTCGCGCAGTGAGTTGATGAAGTCGTTGGTGAATTCCTCGGTCGAGACGTACTTCACCCGCATGCCGGGAAACAACCGCTGGGCGTAATTGCCGGCGGCATGCAGCAGGTGCGTCTTGCCCAGACCGGACTCGCCCCAAATGAAGAGCGGGTTGTAAGCGCGGGCCGGGGCCTCGGCGATGGCCAGGGCCGCCGCGTGGGCGAAGCGGTTGGACGCGCCGATGACGAACGTGTCGAAGGTGTAGCGCCGGTTCAGGCTGGTCCCGCCGGCGACGGCCGGGTCGGCCGCGTGCGGGCGTTCGGTGAAGTAGTTCGGCCAGCTGTGTTCGGAGCCGCCGGGGACCTCACCATTCTCGTCGGCCTCGTCGTTGTCGATCGACGTGTCCAGGTCGGCGTCGTCGGCCTGGTCGAGGGTGTCCGAGACCTGAGTGAAGGTCCCGGCATTGGTGAACGCATTCGCGTCGGAGTCTTCCGGGGGCGGGGCGATGCGCACGCCGAGCTGGATCTGTTGCCCGAGCCGGCGGCTGAGCGCGTCGGTGATCGGGGCGCGGAGGTGACGTTCGATCTCGTTTTGCACGAAGCTGCTCGGCACCGACAGCAGAGCAAACCCCTCGACGATCGTCAGCGGCCGGACGAGATTCAGCCACGCCCTTTGCTGGGGGGTGAGGGGGGTGACAAGCGCGGTGCGGTTTGGGGCCATGGCGTCCGAGGCGGACTCGCCGTTGAGCTCGGAGACGACCGCGTTCCAAACTGTTGTGAATCCTGAACCGGGGTCATCGGTCAACGACGTAATCTCCCTGGCTCTCGCAGATCCCGGGTGGAGGGGCAACAACGCTTAACGACGAAACGACTGATCCACATGGTTATCCACAGGTGTGGACAGGATGATCGTAGACGAGCCGCAGCCTACCGGCGACGGCCCGCGATCTCCGTGCTGATGGCAACCCCTGCCGGTCGCCTAGACAGCTACTTGATCCGCCATCCTCGCTTCGTCGTCGAGCGCCGCTCCGCTCTGAAACGGCATTGCCCGAAGTTAACAGTTTTCCGTTCGGCTGCCAACAGTTCTGCTGCATTCCAATCGGCTTCTCTAGGGTGTCCTGGGGCCTGCCCGTCGCCCGTTCTCCTATGGTGCCGCAGGGACGGGTTCGAGAACTTCGGTTTTCGCGGATGTGTGAGTTTGGTGCGTTGCGGCAGACCAAGTTTGACCCAGCGAACACACGTCAGTACCCTCGAACAGTCGCCCGAAAGTCGGCGATACGGCTGCGACCCAGATCAAGACCGGGGAACCGCGCCGGCCAGTAGTAAGACCCACTTCCGACCGACCCGCGGGCGAATGGCGCGAGCGGCCGGAAGGTTCGAATTACGAGGAGAACGCCGTGGCCAAGGGCAAGCGGACCTTCCAGCCGAATAACCGGCGCCGAGCCCGCGTGCACGGCTTCCGGTTGCGGATGCGCACCCGCGCCGGGCGAGCGATCGTCTCCGGCCGGCGGCGCAAAGGCCGCCGCGCGTTGACTGCCTGATCGCACCGCCAGGTTTTTGGCGGTGCTTTCCGCACGCAACCGCATGAGGCGGTCAACGGAGTTTGACGCCGCGGTGAAGTACGGGATGCGCTCGGCGCAGCCCGACATCGTCGTGCATGTGCGGCGGGATCCCGAGGACCACACCGGCCCCCGCGTCGGGCTGATCATTGCCAAACCGGTCGGATCGGCCGTGGAGCGCCACCGCGTCGCGCGCCGGCTGCGGCACGTCGCCCGGACGATGGTGGGCGACCTCCATCAATCCGATCACGTGGTGATCCGGGCCCTGCCGAGCAGTCGGCTGGCGTCGTCGGCGCGCCTCGAGCAACAGCTGCGGCGTTGCCTGCGACGCGCGTTCGAGTCGGCGGGGACCGACCGGTGACGCGCGCGGCGGGGGTGCGTGCCGTGATCGCCGGGGCGGGCCGGGCCGCCGCCCGGGGACTGATTTTCGCGATCCAGCTGTACCGGCACATGGTGTCGCCGCTCCGCCCGGCGACGTGCCGCTTCGTGCCGACATGCAGCCAATACGCCGTCGAGGCCCTCACCGAGTACGGCTTGGTGCGGGGGAGTTGGTTGTCGGTCGCCAGGCTGGCCAGATGTGGACCATGGCATCGGGGAGGATGGGATCCGATACCGGATCGACACGGATGCCGGACGAGCTTCGAAGGCGCCGGCCCCAGACAAGCGGGGCACCCCGCGCCGCAGCAACGGGAGAGTGAGTCTTTTGTCGTTTGATCTGTTCAGCCTGGACATCTTCTACTACCCGGTGTCGTGGATCATGTGGGCCTGGTACAAGTTGTTCGCGGCCGCGCTGGGACCGTCGAACTTCTTCGCCTGGGCCCTGTCGGTGATGTTCCTGGTGTTCACCCTGCGGGCCATCCTGTACAAGCCGTTCGTGCGCCAGATCCGCACCACCCGGCAGATGCAGGAGCTGCAGCCGCAGATCAAGGCGCTGCAAAAGAAGTACGGCAAGGACCGTCAGCGCATGGCGCTGGAGATGCAGAAGCTGCAACGCGAGCACGGCTTCAATCCCATCCTCGGCTGTCTGCCGATGCTCGCCCAAATCCCGGTCTTCCTCGGGCTGTATCACGTGCTGCGGTCCTTCAACCGCACCACCGGCGGCTTCGGCCAGCCGCACATGTCGGTGGCCCAAAACCGGGCGACCGGCAACTACGTGTTCACCCCGGCCGACGTCGGGCACTTCCTCGACGCGAACCTGTTCGGCGCGCCGATCGGCGCTTTCATGACCCAGCACGCCGGGTTGGACGCGTTCACTCACTTCAGCCGGCCCGCGGTGATCGCGGTCGGTGCGCCGGTGATGATCCTGGCCGGCGTCGCCACCTACTTCAACAGCCGCGCATCGGTGGCCCGGCAGAGCGCGGAGGCGGCGGCCAACCCGCAGACCGCGATGATGAACAAGCTTGCGCTGTACGTGTTTCCGCTCGGCGTCGTCGTCGGCGGCCCGTTCCTTCCGCTGGCGATCATCCTGTACTGGTTCTCCAACAACATCTGGACCTTCGGACAGCAGCACTATGTGTTCGGGATGATCGAGAAAGAGGAAGAAGCCAAGAGGCAAGAGGCCGTTCAGCGACGCGCCGCGAACGCGCCGGCGCCGGGGGCCAAGCCCAAGCGCAACCCGAAGACGGCTTCAGCGAGCGGCAACGGCTCGTCGACCGGGGCCGACGACCGCAGCGACGGTTCCGGTCCGGACACGGATTCCGATCGATCGGATAACGATGCCGCCGGGGCGAAGACGGCAACGGCGCAACCGGAGAAGCCGAGCGCGGCGGGGCGCACCAACGGCCCGGCCAACCGCACCCCGCGACCCGGGGCGCGACCGAAGAAACGCAAGCGCTGACGAGGCGCCACAGCTGTAGGTGTCCCTTGGGCGAGCGAGCCGAATTGGACAGGGACCCTTGGATGAGGGAGAGGGAACGATATGACAGACGCGGAGACCACCGAGCGCGACGTTGACACGGAATTCGACACGGAGGCGCCGGCCCCCGAGGAGACGGCGACGACGGATCGCGACGCCGACCAAGTCGACGACCAGGAGGAGCGATTGGTCGCCGAGGGAGAGATCGCCGGCGACTACCTCGAAGAGCTGTTGGACCTGTTGGACTTCGACGGTGACATCGATCTGGACGTCGAGGGCGACCGCGCCGTCGTCAGCATCGACGGCAGCGACGACCTGAACAAGTTGGTCGGGCGCGGCGGCGAGGTACTCGACGCCCTGCAGGAGCTCACCCGGTTGGCGGTGCACCAGAAGACCGGTGTGCGGAGCCGGCTGATGCTCGACATCGCCAGCTGGCGGCGGCGGCGCCGCGAGGAGTTGGCCGCGCTGGGCGACAAGGTCGCGCGCCGCGTGCTGAACACCGGCGAGCGCGAGGAGCTTTCCCCGATGACGCCGTTCGAGCGCAAGATCGTCCACGACGCCGTGGCGGCGGTGGATGGGGTGCACAGCGAGAGCGAGGGCCAGGAGCCGTCGCGCCGCGTCGTCGTCCTGCTCGACTGAGCCACTGAGTCACAGCCGTGTAATTCGCGGGCGCTCCTGACGGGCGGCAAGAGGATCGAGGATGTTTCACGTGAAACCAGACAACGAGATGTTTCACGTGAAACATGCCCGCGGCGATGGGAACGCAATGGGCGCCGGATCGCTCAGCGGAGCCGCGGCCGCCGTCTTCGGGAACCGGGTCGACACGGCGGAGCGATACGCGGAGTTGCTCGCCGGTGCCGGCGTGGAGCGCGGGCTCCTGGGACCCCGGGAGGTCGGCCGGCTCTGGGATCGCCACCTATTAAATAGCGCCGCGGTCGCGGAGCTTCTCGATCCGGGCGAGCGGGTGATAGACATCGGCAGCGGGGCGGGGCTGCCGGGGATACCGCTGGCGATCGCGCGGCCCGACCTGGAGGTCGTGCTCCTCGAGCCGATGCAGCGCCGCAGCGAGTTTCTCACCGAGGCCGTCGCCGAACTAGGGTTGGCTGTCGAGGTAGTGCGCGGCCGCGCCGAGGATTCCTGGGTACGCGAGCAGTTCGGCTCTCGGGACGCCGTGGTGTCGCGCGCGGTTGCGGCGCTGGACAAGTTGGCGAAGTGGAGCATGCCGTTGCTACGGCAGGACGGGCGGATGGTCGCGATCAAAGGGGAGCGCGCTCCCGAGGAAGTGGAAGCGCACCGGCGTGTGATGGCTGCATCGGGTGCCGTTGATGTCAGGGTGGTGACATGTGGCGTGAACTACTTGTGTCCGCCCGCAACCGTGGTTTTAGCGCGACGCGGAAGGCCGGCACGCCAGAAGCCGGCACGGTCGGCAGACAGGGGGGCACGGTGAGTTCTCCACAGGATTGGTCGGGCGCGCCCCCGCCGGCACCGCCCGTCGCGCAGGCGCCGCCCTCGGCGCCCGCCCCACCCGAGGAGCCAGCGGCCGTCGATGTTTCACGTGAAACGTCGACCGAATATGACACCCCGATCGGCGCCGCTGCCGAGCGCGCCATGCGGGTCCTGCACACGACCTACGCACCGCTGCGCCGCCCCACCAACCGACGGGTGTTCACGGTCGCTAACCAAAAAGGTGGCGTCGGGAAGACCACCACCGCCGTCAACCTCGCCGCCGCGCTGGCCGTGCAGGGGCTCAAGACCCTCGTCATCGATCTCGATCCCCAGGGCAACGCGAGCACCGCGCTGGGCATCCAGGACCGGCAAGCGGGCACCCCCTCCTCGTACGAGGTCCTGCTCGGCGAGGTGTCGTTGCGCGACGCGCTACGGCCGAGCCCGCACAGCTCGCGGCTGTTCTGCGTGCCGGCGACGATCGATCTGGCCGGCGCCGAGATCGAATTAGTCAGCATGGTGGCTCGCGAAAACCGGCTCCGCACCGCCCTGGCCGAACTCGAGCAGTTCGACTTCGACTACGTGTTCATCGACTGCCCGCCCTCGCTGGGACTGCTGACGATCAACGCACTCGTAGCCGCGCCCGAGGTGATGATTCCGATCCAGTGCGAGTACTACGCGCTAGAGGGCGTGTCGCAGCTGATGCGCAACATCGAGATGGTGAAGGCCCATCTAAATCCCCGGCTCGACGTGACCACCGTGATCCTCACGATGTACGACGGGCGGACCAAGCTGGCCGACCAGGTCGCCGACGAGGTCCGCAGGTTCTTCGGAAACAAGGTGTTGCGCACCGTGATTCCGCGCAGCGTCAAGGTTTCCGAGGCGCCCGGCTACAGCATGACCATCATCGACTACGACCCCGGTTCGCGCGGGGCAATGAGCTACCTCGACGCGAGCCGCGAGCTCGCCGAGCGCGACTGACCACCATCCGTGAAGGGACGACCATGACGCAGCCGTTACGCAAGAAGGGCGGCCTCGGCCGGGGCCTCGCTTCGCTGATCCCCACCGGGCCCGCGGAGGGCGACGCGGGGCCGGCGACGCTGGGCCCGCGGATGGGGGACGCGGCGGCCGATGTGTTGATCGGTGGGCCGGCGCAGGACGCCGCCTCGGTGGGCGCGGTCTATCGCGAGATTGCGCCGGGCGACATCGAGCGCAACCCGCGTCAGCCCCGGCAGGTGTTCGACGAAGAGGCGCTCTCGGAGCTGGTGCACTCCATTCGCGAGTTCGGGCTCCTGCAGCCGATCGTGGTCCGGGCGGTGACCGGGGCGCCGAGCGGCGCGCGTTACCAGATCGTGATGGGGGAGCGGCGTTGGCGCGCCGCGCAGGAAGCGGGGCTGGCCACCATCCCGGCGATCGTGCGCGAGACCGGCGACGACAACCTGCTGCGCGACGCCCTGCTCGAGAACATTCACCGGGTGCAGCTGAACCCCTTGGAGGAGGCGGCGGCCTACCAGCAGCTGCTCGACGAGTTCGACGTCACGCACGACGAACTGGCCTCCCGCATCGGCCGGTCGCGGCCGCTGATCACCAACATGATCCGGTTGCTCAAGCTGCCGATCGCGGTGCAGCGGCGCGTCGCCGCCGGGGTCCTGTCCGCCGGCCATGCCCGCGCGCTGCTGGCCCTGGAGGCCGGCCCGGAGGCGCAGGAGGAACTGGCCGGCCGGATCGTGGCCGAGGGTCTGTCGGTGCGCGCCACCGAGGAAGCGGTCACCCTGGCCAACCGCGGCGACGGGGCCGCCCCGACGCCGCCGCGCCGCAAACCGATCCAGATGCCCGGCCTTCAAGACGTTGCTGACCGGCTGTCCAACACGTTCGACACCCGGGTTACGGTCAGCCTGGGCAAACGTAAGGGGCGGATCGTCGTCGAGTTCGGGTCGGTGGAGGACCTCCAGCGGATCGTCGACGTGATGACCCCGCCCAAGGCCTGACCGCCCACACGGTGTAATTACGTCACTGTGACACTGGGCCCCTCCTGAGCCCGAATTCGCCGCACTCGTGTGCCCTCGCTCAACGGAGTTTCCATGTGCCCCAAAGTCTTTCGCCCCTTGCCCGGCCGCCGGCCGGGTGCCCGGGCCGCTCCGGCGGGCCGGCTCGAGTGGCGGGCCAAACACTGGTCCGATGAGGTCGGACTCTCCTATCCTGGAGAGGTTGCCGGTGGCCGACAATTGAATGGCTGTAGTACCGCACGGAAGCCAGGAGGCTAGTGTCCGCTCGAATCACGCCGCTTCGGCTCGAGGCTTTCGAGCAGCTTCCCAAGCATGCGCGCCGCTGCGTGTTCTGGGAGGTCGACCCCGCGACCCTCGGTAACCAGGACCACCTCGCCGACCCCGAATTCGAAAAGGAAGCCTGGCTGTCGATGGTGATGCTGGAGTGGGGTTCGTGCGGGCTGGTCGCGACCGCGATTCCCGACGACGAACGCAGCCACGCCGAGTCGCCGTGCCTGGGATATGTGCTCTATGCCCCGCCGCGGGCGGTGCCGCGGGCCCAACGGTTCCCCACCGCGCCGGTGTCCGCCGACGCGGTGCTGCTGACGTCGATGAACATCGAGCCCGGGCAAGCCGCCGACGATCTGCCGCACGGGCTCATCGCCAGGGTCGTCGACGAGCTGGTCCGACGCGGGGTCCGGGCGTTGGAAGCCTTCGGTCGCACGCCGGAGGCGGCCGAGCTGCAGGATCCGCGATTCGTGGAACCCGATGTCCGGCCGGTGCTGGAGGCGCTCGGCGACTGTTCGGTCGACCACTGCATGATCGACGCGGAGTTCTTGAAGGACGTGGGATTCGTTGTGGTGGCGCCGCACAAGTATTTCCCGCGGTTGCGGCTGGAGTTGGACAAGGGACTGGGCTGGAAGGCCGAAGTCGAGGCGGCGCTGGAGCGCCTGCTGGCCAATGCCCAACTGGAAGAGCCGGTGGGCGCGGGTACGGGTTCTTCTGCTGTGGGAAATGCGTTGCGGGTCAACGAGAGCGGTTAGGAACCGCCCAGCCGCGAGGCCCTTTCCACCGACAATTCGTGGGCCAGCAGCTCGGCGAAGGTGAAGGTGCCGGTGGGGCGGTCGTTCTTGCCGAGCAGGTACAACCGCTTCACCGCGGCCAGGATGCCCTCGGCGATGGCGTCGCGCGTCTGCGTGGAGATCAGCATCGCGCGGTCGCGCGGGTTGGTGATGTAGCCGACATCGACCTGAACGGTGGGCATCCGGGTGAGCCGCAACAGATCCCACGTCCGGCCATGCGTGCGGCAATCACGTAAACCGGTGCGGGCCACTACTTCTCGCTGAATGAAGTCGGCCAGATTGCGTCCGATCGTGGAGACCGAGCCGTGCGAGTTGCCGAAGTGAAAGGAGGCCACGCCGTTGGCCGACGGGCTGGTCTGGGATTCGCAGCGCAGGCTGATCATGAGGTCGGCGCCGACGTTGTTGGCCGTAGCGGCGCGTTCGGCATCCGACGGGCTGCGATTGGTCGGCCGGGACAGGAAGGTCTCCATGCCGATGGCGGTCATCCGGCCCTCGAGCCGACTTGCCAAGTCCCACAGCACATCTGCTTCGCTGACGGGACCGTCCGGACCCTGCATGATCGCGCCGTGGTCGGTGCCGCCGCGGCCCGGATCGATGATGATGCGTTTGCCCGACAGTTTGGGCCCGGAGCGGCGCACCAGCTCTTCCTCGCGGATCGCGTGTGGGGAGCCGCCGCTGACCCGCGAACTGAGAAAGTACAACGAGCGCAAGGTTTCCGGGCCGCAGATGCCGTCTGCGGCAAGCCCGTATTCGCGCTGGTAGGACATCAAAGCATTGTGGGTTTGCAGGCCGAAGTGCCCGTCGACCAGGCCGGTGTAGAAACCGAGGTCCTGTAGCCGCGCCTGCAGGGTCGCGACGTCGTCGCCGTAAAGCGGCGCACCGAACTGGTGATACAGCGTGCGAGCGCCCAGCCGGTACGAGGCCTCCTTCAGCGCCCGGTAGGTGGCCTCGCCGACGATGCCGTCCACCAGCAATCCGCGATTCTGCTGGAAGGCGCGCACCGCCTGATCGAGGTGGGCATCGAAGACCTCGAGGGCGACGTGCCGCCCGGTGGTCACGTCTTGGTCGGGATTGTCCAGCAGCCCTAGCGCGGCCAGCGTCGCCCGGATTTCGGTTACGGCAGCGCTGCGGTCACCACAGCGCAGCGCGTCGCCGTATTCACGGCGCTGACTCGACATACCAAAGGCCCTCCGGGACAAATTGACAGGCTGAATACGGGCAACGGCTAAGCGCTATTGTCGCAGATGCTTCTCAATTTTCGGAAAACCCCAGGCTAAGCGCCGGGGCGTGGTGCGACGAACTGGCTGGGCGTCAGGCGAGGTTTGGAACCGCGTCGGAAAGCTCGCGCAGCAACGCGGCCTTGCCCTTGGCGCCGACGATCCGCTTTACCGGCTGGCCGTCCTTGAACAGGATCATGGTGGGAATCGAAACCACCTGAAAATCCCGGGCCGTTTCCGGGTTGGCGTCCACGTCGAGCTTGGCGATAGTGATCTGCTCGGCGCGCTCGCTCGCGATCTCCTCGAGGACCGGCGCGACCATCTTGCACGGCCCGCACCAGGTGGCCCAAAAGTCAACCAGCACAGGCTTATTGCTCGACAGCACCTCCGAGGAGAAAGACGCGTCGGAGACTTCTATTGTGGCGCCAGTCTTTTCGGCGTCGGTCATCGCGGTGCTCCAATCAATGTGTCGGTACCCTCAGCTGTTCCGGTTGCAGACTCGTCTTCCTGTTCGGCCAGCCAACGCTCGGCGTCGATGGCGGCGGCGCACCCGCTGCCCGCGGCGGTGATCGCCTGCCGGTAGGTGCGGTCCACCAGGTCGCCGGCCGCGAACACGCCCTCCAGCGAGGTACTGGTGGTGCGGCCCTGCACGAGTACGTAGCCGTCCGGGTCGACGTCGACGAGATCACGCACCAGCCCCGAGCGCGGCTCGTGACCGATTGCCACGAAAACGCCGGTCACCGAAAGGGTGGATTCTTCGCCAGTTACGGTGTCGCGCAACCGCAATCCGGTCACCGTGGTGTCGCCCTCGACGGCGGTTACGGCGGCGTTGGTGATGAACTTGATCTTGTCGTTGTTGCGGGCGCGGTTGAGCATGATCTTGGATGCCCGGAACTCGTCGCGCCGGTGCACCAGCGTCACGCTGCTGGCGAAGCGGGTCAGAAAGAGCGCCTCTTCCATCGCCGAGTCACCGCCGCCGATGACGGCAATGTCCTGGTCGCGGAAGAAGAACCCGTCGCAGGTGGCACATGAACTCACACCACGCCCCAGCAACTCCTGTTCACCGGGCACGTGCAGGTAGCGAGCGGCCGCGCCCATGGCCAAGATGACGGCCCGTGCTCGGTGGGTTTCCCCGTCGGCGGTGACGACGGACTTGACGGGCCCGTCCAGCGATACCGATTCGATGTCTTCCATCCGCAGGTCCGCGCCGAACCGCAGCGCCTGCTCGCGCATCTCGTCCATCAACTCCGGGCCGGTGATCCCGTCGCGGAAGCCGGGGTAGTTCTCAACCTCGGTCGTCGTCATCAACGCGCCGCCGAACGAGGTGCCCTCGAATACCAGGGGGGCCAGCTGCGCGCGGGCGGCGTAGAGCGCCGCGGTGTACCCGGCGGGGCCGGAGCCGATGACGATGACGTCGTGGATCGTGTCGTGAGCGGGGGTATCGGCAGTCATTCGGGCCTTTCAGGTGCGGAAGCTACGCATGCAAACGCCAGCGTAGGCGTAGGTGTTCCCAGGTGTTGGGCACCACACTAGGTGTCGTGGCGGCGACCCGCCGCGCCCGGCTGCGCCGCGCTTGCGATCGCCGCTCGGTGTCGTGGCGGCGACCCGCCGCGCCCGGCTGCGCCGCGCTTGCGATCGCCGCTAGGTGTCGTGGCGGCGACCCGCCGCGCCCGGCTGCGCCGCGCATGCGATCGCCGCTAGGTGAGCGACTAGGTCCGCGGGACCTGCGTGTTGGCCAGCAAGCCCGTGTCGGCGGCACTGCAATTCGGCGCCACCGCGAAGACCGCCAGGTTGTCGGGCGTGTCACCCGGCAAGACCAGCAGCACGCCGGGGCGGGCATTGATATCGACCGGTCGAGCGCCCAGCACCTGCGTGGACGCCGGGTAGCCCAGGCCGCTGAGGCAGGACGCGCGCAGCGCGGGGTCGCCGAGCGGGCCGTAGTCCGGGCTGCGGTGGAGCAGACCGAGGATCTCGGCCTGGGACAGCGGAATCGTCATCGGCGGCGTCGACACCGTGATGTGCTCGGCGGTGGCTGGGGTGCTCGGCGCGGGCTCGGGTGCGCTGATCAGCGCCACCGTGCCGACGCCGACCGCCGCGAGCGCGGCGCCCACGCCGAGCACGCCGGCGACCACCCGGGCGGGCCCCAGATGCGGCCGGGCCGCATGTGCGACACCGCTTTGGTCGGCCGAGTGCAATGCCGCCGAGATCCGCGCGGTGACGTCCGGGGGCACCTCCGGCGCGGACTCCGGATCGGCACCCAGCGTCGCGACGTCGCAGCGCACCTGATTCAGGGCGCGCAGGATGCCCTCCGCCTCCGGGTCTTCGCGGACGCGTTTACGCACGCGGGCCGCGGCGTCGTCGTCGAGTAGACCGGCCTGAAGGTCGGCCAGTAGCTCGACCGTCAGGGGCGGCTCGTCGGCTTCGTCGTCGGGTTCACCCATCCGCCCCAGTGTCCGTCATGCGCTGCTTGGCGGCCATGGGTGGGCCCGGGTCGGGACCGGTGTTGAGGTAACCGAGCAGCTGGGCGAGGCGGACCCGGGCGCGCGAGCAGCGGCTCTTGACGGTGCCCTCGGCGACGCCCAGCAGCGCGGCGGTGTCGGCGACGGAATAGCCCTGCATGTCGACGGCCACCACCGCCGCCCGCTGCTCGGCCGGAAGGCGCATCAGGGCCCGTTGCACCATGATCGCCGTCTCGACCTGCGCGGTGCGATCGGCGACCGGGTAGACGTCCTCGAGCGGGGCCGTCGGGTGGGCTTTGGTGCGGCGCAGCCGGTCCAGGCAGGCGTTGACCACGATGCGGTGCAGCCAGCTGCCGACGGCGGCGTCGTGCCGGAACGATCCCGCGCCGCGATGCGCCGAGAGCATCGCGTCCTGCAGCGCGTCCTCGGCGTCCTCGCGGGTGCGGGTGGTCAGCCGGGCTAGCCGGTGCAGCTGGCGGTGGTGACGGTGGAACAACTCGTCGAAGGCGTAGCGGTCGCCGGCGACGTGGGCCGCGAGGAGCTCGGCGTCGCTGCGTTCGCCCTGGCTCTTACCCCAATGTTCCGCGCCCCCAAGACCCACGGCCGGACACTAACCAATCGGGGGTCGCGCGGCACTTCACCAACGCAGGGGGCTGTGGGCTCCCGAGATCTCCGTCAGGAGGCGGCCTGGACCGTGACTTCGGAGAAGCTGGCCTGGCTCTTGCCGTTGGTGGAACCCAGCGTGGAGATCCACACCAACACGTTCGACGTCGCCGAGCCGCCCCGGACGGGGATGACGTTGTGCCCGGGCTTGAGCGTGAACGCGGGAGCCAGCACGGTGGTGTCCTCAAGGCGGGACGGCGCCGCCGTCGAGGCCGAGCGAATCTCGACCTTGGTGCCGCTGCTCGGGGTGTCGATGGTGACCTGACCGACCACGGTGGGGTTGGGCAGCTGCAACATCAGCCCTTCGCCCTGCTTGAAGGAGGGGAACGGGACGGCGTCGGTGTAGACCTCGGTCGACCAGGCGGTCGAAGGGTCGCCGTCGATCGCCTGCCCGGCCTGGCCGGGATTGTCGGCGTCTCCGTCGGGGGAATAGACCGTCGCCTTGGTGGGTTTGACGACGCTGCCCGCGGCCGCGGAGCTGGGAGAAGACGACGCCGCCGATGACGACGGCCCGTTGAGCCCGAGCTCGTCCCTGTTCAGGCCGCCACCGACGTTGCCGAAGATTTTGCTCACCACCGACGCCAACACCAGCAAGGCCACCACGATGACGGCGACGGCGGCGCCGGCGGCGATCAGCACGTTGCGGCGCCGACGGGCGAAGGTCGCGTACTCGCGACCGGTGGACAACCGGGTGGTGGGGGGCAGCGCGGGCGAATCGTCGATCGGGCCGAGCACCTCGGTGCGATCAGCCACCGCCGTCGCCTGCTGCAGCAAGTTCAAAAGGGTTGAGGCGCTGCGTATTCCGCCGTCTTCTTGAACCGCACGCACCGCGACCGCGGAAACCTGGAACGGGATCTCGCGGTCGATCGCCATGGGTTCGACGGGATTACCCGTGGCATCACGCTCGGCCGGCGCCAGCCCGCTGCGCACCCCGGACTCCGGCAGTGGCCACCGATTGACCAGCAGCGCATAGAGGGCGGCGCCGATCCCGCGGATGTCCTGTTGCGGGTTGCCGTCGGGCATGGTCGCCGGATAGGCCAGCACCACATCGCCTTCGATGCTGACGCGCACCCGGCTGGGATGGTCGATCGACAGCGCGACCCCCGCGCGGTGCGCGGCGTCGGCGGCGGCGGCCAGCGATTGCATCGCGCGGACGGCGCCGATGGGCGACGGCGCGGTGTCGGCCACCTCCTGCAGCGAACCGCCGCGGATCCATTCCGAGACGACCAGGCCGCCGGAGCCGGTGTGGACCACGTCGAGGACGCGGGCGATGCCGGGTTTGTCGATCCGGCTCAGCCGCAGGGTTCGGGACAGGATGTCCTGCAGCACCTCGTGGGGCAGGGCGCCGTCGGGATCGACGAAGGTCAGCGCCACCTGCCGGTCCAGCTTGGTGTCCAGCGCCTGCCAGAACTGCAGCGGGGGCGCGCCGCCGTGGAAGACCAGCAGGCGATATCGGCCCGCGGCGATGCGGGCGCCCGGGACGAGGTGCACGTCGTCCCCGGGTCCGCCGGCGGTGTCCACCGACAGGTCGCCGTTCAGGCGGTCGGTCGTGCGCGGCGCCGGCCGTTCGTGCGCCGGCCCGGGCGGAATGTCGGGCTGGAAGTCGTCGGCGACGGGGCGCGGATTCTCGGCGCCTGACCCCAAATCGGATCCAGCGCTGGATGCGCTCTCCAATGGGCGGTCGGTCACCTCCGGTCCTTTCGCTACTCGGGCGCTGGCTACCCGCTCCGGAGGCCTGCGCCGGATCGGCTCCTGGACCGCTCTTACCCCCGGCGGGGACGAATTCCTCTGCTCAGGGTACGTGACGCGGCCCGGCCGAGACGATCCCTGTTGCTCAGCCGGTTTGCGCGAAGCTACCGCGATGCCCGGGCCGCGGCGTGAAATCCGGTGCCTGAGCGCATCAATCGCCGCCTGCGCTTCGGGCACCCGCGCGCGAACCATGACGGCCGCGATGATCGGCAACATGATGATCGCCATCACCAACAGCCGCAGCAGCGAGCCTGCGCCGCCGTGCGCCGTCAGCCGGGCGAGCCCGAGCAGCCGATCGCTCACGTGGGCGACGAGGCCGGCCAGCATTGACGCGACGGTCGTCACCAGGATTGTGCGCAGCGCGTCGACGCCGATCAGGTGGCCGCCCTTGGGCAGCAGCGCGCGTCGCAGCAGGTAGTAGCCGACGATCGCCCCGGCCAGGAAGCCGAGGCCGTTGGCCAGGCCGAGTAAGCCGGCCACCAGCTTGGGGTCGTGGGTGAGGTGTGGTGCCAGCACCGAGCCGACGATTTTGACGGCGGTGATGACCAGGATGAGCACGATCGGCGTCCAGGGTTGCTCGCGCGCGTAGAAGACGCGCAGCTGCAGCAGCACCAGGCCGTAGGGGATCAACGTGAACGCCGACAATGCGATCGCGGCGCCAAGGTAGCCGGCGTCGACCTCCCCGAAATGCCCGTAGGCGAACAGCGCGCTGCCGATCGCCGGCCCGCCGACGGTCATGAACGCCACGATCGGGATCAGCGTGACGAGTGTCAGCCGGGTCGCCAGTGATACGTCGGCAAGCACCGCCCCGGTGTCATTGGCGGCGGCATTGCGGCTCAGCCGCGGCATCACCACGGTCAGCACGGTGACGCCGATCATGCCGTAAGGCAGCATCAGGACCAGCCAGGTGTAGTTGTAGATCGCGGGGCCGGAAGCCGCTGCCGTGCTGGCGATTTGGTTGCCAACCACCAGGCCGAGCTGGCTGATCACGACGTAGAGCATCATCGCGCCGGCCATCGTGCCGAAGTGTTTGAGCCGCTGATCGATTCCCCATAGCGGGCGCAGGCTCACGCGCTGGCGCTTCAACGCCACCAGCAGCACGGCGACCTGGGCGAACACCCCCAAGTTGGTGCCGATGCCGAGCACCAGCAGCTTGGCGTTGCCCATCCGAACGGGGTCGACCGAGAGCTCGCCGGGGACCGCGAGGTATACGCCCAGAGTCGTGATCGCGACCAGGTTATTCACCACCGGCGCCCATGCCGTCGGCCCGAATATGTTGCGGGTGTTCAGGATCGCCATGAAGACCGACGTCAGGCCATAGGCGAGCACCTGCGGCAGCAGCAGGTACGCAAACGCGGTGGTCAGGGGCTCGTTGACCTGCGGATTTCGGCCCAGCATCAGCCGCACCAGCAGGGGCGCGGCGAGTACTGCCAGCGTCGTGGCGACGACCAGTAGCGCGGTCGTCAGCGTGACCAGGCGCCGCACGAACGCCGCGCCACCGTCGGGGTCGCTTTGCTCGGCGCGCGCCAGCACAGGCACGAATATCGCCGTGAACGTCGCCTCCAGCACGAGCGCGGCGATCAGGGTTGGGAGCTGATTGGCCACCGAGTATGAGCTCGCCAGCGCGGCGCCCAGAATCGCGGCCAGCAACACGATCTTGCCGAAGCCGGTGATCCGGCTGATCAGCGTCGCGAACGCCATCGCCCACGACCGCGAGACCAGCGCGGCGTCGGACAGCTCGGGTCGGCGCCGAGCGAGCTCGGGCACCGGCGGCAGGGGACCGGTCGGTGGGCCCGGGCGGGCGTGGCGTGGCCCCGCCGGGAGGCGTTGCGGTGGCGGCTGTGGGTGCGTCCGCCGGGAGGCGGGGTTCATACGCGGGGTTTGTGCTCGACCCGATCGTCGATCTCGTCGTGCAGGTCGGCGGATCTGGGGTGCGGCGGGTCGGGGCGGTCCAGGTCGGCGCGGTCGGGCTGGCCGCGGAACCGGTGCCACAGCCGGCGACCGGCCAGCAGCACCAGCACCGCCGCCGCGCTGAGAGTGATCGCGAACAGCACCTTGCCGTACGCGTTGGAATGCACCGACAACCGCACCGGCTCGCCGAGCCGCATGCCGTCGGGGGTTCGCAGCGTCACATCGACCGCGACGCGCTGGGTGAAATTGACCTCGATCGGCACCCGCAGCGGCAGGTAGCCCGGCGGCAATTCGATCTGGCCGACGTCGGTGACCGTCATGCCCGGCGGGGCGTCGACCTGCAGCCGCACCCGGATGGGGACCGCGAGGCCGTTGTGCAGCGCCAGCGGCAGCGGGCTGTGCTCGGTGGCCAGGGTGTAGGAGCCGCCCGGGTTGACGATCGTGACCGCCCCGAACAAGTCGTTGATGGTCTTGCCGACCACCACCAGGCGCTGCTGGGCGAGCCCGTTGCGGGTGTCGGGGGGTTCGGATTGGCTCAACGCGCGCAGCATGTCCTCCCGCAGCGGCGCGGTGTACTGGACGCCGGTCAGGCCGGTGCGCTCGTCGGTGCTCAGCGCGGAGGTCAGGCCCCACAGCCTTGCGACCTGGGCGGCGATGTTGGCGGTGACGTCGTCGCTGAACCGGCCACGCGCGGCGCCGTCGTTGGCCGCCTGTTCGGGCGGCTCGGTGCGGGCCCCGGCCTCGGCGATGACGGCCGGTAGCGGCCGAGGCACCGCCAGTCCGGACCGGATGCTGGTGGCCAGCGCGGTCAGGATGACCTGCGCGTCGTCGGCCTGCAGGTTCCACGTCGCCGGAGGTACCAGCAGCTGGGTGCGCGGCGCGGCGTCGCGCTGCAGCGCGTGCCAGAAGATCGAGCCCAACGCGTCCTGGCGCCGGGCGGTGTTGGAGTCGTGCGAGAGGCGGACGGTCAGCGAGGAGTCCAGGTAGGTGGGGACGGTGGGGTTGTTGCCCGCCCCGGCGAGCGCGGCGCCGACGGCCGGGTCGAACGGCGCGACGACCACCTGGGGCGAGAGCCGGCGGGGCGCGGTGTCGACGCCGGCCGGATTGTCGGTTCCCGAATCATGGGCGGACAGCTCGCCGGCGGCGATCGCGACCGTGCTGTCGTTGGCGCTGAGCAGGCTGACGGTTCGGCCGGTCAACGGGCCGTCGGGCAACAGCGTGGCGCCGCGGGTGGATTGGACGTCGAGGATGCGGTCGACGATGCCGCCGACGCTGTTGGTGGCGGCGGCGCTCAGCCCGGGGTCGTTGACGCGTTGCAGGGCGTCGAGGTCGGCCTGGGCGTAGGGCAGCGGCGCCACACAGGTGCGGTGGGAAAGGGCGCGCAGCCGGTTCAGCCACTCGGTCGCGGCGGCCTGCCCGGTGCCCGGGTGGGTCGGGGTGCCGGGCAGCTGGGCGGGCCCGTCGGGCGAATTGGACACCACGTATCCGCCGGTCATCGCGTTGACGGTGACCAGCAGATCCGGGTCGACGGCCAGGCACAGCGCATGGCTGACGGCGCCGTCCGGGTCGACGTCGTGGCTGGTGGCGACCTCGGCGGCGGAGAGCAGGACGTCCAGCCGCCCGCCGGTGGCCAGGGAGGTGGCCAAGTCGTCGTCGACCAACCGGACCGGAATGGTGCCCCCGGGCACCCCGGGGGACAGTCGCGGCCGATCGGCCAGCGGCCAGAGCATGGTGATCCACACGGGTTTGGAGGTGTCGGGCGCGACGGCGGAATTGACGTCGTCGGCGTGGTCGGGTGGCACGCCGACCACGGGCAGCAGGAACCGCGCGTTGTCGAGGCGGGCCGGGGCGCCGTAGTCGGGTGTCCCGTTGACGTTGACCAGGACGGGGTAGATCCCGGGCTTGTCCATCCCGAGGGACGGCTTGGTCAACGCGCGCAGCGGGGCCGACAGGGTGAAGCCCACCTCCTGGCCGCGCTGCAGTTCGGGGGCCACCGTGAGGAAGTCCGCCGCCGCCTGGTATTGGTCGGTGCTGCCGTCCAGCGAGGTGCGCAGCGCCGCGGAGTCGTTGACCGCCGGCGCGTGCTCCAGGCGGACCATGACGTCGCGGACCGGGCGGTCGCCGATGTTGGTTACCGTGCCGCTGACGGTGACGACGGGCGGGCTTGTCGTGGTTACGACGTCCGGGGTCACCTGGTCGATGCGGACCCGGACAAAGGGCGTCTCCCCGGGCTCGCCCGCGGCCGCGTGCGGGGCGGGCCCGGCGAGCACCGCAAAACCGGCCACGATGCCAACCACTGCGGCGAGGCGCACGAAGCCGGCCCAGCAGAGTCGGAATGCCGTCACGGCCCTGGCCCGTGACCGTTCTTCCGGCCCGCCACGGGCTTGTCGGAATGCCGGGTCCGTGAATGCGTTTGTGGGCGTCGCCGGGGCGAACTCGGAGGCAGCGGCGGAAGCGCCGACGGGCCGTCGCTCTGCAGCTTGTCGATCAGCTCGTCGGCGACCTGGGCCAGGCGACGCTCGTCGGCATAGGCCAACCGGGAGGGCAGCTCGCCGATCGGCACCCACGCGACCTCGGCGACTTCAAGGTCCTCGTCGGACAGCTCCCCGCCGGAGAAGCGCATCAAATAGTGGTGCACGGTCTTGTGCACCCGGCGGCCGTCGGTGACGAACCAGTAGTCGATGCGTCCCAGCGCGGCGAGCACGCTGCCGCGAATACCCGTTTCCTCGGCGACCTCGCGAATCGCGGTCTGCTCCGCGGTCTCGCCCATCTCTATATGTCCCTTGGGTAGCGACCACAGCATCCGGCCGCGCCGATCGACCCGGCCGATCAGCGCCGCGACCTGCTCGTCGCGCGGTCCGTCGATGCCGTCGATGACGAGACCGCCGGCGGAGGTTTCGTGCACCGTCTTGAGTCGATCGGGGACGCGACGAGACGGACGGGATCGACGCGGTTTGGCCGCGGTCGCGTCGCCGTTCGTCTGGGGATCCGTGGGGGTTTCGGCCGCGGTCGCCGCGCCACGACGCCGACGCCGCCCTCGGCGTCGACGTGGTCTGGCTTGTTCGGCGTCCGACACCCAAGCGATAGTAGCTGGCGGGGGTCCTTGTTCCCGAGATACTCGCCGCTAGTAGCCGTCCGGCGGCGCGGGGTCAGTGTTGGCCGCGTCACCCGACTACGCTGATCGAACGTGCCTGACGTCGCCCAGGATGCCGACCTGCTGACCGCCGCCGCGGTCGCGCTGAACAAGCATGCATCCATGCTGGGTGAACTGGGCGCGCTCTTCGATGCCGCCGGCCACGAGCTGTACCTCGTCGGCGGTTCGGTGCGGGACGCGTTGCTGGGCAGGCTCAGTCCCGACCTGGATTTCACGACCGACGCCCGCCCCGAGCAGGTCCAGGAATTGGTTCGGCGTTGGGCCGACGCGGTGTGGGAGACGGGGATTCAGTTCGGCACCGTCGGCGTCGGCAAGGGCGACTATCGGCTGGAAATCACGACGTTCCGCGCCGACGCCTACGACCAGGTGTCGCGCAAACCCGAGGTGCGGTTCGGCGATCGCCTCGAGGACGATTTGGTGCGCCGCGATTTCACGGTGAACGCGATGGCGGTGCGGGTGATGCCGACCGGGCCGGGCGAATTTCTTGATCCGCTAGGCGGTTTGGCGGCGCTGCGCCAGCGAGTGCTGGACACCCCGGCCGCGCCCGCGGTGTCCTTCGGCGACGATCCGTTGAGGATGCTTCGCGCCGCGCGGTTCGTATCGCAACTCGGCTTCACCGTCGCGCCGCGGGTGCGCGAGGCGATCGACGAGATGGCGCCGCAGCTGGCGCGGATCAGCGCCGAGCGGGTGGCCGCCGAGCTGGACAAGATGCTGCTCGGCGACGACCCGGTGGCCGGCATCGACCTGCTGGTGGAATCCGGCATGGGCGAGGTGGTGCTGCCCGAGGTCGGCGGCATGCGGATGGCCATCGACGAACACCACCAGCACAAGGACGTCTACCAGCATTCGCTGACGGTGCTGCGCCAGGCCATCGCGCTGGAAGACGACGGACCGGATCTCGTGCTGCGCTGGGCCGCGCTGTTGCATGACATCGGCAAGCCGGCGACTCGGCGGCACGAGGAAAACGGCGGGGTGAGTTTTCACCACCACGAGGTGGTGGGCGCCAAGATGGCCCGAAAGCGGTTGCGGGCGTTGAAGTACTCCAAGCAGATGGTCGACGACGTCTCGCAGTTGGTGTTTTTACATCTGCGGTTCCACGGCTACGGCGAGGGTAAGTGGACCGATTCGGCGGTGCGTCGCTATGTCACCGACGCCGGGCCCCTGCTGCCGCGGCTGCACAAGCTTGTCCGCGCCGACTGCACGACCCGCAACAAGCGCCGGGCCGCGCGCCTGCAGGCCAGCTACGACCGGCTGGAGGCGCGGATCGCCGAGCTGGCGGCCCAGGAGGATTTGGCGCGGGTGCGCCCCGACCTGGACGGCAACGCGATCATGGAGCTGCTCGGGATCCCGGCCGGCCCGCAGGTCGGCGAGGCGTGGCGGTATCTGAAGGAGTTGCGGCTCGAACGCGGGCCGCTGACGACCGAGGAGGCAACCGCCGAGTTGTTGTCCTGGTGGCGGTCGCGCGGGAACGCCTAGCGACGGCCCAGCGTCCGAGAAGGCATGGATTACTGCATCGGTAATGACGATGGCTCCGCGGCCATTTGGAATGGCCAGCCCACCCTCGACTTGGACGGCGACGGCCGGCTCGATGCGATCGGGTTGGATCTCGACGGCGACGGCATGCAGGACGACGCGCTGGCGGATTTCGACGGTGACGGGACGGCCGACCACGCCGTCCTCGACCTCGACAATGATGGCGCCCCGGAGGCGTATTTCACCGACGACGGGTCGGGAACGTGGGGGGTCGCCTTCGACCGGGGCGGCCAGCTGCGGTGGTTCGGATTGGACGGCGTCGAGCACACCGGCGGTCCGCTGGTCGACTTCGACGGGCACGGCCAGGCCGACGACCGGTTGCTCGACACCGACGGCGACGGGGTGGCCGACCGGGTGCTGTGCGCCGACGAGGGCGGCGTGACCGGGTACGTCGACTCCGACGGCGACGGCCAGTGGAACGTCAAGCTGACCGATACCGACGGCGACGGGCTGGCGGACGGGGCGAGCGCCTTATGACTGAATTGACCCGCAACCGGGCGGTTATTAGTTTGGGCACCAGTTCGCTTCGGGGATCCGGGGGTAGCAATGTTCGTTGATCCGGACCTGCTGCACTCGGGGGCCAACGAGTCGCACCGCGCCGGCGGGCATGCACAAGCGGGGGCCGAGCAGCTGTCGCGGGGGCCCCTGGCGTCCGGGATGTTTGGGGGCTTTCCCGCCGCAGAGGCGTTTCACGAGGCGGTGACCGCCGCGCACGGGCGGCACGTCCAGGACTTGCAGGCCCACCACGAGACGCTGACCGGACTCGGCCACAGGGCGCATTACGCCGCCGACGAGTTCACGAACATGGATGACCGCAACGCCGCCGAAGAGCGGGCGGTGCGATGGACTTCCGATACATCAGCAGTCCGCACCTCATAGCCGAAGCCGGCGGCGACCCCTGGGCGATTGACGACAGCCTGCAAGCCGGGCGCCCGGCGCAGATTTCCGAACTGGCGCAGGCGTTTCACGACGCCGGCCGGTGCACCACCGAATCCAGCATTGCGTTCGATGCCGCGCGCCGCCGGTTCGAGGCGTCCTGGAATCGGGTGACCGGCGAGCACCCGATCAACGGATCGGCCGAGGTGCAGCGGACCGTGCGGTCGCTCGGTGCGCAGTCCTTGCAGCTGGCCAACATCGGGGCGGACCTGGAAAGCGTCGCGGCGGCGTTGGCCGAAGCGCAATCCTTTGGCGCAGCGGTCATCTCGGCGTTGGAGGCTCGACTGCGGGAGCTTGACGATCTGCTCGGGCAGGCGCTGACGCTGGAGAACGACAGCGGGTTGACCGCCGATGATCGATTGGCGCTCGATGCGTTTATCCGCGCGCTGGAGCAACAAGCCGTCGACGACACCGCCGCGGCGTTGGGTCGGGTGCGGTCTCGGCGTGACGGCTACTCGGAGGCTCTGCAGAGGTCGCTGATCGCCTTGCGCACCGACGGCTACGACCCGGCGGTTCTTCAGTCGGTGGATGCGCCGACGAATGCCGAAGAGCCGCTTCAGGTTCCGCCTTTGGGAGCGAGTGCCGAGGCGGTCAACCGGTGGTGGAACACGCTCAGCGCTGATCAGCAGAGCCGATTGATCGCCGAGCATCCCCCGGAGCTGGGAAACCTCAACGGTGTTCCCGTCGCCGTGCGGAGTCGCGTGAACCAGGCGGTGATGAACGACGACCTTCGTCGCGTGGAAGAGCTGGCTGCGTTGCGCGGTGTGGACGTCAGCGATGTGTTAGCTGAACCCGTGTCGTATGGGCTGACGGGTGCCGCAATCAAGCGCTGTGCCAACGCTTTTCGCACCCAACAGGGCCTGGACGCGTCAGATGGCGTCGCGGACGTCTTCCTGTTGGCCTACCAGCCCGAGTCCTTCGGCGGCGAGGGAACCGCGGCCATCGCGATTGGCAACCCCGACACCGCGACCAACACGGCGGTCTTGGTGAAGGGGGCGGCCACGTCGGTGCGCGAGGGGACGCTGGCGGAGGCCGAGGGCGTGCGCCTGTATCAAGAGTCCGCCCGCGCCGATTGCAACAACCCGACCGCGGTGGTCACGTGGGTCGGCTACGACGCGCCGAATAACTGGTTCGATCCGGCTCTTCGGGAAGTCGAGATGGCCCGGCGTGGTGCGCAGGTGCTGGCGGCCGATGTCAACGCCCTTGCCGTCACCCACGAAGGTGCGCCGACTCATATGACGGTGGTTGGCCACTCCTACGGATCCACTCTCGTCGCGGATGCGGCGGCCGCCTATGGGATGCACGCAAACGACGTGGTCTTGATCGGGTCCCCGGGCACCGACCTGGCGCATTCGGCGGCCGACTTCCATCTGCCACCGGGCGGGCATGTCTACGTCGGCGCTGCGTCCGGCGATGCGGTGACCTGGTTGCCTGCGCAGGTGACCGGCCCCGGCCTAATCGGCGTGAGCTTCGGAGGGCTTGGCGCTGATCCTGCCGTTGATGGCTACGGGTCCACTCGGTTCAAAGCCGAGGTGGCGGGCAATTCGATTAACCCAGCCTTTTCCCATGTGCACTATCTCGACGACGGGTCGGAGTCGCTGTTCAGCATCTCCGATGTGGTTTCCGGCCACGGCGATGCGCTGCGGCGCGACGGCATGTCGGCGCGGCATCGAGGTGAATACGGCCTGGGCCGGTTGGTCGACCCGGAACTTTTGCGTCCCGCGACGACGGGGCATCGCCATCGCGGACCGGAGGGGTGAATCACCAACACACCTTGCTGACCATGGCGGAAGCGACGACGCTGCACCGCTCGGCACGGTCGTGGTATCTCAGGTCGCCCCGTGAAGTGACATCGCGACTCGCTGCCGATTAGCCTTTTTGGAGTGACGATTCCCCACCAGCCTCCTTCGGCGCAGTGGGTACCTCCTGCGGGTGCGACACGGCGTCCGTCGAGCGGCCCGATCGCTGTGGTGTTGGCAACGTTCGGCTTGCTGATGGCTATCGCCGCACTCGTGATCGGTGTCATAGACCTAAATCGGCCGAGTTCGTCGGCGCAGCCGCCGACTTCTGCCTCTACGCCCTCGATGCCGCCACCGACCTTCACAGCCGCCGAAGGAGCAGCGGCAAAGACCCGTGTATGCGCGACCTTCGAGAAAGTAAGCAAAGCGGTCAAGGTAGCGACTTCGGCGCCAAACGGTCCCGAACCGGGGGCCGCCTCGGCGAACGCCCGCGCCGCCCTGGTAGGTGGCGCCTTTGCACTGTCCAGGTCGATAGCACCGGCTACGCCCCCGGACGTGGCCAAACTGGCAGCGAGTTTGGTTGACGCGTATTTGGACTACGTAGTCACGGCGTTTGCCGAAGAGAGGGCAGATGGTGCTCCTGTAGAGAATGCCACAGCGACGCTTCGCGAAGCATGCGCGTAAATCAACCCAGTGAATGGATACAGAGATAGGGCGGTCGTGCGCACCGATTTGCAGGGTGCCTGCTGTCATTTCAATATTGATCGCGGAGATGCGCCGAAAAGCGGGAACGGCGACGCGTAGAAACCCGTCTGGGAGGAGGGGGCATGGCGCCAGACTTGCCTGCAGGAAAGTACACGCCTGCCCTCGTCGGTGCCTGGTGGCCGCAACCCTCAACGGCGTTGAGGGTTGGTGCTACGCATTGGAGCGCCCAACAGCAGCAGCAAGAGCAATACGCACAGGAGCTCCACAACCAGTGGGCACAACTGGCCGCCGATAACCGCGGGCATACCGTGGACGACCTCGTCTCCCGCTTTCAGCAGGGCGAGAAACACCATCTCGACTTAGCCGAGAAATATAAAACGAAAGCCGACGCCTTTGAAAAGGGCGCCGACGCAATCGATAATTTGCGCGAGGGCCTCCGAGGGATCGCTGACGAGTACAACCAGCGGATCGCCAATGTTGAGAGCTCGAAGGAGCCGGCGCCAATCAAGGCGGCAGAAATTGAGAAGCTAATTGCAGAGGCTAACGGATTCGCTGCCCATAAATCGGCTGCCGCGGTTTCGGCAATCACGGACGCGATGCAAAGGATACTTACAGTCGAGGGACTGGCCATGTCCCCGCAGGAGTTCCTCAATAGTCATGGATCAAGTCCCGATGCAAAAGCACCCGTTCCCGCAGAGCAGGCCGATCACGGTGCGGCTGGTTCGGCCCTTGGCAGCCAGGGAAACGGGCCGGGTATTGGCGGTCCAACCAGCAGAGGCGGCACTGCTAATGCATTGGGTGGCAGCGGTCAAGGGTCCGGGGTCGGCGGCCGCGGCGCCCTGGCTGGAGGCCCTGCTGGTGGATCGAACCTCGGTAGCCAAGGGCAAGGATCTGGGCTCGGAGGAGGCGTCGATAGTAGCGGCCTCATCTCCACGCCTGGAGGTAGCAGTGGACATGTGCCTGGTGCACCGGCAGTCGTCTCGCCGCTACCTAGTAGCGGCGGACTGTCACCAGCAGCCGGCCTGGGTGGGCTCTCGCCGAATCAGCTTGGCCAATCGTTCGCCCAAGGAATGATGACCGGACAGCCGGCAGCGACCGGCGCGCAGAATCTGTCACAGGGGCTGATGAACGCAACGGGGTCGTCAGCGACGACACCGCCGCAGGCGCCGGTCGCGCCTCCGGTAGCTCCAACCATTGCGGCGGGTGCCGTCGACTCCGGTGCGGTGGACCATGGCTCGGGTGCATCGGCCGCCACTGCTTCCGGCACCCCGGTGTCCGCTACCGGCGGCGGCATACCAGTCGCCGCGCCGATGCCGGTGTCGACGCCGACGGCTCCAATAACAGGAGCACCCGCCGTCCCGGCTGGCCCACTGCCCGCCTACGGCTCTGATTTACGTCCCCCTGTAGTTGCCCCTCCGGCGGTGTCGGCGCCGACCACGCCGGTATCGGGTGCACCGGTAGCGCCCTCGCCATCGACATCGCCCTCAGCGGGCAGCCCGTTGATGTCAACGGTCCAGCGGGGCGCCGCCGCGCAAGCCGGGGGTAGCGCGGCGACGCCCGCGGGCGCATCGGCGTTGTCGGCGGCAACTGGCGCTCTGGCTGGCGACGTCTCGAGCCGGGCCGCCGAACAGCAGAGGCTGCAACGGCTTGTGGACTCGGTGGCCCGCCAGGCGCCGGGCCTTTCATGGGCCGCCGGCTTGCGCGACGACGGCACAACGCTTTTGGTGTGCAGCATCGGGTGCGGGTGGATCCCGCCGAACGTGAAAATCCCGGTCGGGGTGAACCGACTGCTTGATCCGGCGCCACGCCGACCTGACGCCGACGTGGTCGATCTTCTCGGCACCGTCACTGCTGTGGCGGTGCACAAGGCCCACGGATTCATCGCAAAGCCGGGACCCGATGACCCACCCCTCACCGGTGATCGCCTCGCACGCACCGGCCCGGAAGTCGAAGAGCTTGGCCCAACGCTGGTTGAGGCCGTCCGCCGCCGCGACGGATTGCCCCGAATCGCCCAGACTCTGGCGCAAGCGGCGACACGGGGAACGGGTGTCACCGAAAACGAGGTTGACGCGTTGCAGCGTGAGCTGCAAGCCGCGTACCACAATGCGCTGGAGGATCCTCATGACCTCTCGCGGACAGCCGACTGGATGCTCCTTTCAGCGGTAAAGGCTCTTGTTGAAGGCCACGAGTGGCTGGCGCACTACCACGTAGCGTGGTATATAGCGATTTCGGCCAAGCTGGGGTGACTACCGTTCAAGCTGCTGGGGATTTACCATGCGACTCAACTACTACGCGGTTCGCGTGGCCGCGTTGCGAGGGTTTTGAGGTGCGAAAATGACGGGCGGGGGCTTCAAGGTAAGTCCAGCGGATTTCGCTGGGACAGCTGCGGCGCCACAGGCACCACCCCCGATAATGCCGAACGGCCTTCCTCCGGGATCCGGTGCACCAGCTGACGGTGCCCAGGCCGCACTCGCAGCCGCCGGCAATCTCGGCGTAGGTGGCGACCAAGCATCCAGCGTCCAAGGTGATGCCGATCGTCGCGCGCACGCGCTCGACGCCGCCAGGAAGTTTCCGGAAAACGAGGCCCAATCCTCACAACAGTTCCAGCAGCTGGCACAGATGCTTCCTCAGATGGCCTCGGGGATCGCGGGTTCGCTGACCGGCGCGCTCGGCGGTGTCATGGGACCGCTCACGCAGCTTCCGCAACAGGCGATGCAGGCCGCGCAGAGCGCGATTCAGCCGCTCATGGGGGCGGCGAAGGGCGGCGAGGCCGCGGCGGCGCTGACTGATATGTCCGCGGAAGATCCCGGTTTTGGCGGCGCTGGCGGTGGCGACGCGGGTCTTGGTGGTGGTGGCGGCGGGGGCGCCGGCCTAGGCGGTGGCACCACCCCGACCGGATTCATGGGCCCGCCGCCCGTGCCGTCGTCGTCGCCTCCGACCACACCAGCCTCAGCGTCGGCCAAACCGGTGACGGTGACGCAGACCGGTGGCATGACGCCGCAGAGCGGTCCGATGGGCATGACCGGCATGCCGATGATGCCCGGCGCGATGGGAGCGGGCGGGGACGGAAACAAGGACAAGCCCGCAGAAAAGCGCGTCACGGTCCCGGGGATTCCCAACGGCCAGCCGGTCAAGGGCCGCCTAACAGCCCCGCCGAGCGTTCCCGTCACCAAGTCCGAGGGCAAGCCACCCGTCGTCGCCAAGCCCAACCGTCGGATCGTGATCGTGCCGACGGACGAAGAACCAAAGGAATAGACCTTCCGGACAGGCCCCAAAAGCTGAAAACGGCAATTCTCGATGCTTTGGAGAAATATCGACTTTGAATTGCATTTCCAATCCGATTGCATCGAGGCCATGACCCCGAATACCGCCCAAAAGATGAGTGGTCGCCGCCCGCTAGCGGCAGTAATGTCGTGATCGTGCGGCCATTACTATCCGCAGTGGCAGCGCCACACAGCAGGGTGACGCGTGTGCATCGGGGTGGGCAAACCAAGGTCAACTCGTGGGCCAGAAGTTATTGGAGTTGTTTCTGAGGTGTCCGATACGGATGCGGTGCGCCCGGACGCGGCGGCGGATAAAGCATTAGTTGACCAGGTCTTGGCGGACCTAAAGGCGAATTTCGAGAAGTGGGAGGCCGTTCTGGCCGCCCAGGAGTCGGTGACTTTTACGGCCGATGTGGGTGACGTCTACGCGGTGTGCAATTCGGACGGTCGGCTCACCGGGCTGTCGTTGGCGCCCCACGTGGTGACGTCATACTCGTGTCGGGAGTTGATGGACCGACTGAATATGGTTTTTGAGGCATTGCGCGAGGAGGCGCAGGCCGATTTCGATCGGAATTACGGTGGGAATCGTTGAATGATGCTGCGATGACGCGCGCGGTGGCCGCCTTGTCCCGGGGCCACCGCCTCTTCGCCGGCGACGGCGCCGACAACGACGTCAGTGACACGCCCGCGCAGCTACACGCCTACGCCGACGGGATACGGGGGGCGACGACCCGATCGGCCACCTCGGCCACAAGGCTGCGCCGGCTGGCCGAGTCCGACCGGTCGCTGGCCGCGGTCTTGGCGACGGCGCGTGCCGACCGCTTCCAAGCCAGGACCGCGACGGGACTTAACCTGCACGCCGCGATGGCCGATGCCGCACCGGCGGTCGACACGCCGCTGGGCCGGCGCGAGGCGGTGGCGCGGATGGCGGCGCGGTTGCGCGCTCAGCACGGCCACATCGTGCGGTCGCGGGCCAGAGCCCGGCTGTTGGCACTGCGACTGCGACACCTGCGCTACCCGCATGCCCACGCCAGCGCCGGCAGCGGCCGCGCCGCGGTCCTGACCGCCATCCATAAAGCCTTGGACATCAAGGGCATTCATGATCCGGTGGCCCGCGCCCGCTGGGAACGCGGCATGGATCTGGTGGCCCGCCGCGAGTCGAACTACGATGCCCACGCCGAAAACAACTGGGACGCCAACGCGGCGCGGGGCACACCGAGCAAGGGCGCGTGGCAGTTCATCGCCCCGACCTTCGCCGCCTATCACCAGCCCGGCACGTCGGCGAGCATCCACGACCTGGTCGCGCAGGCCTGCGCCTTCATCAACTACGCACAACGCCATTACGGCGTCGCCGTCGACGCGTCGAATCTGGCCGATCGGATCCAGCAGGCCGATCCCCGCCGCGGACCGAGGGGCTACTGAACAATGCCGTTGAGTTTGTCCAACCGCGACCAGAATTCGGGTCACCTGTTTTACAACCGGCGGCTGCGCGCGGCGACCACCCGCTTCTCGGTGCGGATGAAGCACGACGACCGCAAGCAGACGGCGGCGCTGGTGCTGTCGGTCGTGTTGGTGGCCATCGCTTCGGGCTGGATGGTGCTGCTCAATGTGATCAAACCCAGTGGGGTGGTAGGTGATTCGGCGATCATCGGTGACCGCGAATCGGGGGCGATCTACGCGCGCATCGAAGGCCGGTTGTATCCGGCGCTCAATTTGACCTCGGCGCGGCTGGCGACGGGTACCGCCGGGCAGCCGACCTGGGTGAAGCCGGCCGAGATCGCGAAGTACCCGACCGGGCCGCTGGTCGGCATTCCGGGCGCCCCGGCTGCCATGCATGTGAACCGGGGGGCGGTGTCGGCGTGGGCGGTGTGCGATACGGCGGGCCGGCCGCGCACCGCGGACAAGCCCGTGGTGACGTCCATCGCGGGCCAGCTCATCGGCGGTCGCGCCGCCCCGATGGCCAAGGACGCGGGGCTGCTGGCGACGTTTCAGGGCGCCACCTATGTGATCTGGGGCGGAAAGCGCTCGCAGATCGATCCCACCGACAGGGCGGTCACCCTGAGCCTGGGGCTGGACCCGGGAGTCACTGTGCCGGTGGAGATCTCGCGGGCGCTCTTCGACGGGATGCCGGCGACGGAGCCGCTGCGCGTCCCCAAGATTCTCGAGGCCGGAACCCCGTCCAAGTGGCTACCCGGTTCGCAGGTGGGGGCGGTGCTGCAGGCCCAGACCGCCGGCGGCGGCAGCCAGTTCTACGTACTGCTCACCGACGGGGTGCAAAAGGTCGGCGGGTTCGTGGCCGATCTGCTCCGCAGCGCGAACTCCTACGGCTCGGCGTCGCCGCGGACGGTCACCCCGGACGTGCTGGTCAACATTCCCGAGGTGAACTCGCTGACGGTCGATTATTACCCGACCGGACACCTGAATTTCATTGACTCCGCGGCGAATCCGACCACGTGCGTCGGGTGGGAGAAGGCGTCGACGGACCCGCAGGCCCGCGTCGCCATCTACAACGGGCGCGGGCTTCCGGCGCCCTCGTCGATGGACGACCGGATCGTGCGCCTGGTCCGTGACGACCGCGACCCCGCATCCGTCGTGGCCAATCAGGTGCTGGTGTTGCCCGGTGCGGCCAACTTCGTGACGTCGACGAGTGGCGTGATCACCAGCGACTCAAGGGAATCGCTGTTCTGGGTGGCCGACAACGGGGTGCGGTTCGGCATCGCCTCCGACGACTCGACCCTGCGCGCGCTGGGTCTGGAGCCGGCGATGGCGGTTCAGGCGCCGTGGCCGTTGCTGCGGACCTTCGCCGCAGGCCCGGCGTTGTCGCAACAGGCGGCGCTGGTGGCGCGCGACACGGTGCCCGCGACGGGACAGGCGACCGTGGTGACGACATCCGCAAGGGCGGGAGGCTAGAAGGTGTCCAAGAGAGCGTTCCCCATCAACCGCGTCAAGATCCAGCCGCCGAAACCCGTTCGGGTGGCGCCGAATGCGCCGATAGCCCTGCCCGAACGCGAACCCCGCAACATCTGGGTGATGATCGGCGTGCCGGCGTTGATCGTCGCGCTGATCGGCACGGTCGTCATGCTCTACGTCTCAGGGGTGCGCAGCCTGTCAACCGGGTTCTTCCCGCTGATGGGCATCGGCGCCTTCAGCATGCTGGCGTTTTCGGGCCGGTTCGGGCGCGCGCGCAAAATCACCTGGGGGGAACTGGAAAAGGGCCGCCGCCGCTACCTGCGCGACCTCGACAGCAACCGCGACGAGATCCAGACCGCGGTGTGCGCGCAGCGGCACTGGCAGCAATCGGTGCACTCCGACCCCCGCGGCCTCGGCGCCATCATCGGCGGTCCGCGAATGTGGGAGCGCGGTCGCGGAGACGTCGACTTCTTGGAGGTGCGACTCGGCACCGGCGTGCAGCATGCCCCGGATTCGGTGCTGTCGGTGACGTGGCCCGACATCGCTTCCGACGAGGAGCTGGAGCCGGTCACCGGCCAGGCCCTGCGCGATTTCATCTTGGAACAACGCAAGATTCGCGACATCGCCAAAGTAGTGAACCTGCGATCGGCGCCGGGCTTCAGCTTCGTCGGTGACGATTTGAACCGGGTTCGGTCGCTGATGCGCTCGGTGCTGTGCTCGCTGGCCGTGTTTCACAACCCGCGCGACCTCAAGTTGATGGTGGTAACCCGCAACCCCGAATTGTGGTCGTGGATGGTATGGCTCCCGCACAATCTGCACGACGAGCTGTTCGATGCGTGCGGGTGGCGGCGCCTGATCTTCGCGACACCGGAGGAGCTCGAGGCGGCGCTGGGCGCCGAGCTGCACATGAAGGGCAGGCGCGGCCAGTGGACGCCGCTGGCCGCGGCCAGCCCGACTACCCTCGGATCGGCCCTGGAGACCGGCCAGCCCGATGCCGGGGCGGACCTCGGCCCGCACTGGGTGATCGTGGACGACAACACCGGCAGTCCGGAGGCTTGGGAAAGCGTGGTCGGCCAAGTAGGCAAGGCTGGGATCACGGTGCTGCGCATAGCCTCTCGGGCCGGCATCGGTGTCGGCTTCGGCCGGGACCAGCTCTACGAGATGAGCGAGCGGCATACCGCGGTCGTCGACGGGCCGGCACACGCCCGGCGCAACGGCGACAGCAGCGAGGACGACGACGGCCGTCCGGCGCCGCTCCTTCGCACCGGCGGCAAGTTCTTCGCCCACGCCGACCAGCTGTCGATCCCGAGGGCCTACCGCTACGCACGCTCGATGGCTCGGTGGTCGCCGACCAGCAGCGCCGAGATCGCCGACTCGACCAGCGGCGCCGCCGAACTGCTACGAGCGCTGGGAATCGCCGACCCCCGGGAGTTGGATGTCGACCGGCTGTGGGCCGAGCGGCGCGGCCGCGGCGACGAACGGTGGTGCGAGATACCGGTCGGCGCCAAACCCAATGGCGAGCTGCAGAACGTGATCATCCGCGCAAAAGACTTCGGGGGCTTCGGTTTTCACTCGGTTGTCATCGGCACCAGCGGCTCGGGCAAATCGGAGTTCTTCCTGTCGTTGGTGTACGGCATCGCGCTCACCCACTCACCCGAGACGTTCAATGTGATCTTCGTCGACATGAAGTTCGAATCGGCAGCCCAGGACATCCTGGGTATCCCCCACGTGGTGGCCGCGCTGTCGAACCTCGGCAAGGACGAACGGCACCTGGCCGAGCGGATGCGCCGGGTCATCGACGGTGAAATCAAGCAGCGCTACGAGCTTTTCACGTCGGTGGGCGCGCGCGACGCCAACGATTATGAGGAGATCCGTCTGGCCGGACGCGACCTGCCGCCGGTGCCGGTGCTGCTGGTGATCGTCGACGAATACCTCGAGCTGTTCGCCAACCACGACAAGTGGATCAACCTGATCATCCACATCGGCCAGGAGGGCCGCGGCGCCAACGTTTTCTTCATGCTGGGCGGGCAACGGCTGGATCTGTCGTCGCTGCAGAAAGTCAAGTCCAACATCGCATTTCGCATCGCGCTGCGCGCCGAATCCGGCGACGACAGCCGCGAGGTGATCGGCACCGACGCCGCCTACCACCTGCCCTCGAAAGAAAACGGTTTCGCGCTGCTGAAGGTGGGCCCGCGGGACCTGGAGCCATTCCGCTGCTTCTACCTGTCCGCGCCGTTCGTCGTGCCGAAGAAGAGTCAGGTGGTTCGAACCGTCGACATGACGCTGACGCAACCCCGGCTCTACAACTGGCAGTATCAGCCGCTGGACGAAGCCGACGCCGCGGCGTTGGAGGCCGCTTCCGCCGCCGACGAAGAACCCGACGAATTCCTCTTGCACGAGGACGGCTTCAAGAAAAAGAAGATCGTCGACGTGCTGCGGGAATCGCTGCAGACGGTGCGGCACCGGGCGCCGCGCCGGCCGTGGCTGGAGCCGCTGGAGCACCCCGAACCCGTCGACGCGCTGGTGTCCGGCTGGCGCGGCAAGCCGTGGCATGTCGACTACGGCCGCAACCCCGGGCTGGTGTTCCCGGTGGGCGTCATGGACATCCCCGAAGAGTCCAAGCAGGTCGTGTATTCCGTTGATGCGTTGCGTAGCAACATCATCGTGGTAGGCGCCAAGCAGCGCGGCAAGACGACCACGATGATGACGCTGATGTGCTCGGCGGCAATGATGTACACGCCGTCGCGGGTGACGTTCTTCTGCGTCGGCGGTGCGACCATGGCCCAGATCGGGTCGCTCCCGCATATCGCCGACATCGTGTCACCCAGGGACACCGAGGGCATCGAGCGCATCTTGAGCAGCATGGACGCGCTCATCGACGCCCGCGAGGACGCCTTCCGGCGCGCCAACATCGACCTGGACGGGTTCCGCGAGCGGCGGTTCGGGCCCGGCAGCGACGGGCTGGGCGGGACCGACCCGAATGACCCGTTCGGCGATGTCTTCGTCGTGGTCGACGACTACGACGACCTCTACACCAAAGACATGGTCTTGGGCGATCGCATCATCTCGTTGAGCAGCCGTGGTCCCGAATATGGGGTGCACGTGATGTGCAGCGCGGGCGGCTGGATCCACGGGCAGCGGCAGAAGCTGCTGCAGAACGCCACCGCACGGATCCAGTTGCGGCTGGCCGAGCCGGGGGAGAGTCAGATGGGCCACTCGGCCATCGAATCGCGCGAGGCCGCCCGTCGGACGTTGAACCGCCCCGGATTTGGCCTGACGGACTCGCTGCACGAATTGTTGGTCGGCGTTCCCATGGCGGTCGATCCGGCAACCCGCACGGTGGTTGATACACCCGACCTCGGCGCGCGCATCGCCGAGGTCGCCGGCGTCACCAAGCACGCGGTCCTGCAGCGGCTGCCGGAGCGCATCGAACTGAGCGCGATCCTGGCGGCCCACGCCGGCGCGGAGGATCTGTCGATCGCGTTCGCCATCGGCGAGCGCCACCAGCTGGGGCCGGTTCCGCTCCGCCTGTCGGAGAGCCCCGGCCTGATGATTCTGGGCAGGCAGGGCTGCGGCAAGAGCACCTCGCTGGTCGCCATCGGCGAGGCGGTGATGAGCCGGTTCAGTCCCGAGGAGGCCCAACTGACGCTGATCGACCCCAAGGCCGCCCCGCACGGCCTACGGGACTTGCACGCCCCGGGGTATGTGCGCGCCTATGCGTATGACCAGGACGAGATCGACCGAGTCCTAACCGAACTCGCGCAGGAGGTGTTGCTGCCGCGGCTGCCTCCCAAGGGTCTGAGCCAGGAAGAGCTGCGTGCGCTCAAGCCGTGGGAGGGGACCCGGCATTTCGTGCTCATCGACGACGTTCAGGACCTGCGCCCGGCGCAGACGCAGAGCTATCCGGCGACCGCACCCGTCGGTGCGGCGCTGTGGATGCTGATGGAACGTGCCCGCCAGATCGGCCTGCATGTGTTCACGACGCGCAACAGCACCAACTGGGCGACGCTGCAGATGGATCCGTGGACGAGGTACCAAACGTCGGCGAAGGTCGCTCAGCTTTATATGGACAACGATCCGCAGAATAAAATCAATCGACTCGTGCGGGCCCAAATGCTGCCACCGGGTCGTGGATTGCTGGTAACCGATGAATCCGATGTCGAAGGTATTTTGGTCGGCCTACCGTCGATTGTTGCCGGCAAATAGCGGCGCATCAAATAGCGCGCAATAAAGGCGCTCACCCGGCGCCCGCTGAAAATGGCGATTTCAGTTGCCACGCACCACGTGTCACCAATGTGACCCCCGTTACAGAAGGGACGGTAGCGCCCTCTGCGCTTCGAGTGACACCAATTCAACGCAAGTGCAATTGCGTGGAATGTGGCCATCAGACGAAATTTGAGGTGCGCTCGAACAGCAGATATTCATTGTGAATACGCAGTCTGCCGACAGGCGCTAGACTGGCCGATCATTCGCAGAGATACGACTGCGGAAACCTCGGAGGGAAATTATGTCGTGGACCGTACAACCCGAGGCCGTTTTGGCGTCCGCTGGAGCGGAATCGGCGATTAGCGCAGAAGTCGAATCGGCAGCGGCGTCGGCTGCACCGGCCCTGCTCGGCACGTTGCCGATGGGCAATGATCCCGACTCGGCCCTGTTTGCCACCGCGCTGAACGCGTGCGGGGGCGCCTACTTGGGCGTGGTCCAGGAGCACTCGCTGCAGCGCGGCTTGTTCGCCGGAACCCAGAGCATCTCGGCATGCGTCTACACCGCCACCGAGGCGGCGCGCGCGTTGACGCTCGGGTTGTAAGCAGGACACATGCCTGATCCGGGTTGGGCTGCGCGTCCACCTGAAGCCAACGATCTTCTGCTCAAGCTGGGGACCGGGGTTGCGACGATGCTGGCGAACGGGGCGGCCTGGACCGCCTTGGGCGCCAGTCACCATGCCTCTGGCGTCGCGTCGGCGATCAACACCGCGGTGACCTCGATCAGCTGGGCCGGGCCCGGGTCGATGGGCTCGGCGGCGAGCATCACGGCGCTGAACGCATCGCTGCACGGGTTGGCCGGCTGGGTAGACGTGAAGCCGGGAATCGTCTCGGCGGCCGTCTCGGCGTACGAGACCGCCAACGCGGCCATGCGCCCGGAGCCCGAGTGCACCGCGAACCGTGTCGAATGCGCGGCGGACTACAACATCAACCCACTGGTGTTCGGTGCGTTGACGCCGCGCATCGGCTCGCTCGAGTTCGAGTACTACGGGGTGATGTGGCCGAACAACTCCGCGACCGGCGCCAGCTATGGGGCCGTCCTCGCGGCACTGGCCGAAAGCCTGGCCATTCCACCGCCGTTGGCGACCATGGGTGCCTCGCCCGCCGCCCCGGCCGAGGCGGCCTCGGCGATCGGCCCGGCCGCCGCCGACACCGCCGCCGGTGATGGGATGCGGTCGGCCTTGCAGGGCGCGCAGTCGGGTACGACGGGTGCCGGTCAGGCGGCATCCAGCGGCCAGGACATGGGCGGCCAGATCGGCACCTTCATGCAACCACTGCAGTCGATGCTGGGCGCGGTTCCGCAGGCCCTGCAGGCGCCCTCGCAGATGATGCAGGCGCCGATGAGCGCCATGCAGCCGCTGCAGTCGATGATGGGCATGTTCGCCAACCCGGGTGCCCTGGGCGCGGGTGCCGCGACACCCGCGTCGGCGGTCAGTGCGGTTTCCGCGGCGCCCGGGGCGGCGGGCGGCCTCGGCGGCGGCGGGGCTTCGCTCGGCGGCGGCGGCATGCCCGCGACCACCTTCACCCGTCCGGTCAGTGCGTTCGAGCCCGGCAGCAGCGGCCGCCCGGTGGGGCTCCGACCCAGCGGGGCGCTGGGTGTCGAATCGGTGCGCTCCCCGACGACGACGTCGACGGGCGGGACGGGTGTCGGCGGCATGCCGGTGGGCCACGCGGCGGGTGGCCACGGCGGGTCGCAGAAGAAGTCCGAGCAGCCGTCCACTGTGCGCGTCGTCGACCAAGCGGTCTGAAAGTGCCTGCTCAGCGGGTGAATCGACACATCTGAATAGCGCCCATACACTTCGACCCATGCCCCCGGGGTCAAAAGGGGATTCAAAAGGGGACACGCCTAACCGGATAAGGAGTATCGCAGTGACAATCAAGGTGACACCGCAATTGCTGCGCAGCACCAGCCACGACATCCAAGCGAATATGGAGCAGGCGATCGCAATCGCCCAGGGCTACTTGGCAAATCAGGAAAACGTGATGAACCCGGCAACCTGGTCGGGTGCGGGCGTCGTCGCCTCTCACATGACCGCCGCGGAGGTCTCGAATGACCTGAACAAGGTGCTGATGGGCGGCACACGCCTCGCCGAGGGCCTCACCCAGGCCGCGGCATTGATGGAAGGCCATGAGGCCGACTCCCAGGCCGCGTTCCAGTCTTTGTTCGGCGGCGCCGCCCACAACGCGTAGTAATTCCAGGCTTATTCAGATTTCGAAAGGAACTTCATCATGGACGACATGATCACGTATAACCCCGGCGCCGTCGCAGACTTCGCGACAGATGTTGGTTCTCGCGCCGGCCAACTCCACGCGATCCACGAAGACGTCGCGAACAAGACGAATGCGCTGCAGGAGTTTTTCGCCGGCCACGGTGCGACGGGCTTTTTCGACGCCCAGTACCAAATGCTGTCCGGACTGCAGGGCTTGATCGATACGGTGCGCCAGCACGGTCAGACGACTAACCACGTGCTCGACGCGGCGATCAGCACCGACCAGCAAATCGCCGGTCTGTTCTGAAATCCCTTGCCCAGCGGGACTGTTCGTGCCGCTGAGCGGTGACCGAGGCGGGGCACCGATATGCATGTGCCCTGCCTTCGGCGACCGGCTGAGGTGAATTTGGCGTGCTGACAACGACTCTCGATGGCCTGTGGGTGTTGCAGGCGGTGACCGGTGTGGAGCAGCTGTGCCCCGAGCTGGGCCTCCGCCCGTTGTTGCCGCGGCTGGAGACCCCGGAGCTGGCGCTGCGCCATCCGGTCGTCGCCGAACTCAAGGCATGCGGAGCGCTCGACGAGGCGGGCAATGCCGACCCGATGATCCGGGAATGGATGACCGTCCTGCTGCGGCGCGATCTCGGGTTGCTGCTGCTGATCAACGTGCCGGGGCGCGAGCCCAGCCGCGCGGCCATCTGCCGCTTCGCCAGCTGGTGGGTGGTGCTGGAACGCCACGGCGAGCTGGTGCGGCTGTATCCGGCGGGCACCGCCAGCGAGACGGCCACGGCCACCGAGCTCGTGGTGGGCCAGGTCGAACGGCTCTGCGGTGTCGCCGAAGCGGCGCCGCTGCGGCCGGTGACCCTGGATACCGCGGAGCTGCTGGAGTCGGTGCACGACGCCGCCAGCCTGAAGTCGTTTCTGCTCAAGCAGCGTTTGGACGTCGACCAGCTGCACATCCTCACCATGGCCGCCGATCCGGAACGTTCTGCGCAGGCGGCGATCATCGCGGTGCAGGCCGGCGTCGGACCGGAACAAACGGCCCGCTTTGCGATCGCGGACTCGTCCGTGGCGATCATGGACACGATGGCCGGCCGGCTGTGCGCGGAAGGCGTGGTGTCGGGCGGGCGCCGCTACCAGGTTCTCTCACCGGGATCGCGCAGCGACATCGGCGCGGCCGTGCGGCGGCTCATCGAAAGCCTGCCCGCCGGGGAGGAGTGGTACTCCTACCGGCGCGTGGTCTGACAAGCTCGCTACCGGGGCCGCAAAAGACGCGTTACAACCAATCATCGGAATGGCAAACCTCGCACGCTTGTAATGCACTTCGCGGGCTTGATCGCGGAAACGGGCTATCCCAAATCGTGTTAGAGTTGGCGGTCGTGACGACCTCTTGGAATGACCCCAATATGTACGACGAAGAGAGGCTTGGGCGGGGGGAACCGCCAGCGGCGCGCCACCGGGATTCGGTATCGGACACAATGCGTATTACCGATTTAGCCGCACCCCGAAAAATCCCGCCGGGCTCCGGCTGGCGAAAATTCATTTACAACATTTCTTTCCGCAATATAAACCTCGGGGAATCACCCAGGGAACGGCATTATCGCGAATTAAAGGAACGCATCCGGCGGCATATTCGGCGGCAGTTCGTCATCACGCTGGTCTCGGGCAAGGGCGGCGTCGGGGTGTCGACGCTGGCCGCATGCATCGGTGGCGTCTTCCGCGAGTGCCGCCCGACGAACGTGATCGCGATCGACGCGGTTCCCGGTTTCGGAACCCTGGCGGACCGCATCGACGAGTCGCCGCCCGGTGACTACACCGCCATCATCAACGACACCGACGTCCAGGGCTACGCGGACATCCGGGAACATCTGGGCCAAAACGTGGTCGGGCTCGACGTGCTGGCCGGCAACCGGACGTCCGATCAGCCCCGGCCGCTGGTGCCCGCAATGTTCGCCGGGGTGCTGGCGCGGCTGCGGCGCACCCACAACGTCATGGTGGTCGACACCGCCCCGGACCTCGAACACCCCGTCATGAAGACCGTTCTGGACAACACCGACACCCTGGTGTTCGTCTCCGGAATCACCGCGGACCGCTCCCGGCCGGTGCTGCGCGCCATCGACTTCCTCAGCGCGCAGGGCTATCACGAGCTGGTCTCGCACAGCACCGTGATCATCAACCACACCGACAGCGCGGTCGACAAGGACGCCCTGGCCTACTTGACCGAGCGGTTCACCAAGGTCGGCGCGACCGTGGAAGTGATGCCGTTCGATCCCCACCTGGCCAAGGGCGGCATCATCGACACGGTCCACGAGTTGAAGAAGAAGTCGCGGCTGCGGCTGTTCGAGATCACCGCGGGGCTTGCCGACAAGTACGTGCCCGATGCCGGCGCCGAGAGGGCCCAGCAGTGACCTCGCCCCACAAGGTCGCCTTCCCGGCGCGGTGTGCGGTCAACATCTCCTACGACAGGCACCTGTGCTCGCAGGTCTTCCCCGCGGGGACGCCGGTGGAGGGCTTCTTCGAGGGCATGGTGGAACTGCTCAGCGACGACCTGAAGCGCAAGGGCTTCGACGGGGTCGCGTTGCCGCCGGGCAGCTACGAGCTGCACAAGGTCAACGGCGTGCGCCTGGACATCAACAAGAGCCTCGACGAGCTCGGCGTCCAAGACGGCGACACACTGGTGCTGGTGCCCAGGGTCGACGGTGAATCCTTTGAGCCGCAGTACGAGTCGTTATCGACGGCGTTGGCGGCCATGGGCAAGTGGCTGGGCCGCGATGGCGGCGACCGGATGTTCGCACCCGTCACCGCGCTGACGGCCGCGCATACGGCGATCGCGATCGCTGCCATGGCGGCCGGCGTCGTGGTCGGGTTGACCCTGCGGGAGCGCACCTTCACCGACGGGCCGGTCCCGGCGGCCGTCGCCGGCGGGGTCGGCCTGCTCCTGGCGGTCGCGTCGATCGTCGTGTTCCGAGGCTGGCCGCAGCGGCGCGACATGTTCAGCGGATTCGCTTGGCTCACGGTGCTTTTGGTCGCCGTGGCGGGCGCGTGCGCGCCGCCCGGGCGGCTCGGCGCCCCGCACGCGCTGATCGGGCTCGTGGTGGTGATCCTGGGCGCCATCGCGATCAGCGCCGCGACGCGCAAGCGGTGGCAGACTGCGGCGGCGACCGCGGTGGTGGCAATCTGCGGGATCGCGGCCGCGGTGGCCGCCGCCCGGATGTTCCGGCCGGTGTCGGTGCAGGTGCTGGCGATCTGCGTGCTGTTCGGGCTGCTCGTGCTGGTGCGGATGGCGCCGACGATCGCGCTGTGGGTGGCGAGGGTGCGGCCGCCGCACTTCGGATCCATCACGGGCCGAGACCTGTTCGCGCGCCGTGAGGGCATGCCCGTGGACACGGTGTCGCCGGTCAGCGCGAAGGAAACCGAGGACGAGGACGACGAACTCACCGACATCACCGCCCGCGGCGCCGCGATCGCCGCCTCGGCGCGGTTGGTCAACGCGATTCAGGTCGGCCTGTGCGTCGGGGTGTCGATTGTGCTGCCCGTCGCCGTGTGGGGGGTACTGACGCCGGGTCGTCGCTGGGCGTGGTTGGCGCTGCTGGTCGCCGGCCTCGTGGTGGGCATTTTCATCACGCAGGGCCGCGGATTCGCCGCCAAGTACCAGGCGGTCGCGCTTGTGTGTGGCGCATGCGCGGCGGTGTGCGCCGGTGTCGTCAAGTACGCGCTGGCCGGGCCCAGGAGCCTCGAAGCCGCCCTGGTATGGCCGGCCGCGCTGGTCGTGGCCTTCGCCGCATTGGGTTTGGCCGCAGCGCTTTTGGTGCCCGCGACACGGTTCAGGCCGTTGATCCGGCTGACCGTGGAGTGGCTCGAGGTCCTGGCCATGATCGTGTTGCTGCCGGCCGCCGCGGCTCTGGGAGGGCTGTTCACTTGGCTTCGCCACTGAAACCGGTGTGCACCCGGGCCGCCGCGATCTTCGCCGTCCTGATCCTGGTCGCCATTACGGGCAATATTCCTGCGGCCCAGGCCATTTCACCGCCCAAGGTGGATCCGGCCGCGGTGCCCCCGGATGGGCCGCCGCGACCGGACCAACCGATGCGGCGCGGCAACAGCTGCTCGGTGCCGATCACGGTGAAGACGCCCGACGTCTCGCAGCTGGCGCCCGGTTTCGACCTGCTCAACATCAGCCGGGCGTGGCAATACAGCACGGGCAACGGGGTTCCCGTCGCGGTCATTGACACGGGGATTACGCCCAATCCGCGATTGCCGGTCGTGCCCGGCGGCGACTACATCATGGGGGAGGACGGCCTGTCGGACTGCGACGCGCACGGCACCGTCGTCGGCGCGATCATCGGGGCCGCACCGCAGGGCCTGGTGCCGATGCCGCGGCCGATCCCGCCGACGCCGGCGTTCCCGCCGCCGGCCGCGCCGCCGCCGGCCGCCGGGGCGCCTCTGCCCCCGGTGGAGGTTCCGCCTCCCGCACCGCCGATGGCGGGCGCGTGCGCGCCGCCCGGGCGGCTCGGCGCCCCGCAC
>NZ_LZKR01000038.1 GCF_001672915.1 Mycobacterium sp. 1245805.9 | reverse complement strand
GGTGGCGCTCACGGTGTTGATCGGCGCGCTGCTTGCCGGCGCGGGCATCGTGGGCGGGGGCCTGTGGTTCGACACCACGCTGCGGCGCGAGCAGGCGCTGACCGACTATCCCGACCGTCCCGCGGCCGGCCGCGGGACGAACTGGCTGATCGTCGGCTCGGACAGCCGCCTAGACCTCAGCGCCGAGCAGCAGCAAGAGCTGGCAACCGGCGGCGACGTCGGCAGCAGCCGAACGGACACGATCCTGCTGGTGCACGTCCCCGAGTTCGGGTCGCGCACCCCGCCGACGATGGTGTCGATCCCGCGCGACTCGTATGTGCCCATCCCCGGTCACGGCCGAGACAAGATCAACGCGGCGTTCGCGATCGGCGGGGCGCCCCTGCTGACCGAGACCGTGGAGCGGGCGACGGGGTTGCGCCTCGATCACTACGCCGAGATCGGATTCGGCGGATTTGCGGGCCTGGTCGATGCGCTGGGCGGCATCACCGTGTGCCCGACCGCGCCGATCAACGATCCGTTGGCCGGCATCGACCTGCCGGCCGGCTGCCAGAAACTGTCCGGCCGCGATGCGCTGGGCTACGTCCGGACGCGGGACACCCCGCGCGCGGATCTGGATCGGATGGCCAACCAGCGCGAGTTCCTCTCGGCGCTGCTGCACCGCGCCGCCAGCCCGGCCGTCTGGCTAAACCCGCTTCGCTGGTACTCGGTGCCCCGCGCGGCCGCGGGCGCCATGACCGTCGATCGGGGCGACCACGTGTGGGATCTGGCCCGACTCGGCTGGGCCCTGCACGGGCCGACTACCGCGCTGACCGTCCCGATCGGCGAGTTCACCACGGGCGACGCCGGCGCGGTGGTGGTGTGGAACCACGACGCCGCCGGCCGGCTGTTCGAGGCGCTGGCCTCGGACGCGCCGGTGCCGGGCTGATCAGACGCTGCCGTCGGCGGCGCGCGCCCGCTGCAAGTAGGCCTTGGTGCGACCCGGGTGGTGGGTGGCCAGCCAGGCCACGCCGACGTCGCGGCAAAAGTCGATGTCCTCGTACTCGTCGACGTTCCAGCAGTAGACCGCGCGGCCCTGGGCCACGGCGCGATCCACCAGTTGCGGATAGTCCTTCAGCGTCGCCAGCGACGGCCCGACGGCGGTGGCGCCGACGGCGGTGGCGGCGCTGCTCGCCAAGTACCGCGCCGTTTTGCCGAGCAACACCGTCGGCAGCAACGGCGCGGCTCGCCGGATGCGCCAGACCGCCGCCGCCGAAAACGACATGACCACCGCGCGGGAGCGGTCGGCGGATGCGGGCGCGGCTATCCCGTAGCGATGCAACAGCGCCAGGAGCTTGTTTTCCACCAGCGAGCCGTACCGGACCGGGTGCTTGGTCTCGACGAAGATCTTGACCGGCCGGTGCCAGTCCAGAACGAGCGAAACGAGGTCGTCGAACGTCAGCAGGCTGGTATCACCGTGCGTGCCGTCCGCACGCCAGCTGTCGTGCCAGGCGCCGTATTCGAGCTCGCGCAGTTGAGCGAGCGTCATCGTGCTGACCAAACCGGCTCCCGTCGAGGTCCGGTCCAGGCGGCGGTCATGAACGCAGACGAGGTGGCCGTCGCGCGTCAGGCGCACGTCGCACTCCACGCCGTCGGCGCCCTGCTTGAGCGCGAGATCGTAGGCAGCCAAGGTGTGTTCGGGGCGCGCGGCCGAAGCTCCGCGATGGGCAACGACAAAAGGATGCCCGGCGAGCACCTCGTCGGCCCACGTCATATCCCTATGCTGCCGGTTCCTGCCCCTCCAACTCAACCGGAGCGCTCGACACGCGCTCGCCGGGGCGGTCCGGTTCGACGACGACCCAGCGGTGCGCGGGACGCGCTACCGGTTTGCGCTCGAAGCTTTCGAAGACCCGGGCGATCGCGGACACGGTGATCGCCGCCAACAGGTAGGCGAAAACCATCAGCACGGTGTTATTCGCGATGCCCTGGGCGTCGGTGGCGAAGCTGGTGCCGATGGCGAAGATCGAGACCAGGTAGCTGACCACCCACCCGATCCACCACTGCACGATCGGTCTTTTGGCCCGGGCGTAGTGCTCTTCGACGGTTGCCAGCTCGATGACATACACCGGTGCCCACAGCAGATTCGCGAACGGCACCGCGCAGCCGGCCCACAGCGCCCGGACGGAACGCGGCTCCGGCAGGCCATGGTGCGCGAACGCGGCGGCGCGCCGCGCGATCAGCCAGCGGATCAGCACGACCCCGGAAACGATCACCGCCGCGAAAGCTCCGACGCTGGCCAGCACCCCGAGCCAATCCGCGACGATCGCCACGATCGAGTTGAGCAGGGTGTTCCGGTTGTACACCAACAGCGCATACCGCGCGGCGTACACCAGCGCGGCCGCGCTCAGAATCAGCACGGTCAAAAGCAGCGTGGTGCGCACGAGCGGCGCGGATGGCCCTGTCTGCGAAGGCTTTTCGACCGCGGCGGGAGCCTGGTCGACGCGGTCCGCTAGACCCCACCGCGGTATCACCGCGTAGCGCGGGGTGGGCCCCAGGAGCCGACGGCCTCGCCGCCGCCGCCGCGCGGCGCCGGGACGCACCGCGATCCACCGGAACCCGGGCGGCAGCCGCGGCGCGGCGCGCTGCCAGGCTGGGGCCGCGGGCGGCCTGGCCGGCGGCGGGCTGCCCGCTGCACTCCATCGCGGGTCGGGCGCCGGTGTGTCCGGCAGGGGCGCCATCAGCGCCCCGCGGCAGCGCGGGCACCAGTCGCGTCGCCGGTCGCGCACGTTCCATCGCGTGCCGCATTGGGAGCACACCTGGATCACGGCACCAGCCTAGCCCCGGCGACGATGCGGGCCGCCGAAGCGGCCCGCGCAGGAGCGGGGCAATCAAACACAGCGCTGGCGACGATGCGGGCCTGGGAAGTGGCCCGGAAGCGGCCGCGGCAACACCAACAGTTGCACATGGCTATCCACAGTTTCCACAGGTTTATCCACAAACCTGCCTTGGGTATGCACGGCATCAACACGGCCTTAACGACTGCCGCGGACCACATCTGTGGATAACGCGCGGCTGGTACGGCTGTGCCATAAACAGCCCCGTCGGTTACCAGAGCGAAATGCATTGCCCCGCTAAGCACCCGCAGATCAGCCCACCTGACTCGGCGGTGCGCGCCCGCTCCACACTCGTCGGGCACGCGGTTACGCAGTGCGTTTTCCAACCGCAGCGCGAGGGGTTATGATCACCGTCACGAAAAATCGTTGTGACTCACCTCACTTGATCGAGGTGGACGTGCAGTGAAAGGCGCTTGATGGCCACGCATTCGTTCGGTCCGGGTTCACCGGCCCCATCGAACTCGCATTCCGGCTCGCCTGCCTGTAATCACAGCTATAGCGTCGCCGCGTTGCGCGCCGCCCTGCTCGCGCTGGCACTGCTCGCGGTTCTTGTCGTCATCGTCTTGTATTGAATCAACGCGCACCGGGTACCTCTCCCCAGCGGCCGTCCTTGCGGCGCGCGCGGTCATGGAGCAGGGTTGATTACGGCTGGGCCGCGTGGCAGCCCCGCGCAGGAGCGCCAAGACGATAACCGAAGAAAGGAATGCAGTGGCTGTATACAACTTGCCGGACTTGGATTGGGATTACGGTGCGCTGGAACCGCACATTTCCGGTCAGATAAACGAACTTCATCACGACAAACACCACGCCACCTACGTCAAAGGCGCCAACGACGCCCTGGAGAAGCTCGAGGAAGCGCGGGCCAAGGGCGATCACGCCGCGATCCTGTTGAACGAGAAGAACTTGGCGTTCAACCTGGGTGGCCATGTCAACCACACCATCTGGTGGAAGAACCTCTCTCCGAACGGCGGTGACAAGCCGACGGGCGAGCTCGCCGCGGCGATCGACGACGCGTTCGGGTCATTCGACAACTTCCGGGCGCAGTTCCACGCCGCCGCCACCACGGTGCAGGGGTCGGGCTGGGCAGCACTCGGCTGGGACACGCTGGGCAACAAGCTGCTGATCTTCCAGGTGTACGACCACCAGTCGAATTTCCCGCTCGGGATCGTGCCGCTGCTGCTGCTCGACATGTGGGAGCACGCTTTCTACCTTCAGTACAAGAACGTCAAGGTTGATTTCGCCAAGGCGTTCTGGAACGTGGTGAACTGGGCGGATGTGCAGGACCGCTATGCGGCCGCGACCTCCAAAACCCAGGGGCTGATCGCCGGCTGACTTCATTTCGAAACGGCCGGGGCGTCGCGCGGAATCGCGCGGCGCCCCCGTCGTTTATCGCGCGTGAATTTGGGCACTTTGAAAACATGTATGACAGTGACCGTGTCGGGTTGCAAGGCGCCGAAGGCGCAGTCATGCTTACTTATTCGAGCTACCAGCGTGGTTATTCGAAACGAGGCGTCGCGCGGAGGTCGAGATGGAAACTGGGTCGGATCGGCCGATAGGGGTTGCACCCTTCCATGCCCGCGGTGCCCTCAAGGGGTTTGTGATCTCCGGGCGCTGGCCCGATTCGACCAAGGAGTGGGCCCAGCTGCTGATGGTGGCGGTCCGGGTCGCGTCGCTGCCCGGATTGCTTTCCACCACAACGGTGTTCGGCGCCCGCGAGGAGCTGCCCGACGAACCCGAGCCGGGCACGGTGGGCCTGGTACTGGCCGAGGGGACCGTTTTCGGCGAATCCGCCATCCAGCCAGGGTATTTCGCCGACCACCAGCCCCCGGCGCTGCTGATGCTGCATCCGCCGTCGGAAACCACGCCCTCGTTGCCGGAATGCAACGGGGCCGCGTCGGGGTGCGTGCTGCTGCCGGGACTGCCGTATCTCGGGTTGGAGCACCGGGCCGCGTGGGTGGAAGCGGAGGCCGACGGGACCATCACGTCGATGGTGAGCCGGGTGGGCGTCGACCCGATCAGCCATCCGGACACGGCGATCCTGGCGATGCTGCTTGCCGCGTAAGGGAATTCAAATCGAAGAATACGGCTGTCCGAAATCAGCCGCCTTCCTGGCGCCGGTCCCACCCCGCCCGCTAGCCTGTGAATCGTTAGCGAAGGGGAGTAGCCCCGAATCGTCGAGTCGACATACTGGCGCATAGCCCGGCCGGCGAACCGGTCCCAAGGGTCCGGTGGGCGAGACCTTCGACCGATGTTCGGTGACCCATGGATCACCGACGACGTGTCGAAAGGTCGCCTCCCATGCTCGCCGCCACACTGCTAACTCTCGGGGTGGTTTTCCTCGCCGAACTCGGCGACAGGTCCCAGCTGATCACCATGACCTTTGCGCTGCGGTACCGATGGTGGGTGGTGCTCACCGGCGTGGCGATCGCCGCCTGCCTGGTGCACGGGGTGACGGTGTGGATCGGCCATTTCCTCGGCACTACGTTCCCGTCACGCCCGATGGCGTTCGCGTCGGCAATCGCGTTCCTGATCTTCGCCGTGTGGGCCTGGCGCGAAGGCACTGCGGGCGACGAGACGGTCTCGACGAAGGGCGAATCCCGGTTCGCGCTGCTGACGGTGGTGTCGTCCTTCGTGCTTGCCGAGCTGAGCGACAAGACGTCGCTCGCGACCGTCTCGTTGGCGAGCGATCACGATTGGACCGGCGTCTGGGTCGGCTCCACCTTGGGGATGGTTCTCGCCGACGGGCTGGCGATCGCCGCCGGCACGTTGCTGCATCGGCGTCTTCCTCAGCAGCTGCTGCACGCCATGGCCGGGGTGCTGTTCCTGATGTTCGGCCTCTGGATGCTGTTCGACACCGCGTTGGGGCTGCGCTCGGTGGCCGTCGCGGTCACCGTCGCCGTCGCGCTGGCCGCCGCGACGGTGGCCGCGGCGCAAACTCTGCGGCGGCGCCGGACAGAGGCCGCACCCGCCGGGAGGTCACCGGACATCGGCTAGAGTGCCGTCGGCGCCCCTTTCCTCACGCTGTCGCGACTCCGGAACCGCCCCAGGGGTATCTTCCGGGGGCAATTTGGTGCACCCTGGCCCGTTTTCCGGGCGTGTGACCGACTTGACAGCAAAGGATGTCTTCGACGGGCGCGCGTTGCGCGCTGGTTGCCGTGCAATTGCCCAGCATGTTCGGTCGAAGCGAACGGCCGCCCGCGTCGCCGACGGCCCGCCACGCCCGGCGCGACCCCGAACGCTGCGGATAACCTGTGAGTTTCGCTTATTTAGTGGACACCCCAGCGAATTAGTTAGACGCTCGTCAAGTGGGTATTCGGCAGCTGTCAGCAATGCCGGCACCCAACCACCGGGGGTTTGCACCTGGATGCGGACCCAAACCGCCGCTACCATGATCAGCAAATACACCTCGGCAATAGTTCACTTCTACAGCCAAGTGGAGGTCATATCGATGAGCACGACGTTCGCCGCCCGCCTGAATCGCTTGTTCGACACGGTTTATCCACCAGGGCGCGGGCCGCACACCTCGGCGGAGGTGATCGCGGCACTCAAGGCGGAGGGCATCACGATGTCGGCTCCCTACCTGTCCCAGCTACGTTCGGGCAACCGCACCAATCCTTCGTCGGCGACCATGGCCGCCCTGGCCAACTTCTTCCGGATCAAGCCGGCCTACTTCACCGACGACGAGTACTACGAGAAGCTCGACAAGGAGTTGTCCTGGCTGGCGACGATGCGCGATGACGGTGTGCGCCGCATCGCCCTGGCCGCGGTCGGGTTGTCCCCGCAGGCGCAGCAGGATGTCGTGGAGCGGGTTAAGGAGCTGCGCCGCGCCGAACACCTGGACGCATAGCGGGCGCTCGGGCCCGAGGCCGCTGCACGCCCCGACCTGACCGGCTGCCGGCGGCGGATGCCGATTAGGGTTGGCGTTCGGATCGCGCGCACGCGGGCGATGGACGACGAGAGCCAGCGAGATTATCGGGAGGCGGCCGGGAATGGGCCTGTTCCGCAAGCGAAAGAGCCGCGCGACGCGTCGCGCCGAGGCCCGAGCGATCAAGGCCCGCGCCAAGCTCGAGGCCAAGCTGGCCGCCAAGAACGACGCCCGCCGGCTCAAGGCCGATCGCCGCGCCGCCGAAAAGGCCCTCAAGGCGCAGATCAAATCGCAGCGGGACAGCGACCGCACGGCGTTGAAGGTCGCCGAGGCCGAGCTCAAGACCGCACGGGAGGGCAAGTTGCTGTCGCCGACTCGGATCCGTCGGGTGCTGACCGTATCCCGGTTGCTCGCTCCCATCCTGACACCGCTGATCTACCGCGGGGCCATGGCCGCCCGCGCGGTGTTCGACCAGCGGCGCGCGGATCAGCTGGGCGTCCCGTTGGCGCAGATCGGCCAGTTCTCCGGGCAGGGCGCCCAGCTGTCGGCCCGGATCGCCGGGTCGGAGAAGTCGCTGCGGGTGGTGCAGGAGAGGAAGCCCAAAGACGCCGAGACCAAACAGTTCGTCGGCGTCATCACCGAACGGCTCAGCGACCTCTCGGCGGCCGTCACCGCCGCGGAGAACATGCCGGCGGCGCGACGCCGGGCGGCCCACGCGGCGATCTCGTCGCAGCTCGACGGCATCGAGGCGGATCTGATGGCGCGCCTCGGACTGACGTGACCGCAGCGCGCGTCCTGATCGCTGTCGTAGCGCTCTATCTCGCTTCGGCGGCGGGCATGCCCGCGGCGTGGGCGCACGTCCACGCCAGCAGTGACAATCCCGTCCGCGGCGCCATGGCGATCGTCACCTTCCAGGTACCCAACGAATCCAATACGGGCGCGGCGACCACCGCGCTGACCGTCAGCCTGCCCAACGTGGCCGCGGCGAGCACCGAAACCCTTCCCGGGTGGACGGCCCGGCTTGACCGGGACGCGACGGCCGGGACCGTCCGCTCGGTGACCTGGACGGCCGCGCCCAACGCCGGGATCGCGCCGGACCAATTCGCGCTGTTCCGCGTCTCGGTGCAGCTGCCCGACTCCGACACCGTCAGCTTCCCCGCCACCCAGACGTATTCCGACGGCTCGGTCGTGAAGTGGGACCAGCCGCCGCTTGCCGGCGGCGGTGAGCCGGAACACCCAGCACCCGCGCTGGCACTAAGCGCGGCGGCCGGGGCGCCGCACGAGCACCACCATCCGGCGGCGGCCGCGCAGCCGACGTCATCGGACACCACCGCGCGCGTGCTCGGCGGCGCCGCGCTGGCGCTGGCTGCCCTGGGTGTCGGTATCGCCCTTTTCCGCCGCCGGGCATGACGCGCCCGGCGCTCGCCGCCTGGGTGGGACTGCTGTTGGCCGCCATGATGTCGACCGCGATCCTCACCGCACAACCGGCGTCCGCACACGCGGCGCGGCTGTCCGCCGACCCCCCGGACAACGCGGTCCTCACGACCGGTCCCGGCCGGGTGAGCGCGACGTTCAACGAGCGATTGCAGACGACGTTCGCGGCCATGACGGTCGTCGGGCCCGACGGCAACCAGTGGTCCAGCGGGGAACCAAGCGTGCAGGGCGCGGTCGTCGGCGTCGACGTGCGGCCGCTCGGCCCGGCCGGCACCTACACGGTGAATTACCGCGTGACGTCGGCCGACGGCCACGTGGTGTCGGGATCCTGGTCGTTTCGGCTGACGGTCCCCGGCACCGGAACGCCCGGGCCGCCCACCGCCGGCCCCGCCGGCGGCGGGGGCATCCCGGCGTGGCCGTTCGCGGTGGCGGCCGTGGCCCTGGTCGCCGCCGGCGGCTGGTGGGCGGTGCGCCGCAGACCCTGAGCGCCCTGGCCGGCGAGGCCGTCCGTCGCCTCCTGGCATGATGGGACGCGAGCAACCCGGCCCGCGCGAGAGAACTTTAGAAGCTGCAAAGGAGCGGCCGCATGGCAGACCCGCAGGACCAACCCAACAGCGAACCCGACGGCGCTTCGACCCCACCGGAGAAGAAACCTCCCGCCAAGGCCGTCAAGAAGACGGCGAAAGCGCCCGCTAAGAAGGCCCCTGCGAAGAAGGCACCGGCGAAAAAGGCGGCTGCCAAAAAAGCGCCCGCCAAGAAGGCCCCGGCCAAGACCCCACCACCCGCACCGCCCCTCGGCATACAGCAGCGCATCGAGAGCAACGGTGAACTCGCCGCCGCCGCCAAAGACGCTGCCGCACAAGCAAAGTCGACCGTGGAGGGCGCCAACAACCCGCTCGCGCCCCAGGCCGCGCCAGCCGCGCCAGGCCAATCCCCGGTGCCGCTGATCGTGGCCGTTGCGCTCAGCCTGCTGGCGATCCTGCTGATCCGGCAGCTGCGGCGCCGCTGAGGTGGCGGTGTCATTCCGGCCCACGGCCGACCTCGTCGACGCCATCGGATCCGACGTACGCAGCTGCGACCTTCAGTTCCGCCAGTTCGGCGGCCGCTCGGAATTCGCCGGGCCCATCAGCACGGTGCGCTGCTTCCAGGACAACGCGCTGCTGAAGTCGGTCCTGTCGGGGCCGGGCAACGGCGGGGTACTCGTCATCGACGGCTCCGGCTCGCTGCACACCGCGCTCGTCGGCGACGTCATCGCCGAATTGGCCCGCTCCAACGGCTGGGCCGGGCTGATCATCAACGGCGCGGTGCGTGACGCCGCCGCGCTGCGTGGCATCGACATCGGCATCAAGGCGCTGGGCACCAATCCGCGCAAGAGCACCAAGACCGGCGCCGGCGAGCGCGACGTCGAAATCAGCCTCGGCGGAGTGACTTTCGCGCCCGGCGACGTCGCCTACAGCGACGACGACGGCATCGTCGTCACCGCCGCAGCGGACTAAACCGAGACGGCCGCCTGGTTTTTGGCGAATCGCAGGCCCTCGTCGGCGATCTTGCCGCGCCGGATCAGCTGGATGTCGCGCACGTAGTTCTGGTTCAACCGCCATGGCGTGCGCGAGCCCTGCTTGGGCAACTCGTCCAGCGAGCGCAGCACGTAGCCCGGGGTGAACTCCATGAACGGGCGCTCCTCGACGTCGGAACCCGGGTGCTCGACGACCACGGTGTCAAAGCCGTTGTCGTCCATATAGTTCAGCAGGCGGCAGGCGAACTCGGACACCAGGTCGGCCTTCAGCGTCCAGGACGCGTTGGTGTAGCCGACGGTGTAGATCATGTTCGGCAGCCCGGACAACATCATGCCCTTGTAGGCCATCGTCTTGGTCAGGTCGACCGGCTGCCCGTCGATGGTCACGGTGGCGCCACCGAACAGCTGCAGGTTCAAACCCGTTGCCGTGATGATGATGTCGGCGGGCAACTCCTGACCCGAGTTGAGCCGGATGCCGGTCGGGGTGAACCGGTCGATGGTGTCGGTGACCACGTCGGCCTTGCCCGTCCGGATGACGCGGAAGAGGTCGCCGCTGGGGACGAGGCACAGCCGCTGGTCCCACGGGTTGTAGTGCGGGCCGAAGTGCTTCTGCACGTCGTAACCCTCGGGCAGCTGGCGCTGCACGAAGCCGAGCAGGATCTTTCGCATCCGCTGCGGCCACTTCTGACAGGCGCCGTACAGTGCCGCCTGCCGCAGGACGTTCCGCCAGCGAATCGCGGTGTATGCCTGCTTCTCCGGCAGCCATCGGTTGAGCCGCTCGGCCAACTTGTCCCGCTTCGGCTGCGAGAAGATGTAGGTCGGTGACCGCTGCAGCATCGTGACGTGTTTGGCACCCGACTCCGCCATCGCCGGAATCAGGGTGACCGCGGTGGCGCCGCTGCCGATCACGACGACGTTCTTGTCCGCGTAGTCGAGGTCCTCGGGCCAGTGCTGCGGGTGGATGATGGGGCCCTGGAAATCCTCCGAGCCGGCGAACTTCGGCGCGAACCCCTGCTCGTAGTTGTAGTAGCCGCTGCACAAGAACAGGAACGTGCACGTGATTGTGCTTGGCGCGCCGTTGATTTCGATCTGCAGCGTCCAGCGGTCCTCCGCGTTGGACCAGTCGGCGCTGACGACCTTGTGGTTGAGCCGGATATGCTTGTCGATGCCGTACATGGCCGCGGTGCCCTTGACGTAGTCGAGGATCGGCCCGCCGTCGGCGATGGCTTGCCGCTCGGTCCAGGGACGGAACCGGAAGCCCAGCGTGTACATGTCCGAGTCGGAACGGATGCCCGGGTAACGGAACAAATCCCAGGTGCCCCCCATGGCCGCGCGCTTCTCCAGGATGGCGTAGCTCTTGGTGGGGCAGCGGTCCTGCAGGTGCCAGGCCGCGCTCACGCCGGAGATGCCGGCGCCTACGATGACGACGTCAAGGTGCTCAGTCATGCGCCCACGCTATCAACACACTGTTGAGTCGGTCAACGATGTGTCGAAACTTTCGACTCCGTGTAAAGTAACGGCCGTGACTACCGCCGGCACCACTCGCGCCCTTCGCGGCCGCCGCGCGATGCGCCCCTCTGGCGACGACCGCGAGCAGGCGATCCTGGCGACCGCAGAGCGGCTGCTGGAAGAGCGGGGGTTCGCCGCCATCTCGGTCGACGACCTGGCCAAGGGAGCCGGTCTTTCCCGCCCGACCTTCTACTTCTATTTCAAGTCAAAAGAGGACGTGCTGCTGTCGCTGCTGGAGCCGGTTATCGCGCGCGCCGACTCCGAGTTCGACGGGGCGGTGCAACGGCTGCCGGAAGACCCGCGCCGGGTGTGGCGCAACGGCATCAAGGCGTTCTACACGGCCTTCAGCTCGCACCGAACGCTGGCGCGCGCCGCCACGGAGGCGCTGGCCACCAGCTCCGAGCTCCGGTCCGTGTGGCTGGGATTCATGCAGAAGTGGATCGACCAGACCGCGGCGATGATCACCGCAGAGCGCGCACGCGGCGCCGCCCCGGAGACCATCCCCGCCGCCGACCTCGCGACCTCGCTCAACCAGATGAACGAACGCACGATGATGGCCGCGCTCTCGGCGGAGAAACCGGCCGTCGACGAGGACCGCGTCGTCGACACCCTGACGCACATCTGGGTCACCAGCATCTACGGCGAATCCGGCTAGCCAGCTAGCTACGTGGCGATCGCAAGCGCGGCGTAGCGGGGCGAAGCGGGTCGCCACCGTCGGATCCCGTCGTACCCCTGTGCGAACATATGTTCGTGCGGTGTGATGCGTCCGTCCTGCACGCGGACCTGGATTCGTTCTACGCGTCCGTCGAACAGCGCGACGACCCGACGTTGCGCGGCCGGCCGGTGATCGTCGGCGGCGGGGTGGTGCTCGCGGCCAGCTATGAGGCCAAGGCCTACGGCGTGCGCACGGCGATGGGCGGCGCGCAGGCGCGGCGGCTCTGCCCGCACGCGGTCGTCGTGCCGCCCCGGATGAACGCTTACAGCCGCGCCAGCGACGCGGTCTTCGAGGTGTTCCGGGACTGCACCCCGGTCGTGGAGGCGTTGTCGGTCGACGAGGCGTTTCTGGACGTCGGCGGCCTGCGCCGGGTGTCCGGCACGCCGACCCAGATCGCGCATCGGCTGCGCGCCGACGTGCGCAGCCGCGTCGGGCTGCCCATCACCGTCGGGATCGCCCGGACGAAGTTCCTCGCCAAGGTCGCCAGCCAGGAAGCCAAGCCCGACGGGCTGCTGCTGGTGCCGCCCGATCAGGAGCTGACGTTCCTGCGCCCGTTGCCGGTGCGCCGGTTGTGGGGCGTGGGTGCGGTGACCGCCGAGAAGCTGCACGCGCACGGCCTCGTCACCGTCGCCGACGTCGCCGAGCTCAGCGAGTCGACGCTGGCGTCGCTGCTGGGGCCCGCGATGGGCCGCCAGCTGTATGCGCTGTCGCGCAACATCGACCGCCGCCGGGTGACCACGGGCGTGCGCCGGCGGTCCGTGGGGGCGCAGCGGGCGCTGGGCCGTGCGGGCAACCGCATGTCGGCGGCCGAGGTCGACGCCGTGGTGGTGAACCTGATCGACCGGATCACCGCCCGGATGCGCACCGCCGGGCGCACCGGCCGCACGGTGGTGCTGCGCCTGCGCTTCGACGACTTCGGCCGGGCGACCCGCTCGCACACGTTGCCGTGGGCCACCTCGTCGACCCAGCCCATCCTGGCCGCCGCGCGCCAGCTGGTCGCGTCCGCTGCGCCCCTGATCGCGCAGCGCGGGCTGACGCTGGTGGGCTTCGCGGTATCGGGCATCGACCGCAGCGGCGCGCAGCAGCTGATGCTGCCGTTCGGCGAGGGGGCGGGCCGCCTCGAGATCGACGATGCGATCGACCGGGTGCGCCGCCGTTACGGCAAGTCCGCGCTCACGCCGGCGGTCTTGGTCGGCCGTGATCACGGCTTCGAAATGCCGCATCTGCCGGACTAATCCCGCGCCGTCCATTGCGGCGGCTTTTCGACCGGCCGCACGGTGGGGAATACGGCGCAGTTATCCGGGAGCTTTCGGGCCAATTGCTATCGCGGGCGGCCGGAAATTGGCAAAGACGGCGTTGTGAGGCGCAAAACCATTTCCGAATCCGAACTGAAAGCGTAGATTTTCGGATACTTGTGCTTCGCCCGCGCCATCCACATTTCAAAGGAGCCGCAGATGCCGTCTTTCGTCCAGATAGTTCCCGAGGTTGTCAGCAAAGCGTCGTCGGATATCGCCGGGATCGGATCGGCGATTAGGTCGGCCAACGCGGCGGCGGCGGCTCCGACGACATCGGTATTGGCCGCGGCGGAGGATGAGGTTTCGGCGGCGATTTCTTCGTTGTTCGGCAACTACGCCCAGGAGTTTCAGACGCTCAGTGCCCAAGCGACGTCCTTTCATGACCAATTCGTGGAGTCGTTGACGGCAGGCGCGGGAATGTATGCGGCGACGGAGGCGGCCAACGCGGACCCACTGACGACGTTGGTCGGTGAAATCCAGAGCCTGGGGCTCCCGCAGGGCCCGGTCAAGCTGCTAACCGGGCGCCCGCTGATCGGCAATGGGGCCAACGGGGCGCCGGGGACCGGGCAGCCCGGCGGGGACGGCGGGTGGCTGATCGGCAACGGCGGCAACGGTGGATCCGGCGGGCTCGGGCAGGCCGGCGGGGCCGGCGGCTCGGCGGGCCTGTGGGGCCACGGGGGTGCCGGCGGGGCCGGCGGAAACGGCAAGCC
>NZ_LZKR01000037.1 GCF_001672915.1 Mycobacterium sp. 1245805.9 | reverse complement strand
GCAGGCCCGGCGCCGGCAGCGGCTGCGCCGCTTCACCGAGGCGCAGGTGCCGCAGTCGTGGTGGCGGCACGTGCCGATCGCGGTTGCGCTGCTGTCGCTGTTCCTGTTGACCGTCGCCCTGGCGACCCCCACGCACGACATGCGCATCCCGCGCAACCGCGCCTGCGTCGTGCTGATCATCGACATGTCGAACTCGATGCGCGCGACCGACGTCGAACCCAACCGGCTCAAGGCGGCCGAGCAGGCGGCCAGCCAGTTCGCCAGTCAGCTGACGCCGGGCATCAACCTGGGACTGGTCGGCTTCGCCGGCACGCCCTACCTGCTGGTGCCGCCGACCCCGCAGCACGAGGCGACCCTCGAGGCGCTGAAGAAGCTCGAGTTCGCCGACGGGACGGCGACCGGCGAGGCGATCTTCACCGCGCTGCACGCGGTCGGGGCCGCGGCCATCACCGGCGGGGACACGCCACCGCCGGCGCGCATCGTGCTGCTGTCCGACGGTGGCGAGAACAAGCCGACCGACCCCAGCGACCCGCACGACGGCGCCTTCACCGCGGCGCGGCTGGCCAAGGCCGAGGAGGTGCAGATCTCGACGATCTCCTTCGGCACGCCGTACGGCACCGTCGAGTACGAGGGCGCCAC
>NZ_LZKR01000036.1 GCF_001672915.1 Mycobacterium sp. 1245805.9 | reverse complement strand
CCGACCTGCTGCAGGCGCTGTACGGCCGCAACGGGGAGTCCCCGGTGGCGGTGGTGGCGCCGCGTTCGCCGTCGGACTGCTTCGAGACCGCCATCGAGGCGGTGCGCATCGCGGTCTCGTATCACACCCCGGTGATCGTGTTGTCCGACGGCGCGATCGCCAACGGCTCGGAGCCGTGGCGCATCCCGGACGTCGGCTCGCTGGAGCCGATCGCGCACACGTTCGCCAAGCCGGACGAGCCGTTCCAGCCGTACAACCGCGACCCGGAAACGCTTGCCCGGCAATTCGCCGTTCCCGGTACCCCCGGGCTCGAGCACCGCATCGGTGGTCTGGAGGCGGCGAACGGCTCCGGCAACATCTCCTATGAGCCGGTCAACCACGACCTCATGGTCCGGATTCGGCAGGCCAAGATCGACGGCATCGCCGTGCCCGACCTCGAGGTCGACGATCCGACCGGCGACGCCGAGCTGCTGCTGATCGGGTGGGGCAGCTCGTACGGGCCGATCGGCGAGGCCTGCCGGCGCGCGCGGCGCAAGGGCATCAAGGTCGCGCACGCGCACCTGCGCAACCTCAGCCCGTTCCCGGCGAACCTCGGCGACGTGCTGCGCCGTTACCCGATGGTGGTGTGCCCGGAGATGAACCTGGGTCAGCTGGCGCTGATCCTGCGCGGCAAGTACCTGGTCGACGTGCAATCCGTCACCAAGGTCCAGGGTGTGGCCTTCCTGGCGGACGAGATCGGGCGCCTGATCCGCGCCGCGCTGAGCGGCACGCTGGCCGAAATCGAGCAAGACAAGAAGATGGTCGCCAGAATGGCGGCAGCAACGGTTGGAGCGGGAGCTAGCGAATGACGGACCTGATCGGCACGGACCTCGGGGTGACCCCGAGGCTGTCCAAGAACGACGGGGTCCCCACGCTGTCGGCGGAGGACCCGCCGCAGAAGGGCAAGGACTTCACCAGCGATCAGGAGGTCCGTTGGTGCCCCGGCTGCGGTGACTACGTCATCCTCAACACCATCCGCAACTTCCTGCCCGAGTTGGGCCTGCGCCGCGAGAACATCGTGTTCATCAGCGGTATCGGCTGCTCCAGCCGGTTCCCGTACTACCTCGAGACGTACGGGTTCCACTCGATCCACGGGCGGGCGCCGGCCATCGCGACCGGCCTGGCGCTGGCCCGCGAGGACCTGTCGGTGTGGGTGGTCACCGGCGACGGCGACGCGTTGTCGATCGGCGGCAACCACCTGATCCACGCGCTGCGCCGCAACGTCAACATCACCATCCTGCTGTTCAACAACCGGATCTACGGGCTGACCAAGGGCCAGTACTCGCCGACCTCGGAGGTCGGCAAGGTCACGAAGTCAACCCCGATGGGCTCGCTCGATCAGCCGTTCAACCCGGTGTCGCTGGCGCTGGGCGCCGAGGCGACCTTCGTCGGCCGCGCGCTGGACTCCGACCGCGCCGGCCTGACCGAGGTGCTGCGTGCCGCCGCCGAGCACCGGGGCGCCGCCGTCGTCGAAATCCTGCAGGACTGCCCGATCTTCAACGACGGCTCCTTCGACGCGCTGCGCAAGGAGGGCGCCGAGGAGCGGGTGATCAACGTCCGCCACGGCGAGCCGATCGTGTTCGGCGCCAACGGCGAATACTGCGTGGTTAAGTCGGGCTTCAGCCTGGAGGTGGGCAAGACGGCCGACGTACGCACCGACGAGATCGTGGTGCACGACGCGCACGCCGACGACTCGGCCTACGCGTTCGCGCTGTCCCGGCTTTCGGACCAGAACCTCGACCACACCGTGCTGGGCATCTTCCGCAACATCAGCCGCCCCACCTACGACGACGCGGCGCGCTCTCAGGTCCACACCGCGCAGGCGTCGAAGCCGTTCGACTCCGCCGCGCTGCAATCGCTGCTGCGCGGGCGCGACACCTGGACCGTCGACTGACGTGGCCGACCAGGTGCCCGACACAGTGTCACTGGCCGGGGTAATAGTCGCTGGAGGTGAGTCGCGCCGGATGGGCCGCGACAAGGCCACCCTTCCCGGCCCCGGCGGATCCGGCACGCTCGCCGAATACGTCGTCGGCATCGTGGCGCAGCGCTGCGAGCCGGTCTTCGTGATGGCCGCCCCGGGGCAGCCGCTGCCGTCGCTGGAGGCCCGCGTCCTGCGCGACGAGGTGCGCGGGCTGGGACCACTGCCGGCGACCGGGCGCGGACTGCGCGCGGCCGCGGAGGCCGGCGCGAAGCTCGCGTTCGTCTGTGCCGTCGACATGCCGCTGCTGACAGCTGAACTCATCGACGACCTGGTCCGCCTCGCCACCGAGACCAACGCCGAGGTGGTGTTGCCGTGGGACGGCCGCAGCCACTACCTGGCCGCGGTGTACCGCACCGATCTCGCCGACCGGATCGGCGCGCTGGTCGCCGCCGGCGAGCGCCGAATGAGCGCCTTGATCGACGCCTCGGATTCGCAGCAGATTGTGCTGCCCGATTCGCGCGCGCTGACGAACGTCAACACCGACGCGGAACTGCGCGCGGCGACCCAGGCGCGCGTCTGACGCCAATCGGTGCCGCCATTTAATTGGCGACCGACGCGCTGTTCGATAAACACTTTGCGTTAATTCAGCCATCAATTTCGGCATAATGCGCTATTGGCATGGCCTTCTTATTTGCTCTTCCATCGTTATCTGCGGATGGCGCCTGGGCTGAGCCGCGAATGGCCTTGGCGCAGCAGCGTTTTCATGGCGCCGGCCGACGCAATAGCGCACATTGTCGCTTCGGAAACTCGCGGGCACCCTGGCAAATTGAGGCCTGCGACTCGCGACGTGCCGGGCGATCGTGCAGCTCGCGCGAAAGAGTTTGCAACGGTTGCCAATTGGGCCGCTATTACGAAACACGTTGCCGTGCAGATAGTTTCGTAGGACTGCAACCCTGTTCCTCGATGTCGGCGTGTCAGAAGCGAACTCGCGTATCTTGTTGTATGCTGCGGCGTTCTGCCGCGGCGGCGTCGGAACGCAGGAGGGGCGCCTCAACCCGCCCCGGGCACCGGCAAACACGTGTGCCAGGTCACAAAAAGGGCGTGATTCGGCTCACGATTCGATTGTGATTCCGACGGATGGGCACGGTGCTAAAACGCGCGACTGACCTGCAGAAATGATTCCGCGGCCGCCTCGTGATCGGCTCGTTACCTAACCGAGATATCAGCTTTCCGAAGATGACGAATGCGCCCGGGTTTCGTACGGTCCCTGGTAGCCCGAACGGGTTAACGGATAAGTAATCGAAAATTGAAAACACGGACCCGCGTGCGAGCGGGGCTGCGGACGGCATGGAAGCGCCGCGGCCCGGGGTAGTACCCCGCCGGGCAGATCGAGAGCCCGCCGCTGTCGTGCCTGAACGAGACGGCACGTCCCAGAGCACCTTTTCGGCAGTAACCAAGCACCTCCGACCCACTGCGGTGGGTCTGGTTTGGCGCGCGCACCGCGAAAGGAAGAAATTTTGAAGAACGTCCGCAAGACGCTCATCCTCGCCGCGATCTCCGGCACCCTGGTGACGGTGCCCTCCGCCACCGCCACCGCGGAACCGATGGGCTTTGACCCGAACGTTCCCCCCATCGGGGCCCCCGACGCGCCGCCGCCGCCGGCGCCGGACGCCCCGCCGGCAGCGCCGGCGGCCTTCGACCCCAACGTTCCGCCGCCGGCGGCGCTTCCGGACGCCCTGGCGCCGGTAGATATGCCTCCCGCGCCGGCACCGGCGGGCTTCGACCCCAACGTTCCGCCGCCGCCCCCGGCGCCGGACGCCCCGCCGCCCGCTCCCGTGGGCTTCGACCCGAACGTTCCGCCGCCGCCGGCGCCGGACGCCCCGCCCCCGCCGCCGGTTCACAAGGCGTACAGCGTGAACTGGGACGCCATCGCGCAGTGCGAGTCGGGTGGCAACTGGGGCATCAGCACCGGTAACGGCTTCTCCGGTGGTCTGCAGTTCACCTCGAGCACCTGGCACGCCAACGGCGGCTCGGGATCGCCCGCCAGCGCCAGCCGTGAGGAGCAGATCCGGGTGGCCGAGAACGTGCTGCACTCGCAGGGCATCGGCGCGTGGCCGGTCTGCGGTCGCCGCGGCTGACCTGCGCTGTCAATAGAGGTACAAGTAGTGCCGGGCGCGACGGCCCGGCACTACTTGTTTACGGGGTTGTTTACGGGGGCTCGGGTAGCGTCGGGCCGGTGACCGCAACGCCGCGCGAATTCGACATCGTCTTGTACGGGGCGACCGGGTTTGTGGGCAAGCTGACCGCCGAATACCTGGCTCGCGCCGGAGCGGGCGCGCGGATCGCGCTGGCGGGCCGGTCGCCGGACCGGCTGTGTGCCGTCCGCGACACCCTGGGCGAATCGGCGCGGGAGTGGCCCGTCCTGACCGCCGACGCCGCGTCGCCGTCGACGCTGGGCGAGATGGCTGCCCGGGCGCAAGTCGTCGTCACGACGGTCGGGCCCTACACCCGCTATGGGCTGCCGCTGGTGGCCGCGTGCGCGGCGGCGGGCACCGATTACGCCGACCTGACCGGCGAGCCGCCGTTCATGCGCAGCAGCATTGACCTCTACCACAAGCAGGCCGCCGACACCGGCGCCCGCATCGTGCACGCCTGCGGGTTCGACTCGATCCCCTCGGATTTGAGCGTGTACGCGCTGTATCAGGCGGCGCAGCGGGACGGCGCCGGGGAACTCGGCGAAACCCACTTCGTGGTGCGCTCCCTGCGGGGCGGATTTTCCGGGGGCACCTACGCGTCGCTGCTGGACGTCCTGCGCACCGCCTCGAGCGACCCCGACGCGCGCCGCCAGCTTGCCGACCCCTACACGCTGAGCACCGACCGCGGCGCCGAACCCGAACTCGGCCGGCAGCCCGACCTGCCGTCGCGCCGCGGGGGCGAACTGGCGCCCGAGCTGTCCGGCCTCTGGACCGCGGGATTCCTGATGGCGCCGACGAACACCCGCATCGTGCGGCGCAGCAACGCGTTGCTGGACTGGGCGTACGGTCGGCGGTTCCGCTACGACGAGAGCATGAGCGTTGGGTCGTCGCCCCTCGCGCCGGTGGCGTCGATCGTCCTCGGCGGCGTCGGCAACGCGACGTTCGAGTTGGGCAGTCGCTACTTCCGGCTGCTGCCGCGGCGCCTGGTGGAGCGGGTCGTCCCCAAGCCGGGGACCGGTCCGAGCGGGCAGGCCCGCGAGCGCGGCTACTACCGGATCGAGACCTATACCACCACGACCACCGGCGCCCGCTACGTGGCGCGCATGGAGCAACGGGGCGACCCGGGTTACAAGGCCACCTCGGTGCTGCTGGGGGAGAGCGGCCTGGCGCTCGCGCTGGACCGCGACAAACTCTCCGATCTGTTGGGCGTGCTGACGCCCGCGGCCGCGATGGGCGACGCGCTGCTGGCGCGACTGCCCGCCGCCGGGGTGTCGCTGCAGACCGAACGGCTGAGCTGATCCCGGTTGGCGCAACGGCTTTCGATCCGGGTCCGCTGGGTCTAATGTCGTAATCGACTTGGCTCTACTCGACGAAGGTGGACACACCGATGGCCGGTCTCGATGATCTGTACTCCCAGATTCCCACCGCTGAAATCGCGAGCAAGCTCGGCGCCGACGAAGGCGACGTCGACAACGCTGTTCACACCCTGGTGCCGGCCCTGCTCGGCGGCCTGCTATTCGGTTCCGGCGGCGGCGGCGGCGCCGGCGGACAAGGGGCTCTCACCGGCGGTGCCGGTGGCAACGGCGGCAACGCCGGCCTGCTGTTCGGTGCGGGTGGGTCGGGCGGCGCCGGTGCGACATCTATTACCGCCGGGACCGGTGGCGCGGGCGGCAATGGCGGCAACGCCGGCCTGTTGTTCGGGGCCGGCGGGTCCGGCGGCGCCGGAGCGCAATCGCTAGCTGCCGGCGTCGCCGGTGGCGCGGGCGGCAACGGCGGTAGCGCCGGGCTGCTGTTCAGCCCGGGCGGTGCCGGCGGCAGCGGCGGGTTCGGCAATACGGTGGGCGGCGCCGGTGGGGTCGGCGGCAGCGCCCGGTTGATAGGCGCGGGCGGGGCCGGCGGCGCCGGAGGGGACAGTGGCACCCTCGGCGGTGCCGGCGGAACCGGCGGCAACGCCGGCATGCTGTACGGCACCGGTGGCGCCGGCGGCGTCGGCGGCGGTGGCGGCACCACCGGGGGTGACGGCGGTGGCGGCGGCATTGCGGTGTTGTTCGGCGACGGCGGCGAAGGCGGCGCCGGCGGATTCTCGGGCACCGGCACCGGCGGCAACGGCGGAAACGGCGGAAACACGCTGTTCGGCTTCGGCGGCAACGGCGGCATCGCCGGGTTCGGCATAGGCACGGACGGCAAGGCCGGCAAGGCCGGAACAGGACTGTTCGGCTAGGGCTGTTCTAACGTGGGGGGTGCCGACCACCTAGGCTGACGATGCGCAGTTTGGGCGGCCGCACGAAGGAGCAAGCCACTATCTCAAGGTATTTCGACCGTTGACCGGCGTCTCGCAGCTGCTCGGCGCAATCGCCTTGATCGCTCTGGGCGGGCTTTTCGCCGCTATCGACGCCGCCGTCAGCACCGTGTCGCTGGCCCGAATCCAGGAACTGGTGCGCGACGAGCGGCCCGGCGCGGTGTCCCTGCTGAAGGTGATGACCGAGCGGCCCCGCTACATCAACCTGGTGGTGCTGCTGCGCATCATCTGCGAGATCACCGCGACCGTGTTGCTGGTGGTCTTCCTCTACGACAACTGGGGCATGAAGTGGGCGTTGTTCGGCGCGGCCACCATCATGGTGGTAACCAGCTTCGTCGTCATCGGGGTCGGGCCGCGCACCCTCGGGCGCCAGCACGCGTATTCCATCTCCCTGGTGACGGCCCTTCCGCTGCGAGCGATTTCGTGGTTGTTGATGCCCCTCAGCCGGCTGCTTGTGGTCCTGGGTAACGCACTCACCCCGGGACGGGGATTGCGCAACGGCCCGTTCGCCTCCGAGATCGAACTGCGCGAGGTCGTCGACCTCGCCCAGCAGCGCGGCGTGGTTGCCGCCGACGAACGCCGGATGATCGAGTCGGTCTTCGAGCTCGGTGACACCCCGGCGCGCGAGGTGATGGTGCCGCGCACCGAGATGATCTGGATCGAAAGCGACAAGCTCGCCAGCCAGGCGATGAACCTCGCCGTGCGCAGCGGGCATTCCCGCATCCCGGTGATCGGCGAGAACGTCGACGACATCGTCGGGGTGGTGTATCTGAAAGACCTTGTCCAGCAGGCCTTCTCGTCTCCCGACGGCGGGCGTGACACCAAGGTGTCCGAGGTGATGCGCCCGGCGGTCTTCGTGCCGGACTCCAAGCCGCTGGACGCGCTGCTGCGGGAGATGCAGCGCGACCGCAACCACATGGCCCTGCTGGTCGACGAGTACGGTGCGATAGCCGGCCTGGTCAGCATCGAGGACGTGCTGGAGGAAATCGTCGGCGAGATCGCCGACGAGTACGACGAGGCGGAAACCGCCCCGGTAGAAGAACTGGGCGACAAACACTTTCGGGTTTCGGCGAGGCTGCCGATCGAAGACGTGGGGGAACTCTACGACGTGGAATTCGACGACGACCTCGACGTCGACACCGTGGGGGGCCTGGTCGCCCTGGAATTGGGTCGGGTGCCGCTGCCGGGGGCCGAGGTGGTCTCGCACGGCCTGCGGCTGCGCGCCGAGGGCGGCCCGGACCATCGCGGGCGAGTGCGCATCAACACCGTGCTGCTGAGCCCGGTCGAGTCCGACGGCGCCGACGGATCGACCGAGGAGGCCGATCACCATGGCTGACGAGCTGAACGCCGAGGATGCCAAGCTGGTGGTGCTGGCGCGCGCCGCGATGGCCCGCGCCGAAGCTGACAGCGGCGCCGCGGTGCGCGACGCGGACGGTCGCACGTATGCCGCCGCACCGGTCGACTTGCCGACGCTGAAGCTGAGCGGGCTGCAGGCCGCGGTCGTCGCCGCCGCCTCCAGTGGGGCGACCGGCCTCGAGGCGGCTGTCCTGGTTGCCGGATCCGCCGACGATCCGGGCATCGTCGCGGTTCGCGAACTGTCACCGACGGCCGTGATCATCGTCACCGACCGCGCCGGCAACCTGCTATGAGCGCCGAGACGACCGAATTCCGTTCGGGCTTCGTATGTCTGGTCGGTCGGCCGAACACCGGCAAGTCGACCCTGACCAACGCACTCGTCGGCGCCAAGGTGGCGATCACGTCGACGCGGCCGCAGACCACCCGGCACACCATCCGCGGGATCGTGCACCGCGAAGGCTTCCAGATCATCCTGGTCGACACCCCCGGCCTGCATCGGCCGCGCACCCTGCTGGGCAAGCGGCTCAACGACCTGGTCCGCGATACCTACTCCGAGGTCGACGTGATCGGGTTGTGCATCCCGGCCGACGAGGCCATCGGGCCGGGCGATCGCTGGATCGTCGAACAGATCCGTGCGGTCGCGCCCAAGACCACGCTCGTCGCGGTCGTCACCAAAATCGACAAGGTGCCCAAGGACCGGGTGGCCGCGCAGCTCGTCGCCGCCAGCGAATTGGTCGGCGGCTCAGCCGAAATCGTGCCGGTGTCGGCCGTAACCGGCGCGCAGGTCGACGTGCTGATCGACGTGCTGGCGGCGGCGCTGCCCGTCGGACCCGCGTACTACCCCGACGGCGAGCTGACCGACGAGCCCGAGGAGGTCCTGATGGCCGAGCTCATCCGCGAGGCCGCCCTGGAGGGGGTTCGCGACGAGCTGCCGCACTCGTTGGCGGTGGTGATCGATGAAATCAATCCGCGGGACGACCGGGATGATCTCATCGACGTGCACGCCATCCTCTACGTCGAGCGGGACAGCCAGAAGGGCATCGTCATCGGCAAGGGCGGCGCTCGGCTGCGGGAAGTGGGGACCGCCGCGCGGGCCCAGATCGAGAAGCTGCTGGGCACCAAGATTTACCTCGACCTGCGCGTCAAGGTTGCCAAGAACTGGCAGAGCGACCCCAAACAGCTTGGCCGGCTAGGTTTTTAGCACCCGGATGGTCTCCATCGACGGGTCGGCCGCGTCGGGGATGTTCATCCCGGCCCGCACACCGGAGCGCAAGTAGTCCAGCACGGCGTCGTTGAGGCACTCGCCGGGGACAACGGCCGGTATGCCGGGCGGGTACGGCGTCACCTGCTCGGCGGAGATCCGTCCCGCCGCCCGATCGCTGGGCACCGCCTCGACGCGTCCGAAGAACGCGTCGCGCGGCAGGCAGACATTCTCCAATTGCAGCTCGTCGGGCGACGGCAGGTCGATTCGCGGCGGGGGGTCGAAATCGTCGGCCGCCCGGCGCCATTCGCCCAGCGCCTGGGTGAGGCGTTCGGCGGTGGTCTTGTCGTCGGCGAAGGACAGCGTCGCCAGGATGCGGCGGTGATCGCTCATCCCGATGTCGACCTGAGCGTGCGCGCGCAGCCAGTCGGCGGCCTGATAACCCGAAGTGCCCGTGGCCGATACGTCCATCAGCACCTGCATCCGGTCCAGGTCGTGCGATGCCTGCACCCCGAGCAGCTCGTCGTCGAGCACCTCTACATCGGGAATCCGTTCAATTTCGTCTCGCAGCTGGTGCGCCAAATCCAATGCGGCGCCCAGCAATTCGTGACCCTGTTCCACCATCTGCCGTCGCCAGCCGTCCATCGCCGAATACACCAGCACGTTGGGGCTGGTGGTCATCAGCAGGTCCGCGCACGCCGAGAGGCGGTCCTGGTCGATCAGATCGCCCTGCAGGTGAAACACCGAGCCCTGCTCGAAACCGGCGCCCATCTTGTGCACGCTGACGACGCAGACGTCCGCGTTGGCATCCATCGCCCAGGTCGGCAGGTCCTCGTGGAAGGGAAGGTGTGCGCCCCACGCCTCGTCGATGATCAACGGCTTGCCGCGCGCGTGGCAGACGTCGGCGATGCCGGCGATGTCCGCACATGTCCCGTACGGACTGGGGCTCACGATCAACGCACCGGCGGCGTCGGGGTGCTTCTGCCAGGTCTCCTCCACCTGTTCGGGGGAGGGCGGATGCGAGAAGTGACGCTCCGCGTCCCAGCGGGGGGTGATCCAGCGGGGCTGCACGCCCGAGAAAATCAGGCCCGCGACGATGGACTTGTGGCTGTCCCGGCCCACGAGCAGGCTGCCGTCACCGCCGGCCACCGCCATCATCGCCGCCTTCACCGCCAGCGAGCTGCCGCACGTGGAGAACCACGCGACGTCGGCGCCGACGGCGTCGGCCATGAGATCCTCCGCGCGCTTGAGGAACCCGTTGCTGGTGCGGCGGTCATCGAGCCCGCCGCTGGCCAGCACGTCGTCCAGGAACGGTTCGCGGCCCAGCACCGCGAGGACCCGGTCATCGGTGCCGCGCCCCTGCCGGTGGCCCGGCGGGGTGAACCCGTAGCGGTTCTTGTCGCGGTAGTCGGCCAGCGCGTTCAGCAGCGGAGCATCGGATTGATCCATGGCAGGGGGATACCCGGGTTGTCACGGGCTATGTCCGCGCCCCACGGTTCGGGCGGCGCGACTATCTGCGCGGCGGCGCTCCGGCAGGCGGGGTGTCGCTGCCCGCATGCCACCACACCGTCGGCTGCTTGGTCGACCAGCCGCAGACGGCCTCCAGCTCGGCGGCCAGCGAGATGAGCAGCCCCTCGCTATTTGCCGGACCCATGAGCTGCACCCCGATTGGCAAACCCTCGGACGTGAATCCCGCCGGCACGTTGATGGACGGCCAGCCCAGCAGGTTCCACGGCCAGGTCAACGGGCACGCGGCGATCATGGCGCGGTCGGTGCCGAAGCCGCCCAGCCGGTCGAAGGTACGCGCCAGCGGCGGGGGCTGGGCGGTGGTCGGCGCGAGCACCACGTCGACGATGTCGAAGATCGAGCCGACCCGGCGCTGGTCGGCGGCTTCGTGGCGGCGCGCGCTGCGCAGGATCGCCTCGCCCATCACGTGCCCCACGCGAAAGTTGGACAGCGTGCGGGGGTCCCAGTTGACGCCGTCGCCCAGCCGCTCCTCCCATTCCCGCAGCCCCGCGGTGGACCGGGCCAGGAAATTCCACGACAACCGCAGTCCGTAATCGGGGTTGCCGGGCACGACGGTGTGGCCCAGGAGCTGCAACTGATTGCCGACGGCCCGGGTCGCGGCCAGGATCTCCGGGTGCAGCTTGGCCCGGAAACCGGTGTAGGGGAACCGCGTTGACAGCGCGATGTTGAGCGGCCCGGGCGCCTTCCCGACATAGTCGGACGCCGTGATCGGCGGTGGTTTGTGCCGGTCGCCCTCGACGTTGCCCGACGCGGCGTCGAGCACCAGCGCGGCGTCCTCCACGGTGCGCGCCAACACGCCGTTGACCGTGATCCCGTTGAACGCCTCCGGCAGGGGCCAGGTGGAGATGCGGCCGCGCTGCGGCTTGATGCCCACCAGGTGCGTCCACGCCGCGGGGATGCGCACGCTGCCGGCGCCGTCGGAGCCGATCGCGGCCGTGACCAGGCCGGCGGCCACCGCGGCCGCGCTGCCCCCCGACGATCCGCCCGGCGTGTGCCGGCGCGACCAGGGGTTGCGGGTGTGTCCGAATCCGGGACCGCTGGTGAACGGCCATTGGCCCAGTTCGCAGGTGTTCGTCTTGCCCACGATGACCGCGCCGGCGGCTTTCAGGCGGCGCACCACCTCGGCGTCCTGGGTGGCCGGTGCGACGTACCCCTCGGTGCCGAACGCGGTCGGCACCCCTTTGACGTCGACGTCGTCTTTCACCGCGATCGGGATGCCCAGCAAGGGGGCGGTGTCGCCGGCCGCGCGGCGTCGGTCGGCCTCCGCCGCGTCGGCCAGCGCCGATTCGGTCAGCACCACCCGAAAGGCGTTGAGCGTCGACTGGCTGGTGTGGATGGCGTGCAGGGAACGGCTCACCAATGTGGTGGACGTCACCGCGCGGCTGGCCAGCTGATACAGCAGGTCGGTCAGCGTGGGCAGGCGCTGGTGGCCGGATCCGGCGAGGGACCCGGCGCCCGACCCGGAAGCGCCAATCACGGGGTACGAGACTAACGGCGCGGATACCCGGATTGTCGCGGCGGGGTGCAAAACTATTGTGATGCGGCTATATCGAGACCGGGCCGTTGTGCTGCGCCAGCACAAGCTCGGCGAGGCCGACCGGATCGTCACCCTGCTGACCCGCGATCACGGGCTGGTTCGCGCGGTGGCCAAGGGCGTTCGCCGCACCCGCAGCAAATTCGGCGCGCGACTTGAGCCGTTTGCTCATATCGACGCGCAACTGCACCCCGGGCGCAACCTGGACATCGTCACCCAGGTCGTCGCCATCGATGCGTTCGCCACCGACATCGTCAACGACTACGGCCGGTACACGTGCGGGTGCGCGATGCTGGAAACCGCCGAGCGCCTCGCCGGCGAGGAGCGGGCCCCGGCCCCGGCCCTGCACCGGCTCACGGTGAGCGCGCTGCGGGCGGTCGCCGACGGCCGCCGGCCGCGCGACCTGCTGCTGGACGCCTACCTGCTGCGCGCCATGGGCATCGCCGGGTGGGCGCCGGCGCTCACCGAGTGCGCCCGGTGCGCCACGCCCGGCCCGCACCGGGCGTTTCATATCGCCGCCGGGGGCAGCGTGTGCCCGCACTGCCGCCCGGCCGGTTCGACCACCCCGCCGCCGGGTGTGCTGGATCTGATGACCGCGCTGCACGACGGCGATTGGGAGGCCGCCGAGGCGTCGCCGCAATCGCACCGCAGCCACGTCAGCGGATTGGTGGCCGCGCACCTGCAGTGGCATCTGGAACGTCAGCTCAAAACGTTGCCGCTGGTGGAGCGGGCGTATCAGGCCGACCGCACCATCGCCGAACGGCGCGCAGCGCTGTTCGGGCAGGATATGGCCTGTGGTTGAGCGCAAGCCGAAGTCGACCGACTTCCCGCAACTGCCCCCCGCGCCCGACGATTACCCGGTCTTTCCCGACAAGTCGACGTGGCCGGTCGTCTTCCCGGACCTGCCGCCGTCCGCCGCCGGTGGCCCGCGCCGGCCGCCGCAGCACATTTCCAAGGCGGCCCCGCCGCGGATCCCGGCGGACCGACTGCCCAATCACGTGGCCATCGTGATGGACGGCAACGGTCGCTGGGCCACCCAACGCGGGCTGAGCCGCACCGACGGCCATCGGGCCGGCGAGGCGGTGGTGATCGACATCGTTTGCGGCGCAATCGAAATCGGAATCAAATGGCTCAGCCTGTACGCCTTTTCCACCGAGAACTGGAAGCGGTCCCCCGAGGAGGTTCGCTTCCTGATGGGGTTCAACCGCGACGTGGTGCGCATGCGCCGCGTCAACCTCAACACGATCGGGGTCCGGATCCGGTGGGTGGGTTCACGGCCCCGCCTGTGGCGCAGCGTCATCAATGAACTGGCCGTCGCCGAGGCCATGACGGCCGGCAACGACGTCATCACGGTGAACTACTGCGTGAACTACGGTGGCCGCGCCGAGATCGCCGACGCCGCAAAGGATATCGCGCGGTTGGCGCAGGCCGGCAGGCTCAACCCGGAGCGCATCAGCGAGGCGACGATTTCGCGCCACCTGCAGCGGCCCGACATTCCCGACGTCGACCTTTTCCTGCGGACGTCGGGGGAGCAGCGGTCCAGCAATTTCATGCTGTGGCAGGCGGCGTACGCCGAGTACATATTCCAGGACAAGCTGTGGCCCGACTACGACCGCCGCGACCTGTGGGCGGCCTGCGAGGAATACGCCGAGCGCAACAGAAGATTCGGGAGCGCCTGATGCCGTCACTACAGGAGCGTCTGGCGTCGATACTGCGCGACGTCCTTCCCGTCGACGAGGAACCCGACGGCGCACTCACGTTGCGCCACAATGGCACGCTGGCGTCGTTGCGGGTGGTGAACATCGCCGAGGGCCTGGACCTGGTCTCGCTGACGCAGATCTTGGCCTGGGACCTGCCGCTGACCAAGAAGGTCGGCGACCAGATCGCCAAGCAGGCGCGCGACAGCAACTTCGGCAGCGTGACGCTGGTCGAGAAGGTCAACGACAAAGCGGTGCAACGCAACTCCGGCAAGGGCGCGGCCAAAACCGGCGACGTGATGCTGCGCTATAACTTTCCCGGCGGCGGGCTCACCGACGACGCCCTGCGCACCCTGATCCTGCTGGTGCTCGACACCGGCGTCGAGATCCGGCGTTCGGTTACCGCTTAGGACGCGGCGGATTCGGCCGGCGCGACGTCCGCCGCCCCAAGGTCCTCGCGGCCACCGGTGCGCAGCAGCGAGTGCATGAGGTCCGGGTCATGATCGGCCGGCCGGGTCGAGTCGATGAATCGTTCGACGACCTCCACGAAGCGATCCGGGTGGTCGTGATGCGGCACGTGCCCGGACTTTTCGAAGATCGCCAGCCGCGACCCGGCGAGCGCCGCGTGGGCCGTCCGGGCGTGGCTCACCGGGATCACCACGTCGTCCTCGCCCCAAATGATTTGCACGGGAATGGATTCCACCAAGTAGCTGCGATCCAGCATGGTGACGTATTGGCCGCGCCCGTCCACCACCGACCGCAAGGTGCGAGCGAACGCGGCCAACGCGCTGGGGTCCTTGAAGCCCTCGAGCAGGCGCACGGTGTCGACGGCGTCGCGACCGAACTTGGTGGAACCGAGCAGGGCCTGAACCGCGCGGCCAAAGACTCGCATCGCGGGCAGCGCGCCCGGCACGCGCACCATGGCCAGCGCCTCGCTTCCCAGCGGCATCGCGGCGAACCGCAGCGCGAAGCTGACGTCCGACTCGACGCCGCCGGCGCTGACCAGCACGAGACGATCGACCAGATGCGGGTACTGATAGGCGAACTGCATCGCCACGCCGCCGCCGAACGAATGCCCGACGACGGTGACCCGCTCGATGCCCAGCACGGCGAGCAGGTCGCGCATCCCGTTGGCGAAGGCGGGCAGCGAGTAGTCGGCGCGCGGCTTGTCGGATTCGCCGTGGCCCAGCAGGTCTGGCGCGATGACGGTGAAGCGCTGCGCGAGCTTGGCGTGCACCGGCCCCCAGGACTCGGACTTGTCGCCGACGCCGTGGATCAACAGCAGGGCGGGTCCGGAACCGGCGATCCGGAAGGCGCGGCGGTAGCCGTGGATGGTGCGAAACTGCAGTGACGGGCCCTCGACGTCGCGTACCGGCCGCAGGTGGGGGGCGGGTTGCTTCCGCATCGTGTTCTCGCTTCCCTTGAGTTCTGGTTGCCTCGGCCCGTGGGCCACTCATGGGTAGGAGCACGCGACGGTCGCGTATCGGACACTTTTCTCAGAACTTTTTTCCGGTCAGAAACAACACGACATGCCCGCCGGGGCGGTTCAGCCTAGGACCCGCACTCCGCGCACGTTCCGAAGATTTCGATGGTGTGGCTGACGTCGGAAAAGCCGTGCTTGGCGGCCACTTGCGCGGCCCACTCCTCGACCTCGTGGTCGCCTATCTCCACGGTGGTGCCGCAGCCGCGGCACACCAGGTGGTGGTGATGATGCTCCGAGCATCGGCGGTACACCGACTCGCCGGTGTCGGTGCGCAGCGTGTCGACCAATCCGGCCGTGGCCATCGATTGCAGCGTGCGATACACCGTGGTCAGGCCGATGTTCTCGCCGCGCCTGCGCAGCTCGTCGTGCAGTTCCTGGGCGGAACGGAATTCGTCGAGCGTCTCCAGCAACGTGGAAATCGCCGCCCGCTGGCGGGTGGCGCGCACGCTCGTGCCCGTCACTGCGTGTCCTCACTCGCGTGGGCGACCGCGTCGACGACGATGTGGGCCAGGTGGTGGTCGGCCAGCCGGTAGAGCACCTCGCGGCCGGATCGCTCCCCGGCGACCACACCGGCCGCCTTGAGGATTTTCAGATGCTGGCTGACCAGCGGCTGTGGCACGCCGAGGGCGTCGACCAGCTCGTGCACGCAGCGCTGCGATTCGCGCAACTGCAGCACGATGGCGATCCGCACGGGTGCGGCGAGCGCGCGCAACAGCTCGCCCGCGGCGTCGAGAATCTCGCGCGACGGCGGCACGGGATATTCGGGAAATCGCGCGTGCTCAGCGGCGCCGCCGCCGTGCTGGTGGGGCACCCCGCCCAGGTCGGAGCCTGCGTCGTCGGCGGCGGCGGTCGGCACCGGGGAGGACCGAGGAAGGGGCACAGAGGAGGACATCGCCATCCGAGAGTCATCACCTCGAGAAGTGCCGGGTCTGGTGGAAGGGCGCGACGGAGTGTGGTCGGCCGCTTTCCACTGTCACATGCATGATGACGCATGTCAAAGACTCCGGCGGCGGTCGATACCATGGCTGATGTTTTGCGGGCGGCCTTCGCCGCCCACCTGTCTGCCCGGATCTTCGAGAGGGAGTGCACTGCCCCGTGGCGTCCGTCATCGACACAGTTGTGAACCTGGCCAAGCGGCGGGGCTTCGTCTTTCCCTCGGGGGAGATCTACGGCGGCACCAAATCGGCGTGGGATTACGGTCCGCTGGGCGTGGAGCTCAAGGAGAACATCAAACGCCAGTGGTGGCGCGCGGTCGTCACCGGCCGCGACGACGTGGTCGGGATCGACTCGTCGATCATCCTGCCGCGCCAGGTGTGGGTGGCCTCCGGCCACGTCGAGGTCTTCCATGACCCGCTGGTCGAGTGCCTGAACTGTCACCACCGGCACCGCCAGGACCACATGCAGGAGGCCTACGCGGCGAAGAAGGGGATCGAAGACCCCGACTCGGTGGCGATGACCGAGATCGTCTGCCCGGACTGCGGCACCAAGGGCCAATGGACCGAGCCGCGCGAGTTCAACATGATGCTCAAGACCTATCTCGGGCCCATCGAAACCGAGGAGGGATTGCATTATCTGCGGCCCGAAACCGCGCAGGGCATCTTCGTCAACTTCGCCAACGTGGTGACGACGGCCCGCCGCAAGCCGCCGTTCGGCATCGGCCAGATCGGCAAGAGCTTCCGCAACGAGATCACCCCCGGCAACTTCATCTTCCGCACCCGCGAGTTCGAGCAGATGGAGATGGAATTCTTCGTCGAGCCGTCGACCGCCAAGGAATGGCATCAGTATTGGATCGACACGCGCCGCGAGTGGTATGTGGACCTCGGCATCGATCCGGAGAACCTGCGGCTCTACGAGCACCCCAAGGAGAAGTTGTCGCACTACTCGGACCGCACCGTCGACATCGAGTACAAGTTCGGTTTCGTCGGCAACCCGTGGGGCGAGCTGGAAGGCGTTGCCAACCGAACCGACTTCGACTTGTCAACGCACGCAAAGCATTCCGGCGTCGACCTGTCGTTCTACGACCAGGTCAACGACACCCGATACACGCCGTACGTCATCGAGCCGGCAGCCGGCCTGACGCGGTCGTTCATGGCGTTTTTGATCGACTCCTACACCGAGGACGAGGCCCCCAACGCCAAGGGCGGCATGGACAAACGCACGGTGCTCCGCCTCGACCCGCGGCTGGCGCCGATCAAGGCGGCGGTGCTCCCGCTGTCGCGGCACGCCGACCTGAGCCCCAAGGCCCGCGACCTGGCCGCCGAATTGCGCAAGAACTGGAACATCGAGTTCGACGACGCCGGCGCCATCGGGCGCCGCTACCGGCGCCAGGACGAGGTCGGCACGCCGTTCTGCGTGACGGTGGATTTCGATTCGCTCTCCGACGACGCCGTCACCGTGCGCGAGCGGGACAAGATGACCCAGGACCGGGTCGCCATCGGCGCCGTCGCCGACTACCTGGCGACGCGCCTCAAGGGTTGCTAGGCGCCGGGTGCATGGGGGCGTGAATAGGGCGATTGTGCCCGGCCATAATTTGTCGCCGCTATCGACGAAGAATTCGAAAAGATTCAATTTCGTCCGACGCGGGAATTTGCAATAGCAATTTGTGCGGCGCATCCGGCCCACCCGGCCGTGACCGGGCAAACGGCGCTGCTACGCGGCGTCTGACAAGCCGTTTTCGGATTGAATCAAGTTTGTGTAGTTGACTCGGTCAAGTTTATCTTTTCGATCGATTCAAGTTTAGAAAAAAGATGCGGTAGTTCGGCGATTTTGGGCTTACGATCCGGCAGTGGTGTGTGTTGATTTCCGGGCAGCGCCATGGCGCTCGCCGCGGCCGGCTGTACGGGGGTCGTGATGGTTCTCGACTTTTCCTGGCTGCCGCCCGAGATCAATTCGGCGCGGATTACCGCCGGGGCGGGTTCGGGGCCGTTGTTTTTGGCGGCATCGGCCTGGGACGCGCTGGCGTCCGACCTGTCGGGTGCCGCGTCGTCGTTCAACTCGGTTGTCACCGGATTGACCGGCGGGCCGTGGACGGGTCCGTCGTCGGCCGCCATGGCGGCGGCCGCGGCGCCGTACGTGGGGTGGTTGAGTTCAGCAGCGGGGCAGGCGGCGGCCGCGGGGGCCCAGGCCCGCGTGGCGGCGACGGCGTTCGAGTCGGCATTGGCGGCGACGGTGCCTCCCGCGGCGGTGACGGCGAACCGCAAGCAATTCATGGCGCTGGTTGCGGCGAACATCTTGGGCCTGAACACCCCGGCGATCTTCATGACCGAGTTCGAGTACCTGGAGATGTGGGCCCAGGACGTCGCCGCGATGCTGGCGTATCACGCCGGAGCGCTGGGCGTGGCCGCGGCGTTGCCGTCGTTCAGCGTGCCGCCGGTGGACCTGGCGGGCCTAGCGACGTTGGTGGCTGCGCCGCTGGCCGGGGTGGCGTCGCAGGTTGCCGGACTGACCACTGGGTTGGCGCCGGTGACGGACACGGTCGTGTCCGCGGTGTCGCAGGTGTCGGCCCTGGCTTCGTCGCCGCAGATTTCGTCGCTGTCGACGCTCGCCCAGGTCGCGATGATGCCCGTCAGCGTCATGATGTCGCCGATCATGATGGCGGCCCAAGCGGGCATGGGCGCGAATTCGGCGGCCCTGGCCAGCGCAACCGGTGCGGCCGGCGCCGCTGACGCGGCGAAGTTCGTCAGCGCAGCCTCTCCCGCCACGAAGGGCCTCGGCGGCGGGGGCCTGGGCGGTGCGGGCCTGGGCGGCGCCTCCGCGGAACTGGGTAAGTCGCGGCTGGTCGGGGCGATGTCGGTGCCGCCGACGTGGCAGGGGTCGACGCCGGCTCGGATGGTCAGTGCGGCGATGTCGGGACTGGGCGGGGAGATGCCCGCCGCCGCCGCGGGGGCCGGGGCGCCGATGGGCGGTATGCCCTTCATGCCGATGCCTATGGGCGGCATGGGCGCCGGCGCCGGCATGCCCGGCGGGATGATGGGCCGCGGCGGGGCCAGCCCCAACGTCGTACAGGCGCGGCCGAGCGTGGTGCCGCGCGTCGGGGTCGGATAGGGCGGGGGTGGTAGGCGGGGTTTGGACGTTGGGCGCCGCAGCGGCGCTTAACCGAAACATTTTGTTGATGAAAGGAGCAGTGTGGTGGCTACGCGATTTATGACCGACCCGCACGCAATGCGCGCGATGGCAGGCCGTTTCGACGTGCATGCCCAGGTGGTTTCGGATGAGGCGCGTCGGATGTGGGCCTCGTCGCAGAACATTTCCGGCGCCAGTTGGAGTGGGGCCGCCGAGGCGACGTCCTACAACACGATGGGACAGATGAACCAGGCGTTTCACAACATTGTGAACATGCTGCAGGGCGTGCGCGACGGGCTGATCCGCGACGCCAATAACTACGAGCAGCAAGAGCAGGCTTCGCAGCAGATTCTGAGCAGTTAGCGGCTTTACGGCGTTAGGAGATTGAGCGATGACGATTAACTACCAGTTCGGGGACGTGGATGCGCATGGTGCGACGATTCGCGCGCAGGCGGCGTCGCTGGAGGCCGAGCACCAGGCCATCGTGCGCGATGTGCTGGCCGCTGGTGACTTTTGGGGTGGCGCCGGTTCGGTGGCCTGCCAGGAGTTCATCACCCAATTGGGTCGCAACTTCCAGGTGATCTACGAGCAGGCCAACTCCCACGGCCAGAAGGTGCAGACGGCGGGCAGCAACATGGCCAGCACGGACAGCGCCGTCGGGTCCAGCTGGGCCTGATCGGCCTCCAAGGGCGCGGGTGACACGGCGCGTGTTACCCGCGCCCGAGGCGTTCCATCACCCCGATCCGCCCCGACGGGTTACGCGGACCGGTCCCCGGCGCGAACTCGCGGTCACGGCGGTCTTGACGGTTTGGTAAAACGCCGGACTTTTGATGGGCGATGGCCCTACTATCAAGGAATGGTGTCCGTCGATCGTTGGACTGTGCCGTCGGTGCGGCCGGAGGGGTTGTGATGGTTCCTGCTTTTACGTTCTTTCCCCCGGAGATCAACTCGGCGCTGATGTTCGCCGGCGCGGGGTCGGGGCCCCTGTTCATGGCGGCATCGGCCTGGGACTCGTTGGCGACGGACCTGGCGGGCGCGGCGTCGTCGTTTCAAAACGTCGTCACCGGGTTGACCGACGGGGCCTGGGCGGGCCCGGCCTCGATGTCGATGGCGGCGGCCGCGACGCCCTATGTGGGGTGGTTGACCGCGGCCGCGGGGCAGGCGGAGACCGCCGCCCTTCAGGCCCGGACGGCGGCCTCGGCGTTTGAGACCGCGTTGGCGGCGACGGTGCCCACGCCGGCGATCGCCGCAAACCGCGCCCAGCTCATGGCGCTGATCGCGACGAACATCTTGGGCCAGAACACCCCGGCGATCTTCATGACCGAGTTCGAGTACATGGAGATGTGGGCCCAGGACGTGGCCGCGATGGTGGGCTACCACGGCGGAGCGCTGGGCGTGGCCGCGGCGTTGCCGTCGTTCAGCCTGCCCCCGGTGAACCTGTCGGGCCTGACGGGCCTGCTGTCCGCGCCGCTCACCGGTGTGGCGTCGCAGGCCGCGAGCCTGGCGGGGTCGGTGGGGGCCGCGGTCGGCTCGTCATCGGCGATTGCGACGGCCTCTTCGGTGGCTACGTCGGCGGTGAGTAGCGCGTCGGCCCTCGCTTCGGCGGCGCCGATTTCGTCGCTGTCGACCGTCGCGCAGGTCGGCATGATGCCGGTCAGCATGATGATGTCGCCGATCATGATGGCGGCCCAAGCGGGAATGGGCGGCTCGAACGCGGCGGCGCTGGCCGGCGCGACGGGTGCGGCCGTCGACCCGGCGAAATTTGTCAGCAGCGCCGCTCCGGCGGGCATGGGCAAGGGACTCGGCGGGATCGGCGGCCACGGTGGCGCCGAGGCCGGTCTGGGCAAGGCCCGGCTGGTCGGGGCGATGTCCGTGCCCCCGAACTGGCAGGGCTCGGCGCCGGCGCGGATGGTCAGCGCGGCGATGTCCGGCCTGGGCAGCGAGATGCCCGGCGCCGCCGCCGCAGCGGCGGCCGGTGCCCCGATGGGCGGCGGCATGCCGATGATGCCGATGCCGATGGGCGGCGGTATGGGAGGCGGAGGCATGCCCGGCGGGATGATGGGCCGCGGTGGGGCCAGCCCGACGCACGTGATCCAGTCGCGGCCCAGCGTGGTACCGCGTACCGGCGTCGGATAGTCCTAATCAGCCACCAAGGCGCGGGCGACACCCTGGAGGAAATGGGTGTTGTCAGCGCCTTTGGCATGTTTACCGGCGGCCAACTGATCTTTTTTTCGCCGCGGCCCAGCTAAACGGCCGCAATGCGTTCCAACTCGATTTTGGGATCAACTGTCCGGTCCGGAAGGTGTTGTGCGGCAACGACTTCCGGGGCAGTCTCGAGCCGCGCGGCAATTGGGCGGTCGCGGCCGGGCGGGGCGCGATGCCGTGGGGCGCTCCGCCCGACATCCGCCCACCGGCCCGCCGATGTTCGCGCATTTGTTCTAAAAGGAGCGAAATCCATCAAACTCGGGCATTGTGCTTCGGATTGACTTACGATGCGAAGTACTCGGTGATGGTTTGTCAGCACCGGGTGAAAAGTACGGAGACGGCTGTGGAAGGGGGCAGCGTGCTATTGCCTCTTGGTTCGCCGCTGCCGGACGATGCGGTAGCGGCGAAGCGTGGTGAGTCCGGCATGCTCGGCGGCCTATCGGTTCCCCTCAAGTGGGGTGTAGCCGTGCCGCCGGATGATTATGACCATTGGGCACCGGAGCCGGAAGAGGGCGCCGATGCCGGCAACAAGGCGGCCGACGGGTTGAACCCGGAGGCCACCGCAGAGGGCATGGACGAGTGGAACGAATGGGCCGAATGGAGCGAGTGGCAGGGCGAGGCGGAACCTCGCTTCGACTTGCCGCGGACTACCGGCGTGATACCGACTTCTCCAGCAGCCGGCTGAGAGAGAGGGAGTATCTCGCCATCGGCTTTAATGCCGCGTAACAGCCAGTTGCGACGGCCGACCAGTATCACAAGGCAAGAAATTCATCCAGAAGGAGAAAAGGCAACATGGCAACACGCTTTATGACTGACCCGCATGAGATGCGGGCGATGGCGGGCCGGTTTGAGGTCCACGCGCAGACCGTTGAGGACGAGGCTCGCAAGATGTGGGCGTCGTCGATGAACATCGCCGGTGCGGGCTGGAGTGGCCAGGCGCAGGCGACGTCCTACGACACCATGGGTCAGATGAATCAGGCGTTCCGCAACATCGTGAACATGCTGCACGGTGTGCGTGACGGGCTGATCCGCGACGCGAACAACTACGAGCAGCAAGAGCAGGCCTCGCAGCAAATCCTCGGCAGCTAGCCCCCACACTTTTATTTCAGGAGGAAAACATGACCATCAATTACCAGTTTGGCGATGTGGACGCCCATGGTGCGACGATTCGCGCCCAGGCCGCGTCGTTGGAAGCCGAGCACCAGGCCATCGTTCGCGATGTGCTGGCCGCTGGTGACTTCTGGGGTGGCGCCGGTTCGGTGGCCTGCCAGGAGTTCATCACCCAGTTGGGTCGCAACTTCCAGGTGATCTACGAGCAGGCCAACTCGCACGGCCAGAAGGTGCAGTCGGCTGGCAGCAACATGGCCAGCACGGACAGCGCCGTCGGGTCCAGCTGGGCCTGATTCGCAACGTTTCAAGGCGGGGCCGCACACCGATCGGTGTGCGGCCCCGTTCTTTGTCCGCCGGGTCTCAGAACCGCCCGCCGCCGCCCATGAGCCCGCCCCCCGAGGAGCCGCCCCATGAGCCCGAGGCGCTCGGACCGCCGCCGAACGAGGTGGGGCTCCAGCCGCCGAGCCCACCGCGCATGGCCCCGCTGAGAAGGTCGCCGATGATGATCCCGCCGATCATGGCGCCGGTGTCGCTGCTGCCGCGGCGGGCATAGAAGCGCTGGGCCCGCTGGACGTCCGCGTTCGCCAGCGCCTGGGCGTTGGCGGCCAGCGTCGACGCCGCGTTCGCGTGCGCGATCGCCTCGGACACGTTCGCCGCCCTCTTCTCCTGCGCGGCCTGCAGGTGTCGCCTGGCCTCGGCGAGCCGGGTCCGGGCCTCGGCTCCGATGCTGCCCCTGCGGGTGTCGATGTACTCGGACACGGCGCGCACCCGCGCCTGGGCGGTGAACACCGCCTGCTCGAAGGAACGCTCGAGCCGCTCGGCGGCAGCCTCCTCCTGGGCGACGGCGGCCAGGACCCGATGCAGGCCGGCGTCGGCCTTGGTCAGTCGGGCGAACGCGCCGAGGGGATCGGCGGCGCCACCGCCGCGGGCTCCGGTGATGGCCGCGGTCGCCTCGTCGCGGGCGGCAGCGAGTTCGACGGCGCGGCCCGAGCCGGTGCCCCGCGCCTTCTGCAGCCGCTCGTCGGCGCGCGAGATGCCCGCCTGGATCCCGTCGATGAGCGAGGGCAAGGTGGCGACGGCGTGCCTGATGTCCTTGTCCGCGTTGTCGATCGCATCCAGCAGCGCGCGGGCCTGCCCGAGCGCCGCCTCGGCCGCATGAATGGCATCGACCAACGCGGCCTGCTGTCCGCCCTGGACGCCGGCCAGCTCGCGGGCCGAGCTGATGTTGCGGTCCGCGAACGCCAGCCTCTCGTTGGTGCTTGCGATATTGCCGGACACCGAAGTCAAGGCCGCGGCGTCGAATTCCTTGCGCAGCTCCGCCAGCCGCTGCTCGGCCGGCGCGATGCGCGCGGTGAGCTCCACATACTGCTGCGTCAGCGCGTCCAACCGCGACGGCGCGTTGACCACCAGGACCCGCAGCTCCTCGAACGCCTCCCGCTGTGATTCGAGTTCGCGGTTGGCGTGCGCCGCCGAGACGATCACCCGGGTCAGCATGTCGCGCCGTTGCGCGGGCGTCTCCGGCATGCTGTCGTCGAGCTGCTGGCGGACGGTAAAGGCTTGCGCCAGAGTCGCTTTGGCGTTGGTCACCGCCCGGGTGAACGGTTCGGTCCGCTCCTCACCGAACTCGTCGATCGCCAGCGTCAACTCGTTGGCGCTGGTGCGCACCGCGTTGTCCACCTCCACCACCAGCGAGCGCGACAGGTCGTCGAGGGCCGCCAACGGCACCGCGGCCAGCGCGTTGGGATCGGCGGGATCGACGCGCCGCGCCGCGGCCAACTCGGCGGCGCGCCGCCGCCCGCGGCGATAGCGCATCACCACCAGCAACACCACCACGGCGACGACAACGACGGCCAGGGCGACCAGCAGGAAAAGGCGACCCGACGCTGGGGGCGGCGTGTTGAGCCCGTTGGCCGCCGCCACCGCGGCACCGCCCCAGTCGCCGTTACGCAGCGCGGGCTCGATCTTGGTGCGCCGCAGCTGATCAACCTGACTCGCGTTGACGCTCGTGATCGCCGACGGAACGAAGAACGCGTATGACCGGCCGGTGGTGGCGACGGCCAGCAGCGCGTCGTAGTCGCCCAACTCGCTCGCGGTTCGGGTGCGCCTCGCCCAGTTCTCCGCGCTTTCCCCGGAGAAGTCGTCGACGTAGACCACCCACAGGCGGATGTGGCGGTCGGCGTAGAGCTTGTCGGTGGCCGACGTGACCGCGGCGCGAGCGGAATCCGGCAGCGCGTTGGCGTTGTCGGTGACCTGATCCGGCAGCCGAAACGGCGGTTGCGCGGCCGCCGTCGGCGCCAGCAGCAGCCCCGCGCCGAGACCCGTGAGGATCGTCAGGATCACGCCGAGCAGCCGAGCGGAGCGCATAGGTCAATCTAGCCCGCAGTCCCTGGCAGACTGTGCTGCGGTGAGTACGCATCAGCAGGACCCCTACGACGACTTCGACCGTCAGCGGCGGGTGCACGAAGCGGCGAAGACGGCGGGTCTGCCCGGTACGGAAGGCCAGCACCGCACCGACTTCGCCCGGGACCGCGCCCGGGTGCTGCACAGCGCCGCCCTGCGCCGCCTGGCCGACAAGACGCAGGTGGTCGGGCCCCGCGAAGGTGACACCCCGCGCACCCGGTTGACCCACTCGCTGGAGGTGGCCCAGATCGGGCGGGGGATGGCGGTGGGGCTGGGCTGCGATCTCGACCTGGTCGAGCTGGCCGGCCTGGCCCACGACATCGGCCATCCGCCGTACGGGCACAACGGCGAACGCGCGCTCGACGAGTTCGCCGCGGAGCACGGCGGTTTCGAGGGCAACGCCCAGAATTTCCGGATACTGACCAGCCTCGAGCCTAAAGTCCTTGACGCGCAAGGCAATAGCGCGGGCCTGAACCTGACCAGGGCGTCCCTGGACGCGGTCACCAAGTACCCGTGGACCCGCGGTGAGGGTCCGGCACGCAAGTTCGGCTTCTACGACGAGGACCGCGAGCCCGCGGCCTGGGTTCGCCAGGGGGCGCCGGCGGATCGGACGTGCCTGGAGGCGCAGGTGATGGACTGGGCCGACGACGTGGCGTATTCGGTGCACGACGTCGAGGACGGCGTCGTCTCGCAGCGCATCGACCTGCGCGTGCTGGCCGACGAGGACGAGGCGGCCGCGCTGGCCAAGCTGGGGGAGAGCGAATTCTCCCGGGTCAGCGCCGAGGACTTCATGGCCGCCGCGCGACGGCTGTCGGGCCTGCCCGTGGTCGCCGCGGTCGGCAAGTACGACGCGACGCTGGCGGCGGCGGTCGCGCTCAAGCGGTTGACCAGTGAATTGGTGGGCCGCTTCGCCTCGGCCGCCATTGCGACCACGCGGGCGGCGGCCGGCCCGGGGCCGCTGGTGCGCTACCGGGCCGACCTGCAGGTGCCCGACCTGGTGCGCGCCGAGGTCGCCCTGCTGAAAATCCTGGCCCTGCAGTTCATCATGTCGGACCCCCGGCATCTGGACACTCAAGCCCGGCAACGCGACCGCATCCATCGCGTGGCGCGATGGCTGTATGCCGGGGCACCCGGAACGCTCGACCCCATGTTCGCCGCGGCGTTCAACACCGCCGCCGACGAGCGCGCCCGGCTGCGGGTCGTCGTCGATCAGGTCGCCTCCTATACCGAGGGTCGGCTGGAGCGGATCGACGCCCGTGAGGCGACCGGTTAGCGTTACCCGCATGACCAAACCCCGCGCCGTTGCCGCCCTCTCGCTGCCGCTCGCCGTCCTGGCCCTGAACGCATGCAGTTCGCCCCAGCACGCGACCAGCCAGCCGGGGACTACGCCCCCGGTCCAAAGCGGGTCTCCGGCGACGCCGACGTCGGGCCCGGCGCCCGCCGCCGGATCGTTGACGGCGCAACTGAAGACGGCCGACGGCAAGGACGTGGCCACGGCGACCTTTGACTTCGGCAACGGCTACGCCACCATCACGGTCAAGACGGTTGCCGGCGGGATCCTCGCGCCCGGCCTGCACGACATGCACATCCACGCGGTCGGCAAGTGTGAGCCCAACTCCGTCGCCCCGAACGGCGGGCCGCCCGGAAACTTCCTGTCCGCCGGCGGGCACTTCCAGGCGCCCGGGCACACCGGGATGCCCGAGAGCGGCGACCTGACGATGCTCGAGGTCCGCCAGGACGGTTCGGCGTACCTGGTGACCACCAGTGACGCGTTCACCAGGGACCAGCTGCTGGCCGGGGACAAGACCGCGCTGATGATTCACGGCGCCGGCGACCAGGCGATGGAGCGGATCGCGTGCGGTGTCATCGGGCCGGCGAGCTGATTCGGTCCGGCGTTTTAGACTGGGCCGATGGCCGGCCGGATCTCTGATCGCGATATCGCCGCCATCCGCGAACGGGCCCGCATCGAAGAGGTCGTCGGCGACTACGTCCAGCTCAAGCGCGCCGGCGCCGATTCGCTCAAGGGCCTGTGCCCGTTCCACAACGAGAAGTCGCCGTCGTTCCATGTCCGCCCGAACCACGGCCACTTCCACTGCTTCGGGTGCGGCGAGGGCGGCGACGTGTACGCGTTCGTCCAGAAGATCGAACACGTCAGCTTCGTCGAGGCGGTCGAACTGCTCGCCGACCGGGTCGGCCACACCATCACCTACACCGGCGCGGCGGCCACCAACGTGCAGCGCGATCGCGGCAGCCGCAGCAGGCTGGTCGCGGCCAACGCGGCGGCCGCCGAGTTTTATGCGGCGGCGCTGGAGTCCGACGAGGCGGCACCGGCGCGCCAGTACCTGACGGAGCGCAACTTCGACGCCGAGGCGGCGCGCCATTTCGGCTGCGGGTTCGCCCCGTCGGGCTGGGACTCGCTGACAAAACACCTGCAGCGCAAGGGCTTCGAGTTCAAGGAACTGGAGGCGGCCGGGCTGTCCCGGGAGGGGCGCCGCGGCCCGATGGATCGCTTCCACCGGCGGCTGCTGTGGCCGATCCGTACCGCGGCCGGCGAGGTTATCGGCTTCGGGGCCCGCCGCCTGTTCGACGACGACCCGATGGAAGCCAAGTACATCAACACGCCCGAGACGACGCTGTACAAGAAGTCGTCGGTGATGTTCGGCATCGACCTGGCGAAGCGCGACATCGCCAAGGGGCACCAGGCCGTCGTCGTCGAGGGCTACACCGACGTGATGGCGATGCACCTGGCCGGGGTCACCACGGCCGTCGCCTCCTGCGGCACGGCGTTCGGCGACGAGCACCTGGCCATGCTGCGCAGGTTGATGATGGACGACAGCTTCTTCCGCGGGGAGTTGATCTATGTCTTCGACGGGGACGCGGCCGGGCGCGCCGCCGCCTTGAAGGCGTTCGGCGGCGAGCAGAACCTGGCCGGGCAGTCCTTCGTCGCGGTCGCACCTGACGGCATGGACCCGTGCGACCTGCGGCTGAAGTCCGGCGACGTCGCGTTGCGCGACCTGGTGGCGCGGCGAACACCGCTGTTCGAGTTCGCGATTCGCACCACGATCGCCGAGATGGACCTCGACAGCGCCGAGGGCCGGGTCGCCGCGCTGCGCCGCTGCGTGCCCATGGTCAGCCAGATCAAGGACCCCACGCTGCGCGACGAGTACGCCCGCCAGCTCGCCGGCTGGGTCGGCTGGGACGACGTCGCGCAGGTCATCGAGCGGGTCCGCGGCGAGGCCAAACGGGCCAAGTCCCCTTCTCGAAGCGGCTCCGCATCCGAGCCTCCCCGCCGGGCCGAGCGTCAGCCCGCCGCCCCCGCCCCGACCGCGTCCACGGAATCGCGAGCCGGGGTGGGTGAAGCTCTCCACGGTCAGCGTGTCGAACACCGGGCCCGCCAGCGCCGGGTACTGCAACGCCGACTTGAGGGCCTCGCGCTGGGCCCACAGGATCGGGTCGCGCGGGTCGGGACGGGCGGCTCGCGATTCCGGGGACGCGGCCGGGCGCGCCGCCGCCTTGAAGGCGTTCGGCGGCGAGCAGAACCTGGCCGGGCAGTCCTTCGTCGCGG
>NZ_LZKR01000035.1 GCF_001672915.1 Mycobacterium sp. 1245805.9 | reverse complement strand
GTCAGGTTCAACGCCGCGTTCAGTGCCGCGCTGATGTCGGCACCCAAGTTGGGCAACGTAATCGGCGGCAACCCCGGCAGCGGCGGCAACGTGAAACTCGGCAAGCCCGGCAACGACAAGTTGATCGGCGGCAACGTCAACGCCCCCGACAACGCCGCATTCAACGCCGCGCTGATGTCCGCACCCAGGTTGGGCAACGTGATCGCCGGCAGACCCGGGAACGGCGGCAACGTGAAACTCGGCAGACCCGGCAACGACAAGTTGATCGGCGGCAACGTCAACGCCCCCGACAACGCCGCGTTCAGCGACGCACTCAGGTTGGCGCCCAAGCCATTCAGCGCAGCACCGAGCTGCACACCGAACGCACCCAGGTTCGGAATCGTGAGCGCAGGCAGACCCGGCAGCGACGCCAGGAAGTTCGCCGCCAGCGTCTCACCGGTCTGAAGCGCCCCGTTGAGACCCGCCCCGAGGTTGCCGGCCAAATTACCCAGTCCGTTGATGCCCGCGGCGAGGTTGGCGGCCAAGCCATTCAGGCTGCCACCCACGCTGGCCGACAAGGCCGCGTTGAGGTCAAGAACGAAGTTGGCGTTCAGCAGCGCCTGCAGGGCGGCGTTGGACTGGGCCATCAGCTGCGCACCCGTGGCCGACAAGGCCGCACCAGTACTCTCCAGTGTGAGCCCGGCTTGGACGATGGCGTTGCCGACCTGGACCAGCCCGTTGCCGAGACCCGATAGGAATAGGCCACCGGTCTGGAAAGCCATTCCGGTGAGCCCGGCGCCGAGGAACGTCTCGAAGGTGCCGGCAAGCCCGGCTCCCAGACTGCTACTCAAGCCGCCCGAGAGGGATCCGCTGAGCGCCGCCCCGAACCCGGAAATCGCGCCACCGATTTCCGCCGCCAGGTTCCCGCCCCCCGAGAGCATTGCGGCGCTGTTGGCGATTTCGGCTGTCACATAAGCAGTCGCGCCGCCGCCGAGTGTGTTGACGAAGGCGCTATGGAACGCGGCCGCTTGCGCGCTCAGTGCTTGGAACTCCTTGCCGAAGTTGCCGAAGAGCGCGGCGATGGCCTCCGAAACCTCGTCGCCCGCTGCAGGAGCCAAAGTTGTGGTCGGGGCGATGATCGACTGGGTGACCTCATCCAGTGCCGAGCGAATACCCGCAAGATCTTGGGCTGCCACCTCGACGAGATCGGGAACTGCAACGACGAAAGACATGTTCATCTCCCCACGCGAATGAACGACATATACGTTTGTAAGCCCGAATTATCGAGGCAAGGCGAGCGTAATAGTGTGCAACACAAGCACATTCGAAAATGATGGTTTTCAACCGGGTCCGGCGGGTCTATTTAAGATTCTGCGCGACCCGAATGCCCACAGCGGATGGTCATGACGAGACTTAGCGTACCGTGGGCGCACGGGTCGCGATACTTAAGGTACAAAGTCCTTGCTATTGAACAATTTTCAGTCCGTCTGGCCTCCCCTGTCGTTGCATTTGGGCTGCAGGTGACCGCATTTGGCGTGTGCCGAATAAGAGGTTGACCGACGGCGCGTGTTTTAAACATCGCGAGGCGATTTTATCCATTATTGGTATTCGCGTACCGAAAACAAGCGAATGACAAGCCGTTTCCGCAAGCACCCGTCGCGACGACCTGCTTAACGGCGCCCGCGAGAAAGATCCCCCCGAGTCGGCGCTCACCGGATGGGGCATGTTTTGCAGCCGCGCGTCAAGGTAGACGAAAATGGTATCCGCGTACCGAAAACGTGAGAATGACAAGGACTTTCCGCCGATCCCCATCCCGGGACCTAGCGAAGTCAGAAGGTCGGAAGAGGTATCGAGAGCAGCGGCGGGGGCGGGGCGGGCGCTCCGATCGCCTGGGCCAGCTGTTGGGGCGCGTAGTTCACAAGGAAGGGCAGCAGGCCGCTGAAGGGCGTGCTGCCGGCCCCGATGCTGACGTCGATCGGAGGCAGAACGGCGTTGCCCACCATCGTGAAGCTCGCCGTGACCGGGTAGTAGCCGGGCGCATGGAGAATGCCGTCAAGGGGGAAGTTGGCGACCACGGTGACGTTGACGATATTCCCGACGACGGGCCCGGTCAGGCTCGACAGGTTCATCACATAGGGGTATTGCGCCTGGCCGTTGAGGAAGCCGTTGGCGATGACGGCAGGTGCGTCGACGAAGGCGGCGAATGCCGCGGGTGCGTCCCCGGCCTGAACGGCCGCCACGAACGTCGCGGCGCTGTAGTCGGCCGCATCCAACGTAGCCGCGGGCGGGCCCATCAGGCTGGCGGTGAACACCAAGGACAGCCCGACGGCGTTGTTCACCGTCACGTCGGTGGGCACCGTGAGCGACTGCACCACCAGCGATGACGTCATATCGTTATTCGTCAGCGTCTCAACGACATTGGCAATGTTTTGTGCGATACGACCGGGTATGGCGGCAACGGGCTGGAAGTCCCCCGTTTGCAGCGCCGTCGCGATGGTCTGGCCGTAGCTGATCTGGTTGGGACGATCTGCCGCAGGAACGGGAACGGATCGGCGAGCCAGCCGCCTCCGAGGCTCTGCAGGTTGTTCCAGGTGTTGTAGACGAGGGCGCTGTAAGGGCCGGCGATCCCGGTGAAGTAGGGACCCGCGTCGGCCTGCGCGCTCAGTAGCCCGGGAAGTAGTGAATTAGCAACGCCCGCCCAGGGATTCATCAGGCCGGAGAGTGTCGTCGGCAATCCGGGAAGCGCGCTCGTCAGCAGGCTGCCCAGATTGCTTCCGAGCGAGCCCAGGTTTCCCAGGGGGCCGAGGACACCCCCGAATGAGCCCAGACCGTCAAGCAGGGACCCGCTCGGAGCCCCGCTCCCGAGGATCCCACCAAGCAACCCCGCGGCGCTGACGCCCTGGGCAGCGCCGGCCCCTGCCTGCGCGGGCGCAGTAACCACGTCCGCCACCGCCTGTCCGGCGCTGGCGAGTTCGGCGCAGGCATAAGCCGCCGCGCTCGTGTTCATCATGTTGACGAACTCGGCATGAAACGCCTGGGCCTGGGCGCTGAGCCCCTGAATCCTGCCCGAACTTGGCGAAAATCGCGGAGACGACGGCCGATACCTCGCCCGCCGCGGCGGGCACCAACGCCGTCGTGGGGCCCACAACCAACGCCGTCGCTCCTCCCAACGAGGCACGGATACCCGCCAGATCCCTTGCCGCCGCCTGAACTGCCTCCGGCGCCGCAATCACAAAAGACATGGCCGGCCATCTCGATTCACCGGCTGGGACTACCCGGTGAAATTCTAAGTAAACACAAGTTGAATACTCGATTTTCCGCGCTCGGGGAGGCCGGAAGTTGTGTTGGCGTCAATTAAATGCCGACGCTCCAACATCTCTGGGGAGTGACCGCGGCAGTGCGCGCCAGCCCCAGCGCCGCGTAGCCGAAACCCGTTCCGCAACAACATAATCCGGGCGCAGCGCGAGGATCTTGCGGTTGCGCCCTTCCGTCGACGACGAAGAACACGCCCAGTGCGAAGCGTTCGGCGCGCGCCGAGAGGCGTGCCGATTAGCCGCCGAACGCCGACGCAAGCAGTTGGGGCGCGTTGTCGAACAGCGCGGGAACGAGCCCGCCGATGGGCGGGCCGCTCACGGTGATCGAAGTTCCGAGCAATGAGGCCGTCGTCGTAAACGGTTGCACGGGAACGAGAAGGCCGGAGAAGGGAACGTCCACCGTCAGGCCCGGCGCCAGCAGCACGGGCAGCGTCTGCTGGCCGTTGAGGAAGGCGTTCGCGATGTTGGCGGGGGCGTCGACGAACGCGGTGAACGCCGCCAGTGGGTTGCCCGTGCCTACGGCCTCGAGAAACGCTGCGCCGCTCAGTGACGCCGCGAGGCCGGCGTTGACCGGGGCACCCAAGGCATCGAAAGCCAGCAACTCCGGCAGCCCCAGGCCGACGGCCAACGCCGGCGGATTAACGGACGTCACCGACAGCGAGGCGGGAACGATCAGGTCGCGGAAAAGGTTGGCGGAGCCCAGCGCGAACTGCCCGCCCGTGCTCAGGATCGTCAGCGGGTTGCCGGTCTGCAACGCCCCGAGAAGCAGCTGCGGATTGGTGAAGGTGGTGGTCATCGCCTTGAACACGGCGGGCGCAGTGACCGTCGTCCAGGTGTTGCCGATGCCCTGCAGGTTGGCAGTCGTGTTCGCGGCCAGGCTTTCGTAGGGTCCAACGATTCCGAGCGCGTCGCTGGTCGCCGCGGCGGCGCCGCCCCCGAGCAGCCCCTGCACCGGAGCGTTCACCGCACTCGCCAGGGTCTGCTCCGCGTTGGCCGCCTCGGTGCTGAGGTAAGCCCCCGCGCCGGCGTTCATCAGGTTGACGAACTGGGCGTGAAACGCCTGAGCTCTCGCGTTGATGGCTTGGTATTCCTGGCCGAAGTTGTCGAACAGGGCCGCGACCGCGCCCGACACCTCATCCTGGGCCGCGGCCACCACCCCGGTCGTCGAGCCGGCGGCGGCCGCGCTCGCCTCGCCGAGCGCTGAGCGGATTCCAGCCAGGTTCTGGGCGGCCGCCTCGACCAATTCCGGCTGCGCAATGACAAACGACACTGCCGTCTCCCATCGGCTCAGGAGGATCACCGGATGGTGACCAAGATGAACATGAGGTTAAAGGGACCAGTGTGTGAACGGGGGAAATTGCGCATTTTCGTGGCATCTGTGGCGTCACGATTTCGCCACGAAAACGCAACCGCGCCGAGCGCGGCGGCAACCTGCGCCGACACCTGGTCGGCGGCCGCAGCCACGATCCCGGTCGCGGCGCCACGCCGACGCGCTGCACTCGGCGGGCAGGGAGCGAATACCCCTGAATGCGGCTATGCCGCCGAAAGGCCGGCTCGCGAAGGCGACGCTAGGGGGTGATGACCGCCGCGAGCTGCGACCCGAAGCTCAGCAGGCCCGGGATGAGGCCACCGATTTGCGTACCCGGCAGCGGACCCAACACGTTGTCGACAACAGGACTTAGAGGAGTTAAAAGCCCACCCAGCGGGATTTCGGCGACTGACGGGATGGCCAGGACGGGGACCCCCTCTGACGTTACGGTGACCGTCAGCGTCGGCAGGCTTATGAACGTTTGGCCGTTGAGGAAGCCGTTCGCGATCGCGCCCGGCGCACCGATCAGCGCCGCCGCGGCCCCCAACGGTTCCCCCGACTGCACCGCGGTGACGACCGCTAGCGCGCTGGAATTCAGGGCACTCAACCCGTTGGCCGGCGCACCTACCGCGTCCAGAAGGAACTGCAACGGCAAGCCGAAGGTGATTTCGAAGTTCCCCGGATTAAGCGTCACCCCGAAGTTGGTGAGCGCGTTTACCACGTTGGTGAAGTTTTGTGACATCTGCGCGGGGATGGAGCCCGGGGGCAACAGGTTGGTGACGTTCTGCGCCATCTGTCCGGGGATCGCCAGGATGGGCGCGAGATCTCCCAGCGGGCCAAGCGGAGTGACGGGCAGCGCCGGGGCCGTGGGCGAGCCGAGTTGACCTATGTCAACGTTGAACGGCTGGAAACCGGGCAGCACAACATTTTCCAAGCCCTGCGCAATGGCGTGCACCGCACCCTGGACGTCACCGCCGGCGAGGGCCTCACCGGCCGCCTGGAAGCTGGCGGGCAACCCGTTCAACCCGGTGACCAGGTCGGTGCCGGCATTCTGCAGCGCCGTGACGACGGTCTGCGCGTCGCCGATCTGGTTTGTGATCAGCTGCGGCAGCAGCGCGCCGGGGTTGAGCGTCGACAGGCCCTGGATGCCGGTCTGGACGGTCGCGGGCAGATTGGCGAGCTCGGCGGGCAGGTTCTGGATGCCGGTCGCGATCGATGAACCGATCGTCTGCGCATAGCGGATCTGGTTGTTAGCCAGCTGGTGCAGGAAGGGGAACGGGTTGGCCGTGAAGGTGCCTCCGATGGCCTGCAGGTTGGTGACCGTGTTCGAGACGAGCGCCTGGTACGGCGCGGCCACCGCGGCGCCGAACGAGTTGAGCCCGCTGATCGCCGCGGACGCGCCGCCGGTGGGGAGCGATCCCAGACCGATGGGCGAGCTGGCGATCGCATTCGAAATCGCTTGCGCGCCAGACGGAATCTCGCCACCGAGGACGACCTGGGCGGCGTTGGCTGCCTCGGCGCTCGCATAGGCGCCCGCACCCGCGTTCATCAGGCTGACGAACTGCTGATGGAAGGTCTGCGCCTGGGCGGTCAGCGCCTGGAATTCCTGGCCGAAGTTGCCGAACATCGATGCGATCGCGACCGATACCTCGTCCTGGGCGGCCGTCGCGATCCCCGTCGTGGGACCCGCCGCCGACGCCGCTGCCTCCGCAAGCGACGAACGAATACCGGCAAGATCCTGGGCCGCGCTCTGCACCAGGTCCGGCGTTGCGATCACAAACGACATCTCCACCCTCTCCTCGGGCACCGGTCGGGTGACCGGTGGTCACCCGATGTTCAATACGAGACCCCCAAGGACCCCGCGCCCGCGCGGCGCGAAACCCCACTTGAGTCATTCGCTGCCGGTTACCGGCCGGGAACTTACCCCGCAGTAACCCTTGACAGACACGAGCCTAATAAGCCCTCGGCTGCAACGAAAAAGACAATTTGCGTTTTCACAGCGTTCGTTACGGTTTGGGATCTTTCCCGGAGCGACGCGCCAAATCCGCAGCTCGAGAGGACCTTTGGGACGCGCCGAGGGGCGGGACGCCGGCCAACTCCGACGCCCCGCCCCTCATGGATAGGTGACGGCCGATCAGCTAGCGGCGATGTCCGCCGCCAGCTGGGCGGGGAAGCTAAGCAACCCGGGAATCAGCCCACCGATCGGGGTCCCGCCTGTGAGTTGGAGCTGCAACTGGAGCCCATCCAGGTCGACAAAGACCTCGGGGGTAGTGAGCGGGGCAAGAAGCCCGCCGAGGGTCAAGTACGTCGTTGAGGGCAGAGAAAGGCCGAGCAGCGAGACGGTCGCCGGGGGCAACGTTACGACGGTGGTGCCGTTGAGAAACGCGTTGGCGACGACGGCCGGGGCATCCAGGAAGGTGGCGGCGAACGCCGACGCGTTCCCGGCCTGCGCCGCGCTGACCAGCGCCGCGCCGGTCGAGTTGAGCGCGCTGAGCGCGTTCGCCGGCCCGCCGATCCCGTCCAAGATCAGCTGCAGCGGGATCCCAAAGCTCAGCTCGGCCGTATCCGAGATGGTCAGCGTCGTCCCCAGGTTGGTGAAGGCGCTGATCAGATTTGTTGCGTGCTGCGCGATCTGCGCCGGAACGGATCCCGCCGGGAACAGGTTGGCGACGTTCTGCGCCATCTGTCCGGGGATGGCCACGATGGGTGCCAGGTCCCCCAACGGACCTATCGGCACGATATCGGTAACCAGCGTCGATCCATCCGACCCCGCCTGAACGCCGTTGAAGCCCGGGAGGAAGGCGTTGATGAGCGTCCGGTTGATGGCGCCGTATGCGCCACCGTTGTCGCCGGCCAAGAGATCCTGGGCGGCAGTGAGGAAGCCCCCCGGCAGCGTTTGAATTCCGGTGGCGAGATCATTCGCGGCGTTCTGCAGCCCCGTGGCGACCACTTGGGCGTTGGCGATCTGCCTGGTGGCCAACTGCTGCAGCAGGGCGCCGGGGTTGACGCTGGCCAGGCCGTGAATGCCGGCCTGAATGGTCGCCGGCAGACTGGCCAATTCGGCGGGCAGGTTCTGGATGCCGGTCGCGATCGTCTGCCCGTAGATGATCTGGTTATTGACGAGTTGGTGCAGGAACGGGAACGGGTTGGCGCTAATAGTGCCCCCGATGACCTGCAGGTTGGCGGCGGTGTTCGAGACGAGCGCCTGGTAGGGCCCGGCCACGGTGGCGCCGAACGAGTTGATCCCGCTGAACAACGCGGCCGCCCCGCCCGTCGGGAGCGACCCGAGCCCAATCGGCGAACTGGCGATCGCGTTCGAAATCGCTTGCGCGCCAGCCTGAATCTCACCGCCCAACGCGGCCTGCGCGGCGTTGGCGGCCTCGGCGCTCGCGTAGGCGCCCGCGCCCGCGTTCAGCAGGGAGACGAACTGCTGATGAAACGCCTGCGCCTGCGCGGTGACGGCCTGGAATTCCTGGCCGAAGTTGCCGAACATCGATGCGATCGCGACTGATACCTCGTCGGACGCCGCCGTCGCGATCCCGGTCGTGGGCGCCGCCGCGGACGCCGCCGCCTCGGGCAGCGACGAACGAATGCCCGCCAAATCCGTAGCCGCGCTCTCGACCAGGTCCGGCGTTGCGATCACAAACGACATATCCACCCTCTCCTCGGATCCACGGTGACCAGTGGTCACCCACATCGGCACAGCCGTATAAGGCGCCCGCGCACGGACGCGCGAGGCCCCCTCGACTCTTCTTGCTGCCACTTACCGAGCGGTAAACTTACCCGCGGGTAAGCAAGACAGACGTGAGTCTAATAAGCCGTCGCCCGTTGTCAATACGGGCAGAAGGATTTCCCGGAAATTGTTAGGCTGGCGAACCGTTCCGGAGGCGGCGAGCCTAACGCCGCAGCTCAGGGTAGCCGCACGGCTATCCGAGCGGCGGAGCACCGATCGCCAGCGCGAGGGTTTCGGGCAGGAAGACCAGCAGGCCGGGGAGGATACCGCCGAAGGTTGTGCCGCTGAGAGTGAGCGATCCGGGCCCGAACGCCGGGATGCTGAGCGATGCGAATTGCAGCCGGGTGAGGATCCCACCGACCGGGATCGCGGTGATCGTTTCGATGCCGCCGGGGCCGCCAAGCAGAGCCGGCAGGGGCAGCGCCGCCTGGCCGTTGAGGAAGCCGTTGGCGATGACGGCGGGGGCATCGATCAGTGCGGCGAGCGCCCCGAGCCCGTCCCCGGTTTGCACCGCGCCGATAAACGCGCTCCCACTCGATGCGGCCGCCTGCAGCGTGGTGATCGGCGGACCCAGCGCGTCAAGCGCGAGCACCACGGGCAACCCGATGTGCAGGTTGCCGGTGTTGAGATCCAGCGTCTGGGACAGATCCGTCAGCGTCGCGAACAAATTGGTCGCGTTCTGCGCCACTCTTGCCGGAATCGTTCCGGCCGGAAGGAGATTGGTGAAGTTCTGCGCCATCTGCGCGGGGATGCCGAGGATGGGCAGCAGGTCCCCTAACGCGCCGCCGGGCACGATATCGAGGAGCCCGGTGACGGGGTCCACGGTGACGTTGAGGTCGGTGAAAACCGGGGCCAGGAACGCGCCGCCGACTTGGAGCAGCCCGCCGGTGACATCGCCGGACATGATGGTTTGCATCCCGGTTTGCAGGTTGGCCGGCAGCGCGTTCAACCCCGCCATGAAATCGTTGCCGGCGTTCTGCAGCGAGGTGGCAATCAACTGGGCGTAGCCGACTTGTTGGTTGATGACCTGCTGCGCAACGTATGCCGGGTTGAAGGCTAAGACCCCGGAGATGTTCGCAGGCAGGTTGGCCAGCTCGGCGGGCAGGTTCACTACTGCGTTCGCAAATCCCGTCGCGATGGCCTGGCCGTAGCCGATTTGGTTGCTGAGGAACTGGTTCAGGAGTGGCGCGGGGTTCCCGCTGATCGCGGTTCCGAGGCTTTGGAGGTTGCTCGCCGTGTTCGAGACCAACGCCTGATACGGGGCGGCGACGGTGGCACCGAAGTCCAGCAGGACTTGCTCGACATTGGCCGCCTCGGCGCCCACGTAAGCGCCCGCACCGGCGTTCATCAAGGCGACGAACTCCGAATGAAACGCCTGCGCTTGGGCGCTTATCGCGTGAAATTCCTGCCCCGCGTTCCCGAACATCGCAGCGATCGCGACCGAAACCTCGTCACCGGCGGCGGCCGCGATCCCGGTGGTGGGACCCGTCGCGGTCGCGGCGGCCTCGGCCAGCGACGAACCCACACCCGCCAACTGCTGTGCGGCTCCCTGCAGCAGCTCCGGCGCCACGCTCAGAAAAGACATACCGATCTCCTCGACTGTTTGCCCGATGACCAGTTCTTACTTGCAAGTAAGATCTTTTGGGCGGGGCCGACGAAGACCATCGGTCAAATGGCGTAGAAAACCGCGCGAGGGGGTCGTAGATCCGCGGGTGCCGGTTCTCAGGCGCGCAGTTCGGCGCCAACCACCTCGGCGGCGCGCCGCACGGCGGCGTCGCGGGCTGCGCTCGCGTCGTCCTCGGTCAGCGTGCGGTCCGGCGCCCGGAAGCGCAGGGCAAAGGTCAGCGATTTGCGGTCCTCGCCGATCTGCGGCCCGGTGAACACGTCGAACAGCTGCAGGTCTTCGAGGAGTTCGCCGGCCCCCTCGCGGACGGCGTCCGCCACGGCCTGGGCCGGCACGTGCGCGGCCACCACGAGGCTGACGTCCTGAAAGACGGCCGGAAACGGCGACACCCGCGGCGCCGGCAGCACGTCGACGATGGGGATCGCATCGAGGTTCAGCTCCATCGCGCAGGTGCCCTTGGGCAATGCGGAGCGCTCGATCACGGCGGGATGCAGCTGCCCCGCGTAGCCGACGCACGTCTCGCCCACGAGCACCTCGGCGCACCGGCCCGGGTGCCACGGCAGGCGCTGGGTGGCGCGCAGGCGAACGTCGATCCCACTGGCGCGCGCCACGATTCGCACCGCCTCGAACGCATCGGCGGCCTCGACCCGGCGGCCGGGACCCCAGGGACCACGCGGTTCACGCAGGCCGGTCAGCACCGCGGCGACGTGCTGCGGCTGTCGCGGCAGGGAGGCGTCGAGCACCGCGATCTCGGCGTCGGTGGGCCGACGGTCGACCGGGATGAGCTCGACGCGGCGGGTCTCGTCGGTCGGTTGGACCACCTGCGCCAGGGCGAACAGCGCGACGTCGACGAGACCGCGGGATACGTTGCGCCCCAACGCTTCTAACAGCGCGGGCAACAGCGTGGTGGCCAGCGCGGGGCGGTCGGCCTCCAGCGGGTTGAGCACGTGTGTCGCCGAGCGCCGCGGGTCGTCGGCCGGCAGTCCCCACAGATCGAAGACGCCGGCGGGCAGGAACGGCGTCGGCAACACCTCGACATAGCCCGACTGGGCCAGCGACTTGCCGATCGCGCGGCGCCGCTTCTGCACCGCGGTGAGGCCACGCCCCGCGGGAGCCGCCGGCAGCACGGACGGGATAGCCTCCAGCCCCTCCAGCCGCGTGACCTCCTCGACGAGGTCGGCGGGCTGCAGCAGATCGGGGCGCCAGCTCGGCGGCGTCACGATCAGGATGTCGTCGTTTTCGGCTACCGCCGCGCCGATTTGGGCGAGCCGCCGGGCCGTCGTCCCCGGGCCGTAGGCCACCCCGGCGACGCGGTCCGGCAGGTCGACGCTGATCCGGATCGGTGGCAGCGACCAGTCCTCGCGCGGCGGCTCACCCCGCCAATCGGTCAGCGTCGGCGACACCGCTCCCCCGGCGATCTCGGCCAGCAGCGCGGCGCACCGGTCCAGGGCGGCCACCGAGATGGCCGGGTCGACGGCGCGCTCATAGCGGCGGGCCGCCTCGCTGGGCAGGTGCAGCCGTCGCTGGGTGCGCGATACCCCGGCCGGGTCCCAGACCGCCGCTTCGAGCAGCACGTCGGTGGAGTCGTCGCACACCTCGGTGGTGGCCGCTCCCATGACGCCGCCAATCGCCGCGGTCGCCGCTTCGTCGACGATGAGCACGTCGGCCGGATCGAGCCTGCGCTCGATGTCGTCCAGCGTGACCACGGTTTCGCCGGGCCGGGCGAAGCGCACCGCGAGGCCCCCGGTGATGCGATTGCGGTCGTGCGCGTGCATGGGGTGGCCGAGCTCGAGCATCACGTAGTTGGTGACGTCCACCGCGGGCGACGTCGCGCGGATCCCGGCCAGCAGCAGCCGGCGCTGCAGCCACCACGGCGACACGGCGGCCGGATCGATGCCGGTCACCGGGCGCAGCGCGAAGCGACGCACGCCGGTCTCGGGGTCCACCGCCAGCGGCCACGCCTCGCCCTCGACGGGCAGCGGCTTGATGTCGGCCGGATCGACGAAGTTGAGGTCGTAGGCGCACGCGATCTCACGCGCCAGGCCCCGCACCGACATGCAGTAGCCGCGATCGGGGGTGATCGCCAGGTGGAAAACCACGTCGTCGAGGCCCAGCACGTCGGCGCCCGAATCCCCCGGCGCGGCGGTTTCGGGCGGCAGCACCAGGATCCCGGAATGGTCTGCGCCCAAACCGAGTTCGGCGGCCGAGCAGATCATCCCGTCGGAGCTGCGGCCGTAGGTCTTGCGGGCGGTGATGGCGAAGCCGCCGGGCAGCGTGGTGCCGGGCAGCGCCACCACCACCAGATCCCCTACCACGAAATTGGTTGCCCCGCAGACGATCTCGCGTGCCTTTTCCTCGCCGACGTCCACCAGGCAGGCGCGGATGGGCTTCTTGAATTCGGTGAGCTCTTCGATGGAGGTGACGCGCCCGACCGTCAGGGGGCCGTCGACCGGGCCGAGGCTGACGACCTCTTCGACCTCGTGGCCGATGCGCACCAGCGTCTGCTCGATGTCGTCGGGCGCCGCATCCCACCCCGGGGCGCCGGCCGTTACAACCTCGCGCAGCCAGCTGTAGGGGACGCGCATCAGGCACCCACCCCGAACGGCAGCGAAAACCGGACGTCGCCCTCGACCATGTCGCGCATGTCCGGGATCCCGTTGCGGAATTGCAGCGTGCGTTCCAGGCCCATGCCGAAGGCGAAGCCGGAGTAGACGTCGGGGTCAATTCCGGCGGCGCGCAACACGTTTGGATGCATCATCCCGCAGCCGCCCCACTCCACCCAGTCGGCGCCGCCCTTCTTGTTGGCGAACCACACGTCGACCTCGGCGGACGGCTCGGTGAACGGAAAGAAGTGCGGCCGGATCCGGGTGCGCGCGGTCGGCCCGAACTCGGCGCGGGCGAACGCGTCCAGCGTCCCGCGCAGGTGCGCCATCGACAGGCCACGATCCACCGCCATGCCCTCGACCTGGTGGAAGACCGGCGTGTGGGTGGCGTCGAGTTCGTCGGTGCGGAACGTGCGGCCGATCGAGATGATGTAGACGGGCAGCTCGCGCTCCAACAGCGTGCGGACCTGGACCGGCGAGGTGTGGGTGCGCAGCAGCTGCCGGGAATCCTCGGGCGCGACGTAGAAGGTGTCCTGCTCGCTGCGGGCGGGGTGGTCGGCGGGGAAGTTCAGGGCGTCGAAGTTGAACTGCTCGGTTTCGACCTCGGGCCCCTCCGCCAGCTCCCATCCCATCGCGACGAACGTGTCGGCGATGTGCTCGGCCAAGATCGTGATCGGGTGCCGGGCGCCGGGCGGCTGCCGGGTCGAGGGCAACGTGACGTCGATGCCCTCGGCGACCAGGACCGCGGCGTCGCGCTCGGCGCGCAGTTCCGCCAGCCGTTCGTCGTAGCTGCGTTGGGCTTCGCCGCGCGCGGTGTTGACCCGCTTGCCGGCGTCGGCGCGCTCGTCCTTCGGGACGCCGCCGAGCGCCTGACGCGCCAGCGCCAGCGGCGAGCGGTCACCGAGGTGCTCGGTCTTGACCCGCGCCAGCGCGTCCAGATCGTCGGCGCCCGCGATGGCCTGACGGGCGGCCGAGACCGCCTCGGCCAACGCTTCCGGCGACAGGTCGACGGGTTGATCGCCCACGCGGCGGCACTCTCCTTGCTGATGAGGCTGTTGAACGCGGCGGGATGCGCCAGCGCAAGTGCCGATCATAGGTGATTCGGTGCGCGACGCTCGGTGCGTGCCGGGCCGTTAGCCGGCGAATGTCTAGCCGGCCGCGACGGGCTGCGGACCGGCGTCAACCGGCAACACCGGCAGCGCAGCGCGTGCGGTGACGAATAGATAGATCTTGTGGGCCGCCAGCGCGCCCAGGATGCCGAACACCGGCGCGGCGGCCATCGTCCCCCAGTGGTGCGCCAGGATCAGGAATCCGAAGCCCGAGGACGCCGCCAGCATCACGAGCCGCGTCGGCGTCCAGTGGATCGGTTGCCGGAACCGGGCGGACACCAGCACGCCCAGCACCACGGCCGCGGTGTGGCCCGCGTCGGTGAAATCGCCGCCGATGATCGCCGAGGCCAGGCCCGCCGCGACCCACCAGCCGACCCAGGCCGCACGCCACCGCGCGGGGATCACCGCCGTCATCGCGCCGAGGACCGCCAGGGCGCCGTAGCTCATCCCGACGTCGCTGGCCCGGGTGATCGACACCGGCATCCAGCCGAACTCGACGGCCGCGGCCAGGGCGGCGGCCACCAGCAGGGTGGCGCCGATGTGGCCGACCAGGAACGCCACCACCAGCCGGATGGTGCGCAGGTGCAGCTCCGCGAGCGCGAGCAGGCAGGTCAGGAAGGGCAACCAGAAGTACAGCGGTCCGGCGTCGACGACCAGCGCGCTGCCCAATAGGGTGCCCACGTGGCCGTGGGCCAGGTTGTGCAGGTTGGTGCTGGCCCGCTGGACGAGCACGTCATGCGCGTGCGGGCCGAGCGCGATGAGCGCGCAGCTGATGGCAAGCAGCGCCGCCACATACCCCACGGTGAACCGAACCCGGGCAAGCCGGGAGAAGATGCCCCCAATCATTGCCATCCATTATGTCGGCTAATTTGTTTCGGAGCTGTGATCAAAGGCTGTTAACTCCTTAAGAGTCTTGAGGCGATATATCCCCAGGTCAGCGGGGACGCCGGCGGGCTTACCCGCGAATACGGGCTTACGTGCCCGCTTGGCGACGATGCCCAACGCGTCCAGCTCGGTCTGCGGTAGCAGGTCCAACGTCGAGCTCGACACCATGATTCCACCTTTGGTGGCGCGTTCCATAACGCGTGCGGCGATGTTCACATCGACGCCGAGCCAGTCCGCGGCCATGCGCTGCGGCCGGCCAGTGTGGATGCCGACCCGCATCTGCGGTGTGTAGCCCGCCACCTCGACCGATTTCAGCGCCTCGTCGGCGACCAACACGGCCCGCACGGCGACGGTCGGATCGCGGAAGACGGCCATGAGCCCGTCGCCCATGCGCTTGACGATGTGACCGCCCGCGTCGAGCAGCGGCGGCTCGACGGCCCGTGCCACCCGTCGCAGCAGTGTGAGCGACGCGTCGTCGCCCGCTTGCAGCGACCACGTCGAGAAGCCGACCAGGTCGGTGAAGACCAGCGTGACCTCGGGGTTTGCCGGTCGCCGCGACACCGTCTCGGTCAGCGCCTGCCACACCTGCAGGACACCCAGGCTGAGCTCTCGCGAGGCCGCGTCCCGATCCCCCAGCAAGCGGTCGGCGGCTCGCGCCGCGGCGCGCGGACCGCCCTCGCCCGCGGTGGACAGCGGGTCGCCGAATTCCGGGTCACCGGGCAACAGCCGTCGCGCCCGCCGCAGAAACGACACCACACCCGGGCTGTGGTTCGTGGAGTGCAGCCAGCGCGCAGGAGATCGCCGCTCCGAAGCCGGGGACGCCGTCGCCACCGCTTCATGGTCGGTCTTCAGATCGGTCTCCGAGGCCTCGCCCGGGTCCGGATCGCGCGGCGCGAGTTCCACCAGGCCAGGTTAGGTCGTCGGCGAAGAAGCGGGCAATGACGGCCGCCACGTCTGGGTCACCTGACGGTTAGGCGGCGCTCATGATGCCGGCGAGGAGGCCACCGAACTCGGTGCCGCTCAACGGGAAGGAAGTCACCGTCCCGTCACTCGAGATGAGGGTGAACGTAGCGGGCTGTACAGGCGCCAAGAGCCCTCCGAACGGAATGGTCAGCGACCCCGTCGAGTATCCCGAACCCGACGGCGCCGGCTGGGTGATCGTCACGGATTGCTGCCCGTAGAGGAAACCGGTGCCGACGTTCGCGGGAGCGGTGACCAGCGCGGTAAAGGCCGCCACCGGGTTCCCCGTCTGCACCGCACCGACAAATGCCGCGCCACTGGCGTTGAGCGCGGCCAGCGCGTTGAACGGCGCACCTATCGCATCAACGGTCAGCGCGAGCGGCGTGCCCACCTCGAGGGATCCCGAGGTGATGGTGACGCCCAGTATCGATCCTTCCCCGTACAGCGTCAGCACCACCGGACCGAGCGGGGTGAGCGTATTGATGATGGGAATGGCGACCTCCATTCCGACCAAAGCGCTGAGCAGGTCCGTGCCGCTGGATCCCGCGGCACTGGCCAGGGAGCCCACGCCGCCGCCGGTGGACAACGCCTCGATGGGTCCGCTCACCGCGTTCAGCAAGGTCTGCTGTGCGTTCGCCGCCTCGGTGCCGACATACATGTCGGCGGCGCTGGTCAACGCGCCCACGAACCGGTCATAAAAGGCCCGCGATTGCGCGCTGATCGCCTGAAATTCCTGGCCGACGTTGCCGAACAGTCCCGCGATTGCGATCGACAGCTCGTCCTGAGCCGCGGGCGCGATCGCGGTGGTGGGGCCCGCCGCCACCGCGCTGGCGGAGTCCAGCACCGAGCCAATCCCCTCCAAGTCCCCGGCCGCCGCCGAGACGAAATCCGGTATGACGCTGAGAAAAGACATGTCGGTCCCCCTTGGACTCGCGACTGCCATCACGAAATCGAGCACTGAGTGTACTGGCGCGGGGCCGGCGCTGGCCTCACCTCCGGTCGACGTGCGAGCAGGTACCCACAAGCGCACGCCCGCAAACGTTCCTTATCACGACGCTGCCACGCCGACGCGGAAACTGCATAACAACGGTGCCGCCGACGTGCCGAATCGTAGACAACGCACGTTGTCAAAGTTATCGTGAGCGGAGTTAGGAGCAGGAGGCCGAGATGACTGCCATACCAACGACATCCACGGATCCGCTCGGACCCGACTCGCTCACCTGGAAGTACTTCGGCGACCTCCGCACCGGAATGATGGGCGTGTGGATCGGCGCGATCCAGAACATGTATCCGGAACTCGGCGCGGGCGTCGAGGAGCATTCCATCCTATTGCGCGAGCCGCTGCAGCGGGTGGCGCGCTCGGTCTATCCGATAATGGGCGTGGTCTACGACGGCGACCGCGCGGCCCAGACCGGTCAGCAAATCAAGAGCTACCACCGCACCATCAAGGGCGTCGACGGCGCGGGCCGCCGTTACCACGCGCTCAACCCCGAGACGTTCTATTGGGCGCACGCAACGTTTTTCATGCTCATCATCAAGGTGGCCGAGTACTTCTGCGGGGGCCTGACCGAGGCGGAAAAGCGGCAGCTTTTCGACGAGCACGTGCAGTGGTACCGCATGTACGGCATGAGCATGCGCCCGGTGCCCCGGTCGTGGGAGGAGTTCCTGGAGTACTGGGATCGGGTGTGCCGCGAGGAGCTGGAAATCAACCAGGCGACGCTGGACATCTTCAAGATCCGCATTCCCAAGCCCAAGTTCGTGCTGATGCCGACGCCGATCTGGGACCAGTTGTTTCGGCCGCTGGTGGCCGGTCAGCGCTGGATCGCGGCGGGGCTGTTCGAGCCGGCGGTGCGCGAGAAGGCGGGCATGCACTGGACGCCGGGGGATGAGGTGCTGCTGCGCGTGTTCGGCAAGCTCGTCGAGCTGGCGTTCCTGGCCGTTCCCGACGAGATCCGACTGCACCCGCGCGCGCTGGCCGCCTATCGCCGCGCCGAAGGGCGGCTACCCAGCGATGCCCCGTTGGTGGAGGCACCGGCGTTCGTGGGCCCCCCGCGCGACCGTCGCGGCCTGCCGATGCATTACTTTCCGCCGCGTCCCCGTTTCGCTCCGCGTACCCCGCTCGACCCCGCCAAGTTCCTGATGGAGCGCGCGGGATCGTTGGTGCACGGCACGCTGTCGCTTACCGGCCTGCGGCCCGCCCGGGGCCGGCGGCCCAGGGCGGCCTGAGCACGCCCGGCGTCCGAGACCGCGCCTTACGGCGAGCTCCTGGCTCGGCGCGCGCTCTGGTAGAGACAGATCGCCGCGGCCGCAGCCACATTCAGGCTCTCCGCGCCGCCGGACATCGGGATGCGCACCCGGTAATCCGCCCGCCCGGCGATGTCGCGCGGCAGGCCGCGCGATTCAGGTCCGAACAGCCAAGCGGTCGGCCTGGCGAGCCGTGGCTCGGCTTCGTCGAGAGAGATCTCACCGTCCACGGTGGTCGCCAGCACTTGCAGCCCCGCGTCACGAAGCGCGCCGACGGCGGCGTCCGCATCCGGGGCGACGACGACGGGAATCGAGAAAACGCTGCCCGTCGATGCGCGCAAGCACTTGCCGTTGTAGGGGTCGACGCCGTGCCCGGCAAGTATGACCGCCGCCGCCCCCATGGCATCGGCGATCCGGATCAACGTGCCGGCGTTGCCTGGTTCGCTGATCTCGACGCCGACGGCGATCAGCCGGGGCGCGCCTGCCAACGCGTCTTCCAGTCGTGTGTCGGGCATGTCGCACACCGCGACGAGGCCCGCCGGCGTCACCGTGTCGGACAGCGCCTTTGCCGCGCGCTCGGTCACCCGGTGCACGGGCGGGCTCTGCGTGGCAAATAACGACGCGTGCCGCTGCGCGGCTTGCTCGGTGACGAAGACCTCGCGGACCAGTCCGCGCGCCAACGCGGCCTCGACGAGATTGGCGCCTTCCGCGAGGAAGCGTCTGGCGCGCCGCCGCGTCACCTGCCGATGCAGTTTGACCGCCGCGGCCACCCTGGCCGAGCGTTCGGTGAGCGGTGCCGGCGTCGCCGGCAGTTAGGCCGCCTCTCCGGAATCCGAGGGGGCGTTGACGTCGTCGGGCAACGCCGCCCGGGCGACGTCGACCAGCGCGGTGAACGCCGCCGGATCGGTGATCGCGATGTCGGCGAGGTTCTTGCGGTCCACCTCGACACCGGCGGCCTTCAGGCCCTGGATCAGGCGGTTGTAGGTGATGTCGTTGGCGCGGGCAGCCGCGTTGATCCGCGAGATCCACAACTTGCGGAACTCGCCCTTACGCGCACGACGGTCGCGGTAGGCGTAGTTCAGCGAATGCAGCTGCTGCTCTTTGGCTTTGCGATAGAGCCGGGACCGCTGGCCGCGATAGCCCTTCGAGGCCTTTAGGACGCTGCGCCTCTTCTTTTGGGCGTTGACCGCCCGCTTCACGCGTGCCATGGATGTTCCTACTCTCGTTCTGGCAGTAAATGGTTCTAAATGGTCTAGTGCCGGCTATCAGCCGTTCAGCAGCTTGTTGACGCGCTTGGTGTCGTTGGCCGACACGGTGGTGCGGCCGTCCAGCCGGCGGGTCCGGGTCGACGGTTTGTGCTCCAGCAGGTGCCGGCGGTTGGCTTTCTGGCGCAGGATCTTCCCGGTGCCGGTGCGCCGGAACCGCTTCGACGACCCGCTGTGGGTCTTGGCCTTGGGCATGTTTCCTCTACTTTCAGTACTTTTCAGTACTTGTCCAGTACTTCCCGTACTTCGTGCTTCTCGCTGTCAGGTCAGTTGGCCGACGGGCTGGCGTCGGCGGCCGCATCGGAATCCGGTGCCGCGCCTCCCCCGGGTGCTTCTGGGTGGCGCGCCCGGGCGCGGGTCTTCGCGCCGCGGTGCGGTGCCAGCACCATCGTCATGTTGCGGCCGTCCTGCTTGGCGGACGTTTCGATGAATCCGTAGTCGGCGACGTCAGCGCCCAGGCGCTGCAGCAATCGGTAGCCCAGCTCGGGCCGCGACTGCTCGCGTCCGCGAAACATGATGGTGACCTTGACCTTCGATCCCGCCTCCAGGAAGCGGATTACGTGGCCCTTCTTGGTCTCGTAATCGTGATCGTCGATTTTTGGTCGCAGCTTTTGTTCTTTGACGACGGTCTGCTGCTGGTTCCGGCGGGATTCGCGCGCCTTTTGCGCCGCCTCGTATTTGAATTTGCCGTAATCCATGATCTTGCAGACCGGAGGTCTGGCGTTTGGGGCAACTTCGACGAGGTCGAGATCGGCGTCCGCGGCGACGCGCAGTGCGTCCTCGATGCGCACTATGCCTACCTGCTCTCCCCCTGGGCCGATCAATCGGACTTCAGGTACGCGGATGCGCTCGTTGACGCGGGTCTCAGTGCTGATGGGGCCTCCCTTGTTGGGCTTCTTTTCTTTCTCTTGTGGCGGCCGCAGCGGTGGAAAACCACACCATCAGCAAAAAAGCCCTGCACAAGCAGGGCCCAATGCCGACCGATCGCGGCTGGAACTGCTCCAGCCGCCCGCGCCGCGCGCGGAACAGGCATTCACGTTGCCTGTGACCGGACCGTTGAACCTTGAAAACACTCGTGGCCAACGGTGGGAGTGGGACTCCACTTACTGTCCCCGGCGTTCACCGGGATGGTCGCAGTCGATAGTTTAGCAGCCATGACGCGCCTTCCTGCACGTATGCGGCCGGACGGGCGTCCGGCCCGCGTGGCAGCCCGGCCAACTGCGCTCCGCGTCTCCGGGCGCTTCGCCAGGATTTTCACGGCTTGACGGCATATCCTCGCGGTCTGTGACACTCGCAACGTCCCGCTTCGGCCCGCGTTCGGGCAGCCAGCCGAACTCCCGGTATCGCTGGGTACCGGCGGCGGCGGGCTGGACTGTCGGCGTCATCGCGACGCTGTCGCTGATCGGTAGCGTCTCACCGCTGGTCCGGTGGCTGATCAAGGCCCCGCGGGAGTTCATCAACGACTACCTGTTCAACTTCCCCGACACCAGCATCGCGTGGTCGTTCGTGCTGGCCCTGTTGGCCGCGGCGCTCACCGCGCGCAAACGCATCGCCTGGGTGTTGCTGCTCGGCAACATGGTCCTGGCCGCCGCGTTGAACGCCGCCGACATCGCCGCGGGCGACAACACCGCGGCCGAGTCGTTCGGCGAGAACCTCGGCTTCGCCGTGCACATCGTCGCGATCGTCCTACTCGTCCTGTCCTATCGGCAGTTCTGGGCCAAGGTGCGCAGGGCCGCCCTGTTCAAGGCGGCCGCGGTCCTGGTCACCGGCCTCGTGATCGGAATCCTGGCGTCCTGGGGCCTGGTCGAGATGTGGCCGGGCACCCTGGCGCCCGATTCGCGCTTCTGGTACGTCGTCAACCGGGTGGTGGGGTTCTCCATCGTCGACCCCGATGCGTTCACCGGCCGGCCGCACGTTCTGCTCAACGCGATCTTCGGGCTCTTCGGCGCGCTCGCGCTGATCGCGGCGACGATCGTGCTGTTCCAATCCCAGCGCGCCGACAACGCGCTCACGGGTGAGGACGAGTCCGCGATCCGCGGGCTGCTCGAGCTCTACGGCAAACAGGACTCGCTGGGATACTTCGCCACCCGCCGCGACAAATCGGTGGTGTTCGCCCCGAGCGGCCGCGCGGCCATCACCTACCGGGTCGAGATCGGGGTCTGCCTGGCCAGCGGCGACCCGATCGGCGACCCGAGGGCGTGGCCGCAGGCGGTCGACGCGTGGTTGGGGTTGTGCCAAACCTACGGCTGGGCGCCCGGCGTGATGGGCGCCAGTTCGCAAGGCGCCCAGGCGTTCCGGGAGGCCGGACTCAACGCCCTCGAGCTGGGCGACGAGGCGATCCTGCGGACCTCCGATTACAAGCTGTCCGGCCCCGACATGCGCGGGGTGCGCCAGGCGGTGACGCGGGCCCGCAGGGCCGGGCTGACGGTGCGCATCCGTCGGCACCGCGACATCTCCGCCGAGGAGATGGCCGAGACGATTTCGCGCGCCGACGCCTGGCGCGACACCCAAACCGAGCGCGGCTTTTCCATGGCGCTGGGCCGCCTCGGCGATCCGGCCGACGGCGACTGCCTGCTGGTCGAAGCCATCGACCGCGAGGGCCGCGTGGTCGCGATGCTGTCGCTGGTCCCGTGGGGAAGCACCGGCGTCTCCCTCGACCTGATGCGGCGTTCCCCGCAATCCCCCAACGGCACCATCGAACTCATGGTCAGCGAGCTCGCGCTGAACGCCGAAGCCCTTGGCATCATCCGCATTTCGCTGAACTTTGCGATGTTCCGCTCGGCGTTCGAGCAGGGCGCCCAGCTCGGCGCCGGCCCGGTCGCCCGGTTGTGGCGCGGATTCCTGCTGTTCTTCTCGCGATGGTGGCAGCTGGAAACGCTGTACCGCTCGAACATGAAGTACCAGCCCGAGTGGGTTCCCCGGTACGCGTGTTACGAGGACGCCCGATTGATTCCGCGGGTCGGCGTCGCCTCGGTGATCGCGGAGGGTTTCCTGGTCCTGCCGTTCAGCCGGCGCGAGAAGGTGCACACCGGGCACCATCCCGCGGTGCCGGCCAGGCTGGCGGAGTCCGGGCTGTTGCACCACGACGGGTCGACGCCCGACGTGAGCGACCTGCAAGGCAGGGTGAAGGCCGCCGAGGCCGAGGAGTCGAGATTGCGCCTGCCCGAGCAGGTACGGGTGCGCTTGGCAAAGCTGAAGGTATTGCAGCGCAACGGGATTGACGCCTACCCGGTGGGTTGCCCGCCCAGCCACTCGATCGCCGCCGCGTTGGACGCCGACGACCAGGAAGACGTGTCGGTGGCCGGCCGCATCCTGCGGATCCGCGACTACGGCGGCGTGCTGTTCGCCCAGGTGCGCGACTGGTCGGGCGAAATGCAAGTGCTGCTGGACAATTCGCATCTCGGACGCGGCCGCACCGCCGATTTCACCGCGGCCATCGATCTCGGCGACCTGGTCGAGATGACCGGGCACATGGGCTTTTCCAAGAAGGGGACCCGCTCGCTGATCGTGCGGGACTGGCGGATGATCGGTAAGTGCCTGCGGCCGTTGCCGAATAAGTGGAAGGGCCTGACCGACCCCGAGGCGCGAGTGCGGACCCGCTACGTCGACCTGGCGGTCAATCCGGAGTCCCGAGAGCTGGTCAGGGCCCGCAGCGACGTGCTGCGTTCGGTGCGGGAAACGTTGTTCGCCAAGGGATTCATCGAGGTCGAGACGCCGATCCTGCAGCAGATCCACGGCGGAGCCACCGCCCGGCCGTTCGTCACCCACATCAACACCTACGACATGGACCTGTTCCTGCGCATCGCGCCGGAGCTCTACCTGAAGCGGCTGTGCGTCGGCGGCGTGGAGCGGGTGTTCGAGCTGGGTCGGGCCTTCCGCAACGAGGGCGTCGACTTCAGCCACAACCCCGAATTCACGCTGCTGGAGGCCTACCAAGCGCACGCCGACTACAAGGTGTGGATCGACGGCTGCCGGGAGCTCATCCAGAACGCCGCGCAGGCCGCCAACGGCGAGCAGACCGTGCTGCGCCCGCGCCCGGGCAGCGACGGCAGCCTCGAACCGGTCGACATCTCCGGTACCTGGCCGGTGAAGACCGTCTACGACGCCGTATCGGAAGCGCTGGGCGAGCACATCGACCCCGACACCTCGCTGACCGCCCTGCGCAGGATGTCCGACGCCCTGCACATTCCGTATCGGGCGCATTGGGATTCCGGCGCGGTGGTGCTCGAGCTCTACGAGCACCTGGTGGAGGACCGCACCGAGCAACCGACGTTCTACATCGACTTCCCCACCTCCGTGTCGCCGCTGACGCGGCCGCACCGCAGCCAGCGCGGCGTCGCGGAGCGGTGGGACCTGGTGGCGTGGGGCGTGGAGCTGGGCACCGCCTACAGCGAGCTGACCGACCCGGTGGAGCAGCGGCGCCGCCTGCAGGAGCAGTCGCTGTTGGCCGCCGGCGGGGATCCCGAGGCGATGGAGCTCGACGAAGACTTCCTGCAGGCCATGGAGTACGCGATGCCACCCACCGGCGGACTCGGTATGGGTATCGATCGGCTCGTTATGCTCATAACCGGCCGCAGCATCCGCGAAACCCTGCCATTCCCGCTGGCCAAGCCGCATTAGACGGGCCGCCGCTGCCGGCGACGGCGCAGCGGACATCCGGTCAAAATGTTCCGGGAGTGTTTAGGGTGGCTCACACTGAAGCACGTGCTGGCCAGTAATTTCACCTCGCTGATGCACGGCTGGATACCCGCGACGATCCAGATCGGCACTGCCGTCGTGCTGACGCTGGCCGTGGGGTGGCGGTCGCGACGATGGCGGGCGGTCTGGCTGCCGCTGTCGGGCGCGGTCGGGGGCGCCGCCGCTTTCCTGACGCACTGGTACATCGTCGACCGCGGCCTGGCCGGCGAGCCGGCGCCGTCGGCGCTGTGGGTCTGGATCGCGTTGGCCGGCGTGGCCGCGGCGGTGCTGGTTGTGGGCTGGCGCAGCGCGCCGCCGGGGCGGCGCGGTGCGACGCTGCTTGCCGTGCCGTCGTGCGTGCTTTGCGCGGCGCTGGTGCTCAACGCGTGGGTCGGCTACTTCCCGACCGTGCAGGCGGCATGGAGCCAGCTCACCTCGGGGCCCCTGCCCGATCAGACGGACCCGGCCGCCGTCACCGCGATGGTCGCCGAACGGGCCCGCCCCCCGCACGGCAGCGTGGTGCCGGTGGTAATCCCCTCGGATGCATCGCATTTCAAGCATCGCGGGGAACTGGTGTACCTGCCGTCCGAGTGGTTTACCAGTAGCCCACCGCCGGCCCTGCCGACTGTGATGATGATCGGCGGGCAGTTCAACACGCCCGCGGACTGGACGCGGGCAGGCAACGCGGTCAGGACGATCGACGACTTCGCCGCCGCCCACGACGGCCGGGCGCCGGTATTGGTGTTCGTCGACGCCGGCGGGGCGTTCAACAACGACACCGAATGCGTCAACGGGGCGCGCGGCAACGCCGCCGACCACCTGACCAAAGACGTTGTCCCCTACATGATTTCGAAGTTCGGCGTGAGCGCCGACCGGTCCAACTGGGGCGTCACCGGCTGGTCGATGGGCGGGACGTGCGCCGTGGACCTGGCCGTTATGCATCCCGAGATGTTCGGCGCTTTCGTCGACATCGCGGGCGATTTCTACCCGAACGCCGGCAACAAAGCGCAGACCATCGCCCGACTGTTCGGCGGAAACGCCGACGCCTGGGCCGCTTTCGACCCGACCACCGTGATCAGCCGCCACGGCCGCTACCGCGACCTCGCCGGCTGGTTCGCCATCTCGCCGGACGGCCCACCGGCACCACGCCAGGACGTGACCGTAACCGACTCCGGCGCAATGCGTCTCGCCGCGGCCAACCCGGGTAACCAGACCGCGGCCGCCTACTCGCTGTGCGCGCTCGGCCGCGCCAATGGCATCGACTGCGCCGTCGCGCCCCAGCCGGGCAGGCACGACTGGCCGTTCGCCGCCCGGGCGTTCGCCGCCGCACTGCCGTGGCTGGCCGGCCGGCTTTGCACCCCGGGGGTCCGCCGGACGGCACTGCCCACGCCGCCCGTTTCCCCGCCATCCGCGGCGCCGGCCCAGGTGGTGGTCCCGGCGCAGCGGTCCAACCCGTCCAGGTAGCCGCTGCGGTTACTTGAGGTGCCACCGGCGCGCGTGAGTGCGGAAGGTCGTGTCGCTTGTAGGCTCCAAACATGGCCGCCGTTGACGCCGCCGAGCCATCGTTGGCCGCGCTCCCTTTGGCTCCCAAAAACCCGCTGCCGTATTGGGAGCGTCGACAAGCCGTCAGGTCCCATCACACCGGGGCCGACAAGCTGCGCGACGCGGGCGGGCCGGTCACCTTGATCACGTTGGCACCCAGGTGGCTAATGCCGCCGATCGTGCTCGCTACCTCACCGCAAGGTATCCGCGATATTTGCACGGTTAGAGATGGATCTATCGACAAGGCAAGTCCAACGAACGCGGCACTTCGCCGCCTGCTGGGCGGGAATTTGTTCGTGTTTTCTCACTCTGAGTGGCTACCGCGCCGACGCACGCTGCAGCCTGTGTTCACGCGGCAACGTGTCCAACAATTCGGCGGGCACATGGCCGAGGCGGCGGAGATGATGTGTGGCACATGGCGCGAGGACGTCGATATTGATTTAGATGCGCAGTGCCTGACGCTGACCCTGCGGGCGTTGGGGCGCTCGGTTTTTGGTTTGAACCTGGAAGAGCGGGCCGACGCGGTCGCCATGCCGCTGCATATCGCGACGACTTATGCCCTACGGCGGGGGCTGACGCCGCTGCGCGCCCCAGAATGGCTTCCCACGATGGCACGTCGGCGTGCGCGTGCGGCGGCCGCGACGCTTCGAAATCTCGCGGCCGAAATCTTGCAGGCCTGTCGCACCGATCCGACCAGAGATGCGCCGCTGGTACAGGCGTTACTCGACGCCGCCGACCCGGAGACGGGCCAGCCGTTATCGGAGGACGAGATTGTCGACGAGTTGATCATCTTTCTACTCGGGGGCCATAACGCAACGGCAACGACGTTGGCCTACACGCTCTGGGCATTGGGTCGCCATCTTGACGTCCAGGAACGGGTCGCAGCGGAGGTCGCGCAGATCGGTGATCGGCCCCTGGCTCCCGATGACGTGGTTCAGCTGGGGTTTACAGTGCAGGTGCTTCAGGAAGCGTTGCGGCTGTGTCCACCTGCGCCGACCGGGACACGGGTCGCAACTCGCGACGTCGCGGTTGGGGGCTTTCGGGTAAAGGCGGGCACGGTGCTCGCTTTCGGAAGAGGGTCGGTACAGCGCGATCCCAGGCTGTGGGATGACCCGCTGACGTTCGATCCGGATCGGTTCAGTCCTGAGCTTGCTGCGGAACGCGATCGCTGGCAGTACCTTCCGTTCGGCGGCGGTCCACGCTCGTGTATTGGCGAGCACCTCGCGATGTTGGAAGCGACACTGGCGTTGGCGACCGTCGTTCGAAGATTCAAGATCCGAGCTGTCCACGACGATTTCCCGCTCAGGGTGTCTCTGACGATGATCGCGGCGGGTCCTATTTGGGCGCGCGTGCAGCTACGGTAGGTGCCGTGGCCACCGAAGTTGTGTAGGCGCAACATATTTCGCCCATCTGGCCGCGGCGCCCTCAAACCCTGCCGCGGCGGTCACCAAGAAAGCGGTTCGCCGGGGTCTTCTGGTTCGGGTTGATAGTCAAACAGACCGTGCCGGATCAGGTGGGTCACCGCGGCATCCCACCGTCTCAGTTGGGCGTCGCGGTAGAACGGCTGGCGTAGGTAACGCTCGATGTGCGGACGCAAGATTATCGGGCCCATACGCAAGATGATCGTGTTGAGCACCGACCAGGCACGATCCATGTCGTCTCGGGCGTCCTCCGCGAAGTGATCGCCTTGCGCCTCACTGATCTTGGTGAGTCCGTCGAAGATCACCCGACCGAGGCCCGAGATCGTGGCTCCCTCGACCAGCGCGCGCCCTATGTAGTCCATGACGCTGGGGTGTTCGCCCATCAGACGGGTTATTCGCCGCCCGGCCTCGTCCAGCGCTTCGGACGTCAGCTCGGGCAGCGGTTCGGCACCCAACGCCTCCCCAACCACCTGCATGACGTACTCGTCGACTGCATCGATCAGCGCGACCTTGGTCCGGAAGTGGTGTTGCACCGCTCCGATCGACACACCTGCGGCGTCGGCGACCATGCGAAACGATGTGGCCGCGATCCCCTCCCGAGCACAGCACGACAGGGCTGCGTCGCGAATCTTCTGCTCGCTCGTCGGCTCCGGCGGAGCGGGCGGCGAGTAGGGAAACAGACGGATCGGTTCCATTGGTGGGCAATATAGCGAACACGTAGCAAGATACGCCAATATGGGATGACAATATTCATATATTTGGTCTTCGCGCCGCCGCAGAGGGCGGCACGCGCCCGCTTGCGCACACGAAGGGGTTTGCCAATGACTTTGATTCGAATGGCTTCCAGCGGGGACGGCTCACCGACTTCAGCGGGGGACCGCACGCACCGACTCAGAAACGCTGACAACGACGTCCCGGAAATTCCGGTCGATGCGTCCGAGTGCGCGCCGACGCGAGAACTGCCGTTGGTTGGTGCTGCCGCTGCCCTCCTGCATCAACGGGAACGGTGAGGGCCATGCCGGACATCACCTATCGTGACCCCGTTGACGGCGACGTGCCCGGGTACCTGGCGGTGCCTGACGGCGCGGGCCCGTGGCCTGCCGTCGTGGTCGTTCAGGACGTCACTGGCATGACTGCCGACTTGCGGCGGATCACGGACCGCTTCGCGGCCACCGGCTATCTAGCGCTGGCCCCGTCGCTGTATGGCCGCGGACCGCGGATCCGCTGCATGATCAGCACCATCCGGGCCGCGATCACCGGCCGTGGCAGCGCCCACGACTCGCTGGTTGCCGCCCGGGACCACCTCATTGCGGACGATCGGTGCACGGGCAAGATCGGATTGGTCGGATTCTGCATGGGTGCCTCGATTTGTTTGCAGCTGGCGCCCGGCGGCCTGTTCGACGTGAGCGCGCCCAACTACGGTCATTTGCCCAAGGATTTGGAGGCGCTGGGCCGATCGTGTCCGATCGTTGCGAGCTTCGGGGCCGAGGATCCCATCGTGGCGCGCGGCACCGCCGCCAAGCTCGAAACCGCGCTGGCGCGTGGCGCGGTGCCCCGTGACATCAAGGAATATCCGAATGTGGGCCACAGCTTCATGAACGACTTGCGATTACCCGGCCCGATCCGCGTCATCGAACGCGCAATAGGAATGTCGTACTCCGCGCCGGAGGCAGAGGATGCCTGGCGTCGCATCATGAATTTCTTCGACAAGCACCTCGCCTAGCGGGATGCGACTGGCGCAATTCATGGTCGTCGACCGGTAATCTTGCGGGCTGAGCCCAAGCGGCAAGCGGCGCGGGCGTTATGTCCGCAATATGGCGCTTAGAACCGAGATGGGAGCACCGTGGCCGAGGCCGACGCGACTGCCTATGCGGCGCGGATCCTGGACCCCGATCACTCCCCCGATCGTGAGATGTTAAAGCGGTTGCAGGCAAATCCCGACGTGGAATTTGTCGATCACCGCGAGGCGCAGATATCAGGCCTGCGAAAGCTTCGCCCGGCGCCCGATGCGGAAATCCTCGCCGAAGGGGTTCGGTGGGCCTACTATCCCTGGCGGCGCGCGGTGGTTGCGATCCTGGGCCCGCTCGGGTTTCGCACGCTACGACTTGACCGCAACAGAAACAACATCACCACGCAAGAACAGGCCCGGCTCGGCGCCCTGACCGTCGGGGTCGCCGGTCTCAGCGTCGGGCACATCATTGCTCACACACTGGCGATGCAGTGGCTGTGTGGTGAGATTCGGCTGGCCGATTTCGATGAGCTTGAACTGTCGAATCTGAATCGAGTGCCGGCCACCGTGTTCGACCTCGGGCTCAATAAAGCCCACGTGGCGGCCCGCAGGATCGCCGAGGTTGACCCGTACCTGAGGGTGGATGTGTACGACGCCGGCATCACGGTCGACACTGTCGACGCATTTCTGGATGGACTCGACATCGTCGTCGAAGAATGCGACTCGCTAGAGATGAAGGCTGTCTTGCGCATCGGTGCCCGTGACCGGCATATCCCCGTATTGATGGCGACCAGCGACCGCGGAATAATCGATGTCGAACGCTTCGATCAAGAACCTGAGCGTCCAATTTTGCACGGGCTCCTGGGCCAGCTCGATCTGGCGCTGCTCCCCGGCATGAGCAGCCGGGAAAAAATCCCCCACATGCTGCGCCACCTCGAAGCCGAACGAATATCGCCGCGCACTGCTGCTTCACTCGTCGAGGTCGACCGGACACTTTCGACCTGGCCCCAGTTGGCGTCCGATGTCGGCATCGGCGCCTCAGCGCTGGCCGAAGCTGTGCGCAGAATCGGGCTGGGCGAGCCCCTGAGATCAGGCCGGTGCCGCATCGACATCGGCCGGGCGCTCGATCAACTCGACGAACCCGAGATGGCCAAGCGAAAACTTGCACCCGAGATCGCGCATGCGGACGCTGCAACGTTTTCGGCCGAAGACGATCCAATCATTTATGCCGCCATGCGGGCACCGTCCGGCGGAAACAGCCAACCCTGGAGAATCGACGCTGAACCGGCCAGGGTCACGATCAGCGTTGCGGCAGAACACACCTCATCAATGGACGTTTCTTTCCGTGGTAGTGCCGTCGCATTGGGCGCAGCTCTGTTTAACGTCAGAATCGCCGCCGCCGCCCGCGGGATGCTCGGTCCGGTGAGCGTTGCCGAGGACGTCGACGGGAGTCCGCTCCAGGCCAGCATGACATTCCAGGCCGGCACCGATGCCGCTCTGGCAGATCTGTATCAACCGATGCTCGCCCGTGAGACCAACCGCCATCATGGGGCCCCGCGCCAGATCGACGACGAGACGATCGAGTTACTCACCACCGCCGCCGCGCAGGAGGGGGCGCGTCTTCGCCTGATCACTGGCCGAGATGAATTGTCGCGGGCCGCAGCAATTTTCGGTGCGGCGGACCGCATCCGTTATCTGACGCCGCAGCTGCACAAAGAGATGATTTCGGAGCTTCGCTGGCCTGGGGATTCCGACCCCGACACCGGCCTCGACATCCGCACTCTCGAGCTCGATGCCAGCGACGTAGCGTTACTCGATGTATTGCGTAGACCCGATGTTATGGCTCACCTCGCGGAGTGGCGCGCCGGCAGCGCGCTGGCTGACGACATGCGGGACCGGATCTTGGCCAGCTCCGCGCTGGCGGTGACCACTGTGACGGGAGATAGTCTTGCTGACTACGCAAGGGGCGGGTCGGCGGTGGAGGCGGTCTGGATACTCGCCCAGCGCGCAGGCCTGAGCGTTCAACCGTTGTCGCCTGTGTTTTTGCACGCTCGTAGCGCGCAGGATTTGACCAAGTTGTCGTCCGGCTTTGCCGACGAGTTAGGGCAATTGCAAAGCGCTTTCGTGCATCTGGCCGAGGTTGACGCCGACGAAGCGATCGTGCTGGTGCTGCGGTTCACCGACGCACCACCGGCGTCGATGTCGAGTCGGCGCAGTCTGAGCCGAGTCCACATCGGGCGCAATTAAGCCGACGCCGCCTTGCGTTGATCTCGGCGCGCGGGGGCGCGGCCAGGTCGACGGGCGGCCTAGAACGGTTTGGCCGTGAATCCCCACCGCAACAAGGCCGCTTCGCGGCGGGCCTGACCTCGCAGCTCGCCGCGACGCGCGGCGCTCGAAGATTTCGTCTTGGCGCGCGAACCGAACTTCCAGTACGCCTGCAAGTATGGAAGCGGCGTTGAGTGGCCAGAATTCAGATCCTGCAGCCCGGCTGCGGCAAGCTCGTTCGCTAGCTCGGCGAACGTGAACGCCGCTGCCTCACTCGCAATCGCGTCCTGCCGCAGGCCTTCTGGCGAGTCGGGGTCAACGCACGCGAGCATTTTGGGGCAGGCCGTCGGGTCGCGTAGGCGTTGAAAGTCGGAGATCCACACTGCGGCCCCGCTGCGGCGTTGCACTGCAGCGATCTGGCCGAGGGCGCCGCGCAGGACGTCGAAATCCGGCAACTGATGCAGGGTCCACATGCACGAGATCACGTCCCACGAGCCGGATGAAAGGTGCTCGGGCAGCGCGGTGATGTCGGCCTGCAGGAGCTCGACGCGCCCGCCCAGGCCTTCGCGGTCGAACAGTTCGCGCGCGGTGGACAGCATGTTGGGAGCGAGATCGACCGCGGTCGCCGTGATGTCGGGGCGTCGACGCAGGACGGCGCTGAGCGCACGGCCAGATCCGACTCCCAGGTCCAAGAGCCGGCCGTCGGGCGGCAGCAGCGCATCGAGGGCGCGAGCACACAAGTCGTAAACCGCTCGCATGCCCGGGTTGGTCGCGCCGCCGAGATGGAAATGGGCAACGGATTCGGGGTCGTCCATCACCATGGGTTCGGGAGTCCGTTGGCGCCCGGGCGAGTGGAATCGCTCGCGCGCGACAATCCCGGGTATCCGCCACACCGGTCGGATGATCGTCACCGCAAATCTTTCTTTTGAGTGGGTGTGCGAGTTTCTCCACGCAAACGGCCTTCATGATAATCAGAGCAGCGCGATGGTGTCGCGGCTCAAGGCTTGTCCGCGGATTTCTTGACGATTCTCGCCAGCGAATGCGGTCCGTTAGGCTCGGAAAGCTTCGAACTTGATCGGCGCGCAGCGGATATGTCGGGAGGATGTCGTGATCCAGGTTCCCGTAGACGATGGCTTCAAGGCACTGTCCAAGCCTCCGGTGAACCCGATGTCGTTTAGGCAGCGCGTGGCGGCGGTGAAAGAGTTCAGCACCGGCACCGAGAGGCTCCGGGACGCGGGTGGGCCGGTGACCGCTTTCACCTTGGGGCCGCGCTGGCTCATGCCCCCGATGGTGCTGGCGACGTCGCCGAGCGCGATTCGCGACATCCTTAGCACAAAGGACGACTCGGTTGACAAGACAACTCCGGTCTTCGACCAGATGCGCCGCGTCATCGGCGCAAACCTGGCGGATCTGCCTTTCGAGCCGTGGAAGCCGCGTCGACGCACCCTGCAGCCGGTGTTCACCAGGCAACGCGTGAGCGAGTTCGGCGGCCACATGGCGCAGGCCGCACAGTCGGTGTGTGACGGGTGGCACGAAGGTGCTGAGGTCGATTTGGACGCCCAGTGCCGCACGCTGACGTTGCGCGCACTCGGACGCTCCGTGCTCGGGCTCGACCTCGAGCAGCGGGCCGACGAGGTTTCCGAACCACTGCGGGTTGCATTGACCTATGCGATCAGGCGCGCGACGCGCATTTTGCGTGCCCCGAGCTGGTTGCCAACACCGGCGCGGCGTCGTGCCCGAGCGGCGAGCGCCAAACTGCATGCATTGACCCAGGAGATCCTGCGTGACTGTCGCGCCGACCCGACACGGGTCGCGCCTCTGGTGCGAGCGTTGCTCGCGGCCGAGGATCCGGAAACCGGAAAGCGGTTGTCCGACCAGGAGATTTGCGACGAGCTGATCATCTTTCTGTTCGCCGGTCACGACACCACGGCGACGACTTTGACGTACGCATTGTGGTCGTTGGGCCGTCACCCTGCCTACCAGGATCGGGTTGCGGCGGAAGTTGTGGCGTTGCCGGATCGGCCGTTGACGCCTGATGACATTCCACGGCTCGGCTACACCGTGCAGGTGATACGCGAAGCGCTGCGCCTGTGTCCGCCGGCGCCCACGGGGACGCGTATGGCCTGCCGCGACGTCGAAGTCGGCGGCTATCTGGTGCCGAAAGGCACCATGCTCGTTGTGGGCAGAATGGCCGTTCAACGCGATCCGAATCTTTGGGATGACCCGCTTCGATTCGACCCCGACCGGTTTAGCCCGGAGAACTTTAAGGCTTTGGATCGCTGGCAGTATCTGCCGTTCGGTGGCGGGCCCCGTTCGTGCATCGGCGACCACTTCGCCATGCTCGAGGTGACGCTGGCGCTGGCGACCATCATCCGTGGGGCCGAAATCCATTCTCTTGATGACGAATTCCCGCTTGCGCTCCACTTCACCATGATTGCCGGCGGTCCGATCCGCGCGCGGGTGCGGCCTCGTCGATAGCCGGCTTCGGTAAGCCAACGAGTTCAGACCTAGCTGCTCGACCGGTCTGGAGATCGGCGTCGAGGCCACCGCATGTACTCGGAGACCTTCCCCAAAAGACGGTATTGGTGCGCCGCCGCGACTCCGCGCCTTCCGGTGTCGGACTGGGTTGTCCTATCGATGTGTGCGGCGTCACCCGACCTTTGGTCCATCAACATCGGTATCGGGCCGCAGCCTTTGACCGGCCAGGATGCTCACTCGACCGGTTCGTTTTTACGGATAGCCCGCCGTGTGATCAGGCCGGACGCTTTGACGCGCTATGTAATGCGCGCCCTCTGGTCCGGTTACCGTTACGGTAAGAGCGATGTCGGGCGCATTGGACCATCTCGTTACCGCTGCTGCCGCCAACTTGATGGCGGCCACCGCGGCTGACGCTGCCACGATAAGCCAGCGGGTACTCCGCGACCTGGTTAATGAGTTAGGCGTGGATTTCAGCTTCCTGCGCCATAACGATCACACGATCCGCGCCACGGTGCTCATCGCCGAATGGCCAGAACGCCCGGAAGTTCCAGATCCCGATCCAATCCGTGTGGTGTACTTCGCCGAGGCCGACTCTGTCTTCGCCGAGGTTGAACACCTCAAAGAGCCGCAGGTTGTACGTCCCGACCCGGGAAATGCCGACTATCAACGCCACATCGAAGAGGCGGGCGCTGGCGTCCCCGCCGTTTCTCTGGCCGCCGTACCGTTGCTGTCCGGGGACATCACCGCCGGCACGATCGGCTTCGGCAAGTTCGGAGACCGCGAATGGCTACCGGAAGAACTCAACGCGCTGCAGGCGATCGCCGCTCTCTTCGCTCAGCTGCAGGGCCGCACGGTCGCCGAAGAGCAGCTCCACTATCTCGCTGAACATGACGACCTCACCGGCCTGCTCAACCGCAGGGCGCTGATCCAGTATCTAGACCAGAGGATGGCCCCGGGGCAGCCAGGCCCCGTCTCGGTCGTGTTCCTTGCCCTGGACCGCTTCAAGGTCATCAACGACCGCCTCGGTCAAAGTGCCGGCGACCGGTTCATCGAGGCCTATTCCAAGATGCTGCGTGAGGCTACCGAGGTGCCATCGGTATTCGCCCGCTTTGGCGGTGACGAGTTCGTCATCGTGCCAGCCACGCCGATGGACGCCGAAGCTGCCGAAGCGTTCGCTCAGTCGCTACACAGTCGAGCCGACAAGCAGCTTGAGATCGACGGTGAAATGCTCAGTCGCACGGTCAGTATGGGCGTCGCCGCCGGTCTACCGGGGGAGGAGAGCACCTCGGATCTACTCCGCCGCGTCGATCAGGCCACCCGGTCGGCCAAGAGTTCCGGCGGCAATAAAGTTGCAACGTTTAGCCCGGAAATGTCTCGAACAGACATGATCCGCAACGACATCGAGCTGCATCTGCAAGGGATGATCGATGGCGACAGCGGCGAACTTGTATTGCATTATCTCCCGGAGTTCGATATGCGCTCGGGCGAAATCCTCGGCACCGAGGCACTAATCCGTTGGCAACACCCGACTCTTGGCCTATTGATGCCGGATTCGTTCATCCCCGTGGTGGAATCGATCAACCTGGGCGCCAAACTCGGCCGCCATGTCATGCGTTCTGCGTGTGCGCAGTTTGGGCTGTGGCGGTCACGCGGCGTCGGGCACGGCGCGGTGCTGCGTATCAACGTCTCGCCCGTGCAGCTTGTCACCGATGGCATCGTCGACAATGTCGCGGCAACCCTCGACGAGTTCGGCCTCGAACCCAACACGGTGTGTCTAGAAATCACCGAAAGCGTTGTGGTGCAAGACATCGATGCCACACGCAAAACGCTGTTCAGACTGAAGGACATCGGGGTAAAGATCGCAATCGACGACTTCGGCACCGGCTACAGTGTGCTGACATATCTGAAATCACTACCCGTCGACACCCTCAAGATCGACAAGGGATTCGTCCTCGGTCTCGACACCAACGCCGGCGATCTCGCGATCGTGCGCTCCACAATGGCCCTAGCGGACGCCTTCGGGCTCAACGCCGTCGCGGAAGGAGTCGAAACCGTGGCGTCGGCTAGGACGCTGCTCGACCTGGGATGCTATCGGGCGCAAGGCTTTCTGCTATCCCGTCCGCTGGACAGCGCGGCCATGGAATCGCTCCTCGCGAGGCGCGTCGTACCGATGGACTTCTCCAACACGAGCGATGCCCGCGAGGATGCAGGGGCTGGAACGAAGAAAGCGGTCTCAGCTCGTGGGAAGGGAAGCGGGAAGGGGAACCTACCTTGACGGATTCCCCGCGACCCAGGGCGATAGTCTCCTAAGCCGAGATACGACTGAGAATTTCGGAGTTTTCGGCGCACATCAGCTTGAATTGTTCGGCCTCGGCGTGCGTCGCGATGGTGCGGCGGTCCCACCACATCACCTTGGTCCGGTATTCCTCGGTGGGATAGGCGGCCGCCGGTATCCGAGACGCCACGACACCTCCGGAGGATCGCCACTGCTCCAGCACGTGTGCCGCCGCGGTGGCCATGACGAACTGCACGCCCAGCAGCGTCATCATCGGCAGCGCGGTGCGGGCCAGCACCCGGGACAGCGCCCGGCCGCCGTAGTCCCGGGAGTCTGTCCAGGCGCTCTTGACCTCCACCACGCCGAAGGGGATGCGGTTGGCGATCATATGGCGCAGCACGGCACGCCCGGGGCTGCCGTTCCACTCCTCGAGCGCGTGGGACTCCTCCGGTGCGCGCAGGGGCCCGACGACGCGCGTCCCCCCGACCACCCGGCCCGCCGGATCGACCGCGGCGAAGAACAGCGTCGTGTCGGCGCCGTCGCGAACCGCGTCGAGGTCGAGCACCCATTCCAGCCCGTGCCGGCGATAGCTGCGAAACGCGCCTTCCAGGTACTGATCCCACAGCTCCGGCTCCGCCTCGGGCGTGGACGCGGCGATCCAACACCCCGTCGCCTGGTCGCGCCAGCCCGCCCCACCTTGCAACCACGAGCCGTCAATCACCTCACGGGTGAGTTGAGCCGCTTCCATAGGTATCCCTTCGAATCTGAAGCATGACCGCCGGACTATTTCGTCGGCGCGCCTTGAATTATTTCCTAAAAATTGCGCCCGACAAATAACCAGCAGTATTTATTCTCTGAAACATCGTTCCGGGCGGCCAAACCGTTAGCGTTACCCATCGGTAATCGGCAACGAGCCGAGAGTTTGCGGTCGGTGTCGGAGGAGGGGCCATCTGTCAGGCGAACCGGTAGCCGCTTCGCCGACCCAGTCGGGGTCGGCCGGCGCACTGCGCGCCGCCCCAGGTCTGGCCACGGGTGGCGATGACCTTCACTTAACGCAGCCAGGCCCGTTCTCACCCAGATGATTCAACCGGACTGCCCTGGGGGCTTCTACCTGTGGATTTCCTGTGTTGCGGCGGCGAGTGTCCGGCCTGTTTGCTACCGCCGACCGAGGAAATGGACCGAGTTTTCCGCCGACTTTCGCACGCTTCCATGATTTTGAGTCGCGCTGGCACCTCGGCGGCGAACACGCCGAAATTCCATAGCGGAGGCGATTTTGCCGGTTGATGTTTGGCAACTGATCGCCTTTCTTCAAGCGGTGGCGGGTTGCCGGCGGCGAAACCCCGGCCGTGGGGCAGACTCGACGTCGTGACCAGGCTCCCGACCGTGGCGCGGGTGCGGCGTGCGATATTCGCACGGCACTGCAACCCCTGGAGCGCCTGGACCCGCTGGGCAACCACGCCGCTGACCCTTGTCCCCGTCTGGACGCGGCGATGGAGCCACGCGGCGTTGGTCGCGCTGTGGTTTGCCGCCAACCCGGTCGTCTTCGGCAAACCGGCGCACGAACGCGCCTGGTCGACGCGGGCGATGCTGGGCGAGGAGCTGTGGGTCAGCCGTCGGCCCCGAGACGCGGCGATGGTCGTCAGCGCCGTGACGTCCGCGACCGCGGTGGGCGCCGTCGTCGCCGCCCGCCGCCGTCGACTGCGACCGGCCGCGCTCGCCACCGTGGTGCAGATGGCCCTGACTCTGGTGTATTGGGAGCAGATGGTGCGCTACCTGGACCGCCACGCGCAGTAGCGTGGCGGCATGCCCGACGAACCGACAGGCCCCGAACCCGACACCGGGTACGACAGCGCCGGCGTGCCGACTTTCGAATCCGTCCGCGAAAAGATCGAATCCCGGTACGCGACGGCAGAAGGCGGGGCGGAACTCGACGCCGACACGGCCGAGGGCCGCTCGGTCGAGGAGCAATACGAAGAGCGCCAGCGCGCCGCGGCCGAGCGGCTGGCGCAGATCCGGGAGTCGATGCGCTCCGACGAGCGTTGAGGTGCGTGCGTTCACCGTCCACGAGCGGCGTAACCGCCTGGCGCGCAGGCATTTCCTAGCGGCGGGCGACGCATCGCCGACAACCCGGGTGATCGCCGGGCTGCTCGGCCTGCACGCGAGCGATCCCGCCACGCCCTACCTGTCGCTCTGGGCGCGGTCGCCGGGATTCGCGACCGCCGATCTCGAGGAGCAGCTGTACCGGAAACGTTCTGCGGTCAAGCATCTGGCGATGCGCCGAACGCTATGGCTGGTGCGCAGCGATGACCTGACGACGATTCAGGCCGCCGCCAGCGACCGGGTCGCCGACAACGAACGTCGCCGGCTGGCCGCCGACGTCCGCAAGGCCGGTGTCGCCGCCGACGGCGACCGCTGGGTCGACCTGGCCTGCGCCGCGGTGGTGCGCCACCTCCGCGACAGCGGCCCGGCCAGCAGCACCGAACTGCGGGCCGCGCTACCCGAACTGGCCGGGACATACGACCCGGCGCCCGGAAAGCGTTGGGGCGGCGAGGTTCCGCTCGGCCCCCGGGTGCTGACCGTCCTGTCGGCGAGCGGCGAGATCGTGCGCGGGCCAAACGACGGCGCCTGGACCACGTCGCGGCCGCGCTGGGCCACCACCGCGCACTGGCTCGGCGACCTGGGCGATCCGCCACCCGACCGGCAGGCGCGGGCGGAGCTGACCCGCCGCTGGCTGGCGACGTTCGGGCCGGCGACCGTCGCCGACATCAAGTGGTGGTTCGGCACCACGCTGGCGGCGGCGCGCCAGGCCCTGGCCGACGTCGGCGCGGTGGAAGTCGAGCTGCACGGCAGCGGTCCCGGCTGGGCGCTGCCCGACGACCTCGATCCCGAACCCGACGTACCGCCGTGGTGCGCGCTGCTGCCGGGACTGGACGTGACCACAATGGGCTGGCTTCAGCGCGATTGGTACCTCGGCGAACACCGCGCCCACGTTTTCGACACCAACGGCAACGCCGGCCCCACCGCCTGGTGGAACGGGCGCGTGGTGGGCGGCTGGTACCAGGACGACGACGCCCGGGTCCGGCTGCAGCTGCTCGAGGACCCCGGCCGCGACGGCCGGCGCGCCCTGCAGCGACGCGCCGACGAGCTCACGTCGTGGCTGGACGGCGTGCGGATCAGCCCGCGCTTCCCGTCGCCGCTGTCGAAATCCGGTGCCGGGCCGGCGAGCTGAGCGCTTCGGCCGTCGCGACTGCGCTCAGAGCGCGGAATTCGCGAAATCGAGTCGCTGAGCGCAGACTCGACGCGCCCCTGAGGCCATCAACCCGCCTGCATGGTCGCGAAACTTAAACGGCTGCGACACTTTTCGTCGGCGTGTCGGGTGCGACGTTTAAGTGTCGCGGCGACGCAGTCAGGCGGTGACCTTGCGACGCCCGTTCGACCGCCGCGCGGGCGCGGGGCTCCCGACGACGTCGGCCAGGAACTTGCCCGTGTAGCTTTCCGGAACGGCGGCGATGTCCTCCGGGGTCCCTTCGGCGACAACGGTTCCGCCCTCGGCGCCACCCTCGGGCCCCATGTCGACGATCCAGTCCGACGTCTTGATGACGTCCAGGTTGTGTTCGATGACGATGACCGTATTGCCCTTGTCCACAAGGCCATTGATGACGCTCAACAGTTTGCGGATGTCGTCGAAATGCAGCCCGGTAGTCGGCTCGTCGAGGATGTAGATGGTCCGGCCGGTCGAGCGCTTCTGCAATTCCGCGGCCAGCTTGACGCGCTGCGCCTCACCGCCGGACAGCGTCGGCGCGGGCTGGCCGAGCCGGACGTAGCCCAGCCCGACGTCGACCAGCGTGCGCAGATACCGGTGAATGCCGCTGATCGGCTCGAAGAACTCCGCCGCCTCCTCGATCGACATGTCGAGCACTTCGGAGATCGTCTTGCCCTTGTAGTGAACTTCCAGGGTTTCCCGGTTGTAGCGGGCGCCGTGGCACACCTCGCACGGGACGTACACGTCGGGCAGGAAGTTCATCTCGATCTTGATGGTGCCGTCGCCGGTGCACGCCTCGCAGCGACCGCCCTTGACGTTGAACGAGAATCGGCCGGGCTGGTAGCCACGGACCTTGGCCTCGGTGGTGGCGGCGAACAGGGTGCGGATCTTGTCGAACACCCCGGTGTAGGTCGCCGGGTTGGACCGCGGCGTGCGGCCGATCGGCGACTGGTCGACGCGCACCAGCTTGTCCAGGTGATCCAGCCCGGTCACCCGGGTGTGGCGGCCCGGGACTTGCCGGGCGCCGTTGAGCCGGTTGGCCAGCACCGCGGCCAGGATGTCGTTGACCAGCGTCGACTTGCCCGAGCCCGACACCCCGGTCACCGCGGTCAGCACGCCGAGCGGGAAGGACACGTCGATGCCGCGCAGGTTGTGTTCGCGCGCGCCGACGACGGTGAGCCGGCGCTTGTGGTTGACGGGCCGCCGGATGGCGGGGATCTCGATGCTCTCCTTGCCCGACAGGTAGGCGCCGGTGATCGAGTCCTTGTTGGCCAGCAGCTCGGCGTAGGTTCCGCTGTGCACGATCTGGCCGCCGTGCTCGCCGGCCCGCGGGCCGATGTCGACGATCCAGTCGGCGTGGGCGATGGTGTCCTCGTCGTGTTCGACGACGATCAGCGTGTTGCCCAAATCCCTTAGGCGGGTGAGGGTTTCGATGAGCCGGCGGTTGTCGCGCTGGTGCAGCCCGATGGACGGCTCGTCGAGCACATAAAGCACGCCCACCAGACCGGATCCGATCTGCGTCGCCAGCCGGATGCGTTGCGCCTCACCGCCGGACAGCGTGGCCGCCGCGCGCGACAGCGACAGGTAGTCCAGCCCGACGTCGAGCAAGAACCCCAGCCGCGACTGGATCTCCTTGAGCACCTGCCCGGCGATCGCCTGCTCGCGCGGCCCGAGGGTGAGCGCGTTCAGGAAGTCCGAGCAGTCCGAGATCGACAGCTCGGACACCTCGGCGATGGACTTCTTGCCGTGCCGCCCGGCGGCGAGCGTGACGGCCAGGATCTCCGGTTTGAGCCGGGTGCCCTCACAGACCGGGCAGGGCACGTCACGCATGAAGCCCTCGTAGCGCTCCTTCATCTGCTCGGATTCCGTCTGCGCCATCTTGCGCTGCAGGAACGCCAGCACGCCCTCGAAGTCGGCGTAGTAGGAGCGGGTGCGCCCGTACCGGTTGCGGTACCGCACATGCACCTGGTGGTCAGACCCCTCGAGGATGGCCTTGCGGGCCTTGGCGGGCAGTTTGCGCCAGGGCGTGTCGACGTCGAATCCCAGCTCCTCCCCGAGCCCGGCCATCATCCGGGTGAAGTACTCGGCGGTGTGGCCCGTCGACCAGGGCGCCACCGCGCCCTCGGCCAGCGTGCGTTCGGGGTCGGGAACTACGAGGTCGGGGTCGACCTCCTTGCGGATGCCCAGGCCGGTGCACTCGGGGCACGCGCCGTAGGGCGAGTTGAACGAGAACGACCGCGGCTCCAGGTCGTCGACCGCCAGCGCGTGCCCGTTGGGGCAGGCCAGCTTCTCGGAGAACCGCTGCTCGCGGTTGTGCGCGTCGTGCTCGTGGTCGACGAACTCGAGCACCACGATGCCGTCGGCCAGGTTCAGCGCGGTTTCCACCGAGTCGGTGAGCCGCTGCTTGGCGCTGGCCTTGACGGTCAGGCGGTCGACCACCACCTCGATGTCGTGCTTTTCCTGCTTCTTCAGCTTCGGCGGATCCGTCAGCGAATGAACGACGCCGTCGACCCGCACCCGGCTGTAGCCCTGCGCGTTGAGCTTCTCGAACAGGTCGGCGAACTCGCCCTTGCGGGTGCGCACCACGGGCGCGAGCACCTGGAACCGGGTGCCCTCCGGCATCACCAGCACCTGGTCGACGATTTGCTGGGGCGTCTGGCGGGCGATGCGCTCGCCGCAGACCGGGCAGTGCGGCGTGCCCGCGCGGGCATACAGCAGCCGCAGGTAGTCGTAGACCTCGGTGATGGTTCCGACGGTCGAGCGCGGGTTGCGGTTAGTGGACTTCTGGTCGATCGACACCGCCGGGGACAGGCCCTCGATGAAGTCGACGTCCGGCTTGTCCATCTGACCCAGGAACTGGCGGGCGTACGCCGACAACGACTCCACGTAGCGGCGCTGGCCCTCGGCGAAGATGGTGTCGAACGCCAGCGACGACTTGCCCGATCCGGACAACCCGGTGAACACGATCAACGAGTCGCGCGGCAGGTCGAGGTCGACGCCGCGCAGGTTGTGCTCGCGGGCACCCTTGACGATCAGGCGGTCAGCCACGCTGCCTTCTTTCAGGATCTATCAACGAATCTTTGATGCTGTAGCCGTTGATGCGCACGGCGCATTCCATGCTATGTGCCCATACCGACAAGCGATCGGTGACCAGTAACGTGGCCGCTATGACCGTCTCGGTTGAGCCAAGCGACAACTACACCGGACACGTCGACCCTGGCACCGCGGCCCGCCGGACCCTACCCGGCGCCACGATTCTAAAGGCGTCGGTGGGCCCAATGGACAACAACGCGTATCTGGTGACGTGTTCCGCGACCGGGGAAACCCTGTTGATCGACGCCGCCAACGACGCCGACGTCCTGATCGACCTGATCCGCCGGTACGCGCCGAAGCTGTCGCTGATCGTGACCAGCCATCAGCACTTCGATCACTGGCAGGCGCTGGAGGCTGTCGCGAAGGCCACGGGCGCCCCGACCGCCGCGAACGAGATCGACGCGGAGCCGCTACCGGTCAAGCCCGACCGTTTGCTGGCCGGCGGTGACACCGTGCGGGTCGGCGACCTGAGCTTCGACGTCATCCACCTGCGCGGGCACACCCCCGGCTCGGTCGCGCTGGCCCTCGCCGGGCCCGCGCCCGGCGGGGTCACGCACTTGTTCACCGGCGACTGCCTCTTCCCGGGCGGTGTGGGCAAGACGTGGCAGCCCGGAGATTTCGCGCAGCTGCTCGACGACGTCACCACCCGGGTGTTCGACGTCTACGACGACTCGACCGTCATTTACCCCGGCCACGGGGACGACACCGTGTTGGGCGACGAGCGCCCGCACCTGGCCGAATGGCGCGAGCGCGGCTGGTAGGTCGTTGCGCGGCGCGTGTGCGTCGACGGCTTTCCGCGTGCACTGACGGGGCGCTTGAGGCGATTTTCGCGCCCTAGCCTCACACCCAAAGCCCTAGCTGCACACCCCGATCGCTACGTGGTGTGCACGATGAGCACGTCGACCTTGGCCCGGCGCGAGACGTTGGCCGGCACCGATCCCAGCAGCCGTCCCGCGATGGTGCTCAGGCCGACGTTGCCGACGACCAGCAGGTCGGCTTTCTCGTCCTCGGCGAGCTTGACCAACGCGTCGACCGGGGCGCCGACGATCGACCGGTCTTCAATGTTCTTGGCGCCGGCCTTGCGCGCCCGCTCCTTGGCGTCCTGGAGGATCGCGTAAATCGGCGCGGTCCCGGACACCTTGTAGCTCTCGTCCCGCAGTGCGTCGGCGGCCCGGGTGTCCTCGTGCTGGGGCAGGTACGCCGACGCGATGATCAGCTTCGCGTCGTCCCCCGCGATCTGCGCCGCCCGGTCTACCGCGCGAAACGACGAATCCGAGCCGTCGGTCCCGACCACCACGGTTCGATAGGCACTCATTTACCCTCCCAGTTTCGGTTGGTCAGCCAACCCAAGACAGTATCGCGTTTGCCGGAGGGAGAGGAGAAAGATTTCTTGCTCAGCGTGGCGTGACGCCACGGGCATTTACCGAGGCCGGGCGGCACTAGCGGCCGATTTGCCCCGCGATTCAAGGGCCGATTCAGCGGGGCCCACGCAGAAAGCCTTGCACGGCCCCGCTTTTGGCCCGCCGCGGGCGCGCGCCGCAATTGCGGGCAAGCACCCTACCCTCCCCCACCAGGCTCGTCGCGAGCCAGTTCACGTTGCGCCCCTTACAGTGACAAGCATCATGGCCATGTCCACCGCTGAGCCGCGCGCCGCCGACGCCTCAGACGTCGCCGACGACGCCGCGCCGGCGCGCCCGCGCGGAGGTTTGCTCGATCCGTGGGCGATCGCGGTGTTCGCCGCCGCCGTCAGCGCCGCCTGGGCCAGCCGGCCGTCGTTGTGGTTCGACGAGGGAGCCACCATCTCGGCCTCGGCCAGCAGGACTTTGCCCGAGCTGTGGAAGCTGCTGGGCCACATCGACGCTGTTCACGGCCTGTATTACCTGGTCATGCACGGTTGGTTCGCGATATTTCCGCCGACGGAGTTCTGGTCGCGGGCGCCCAGCGCCCTGGCCGTCGGGGCCGCCGCCGCGGGCGTCACGGTGTTCACCAGGCAGTTCGTCCCCGGGCGCGCCACGGCCCGGTGCGCGGGCGCGGTCTTCGCCATCTTGCCGCGCACCACCTGGGCGGGAATGGAAGCGCGCTCGTACGCCTTCGCGGCCGCCGCGGCCATCTGGCTGACGGTGTTGCTCGTCGCCGCCGTGCGGCGCAACCGGCCGCGATTGTGGGTGGGCTACGCGCTGGCGCTGATGCTGTCGATCCTGCTCAGCCTCAACCTGATCCTGTTGGTGCCGGTGTACGCGGTGCTGGTGCCGCTGCTGGCGCCGAAGGGATCCCGCAGGTCGCCGGTCACGTGGTGGGCAGCCAGCTCGGCCATCGCCGTCGGCGCCATGACACCGTTCCTCGTCTTCGCCCACGGCCAGGTGTACCAGGTCAACTGGCTCTTTCCCGTCAGCTGGCACTACGCCTTCGACATCACCCTGCGGCAGTACTTCGACCACAGCGTGCCGTTCGCGATCCTGACGGCGGTGCTTCTCGTCGCGGCGGTCGTGGCGTGGCTGCGGGGCGCGCGGGGTCCGGGGGGCGACCTGCGCGTGCTCCTGATCAGCTGCGCCGCGTGGATCGTCCTGCCGACCGCGCTCGTCGTCATCTACTCGGCTGTCGTCGAACCGATCTACTTTCCCCGCTACCTGATCCTCACCACGCCCGCGGCGGCCGTCGTCATGGCCGTCTGCATCGTCACGCTGGCCCGCAAGCCCTGGCTCATCGTCGCGGTGGTCCTGGCGTTCGCCTCCGCCGCGGTGCCGAATTACCTGTTCATCCAGCGCTGGCCGTACGCCAAGGAGGGCTGGGATTACAGCCAAGTGGCCGACCTGATCAGCTCGCACGCCGCGCCCGGGGACTGCCTGATGGTCGACAACACCGTGCCCTGGCGACCCGGACCGATCCGCGCCCTGCTGGCCACCCGGCCGGCGGCCTTCCGCTCGCTGATCGACGTGGAGCGCGGCGCCTACGGGCCAAAGGTCGGCTGGCTGTGGGACGGCCACGTCGCCGTGTGGCTGACGACGGCCAAGATCAACAAGTGCCCCGCCATCTGGACTATCACCAACAAGGACGGCTCGCTGCCGGATCACCAAGCCGGGCAGTCGCTGCCGCCGGGGACCGCCTTCGGGCGTAGCCCCGCGTACCGGTTCCCGAGCTATCTCGGGTTCCGCATCGTCGAGCGTTGGCAGTTCCATTACTCGCAGGTCGTGAAGTCGACGCGGTGACGAGCGCGTAGAAGCGCCATCCGTGGGTAGTTGACGGAGATGCAGATCCTGCTGGCCAACCCGCTGCTCGGCGGCGACGTGCAGGGCGCGCGCCACGTCATCGAGCTGTTGGCCGCCTTCGGCCTGACGGCGCTCATCGGACTGGAACGCACGGTGCAGGGCAAGAGCGCGGGCCTGCGGACCCAGACCATCGTCGGCACGTCGTCGGCGTTGATCATGCTGGTCAGCAAATTCGGCTTCTTCGACATCGTGCACGCAGGGACCGTCTCGCTCGACCCGTCCCGCGTCGCGGCCCAAATCGTTTCGGGCGTAGGCTTTTTGGGCGCCGGCATCATCATCACGCGGCGCGGCGCGGTGCACGGGCTCACGACGGCGGCGGCGGTGTGGGAATCGGCCGCGATCGGCATGGCGGTCGGCGCCGGGTTGCTGCTGCTGGCCATCGCGGTCGTGGCCCTGCATTTCGTCAGCGCGCTGGCGTTCAGCGCGGTCGAGCGTCAGCTCACGGCCCGGCTGCGGGGGACCCGCCGGCTGACCATCATCTACGAAAACGGCCGCGGCGTGCTGCGGGAGCTGCTGCGGATCTGCGGGCAGCGCGAGTGGCAGCTCACCGAGCTCGACGCCGACGCCCACGACATCGACGACGGCGAGGTCAGGGTGACGATGACCCTGTCGGGCGCCAAGATGGGCAGCGCCTCGGAGGTTTTCGCCGACGTCGACGGGGTGGTTGCCATCCTCCGCGGCGGCGAAGAGCCCGACTGAGCTCAGCGGTTGCCGCGCACCGCGCGGTACGAAGCCACAACACCCGCGCCCGTCAACGCTGTGAACACGGCGAACAACCAGCGGGCAGCGGTGGCGTCGCCGCCGCCCTGAGCCGTGTTGACGACGACGCCGGCCACCCCGGCCCCGAACGCCCCCGAGATGAGCTGCACGGTGTTGATCGCCGCGGCCGCCGCGACGCCTTCGGCCGGGTCGTCGACGGATTCCATTGCGCGCACGGACAAATGGGGCCAGGCCATCCCGATCCCGATCCCCGCGACCAGCAACCCCAGCGTCCAGGCCGCGACGGTCCCGGCCGGCGCGTTGTCGCGCTGGGTGAGCGCACCCAGCGCCAGGCCCGACGCCACCACCACCGGCGCCGCCACGATCACCCGCCCGATCGCCCGCGGGCTCTCCAGCGACGCGCTGAGGATCTCGGAAACCGTCCAGCCGACCGCCAGCGCGGCGCCCAGGAATCCGGCCGCGAGCGGCGACAGGTGGGCCAACCGCTGACCGAACAGCGGCACGTAGGTGTCCACCATCGCCCCGATCATCAGCAGGCCCATCGCCAGGTAGATCCACTTCAGCGGTCCGGGCCCAAACACGCTGGGCGGCAACACCGCCGCGTGCATCCGCCAGTCGACGACCGCGAACAGACCGACCAGCACCACGGCGGCGGCGAGCAGCCCGGCCGTCGCGACGACGTTGTGCGGGATCTGGGCGACGCTGACCGCCAGGGCGGCCGCACCGATGAGCACCAGCGACCACACCGGAACCCGCAGCCGCAGTGCGTCGGCGCTCTGCCCGGCGCGGCCGGCGGGCAGCGCGATCGGCACCAGCGTGGCCATCAGCGCCGTCAGAACGGTCATCGCGACGAAAGCCCACCGCCACAAACCGAACTGGGCGAACAGGCCGCCCGTCGCGGGCCCAACCACCGTCGCGACCCCCCACATCGCCGACACCAGCGCCGAGGCCCGGGTCCACAGCGAGCGGGGCAGCGCCGCGTTGATGACCGCGTAGCCGAGGCCGGCCAGCAGGCCGCCGGCGACGCCCTGCAGGGCGCGCGCCGCGATCAGCACCTCCATGTTGGGGGCCGCCCCGCACGCCAGGCTCGAGACACCGAACACGGCCAGCCCCAACAGGAATGACGAGCGCGCGCCGATGCGCGCCAGCATCGGATTGACCATGGTCGCCGCGACCACCGACCCGACCAGGTACAGCGTGGTCACCCAGGCGTAAAGGCGGCTGCCGCCGATCTCGGCGACGGTGTTCGGCAGCAGGCTGATCGTCAGGAACTCGTTGGTCGCGTACAGCGCGACGCCACCGGCCAGCACGACCGAGGTTCCCAGGTACTTGGCGCCCAGCAGCTCGCGCCAGCTGCCGGTGACGGCGTCGGTGTGCGTCACTTCAGGCCGGCGGCATCCATCCCGCGCAGTTCCTTTTTGAGGTCGGCGATTTCGTCGCGGAACCGGGCCGCAAGCTCGAACTGCAAATCGCGGGCGGCGGCCATCATCTGCGCGGTGAGGTCCTTGATCAGGTCGGCCAGTTCGGCGCGCGGCATGTTCGACGTGTCGCGGCCCTCGAAGACGCCGGCGCTGACCGCGCGACCCGGCTCACCCTGGGCGCGCCGGCCACGGGACATGCTGCGCCCGGAGCCGATTTCGACGGTTTCGCTGTCGTCGGCTTCGGCGTAGACCCGGTCGAGGATGTCGGCGATCTTCTTGCGCAGCGGCTGCGGGTCGATGCCGTGGGCCTCGTTGTAGGCGATCTGCTTGGCGCGGCGCCGTTCGGTCTCGTCGATGGCCTCCTTCATCGAGTCGGTCATGGTGTCGGCGTACAGGTGCACCTCGCCGGACACGTTGCGCGCGGCGCGGCCGATGGTCTGGATCAGGCTTCGCGTCGAGCGCAGGAAGCCTTCCTTGTCGGCGTCGAGGATCGCCACCAGCGACACCTCCGGCAGGTCGAGGCCCTCACGCAGCAGGTTGATGCCCACCAGCACGTCGTAATCGCCGAGGCGCAGCTGGCGCAGCAGCTCCACCCGGCGCAGGGTGTCGACCTCGGAGTGCAGGTAGCGCACCCGGATGCCCATCTCCAGCAGGTAGTCGGTGAGGTCCTCGGCCATCTTCTTGGTCAGCGTCGTGACCAGCACCCGCTCGTCGGCGGCGGCGCGCTTGCGGATCTCCCCGATCAGGTCGTCGATCTGCCCCTTGGTCGGCTTGACCAGCACCTTGGGATCCACCAGGCCGGTCGGCCGAATCACCTGCTCGACGAACTCACCGCCGGTCTGGCTCAGCTCGTACGGCCCCGGCGTGGCCGACAGATACACCGTCTGCCCGATCCGATCGGCGAACTCCTCCCAGGTCAGCGGACGGTTGTCGCACGCCGACGGCAGCCGGAACCCGTACTCCACCAGGTTGCGCTTGCGGGACATGTCGCCCTCGTACATGCCGCCGATCTGCGGCACGGTGACGTGCGACTCGTCGATGACCAGCAGGAAGTCCTCCGGGAAGTAGTCGAGCAGCGTCGCCGGCGGCGATCCCGGCCCCCGGCCGTCGATGTGCCGCGAGTAGTTCTCGATGCCCGAGCAGAACCCGACTTGGCGCATCATCTCGATGTCGTAGTTGGTGCGCATCCGCAGCCGCTGGGCCTCCAGCAGCTTGCCCTGTCGCTCGAACTCGGCGAGCCGCTCGGCGAGCTCCTCCTCGATGGTGGAGATCGCGTGGGCCATCCGCTCCGGCCCGGCCACGTAGTGGGTGGCGGGGAAGATCCGCAGCGAGTCGACCTGGCGAACCACCTCGCCGGTCAGCGGGTGCAGGTAGTACAGCGCCTCGATCTCGTCGCCGAAGAACTCGATACGGACCGCCAGCTCCTCGTAGGACGGGATGATCTCCACGGTGTCGCCGCGGACCCGGAACGAGCCGCGGGTGAAGGAAAGGTCGTTGCGGGTGTACTGGACGTCGACCAGAAGCCGCAGCAGGCCGTCGCGGGGCACCTCGGTCCCGACCTGCAGTTCGACAGAGCGGTCCAGGTAGGACTGCGGCGTGCCCAGGCCGTAGATGCACGACACCGACGCGACCACCACCACATCGCGCCGCGACAGCAGCGCCGACGTCGCGGAGTGTCGCAGCCGCTCCACGTCGTCGTTGATGGAGCTGTCCTTCTCGATGTAGGTGTCGGTCTGCGCGATGTACGCCTCCGGCTGGTAGTAGTCGTAGTACGACACGAAATACTCGACGGCGTTGTGCGGCAACATCTCTCGCAGCTCGTTGGCCAGCTGAGCGGCCAGCGTCTTGTTGGGCGCCATCACCAGCGTGGGGCGCTGCAGCCGCTCGATGAGCCAGGCGGTAGTGGCCGATTTTCCGGTGCCGGTGGCGCCGAGCAGGACCACGTCACGCTCCCCCGCCCGGATGCGGCGCTCCAGCTCGTCGATGGCCGCGGGCTGGTCGCCGGCCGGTGCGTGCGGGCTGACAACTTCGAAGCGGCCACCGGCGCGCACCAGCGCTTCGACGTCCTCGGCCGCCGGGCGGTATTCCGAGTGCGCGACGATGGGGTGTTCAGTGGCAAAGGCCATGGCACCAGGGTAGAGGCGGCCACCGACAAGCGTGTCAATGCTGGTCTTAAGATCGTTGCGATGACAAGTTCTTCGGGCTTGGTGGTAGTCGAACTGACCGATGATGAACGCAATTTCATTCGACAGACCCTGCGCCAGTGGGAGTCGTCGGCGGCTGGACAACCGTTTCCGTTTCAGGTGCTCGGGTTGCCAACTTGGGAGGAATTCGGGGCGCTGACCCTACGTCTTGAGCATGCCGTCACCGACCACGAGGCACTGACCGATCTGGATTGGGCGCGAGTGCTGTTCTTGACTGAAGTCACTTGGGCCAGCGACCTGGTCGGATCGGGTTTGGACTTTGACTCGGTCACGAGCTTCTCCGACGTCGAGGCCCTGGCTTTGCTTCGCGGTTTGCAGCGCAAAATCGGCGGCTACCGCCGCGCCAAGCTGTTGTTCCCAAAGGGCGGCCGAAACGATACTCAAGGGCAAGTCGACTAAAGGCCGCGTTTAGCGGGGCCACGGACCGGACGGCGTGGCGATGACGCACAGGTGACTCGCGGGAAGCAGCCCGATCGGCCGGCTCCGATAGTCAATCCGATTTCCACCTGATCGAGATCATTCACCGTGGTCCCATGGGTCAGGGTCCATGTCACCGAGCACTGGCGGCTGGTGATGGCCCGTGTGCGGAGGCGGCACCAGCGTGGGACCGAAGGGCGTGGCCCCCGGTCCGCCAACAACGACCGGTCCCCTCCCACCCGGGGCCGAAGGTGCCGGTTTGGGCGCTGGCTGTGCTTCCACGGGCGGTGGGGCTGCCGCCCGCGGTGCCGATGGGGATTGTGGTGCGGATGCAGGGGGCGCCATCTCGCCCGGAGCGACGGGCGGGAGCCGTCCCGGCGCAGGAGGGGGCAGAGGCTCGAATGGCCGCGTGCGCTGCTCAAAATAATCCTGCGGGGTTCGCCAGGTACTTCCAGGACGCGGCTGAGGCGCGTAAGTAGTGCCATAGTCCCGGCCCTTTGGATTGATTTGAATAATTTTGCCGTCGCGCAGCAACGTCAACGCGCCAGAGTCCACATCGGTACCGAAACGAGTATTGGGGTCATTCATCGAGTCGTAGATCCAGCGGGCCAGGTCTCGCTCGGACCACCCCTTCGGAAAGTCCTCGGCATGCTTGTCGAGTGCGTGACCGTGCGCGATCTCGATGGCCACTTGCTGCTTTTGCTCTTCGCTCCACCCCTTAAACGGGTCGCCAGGAGGACCCGGCGACGGCGGGTCTTGTTTGAACGTGTGGTTGTCGACGGCTTGGGCCTTGGGGTCCAGCGAAGTACCACGATCTCGCGGAAAGGTGTCACGAACACCGGCTACGGCCGCGGTGACTTTCGCCGCCACCTGTTGATCGAGCGCGAGTAAGTGCGCTGCGCGCTGCCGGATATCGGCGGCGAAGGTTTGCGCCTGGGCTTCCCGGGCGGCCCGCAACGCGGGCGTACCGCCAGTGGAGCGGTCGGTGACCGATATGTCTTCGCGCACATCGAATCCGGCGGCATTGGCGTCTTCGATCGCGTGGCGCAGCCGCGAGCGGGCCGCAAAAAGATCGGCGGCTCCGCTGCGGGCCACCTTGGCCGCCGCTTGCAGTTGGTCGGCTGCCCCGCTGGTCGTCAGCATGTCAGCGTGGGTCGCCATGCGCAGCGCGTCGGCGCCGTCACCTTGCCAATCGACGGCAAGCGCGTCCCGCCACACCTGGTTGGCTACCCCATAGCTGCGCGCACCGACGGCCTCCCAGTGGTCGGCCGCGGCCGTGAGATGTTCGGTGGGCCAGGTCAACAGCCCCGAAAGGTCGGGAAACCCCGCGACCCCCGACATTCGCTACCCGCCGATCACCGCGGACATCTCGTTGGCAGCGTCAGCCTCGTTGGCGACATATCGCGTGTCAGCCTCAGACACGCGAGTCGCGTGGGCACCCACGCGCGCGGCCAGTGCCGCCGTGAACGCGGTGACCTCCGCATGAGCGCCAGCCACCGCTGCGGCGCTGGCCTGACACGACAAGCCGAGCCTCGGCGGAGCGGCCGTGTCGCTCACCGACCGACGCGCCCCATCGACCCGCCATCGCCTGCACATCAGCGACGTCCACACGCATACGTGGAAGTTTATTAGGACTCGCGGGCCACGAAAGTCAGTCACGACCACACGAGCGTGCGCAGAATGCCACGCGACGCGGCGTGTCGGCGGACAGACACGCACGCTCGCGGCTAAGGGGCGCGGCCAGAGCGGCCAGAGAAACTAGGCCCCGGGGCGCGTCCAGGTCCGCGTGACCGGGTCACACTGCAGCAGGTAGCCGTCGCTCGAGGTGGACATCGCGAACACCGAGGTGTTCGGACGGTTGCAGGAGCTGCCGGTGGCGTGCACGCCCATTGTGATCGGCGCCTTGGCCCACGTGTTGCCCTCGCAGACGACCTGCTCGCTGTTGGTCGGGTCGTAGGCGAGCTTGTCGACGTCGCTGCACGACCCGCCCAGGACCGGCGCGCCCGGGTGGGGCGGCGTGGTCGACGCGCTGATCACCTGCGCGGGATCGGCGACCGGCACGGACGGCGGGGCGTCGCCGACGCGGGTGGCTACCACCGGAACCCGCACCACCGCTCCCTGCGCGCCGCACTCGTCGGACAGGGCGGTTTGTGTCACGGTGCCGCGCAGCGTGCCGTCGGCCTGCGGCGCCAGCGACCCGGCGACGCTTTCCTGTTGGGTGGCCCTGACCTGCCCGTTGGGCTCGGTGCAGCCGGCCCGCTCCTGCTGGAACCCGCCCTGCCAATAGCCACCGATGAACCGCAGCGAGTAGGTGTGGCCGCCGTCAACCGTGCTGGCCACCTGGTGGTTGGTGTCGTCGAGCTGGGTTCCGGTCGCCGCGCACCCGTTGGCGGTGCACACCGAGCGGAATGCCCACCAGCTGGCGACCGGGCCGTCGTGGCGGATCGGGATGCCGTTGGTGGTCTGCTTGCTGCGGTCGTAGGTCAGCTTGTAGGTGCCGTTGAGCACCGGTCCCCCGGGTCGCGCGGGCGCCGCGCTGGGCTCCGGCACGGACGGTCGCGACGCGAGTGCGGGGACGTTGGGCGTCGGGCTCTGCGGCTGGAACGAGTACAGCGTCGACCAGGTCGCCGCGATGGCGATCAGCACCGCGCACACCAGCGCGGTCGCCCACCGGGCCCGCGACGAGAACCGGTGGCGCACAAGGGCCATCACCCCGCGCCGTGGTGTGATCGCGGCGCCATCGGCCGAAGCGTCCTCCGCGGCGGCGTCGATCCGCTCGCCGACGGCGGCGGCGAACGCGCGGCACCGCTCGAACCTGTCCTCGGGGCGTTTGGCCAGGGCCGTGAGGAACACGTCGTCGAGGTAGGCCAAATCGGGGCGGTAATCGCTGAGCCGCGGCGGATCCTCGTGCAGGTGCTGGCTGATCACCGCGACCGGGTTAGAGTGCTGGAAGGGCGGCGCGCCGGTGAGCAGATGAAATGCCGTGGCCGCCAACGCGTATTGGTCCGCGCGGCCGTCGATGTTGGAACCGGTCAGCTGCTCGGGGGCGGCGTAGGCCACGGTCCCCACCGCGACGTTGGTCTCGGTGATGCCGCTGATGTTGGCGAGGTGACGCGCTACACCGAAGTCCGCCAACAGGATTCGGCGTTCCCCGTCCTCGGGATGGGTGAGCAGGATGTTGGCGGGCTTGACGTCGCGGTGCAAAAGGCCGCGATCGTGGGCGTAGTCCAGCGCCCCCGCGACCGCCTGCACGATCGCGCACACCTCGTCGATGGGCATCCCGTCCGGGTAGCGCTCCTTGACCAGCCGGGCGGCGTCGGTGCCCTCGACGTAGTCCATGGAAATCCAGAGCTGGCCGTCGAATTCGCCGCGGTCGTGGACGCCGACGATGTGCGGGTGCCAGAGAGTCGCCGCCAGGTCGGCCTCGCGGTTGAACCGCTCGCGGAACTCGGGATCGGCGGTGACCGCCTCGGCGAGCACCTTGATCACGTCGCGGCGCGGCAGCCGGGGATGCAGCGCCAGGTAGACCTCGGCCATGCCGCCGGCGCCGAGCTGCCGCAGGATCGTGTAGCCGGCGAACGCCGCACCGCTGCTCAGCGCGAGGCGGGAGGCGCTGGCCTCGGGGCGGGACACAACAGCCGCCTCCAAGGCCGGGGGCTCGGCGTTCGGGGTCGAGTTGACCGGCGGGATGCGACGAAACAGGTGCGCGACGGTCGCCGAGGGACCCGAATTGAAGCCCGCGCGCAGGGCCTCACGCGCCAGGCGCGGGTTACTCAGCAGCCGTCGTCCGGCGTCGATGCGCCGGGTCGTGCCCCTGTGTTCGTCCGTCAATCGTTGCCCCCTCGTTTCTGTGCTTTCACTCCCCGCACGTCCGAATGATGCCGGATCTCGGTTGGCGACGGGTCTCAGGAGGCTATGAGCGAGCTATGAGTGGCCAAATCGAAACAAAGCCAAATCACAGGCGAGTCCCATGGGGAGCACTCAAACCGCGGACCGATACTTGTGTAGTGACTCGACCCGCCCCGCCTGTCCTGACCATCCGGCACGACGGGTCCCAACGCTCGTTCGCGGCCGGCCACGAGGTCGTCGTCGGGCGGGACGCGAACGCGGACATGCGGATTCCGGACCCCCGGATCTCGCGCGCGCACCTGATTGTGCGGTTCGACCAGGGCCGCTGGCTGGCGATCGACAACGGCTCGCTGAACGGCACCTACGTCAACGGCTACCGGATGCCGGTCATCGACATCCACGACGGCCAGAGCATCAACGTCGGCAACCCGCAGGGACCCAGGCTGACGTTCGCGGTCGGACCGCAGCACGGCCACGCCAGTGGACCGCCGCCGGCCAGGCCGACGCGGGACTCCGGGCCGCCGACCGTGGCGTGGTCCGCGCTGCCGGAGCGGACGAACCCCACCGCGCCGCCCGTCCCCCGGCGCGGCCAGACCGGGAGCCAGCCCAGGCAGCCCGCGCCGCCGCGCCCGATGCCGTCCCAGGGCCCGCCCCGGCAGCCGCCAAGGCCGCCGACACCACCGAGGCCACCGCGTCCCCCGCAGCCGCGGCAGGCGCCGCCGCCCAGGCCCCCCGACAGGACGCCACCCGACCAGGTGACCACTGTCAACGCCGAACCGGCGCTCCAGCCGGAGGCGCCACCGCCCGCCCAGTCGACCGTGATCGACGCCAGGACGGCTGACGTCTCCAACCTGGCGACGAGGTTCGTGAAGTTGCTCTCGCCGCGCCTGTCGGCGGCCGCGGGCACGGCCGGCGCCAAGACGATCGGCCGCGCCGCCGAGAGCGACATCGTCGTCTACGACGTCCTCGCCTCGCGTCACCACGCCACGCTGCTGCACACCCCGCTCGGGACCGAGATCCGCGACAACAGCATCAACGGCACCTTCGTCAACGGCACCCGGGTCGGGTCGGCGATCCTGACCGACGGCGACGTCGTCACCATCGGCAACGTCGACCTGGTGTTCCGGGACGGCACGCTGGTCGAGGGCGGCGCCGCCGCGGCGCGCACCGGCGGCCTCGAGGTGCGCAACGTCCGCTACGTCGTCGACAACGGCAAGCAACTGCTCGACGACATCTCGCTGACCGCCCGCCCGGGGACGCTGACCGCCGTGATCGGCGGGTCGGGCGCCGGCAAGAGCACGCTGGCCCGGCTGATCGCCGGCTACACCAGCCCCACCTCGGGTTCGGTGACCTTCGAGGGCCACGACATCCACGCCGAGTACGCGTCGCTGCGCAGCAGGATCGGCATGGTGCCCCAGGACGACGTGGTGCACCGCCAGCTGACGGTCAACCAGGCGCTGGGCTACGCCGCCGAACTGCGGCTGCCGCCCGACACCAGCAAGGCCGACCGCGCCAAGGTGGTCGCCCAGGTGCTCGAGGAGCTCGACCTCACCAAGCACGCCGACACCCGCGTCGACAAGCTGTCGGGCGGCCAGCGCAAACGCGCCTCGGTGGCGCTCGAGCTGCTCACCGGGCCGTCGCTGCTGATCCTCGACGAGCCGACGTCGGGCCTCGACCCGGCGCTGGACCACCAGGTCATGACGATGCTGCGCCAGCTGGCCGACGCCGGCCGCGTCGTGATCGTGGTGACGCACATGCTGTCCTACCTGGACATCTGCGACCAGCTGTTGTTGGTGGCCCCGGGCGGCAAGACCGCCTACTTTGGCCCGCCTGACCAGATCGGCGAGGCGATGGGCACCACCAACTGGGCCAAGATCTTCACCAAGGTGGGCGCCGACCCCGAGGAGGCCAACCGGCGCTTCCAGGAGCGGGCCGAGGCCCAGAAGCGGCCCCAGAAACTGCTGCCGGCCCGGACCGACGAGCCCGGCGACCTGGGCGAGCCGGTCCACACCAGCGTGCGGCGCCAGATTTCCACGGTCGCCCGCCGGCAGGTCCGCCTCGTCGTCGCCGACCGCGCCTACTTCGTCTTCCTGGCGCTGTTGCCGTTCATCCTGGGTTCGCTGTCGCTGACGGTGCCGGGCAACCACGGATTCCAGGTGCCGGGGCCGAACGCCGGGACGCCCGACGAAGCCGCGCAGATCCTGGCCCTGTTGCTGCCGGCCGCGGCGTTCATGGGCACCGCGCTGACGATCCGCGACCTGGTCGGCGAGCGCGCCATTTTCCAGCGCGAGCAGGCGGTCGGGCTGTCGACGACGGCCTACCTGCTCGCGAAGACGGCGGTGTTCTGCGGGTTCGCGATCCTGCAGTCGGCGATCGTCACCGCGATCGTGGTGATCGGCAAGAGCGCCCCCACTCGTGGCGCCGTTCTGCTCGGCCATTCGACCGCCGGGGCCACCATCGAGCTATTCCTGACCGTGGCGGGGACCTGCGTCGCCTCGGCCATCCTCGGGCTGGCCATTTCGTCGCTAGTCCGCTCCAGCGAGCAGATCATGCCGCTGTTCGTGGTCACGGTGATGGCGCAGCTGGTGCTGTGCGGCGGGATGGTCCCGGTGACCGGCCGGCTCGGGCTCGACCAGCTGTCCTTCGCGATGCCGGCGCGCTGGGGCTACGCCGCGGCGGCGTCGACGGTCGACCTGCGCCACCTGGTGCCCGACACGCTGCTGTCCCAGGACCGGTTCTGGGAGCACACCTCGAAGGTCTGGCTGATTGACATGGGGATGCTGGCCGCGCTGTCGGTGTTCTACGGCGGCTTCGTGCGGTGGAAGATCCGGCTGAAGCGTTAGTCCGGGCCGACCCTAGAGCTGCTCCGCACCGCCGTCGACGAACAACTCGCTGCCGGTCATGAAACTGCTTTCGTCCGACGCGAGGAAAAGCACCGCCGCGGCGACCTCCTCGGGCCTGCCCAGGCGGCCCATCGGGACCTTGGAGGCCTCGCCTTCTCGCAGCTCCTGCTCTCGTCCGGCCGGCGCCAGTCCCAGCAGCCCCGGCGTCTCGACCGGGCCGGGAACGATGGTGTTGACGCGGATCCCACGGCCCACGAGTTCGGCGGCCCAGGTCCGCCCGAAGGAGCGGATCGCCGCCTTGGTCGCCGCGTACACGCTGAACGCCGGGGTGCCGTTGTAGGCGGCGGTGGAACCGGTCAGCACGATCGACGAGCCGCGGTTGAGCAGCGGCAGCATGGCTTGCACGGTGAACAAAGTGCCGCCCACGTTGGTGATGAACGTAGAGGTGAAGTGTTCGACCGAAATGTCGCCCAGGGCCGCGAATTCCCCGCCGCCCGCGTTGGCGAAGAGCACGTCGAGGCCGCCCCCGCGGGCTGTGATGGCGTCGGCGACCGCCGCCACGTCGTCGAGGTTGGCCACGTCGGCGCGGATCCCCGTCGCCCGGTCACCGATCGAGGCCACCGCGGCGTCGATGGTGTCCTGATTGCGACCGGTCAGGAAGACGTGGGCGCCCGCGTCGGCCAGTCGCTGCGCGGTCGCCAACCCGATGCCCGAGTTCCCGCCGGTGACGAGGGCTGTCTTTCCGCTGAGGTCGCTCACTCTGCCCCTCCCCGTGGCCCGATTGCCCATGCTCACTTCGACATGGTGATGATGCCTGCCAACGGCCGCGGCAACTAGGGTGGGACCATCCACCCGCCGAAGCACGAGACGTTCGACCTGGTCGCCCGCACCAACACCGATCCGAAGGGCATCGTGCGGGCCGTCGACGAGTACGTCGTGCACCCGTGGGGGCTCTACCTCGCCCGCCCCACCCCGGGCCGCGCGCAGTTCCACTACCTCGAATCGTGGCTGCTGCCGTCGTTGGGCTTGCGCGCCACCGTCTTTCACTTCAACCCGGGGCACGAACGCGACCAGGACTTCTACCTCGACGTGGGCGAATACACGCCGGGCCCGGACGTGTGGCGTTCGGAAGACCACTACCTCGACATCGTCGTCCGCACCGGCGACGGCGCCGGGCTGGCCGACGTCGACGAGCTGCTCGACGCCGTGCGCCACGGCCTGCTGACCCCGGAGGTGGCCGAACGGGCCGTGCGGCGCGCCGTGGTCGCCATCGACGGCCTGGCCCGCAACGACTACGACCTTTCCCGGTGGATGGCCACCCATGGCATGGAGCTGACCTGGCGTGAGGCATAGCTCGTTTCCTCACGTGACCCACGGGTATCACTTCCTGATGCGTTTGATCGACCACCGACGCAAACGCCGGCCCGACCGGGACCCGCGTTTCGTCATCCAACGGCAGGGGGCGGCCAGCGACTACTACTACCTTCGCCTCGAGATCGACGGCGTGCTGGTGTCCTGGGCGATCCCCGACCACAGCCGAATTGCCCACCGCACCGAGGACCTGCCGCTCGACGCTGCCGAGCGCGACGTCGACGGCGACCGCGGCACCTATGTCAATGCGACGCCCTTCGACATGGGCGAATGCCTTGAACGCGGCCATCTTTCGTTCTTTCTGTGCGGCGAGTGGCTGCGCGGCTGGTACACGCTGACCCGGGTCCGGGACGGCCGCGCCGAGACGTGGCTGCTGATCAGGCGCAAAGGCGACGAGGACGCCGACACGCTGCGCCAGCCGGCGCTGACCGGCCACTCACTGGACGACGTGTCATGACCGACTTCGCCGCCCTGCCCGCACCGGTGCGCGCGGCGCTGCACGACGAACCGGTGCCCGACTGGCGGGCCCCCACGCTGGCGACCCTGACCGACCGGCGGTTTTCCGATCCGCAGTGGATATTCGAGCGCAAATTCGACGGGATGCGCTGCGTCGGCTTTCGCGACGGTGACCGGGTGCGGCTGCTGTCGCGAAATCGGCAGCCGCTCAATGGAACCTATCCCGAGCTTGTCGACGCGCTCGGCGCCCAGCGCACCACGCGGTTCGTCGTGGACGGCGAGGTGGTGGCGTTCGCGGGCCGGCGCACCAGCTTCGAACGGCTGCAGGGCCGGCTGGGCATCACCGACCCCGAGGTGGCCCGCGCGTCCCCCGTCCGCGTCTTCTACTACGTGTTCGACCTGCTGCACATCGACGGCAAGTCCACCATCGATGTGCCGCAGCTGTGGCGAAAGAAACTGTTGCGCAAGGCGATTGACTTCGAGGATCCCCTGCGTTTCGCGGTGCACCGGGTCGAGGACGGGATCGGCGCCTATGAGGCGGCATGTCAGCGCGGCGACGAGGGTGTGATCGCCAAGCGGGCCGACGCCGCGTACGAAGGCGGCCGGTCGAAGAACTGGTTGAAGTTCAAATGCGTTCGGGACCAGGAATTCGTCGTCGGCGGCTACACCAGTCCCAAGGGCAGCCGCATCGAGTTGGGTGCGCTGCTGCTCGGCTACCACGACGGCCGCGACCTCGTCTACGCCGGCAAGGTGGGGACCGGGTTCGACGAACCCACGCTGCGTAACCTGCACGAGCGGCTGTCCCCCCTCGAGCAGGACGAGCCGCCGTTCACCCGGGGTCTGGTGCGCGAGAACGGCGCCCACTGGGTGCGCCCGGAGTTGGTGGCCCAGATCGGGTTTTCCGAGTGGACGCGTGACGGCAAGCTGCGCCACCCGCGATACCAGGGGCTGCGCACCGACAAGGACGCGTCCGACGTCGTGCGGGAGACGCGGTGACGCCGCGCGTCGACGTCGAGGTCACCCATCCGGACCGGGTGATGTTCCCGAAGGACGGGATCACCAAAGGCGAGCTGGTGGACTACTACGAGGGGGTCGCCGACGCGATACTGCCGCACCTGCGGGACCGGGCACTGACCGTGCAGCGGTTCCCGCGCGGCATCGGCGAACAAGGTTGGGTGCAGCAGGATTTCGCCGACTCGCTGCCCGACTGGATGGGCCGGGTGGAGGTCGACAAGGAGCGCGGCACCGTGGTGCATCCAGTGGCGGAACGCCCCGAGGCGCTGCGCTGGCTGGCCAACCAGAACTGCGTCACGCTGCACGTATGGCAGTCGCGGCGGGACCGGCTGCACAAGCCCGACCGGCTGGTGTTCGACCTCGACCCCTCCGACAGCGACTTCGCGGTGGTGCGGGCGACGGCCCACGTGACGGCCGGGGTCCTGGACGACCTCGGGCTGGCGCGCTATGTGCAGACCACCGGGTCGCGCGGGTTGCACGTCGTGGTGCCGCTGCGTCCCGACACCGATTTCGACACCGCCCGCCAATTCGCCCGCGAGGTCGCCGAAGTGGTGGTGGCCGACGACCCCGCGCATCGCACCCTGGAAGCCCGCAAGGACAACCGCGGCGACCGCGTGTACCTCGACATCATGCGAAACGCCTACGCGCAGACCGCGGTTGCGCCGTATTCGGTGCGCGCCCGGGCGGGCGTCCCGGTGGCGACCCCGCTGGAGTGGGACGAGCTGGACATGCGGGGCCTGCGGGCGGACCGATTCACCATCCGCGATGTCCCCAAACGGCTTGCCGGGCAGGGTGATCCGTGGGCCGGCATGTACCGGCACGCCCGCTCGCTGAAGGGTCCCGCGCAGCGGGTGGCGAAGCTTCGTGCCTGAACTGCCCGACGTGGAGGGCTTTCGGCGCGAGCTGGCTGACGCGCTGCCCGGCCGGCGGATCCGGGGCGTGCGGGTCCGCGATCCGGGCATCCTGCGAAACACCACCGCCGCGGCGCTCGGCCGGCGGCTCGCCGGGCGCCGCTTCGATCGCCCACGCCGGCACGGCAAGTGGCTGATGCTGCCGACGGACGGCCCGACGCTGCTGGTGCACAGCGGGATGACCGGGCACCCGTACTACGCCGCCGACGGCGCCGAGCGCGAGCCGTACGAGCGGCTGGTGATCGCGCTGGATCGCGGCGAACTGCGCTACGCCGACCTGCGCAAGCTGCGCGGGGTGTGGCTGGCCGACGACGACGAGGACGTCGCGCACGTCACGGGCCCGCAGGGCCCCGACGCGCTGGGCCTCGGCCTGCCGGCGTTCCGCGAGGCGCTGCGCGGCCGGTCCGGGCGCCTGAAGCCGACGCTGATGGACCAGGCGGTGATCGCCGGGCTCGGCAACCTGCTCACCGACGAGATCTGCTGGCGGGCCCGGATCGCGCCGGCCCGCCCGATCCCGCAACTCGAGGCCGACGACGTCAAGCGCCTGCACGCCGCGATGACTCAGGTGCTGCGCACCGCGGTGCCGCACGGTCGGGTGCCCGGCCTGCCGCGGTGGCTCACCCGCGTGCGCGACGACCCCGACCCGTCCTGTCCGCGCTGCGGCACCCGCCTCGCGCGGGCCCGGGTCGCGGGGCGGACGTCGCTGTGGTGTCCGCGCTGTCAGCCCGGGTAATCTCGGCTGCTATGAGCCCCAGCAACCACAGATGGATGGCGATCACCGCCTTGACCGTCATCGCGGCCGGGTCCCAGCTAAGCCCGGCAACCGCCAAGGCCGACCTGCACAACATCACCTACCGCGCCCGGATCGATGCACTGACCACCGGCAGTCAGGCCATTTTCGTGATCAACGGCAACCGGACGAACAGCACCAACCTGCCGTCGATGCCCGGCAACGTGTTCGAGGCCAACACGGTGTTGCCCGATCCGCAACAGGCCGGCATGCAGATCGTGCTGCACTTCCCCTACTCGGCGAACGTGCACTGCGAAATCGACGTGGACGACAACGTTTTCACGCAGCTCGATCAGTTCGTCAGACCAACGCCCGGTAATTCCGACCCCAAGAACGGCATGCTGCAGTGCGGCGCGACGCCGGATCGGCTAGGGCTGCCATCCGGGTGACCAGGCACGGCGGCCGCCGGCAATCACATCTGCCACAGGAATCTCTCCCGGCGACGGCACCCTTTCTGTCCACCTCACAGCGACAAACCAAGGCACGCAAAGGATTTGTCGCTGTGAGGTGGGCACCACGCGCACCCCAACCCTGCGGTGGCCAGTGTGACTGTTGTGACCGCGACGCCTAGGGCTGCCATCCGGTTGAGTCGGCCGCCCATGCCGCCGGTGACTCGGCGCCGGGCAACGGCGCGTCGTCGGAGAAGGCGGCGGGTGGATCGCTCGCCAGCGACGCCCAGTTGGCGGCTCTGCGGGAAAAGCTCGCCGGCAACGCCTAACGGCGTCCAGGGATGCTGCGCATCGGGTTGACCGGTGGCATCGGCGCCGGCAAGTCGGCGGTCTCGTCGACCTTCGCGAAGTGCGGTGCCGTCGTCGTCGACGGGGACGTCATCGCGCGCGAGGTCGTCGAGCCGGGCACCGAGGGCCTGAAGGCGCTCGTCGAGGCGTTCGGCGACGACATCCTGTCGCCCGACGGATCGCTGGATCGTCCCGCGTTGGCCGCCAAGGCCTTTCGTGACGACGAGGCGCGCCAGAAGCTCAACGGGATCGTGCATCCGCTGGTGGGCAAGCGCCGCTCGGAGATCATCGCGTCGGTGCCCGAGGATTCCGTTGTGGTCGAAGACATTCCGCTGCTGGTGGAGTCGGGGATGGCGCCGCTGTTCCCGCTCGTCGTGGTGGTGCACGCCGACGTCGAGGTGCGGGTGCGACGGCTGGTCGACCAACGTGGCATGCCCGAGGACGACGCCCGCGCGCGGATCGCCGCGCAGGCCGACGACGAGCAGCGCCGCGCCGTCGCCGACGTCTGGCTGGACAACTCGGGCAGCCCCGAGGAGCTGGCGCAGCGGGCCCGCGACGTCTGGAACGCCCGTATCCTGCCGTTCGCCCACAACCTGAGCGCGTGCCAGATCGCCAGGGCGCCCGCGCGTCTCGTACCGGCCGACCCGA